>NZ_SODQ01000003.1:0-579282 GCF_004368805.1 Novosphingobium sp. PhB55 | reverse complement strand
CCCAACTCACCAGCTTCGCGCATGCGCCCACGCGCCGCCTGGTTCAGCTCACCCACTTCGTCATTGGTATGGGTGAGAATGATCCGGCTTGCGGTGGGATTTAGCTGGCGATCGCGATCCCATTGGCCGACCAACGCCTCCCTCGCACCCTCGCGTGTCTCGGCAACATGGACATGCCCGGCCTCCTCATAGGCCAGCAGCGCCTCGCCGGTCCGCCCGGTAGCGAGATCGCGCGTTGCCTCGCGCTGCCATTCCTCGCCTTGGCGCCGCACCTGCATGATCTCGATGCTGCCATGGCGCTCGGCAATGCTGCGGAAGGCCGCGCCAGCCTCGATCGCCTGAAGCTGCTCGGGATCGCCGACCAACACGACCTTGGCCCCGCGCTTCTCGGCCTCCGAGATCACTCTCTCCATTTGCCGGGTGCCGACCATCCCGGCCTCGTCGATCACCAGCACCGAACGATCGGTCAGCAGCTCGCGATCCTGCGCCCATTGGCGTTCCATACTGGCGATGGTGCGACTTGCAATGGCCGAACCAGTCTCAAGGTTCTCGGCAGCGATGCCGGAGAGCGCCGCACCGCGCACCTCGTAGCCGGCCGAACGCCAGGCATCATGGGCGACACCAAGCATCGCGCTCTTGCCGGTGCCGGCATAGCCGATCACCGAAGAGAGGCCGCGGCTATTGGTCACATGTTCGAGCGCCCCGCGCTGTTCGGCCGAGAGGACAAGCCCCCTCGCCTCCGCGCGGGCCAACGCTTTCTCCTGCACCGCCCGGCTGACGCCATGACGCCGCCCGGCGTCGAGCTTGATCGTGGCCTTCTCAAGCCGCTTCTCGGTCTCGATCATCGATCGCGAGGTAAAGCGATCCTCGCCGCGCCCATCCTTCCCAAGTGCAATCAGCTCGGGCGAGGCGCGGACCGCGCCCAGGACCTGATCGAACTGCTCTTTGCCGTCGCTGTGCCGGTGCACGAACTTGGCAATGTCGCGGGTGGTGAAGGTGGCCTGTTGGTGGGTGATGGCGTCGAGCGCGATTGCTGGATTGGCGAGGATCTTCTCCCCATTGGCCCGGGCAATCGCGTGATGCTCTTCGAGCCGCTCGCTCTCCAGCCCTTGGCCGGCCATGCGCGAGGCGGCGGGACCGATCTTGTGCTGCGGCTCCAGCTCGATGCCCTGCGCCTCTAAGGAACGGTGATCGATCCGCGCATCGATATCGAGTTCGGCCAGCCGCTGATTGACGTGATCGGCCCAGGCTTCGCGCCAATGAGTGAGCAGTTCGGTGCGATTCCAGTCGCGGACCTTGGGACCGAATCCTTCCTCGGTCACTTCGCGCATGCCGAGCATCACGTGGGCATGGGGCTTGGGCTGTCCGCCTTCTCCCATGTCCCAGTGCACATTGAGATCGGCGACCATGCCGCGCGACAGGAATTCACGGTTCACGAAGTCGCGAGCCAAACGGATGCCTTCGGCCTGATCGAGCTCGCGGGGAATAGCGAACTCGACCTCGCGGCAGAGCTGCGCGTCCCTGCGCTTCTCGGCCGCCTCGACATCGTTCCACAGCCGCTCGCGGTCGAGCCATTGTTCCGGAGCGTTCTCGGGGAGCAGGATCTCCGAGTGAACGACGCCCGCCTTGTTGGAAAAGTCATGATCGCGTGCCAGCCGCTCATCGTGCAGCCGCGAGGCGGAACGATAGGCGGCGGCGGCCACCGCCGAGGAGCCGACAGCGCGCGAAATGACTTTGGCCGAGAAGTGGTAGATCGCCATGCGGCCAACCATTTACACTTCAAGCAGCACGTCGGCACGACGTATAAGCGCGCCCTCGAACGATTTCATCGCACTCGGGAACGCGAAATCCCAGAAGATTTCACGCTATTGTTTGGGCCTGAGACTCCCGATAGCTGAACTGTCCGCCTCCATCAACGAAAGGACGGACAATGCGTAAACCCCGTGACTATGACGCCGAACTCAAGGCACTCACCGACAAGGCACGGCAACTCAAAACACGCAAGACCAGCCAGCTCGGCGAACTGGTGAATGCGACCGGCGCTGACGCTCTTTCCTCCGAAGTGCTGGCGGGCGCGTTGCTCGACGCCGCCACCACGACGGACGCGGCCAGAAAGGAGGCGTGGCGCAAGAGCGGCGCCGCGTTCTTTTCAGGGGACGGCAAAAGCCCTCGCGCGGGAGCAGGCAACAAGCCGCGCAGCGCTGCAACGGAACCAGGCAGCGCGCAATTGCCACTTGGCGAGCCGGGCGCGGCATGATGCCCGCGCGTGGCAAGTGAAGCGGCGCGAGCGCACCCGCCAGCTCATCGAACTGGGTGGGCTAATCGCTAAGGCAGAACTGGTCGAACTGACCGGGGATGACCGCGCCGTCATCCTCGGCATTTTGGTGGAGGCGGCGGCCCGGTTGCGCGGCGAAGATCGCGAGCAGGTCCTGACGCTATGGCGAAGACGCGGCATGCGGGCCTTTAGCGATCGTTTAGACTGTTGAGTGAGAACGGCGGTGGAATAGTCGGCCACGGTAGCGGCGGGATAGGTCCGCTGCGGGCGGCGTAAAAGTCGTCCACCTTGAAGCCTTTCTGCTTGGCAGGGAGGACTGGGGATTTTCAGCGTGGAACTCTATCTGAAGGTACGTCTGGCTTGCGCGGAAGGGCTGAGCCAGCGGAGCGCGGCGAAGCGTTTCAATGTGTCGCGCGACACGGTTCGCAAGACGCTGTCGTTTTCATCGCCGCCCGGTTACCGGCGCCAGGTAGCGCTGTTGAGGGCAAATCAGCGTGTTCGCGGACGAAAGAACGCGAACACGCTGCCCAGGTGGTGGTCCATCTCCGCGTTCAATGCGCGTTCCGTAAGCGCCTTCTTCAGCGAATCCAGCAAGCCGCCTTGCTCAAAAGCAGCGCTGGCAGCGCCTCCGGCCAAAAGCTGATCCAGAAGCTCGTGAGGTATCGCCGGTTCTTTGCGTCGTGACATAGTGGGACTCCTTGTTACCCATTATGCCTGCCCACACACGGAATTCCTGACAGTCCCCAGGAAGCCCGGAACGTGTCAACGATTGTGAGACAGCCGGGTCGGGAGATTAAGCTATCGTCTTTCGGTCCCTGGCCGGTGGGTTGATCCAGACTGCGGTTGGTTTTTGTGGCGGTCGTGGTGGTCGATTGACGAAGCGCTCCGGGTTTAAGCGGAAGGCTTTGTTGAGGATCGTTTGACGGGCGGCGTGGACTGCATCTGCCTGGCCGTAATGCACCTGGTCGGGCGTCATCAGCCCGATGCCGAGATGATGATGGTCTCGGTTGTACCAGTCGAAGAAGTGCCGGCAGAACGTCTTTGCGTCTTGGGCACAGCCGAAGCGTTTCGGGAACTGCGGCTGATATTTCAAAGTCTTGAAGTGGCTTTCCGAGAAAGGATTGTCGTTCGAGGTATATGGCCGGCTGTGCGATTTGGTGACGCCGAGATCAGCGAGCATGAGCGCGGTAGCCTTGGCCTTCATCGACGGCCCGCGGTCGGCGTGTAGGGTGAGCTGGCCTGGGGAGACGTTATGTTTGGCGACGCAATCTTCGAATAGCGGCTTGAACAGAGCAGCGCTTTCGGTGTCGGCGACATGCCATCCAACGACGCGTCGGCTAAATATATCAATAATTACATAAAGGTAGAAGTAGGTCCATTTGCTCGGCCCCATGAGCTTGGTGATGTCCCATGACCAGACTTGATTGGGGCCTTCGGCCAGCAGCTCGGGTTTCTGATAGACGGGGTGGCGCAGTTGCCGACGGCGTTCCCTAACTTCCTGATGCTCGTGGAGGATCCGGTACATCGTACGGATCGAACAGTGGTAGATGCCCTGATCGAGCAGCGTAGCGTAGATCTCCGCAGGTGCGAGGTCTGCAAAGTGCGGCTCTCGCAGCAAATCGATGATATGCTGACGCTCTGGCCCGAGAATGGTACGCGCCGGCGCTGGCCGTCGGCGGCGAGCAGCTGGGAGGTGAGCCGCAGCAACCTGACGGCGATGGAAGGTCGCACGCGACACGCCCAGCGCGTCACAAGCCGCTGCAATGATGCCCGAGCCGGTACCCAGCGTAGCCAACGCATCCATCACGGCTTCTCGTCGTCCTCGATCGGTAAGCCTATCAAAAGCGCGACTTTTTTTGAATTTCTATCACAGCTTCGGCACGCTCCAGGCGCTGCTGAAGGCGTTTGTGGTCCCGCTTCAGCTGGGCGTGCTCTGCCGACAGAGGATTGGGCGCCATTGGTTTTGGGTCGCGTTTCACGGGGCTCAGGCCCTCAAACGCCCCGGCCGCGCGCAGCCGCCGCCACTCCGTGATCGAGGAGGAATAGATCCCCTCACGCCGCAAGATGGCGCCGATCGCCCCGGGAGTGCCAGCGGCACGATCAATCTCGTCGAGGATCTGCAGCTTATATCTGGCACCGAAGTTCCGCCGACGTGGCCGGTCGGAGAGCTCGGGCGATGCCGCCGCAGGCGCTGCCACCAGCGTCGGCCTGCGGCCTTCCTCGGCGGCAGCGCCTGCGGCGGCGGAGTTCGTCTCGTCGTTTGGAATACGCGGCATAACCATGGTGATATCTCATCCGCGCCCTCAAGGCTAAATTACCAGCGGTGCTTTGTCTCACCGTCGTTGGCACGGAGGGGCCGTCCAACGCTTGCTTCCCTCGCACGGCTCGGCGGTCTCGTCGAATGCGTGGGCCTACTATGCCAATTGCAATGAGGCGAGAGCGGCAGGTGCAGCGCCGCTCTACCAAGGCGAGCCGGGCTATCGGTCGCCGCTCGATGCCGATGGTGATGGCATTGCCTGGGAGCCCTATCGCGGCTCGCATTCGCACAGGCGCAGACTGCGTTTCCCCTTCTAAGCGGAACGCAGCATTGGAAGATCCCTGCACCCATCTCCGATCACTGCTCGATGCTCCCCGTGCAACTCATCCTTGGCCTAAGGATTCCCGTCTGTTATCCTAGCAAGGCGCTGCGCACAGGGCAGCGCCGGGACTGGTAATCCCGCACACGAAGCAAACTCGGAAAACACAGTTTTCCGGGGTGCCGTCGCGCATGTCCAAACCTTCGGGTGAAAGGCGGCGGCGCATGACGTGTGCATGTTACCAGCTCCGGCGGCTCCCGCGCGTTAGCGTGCGGGAGTTCGGGACTGGTCCGCAAGTTGTCCTGAGCCTTCCGCCAACCCGCCTTGATGCGGACCCGGAGGTGCCAATGGACGTTCAAGTTCCTGCTGCTTCACCCGATGAAATCGCCGCTGTGTCTGCGGCGCTCAACTCCTTGCCCAACGACAATTCCGCGCTCGCTGCGCTCTGGAAAATCTACGGCGCCGAGCCGGTGCGATTGCTGCGTACCCAACAGGGACGCAGCCTCAGCCGCGAGCGGGTCAAACGGGCGGAAGGCTTCATGGGTGGGCTCGCCCCTGACGCGCCGTTCGACTGGCACTATTTCCTCTACACGTCGGGGATCGTGGTGCAGCTCGCGCTGTCCTCGCACCTGCTCGATGTGGGCTTTCCGGATAGCTGGTGCGCGCGCCACATCAGCCTCAATGTCGACAGGTCGCTTGCCTACGCCAATGTCACCGGCTTCGGCTACGATTGCCCCGAGACGACGCGGCTGCTGCAGGTGCTCTCGCCCTATTGGAAATGGAACCGCAACCGTCCCGGCGACGGCAATCTACTCGACGATGGCGGCTTCACGCCCGACGAGGTTCGGGCGCTGGTAGACGCGTTGGTCGAACACGTCCGCCATGTGACCGGCCATGCCCGGCCTCGGCAGCGGTCGATGCGATCCTGATCTGGCGTCCGCAGCAATCGTGCTGCGGGTCCGCCGAACGGCGACAGGGCCGTCAGCAAATCGTGCGATTCGCGCGTCGACGAAGGCGTCGTAGCGGGTGCAATGCCTGCGCCGAGACGGCTTGAGACAGAACCGCCGGTCGCGAGCTCCCGGCGGCCAAATATTTTTGGTGTCCGTAGAGTGCCGCCAATGTTCGCTACGGTGCACCGAGAGGAATCTCGCGCGTTTCGCGCCGTTTAGCGCTGTTTGATGCCCTTGCGTCGGGCTCGGTTTAGCCCAATCTTGCTCATGGCCGGCCAGTCCACCTCACGAATAGGAAAGGACAACGCCAGATGGATATGAAGCCTCTCGATCGTTTCCTGCGCCTCAATACCGTGCTCGAACGCACGGGCCTGTCCCGTGCAACCCTCTACCGCAAGATCCAGACTGGAACCTTCCCGAAGCAGGTCCGGATAGCCGAACGCTGCTGCGGGTGGCGCGAAAGCGCCGTCACGCAATGGATGGACAATCCCATCTCATACCTCGTCGAAGATTACCCGCCACAAGCCTGAACAGCCGTCGCGCCGGAAGACAAGGCCGGGGAGCGCCCGCTGAGACGGTCGCGCCCCTATCCCTTACCAGCCCTTGCGTTCCTGCCGGCCCCGCGACCGCATGATCAAGCCGATGGCTCGCCCGAATTCGATCTCAACGCGGCGAACGCTGATGTCCAGTTGCGCGGCGATCTCATCGTAGCTCATGTCCTCGAACCGGATCAGGTAAAACACGGCGCGGGGGAGCCACGGAAGCGAACGCAGCGCCCTCGCCAGTCGGCGCAGTTCGGGCTGCTCGTACTCGGGAAATGCATCGCGAAGGAACGCCTCACGGATACGCTGCTCCAGCAGGTAGATGTGCCAGATCATGCCGCGCCCTCCCCGAATGCGAGGAGGAAATCAGCGCCTTTGCTGGCAGCGCTGGCCGCCCGGAAGATTGCCTTCTCATCGGCGCGCATGGCCTCGATCCACGAGCCAATGTAATCGCTGTGCCGCACGGTGGGCTGGATACCGAGCGACGCGCAGGCGAATGCCGAGGTCAATTCGGCAATAAGCTCTTCCTTTGCGTACGAAACCGAACCATACTTACCCGTCTGATCGCGGTCCAAACGGCCCTTGCCGCCGACCCAATGACCCAGTTCGTGCAGGACCGTCCGGAACCAGTTTATCGGCTCGTGGAAAGCCGCCTGCGGGGGCACCTGCACATAGTCCTGCCTGGGGGCATAGAAGGCCTCGTCACCGCCGATCCGGAAGTCCGCACCCGTGGCTGCGATGATCCGATCCACCTCGGCAATCGCCATGACTGGATCGGGCACCGCCGGTTCCTCGGCATAGCGCTCCGGAAGTCCTTCGATCTGATCGATGTTGAAAACGACGAAGCGCTTCAGGAAGGCAATCGTCCGGGCTTCACGATCCTCGCACCGCGCCTGCTCCGCCTCGTTCCTCGGCGTGAAGCGATCCGCGTAGCAGATGACCGTGCCCTTCTCGCCGCGCCGGACATGCCCACCTGCGGCCAAGGCCTGCTTGTAAGTCAGCCAGCGCTGCGACGCGAACCGGCGTTCCACCGCCTCGCACCACAGGATGAGAATATTAATTCCAGAGTACACGCGCCCGGAAACGGCATTGTGCGGCATCAGGCACGGACACCGCGCACTGTCCCAGGGTTGCACCCAGGGAAGCCGGCCCTCCTCCAGCTCGGCAATGATGCGGGAAGTAACCTCCCCATAGAGGCTCTGACGATTGGTCCTGTCCATTTCTCCTGTTCCTTTCCTCAACCGCCATTGACCGGCGCCGGGGTGGCGGGGGGCGGCAGGAGCGGACCAAAAGCCTCGCCTGAAATGGCGGGGTGCACCCGAAGGGCCGAAATGGAATGGAGGACCTGGGCCCCGCCCAGGTTGCGGCTCGCCATGGCGGGGCTAAGGGGCCGTGACGCCCCCCGTCACCCTGGAGCCGAGGCAGACGCCGACGCGCCAAAGGCGCGGAGACCGCTGACGGGACGCGGACAGCGTCCCGCCCCGCCAGCGATCGTCACGGCTATGCCGACGAGACGCCGTAAGGCGGCTCGTCCGGAGCGTCAGCGGAGGTAAAGCGCGGCCGTGCTCAAGCACGGGGCGGCCAGATCACGCCGCCATCCAGACCTGATTGAGAATCTGCGCCGCCAGGGCAGACTTGTCCTACGGCAGGAACCGTCCGTAGTGCTTGGCAACCATTTCAGGGGTGTCCCGGATCGCATGGCTTGCCCGCTCGGACGAGCCTGTCTGCTTCAGGATATGCGTGGAAAGCGCGTCACGGATGTTGTGCGGCCCCATGGGGAAGCAATCCCGCATTCGCCCCTCGGCGGGTAAAGGAATTGAAAATGCCATATCGCTGGATGACGACCGCCAGACTTCATGGAACGTGTTGCTGTCATATGCAGCATCTCGCGACGTGACCTTTGCCGGTTTCACGAAGAACGTGCCCGGATCTTCGGCGCCGCCCAGCAGCACCGCGCGATGCCGACCGACGTAATGGTCGATATGGCGATAGAAATCGCCAGGGTCAGGCAGGACCAGCCGGAACGCACGCCCACCGAAGAACGACAGGCCCGCGTTCCCGAACGCGTCCGCCGGGATAAGCGCTTCCCAGCCTCGCGGTCGCTCCACCCGATTTCGCCGCGCTTCAGCAATTCCAACTGGCGGTCGGTTCCCCGAAAGATCAGTTTCGTTCAGGACCTACCTTCGCGCGTGATCTGGAACTGGCCAGCGAAAGCCATGCAGCGATCCGGCTACTTTGGGGCGACGACTACCGCAAACAAGCGATCAAGGTTCAATTGAAGCTCCTGGACAGCTGGATTTTCGGCATATTTCGGTAACCCGAGCGGCAAGCTCATGCTTTCGTATATGGCCCCTGCCTCTGCGTTGGTCAGGAGGCCTCGCGTCTTGAGAATGTTGGCAAGGCTGACGATCCCGTTGATGGCGGAAACGTCCGACGCCTCGTGAGCTTCAATGATGTCCTTCCCGGCGAGGCTGGGACTACCTGTCATTCCGGGGCAACGCGCAATTGGTCCACGACCAGCCGGTCTTTTTGAGCCAGTTCACGGCTGCGTGTGACCGCAAGTACCTGGTCAGCCATGGTCCGCCAGGCCTTTTCCGAACGCAGTGCGCGGTCCCGCACGTTATCGAGCAGCGAGCAAGCTGCTTCGTGCGCAGCTTGCTCCGCGCGCGCGATGAGAAATTCATAAGAAAGCGCCATAGGCATACACTCGCGGTTCGGGGTCAGCGAAGTCAGATGGCCCGGCAGTCGCCTCACGCACTGCCGGACTACCCGTTGCTCAGTCGGCGCTACTGAGATTGATCGCCGATTCCTTGCCGTTGCGGCCGGACTCGACGTCATAGGACACGCGCTGATCCTTGTTCAGAGTTCCAAGGCCAGCAGCCTGCACGGCAGAAATATGGACAAAGCTGTCCCGGCTGCCGTCATCAGGCTGAATGAAGCCATAGCCCTTGTCTTCGTTGAAGAATTTTACGGTTCCGATAGTCATGAGCGTTTCCTTTCAAGAAACGGTTGTGGCCGACAGCGCGATCGCTGACGGACTCTTGCTTCAGGTCGTTACTTGAAAGGATGTCGTCGTCTCGCAGGAATGGGAAAGTGATTTTCCGAACCTGAATCAAAATCGTCGATCCCCCTCGAATTTCAACGAGAGCAGGATTTAAACACCAGATACTGCTGGTGATGAGATGTCAGGCGCGCGCGGGGGCCGAAAACTGGGCCATGCTCCAGGCACAGGCTGCTGCGGCGCCAAGTTCGCGCTGAAAGGCACCAATCCGGCCGGCGATCGACGAAGCCTGGGCGAGGTGCGCCCGGCGATCGTCATTGCAGACGGAATTGTCAGCACACATCAATGCATGCTGGTGCGCGGCGTATTCCTTGTTGATATCCATGCGATATCTCCTGCTTGGCGTGCCCATGTCTCAGGGCTCGCCGCGGGCGCTTTCCTGATCAGTCGACCATCGCAGCGACAAGGCGTCGCAGTTCAAGGGTCGAAAGCATGGCGGAGAAAGTCGAATGCCGTTCCATGGATCCGGCGTCAGCCGAGCTTTTACGCAGCGAGATTGTGCGGTGCTTGGCAGCGCCGGTGTTCAAATAATTCATGTTATCCTTGCGAGCAGCAGTGTTGCTGCCCCTTCTGAAATCGGGTCGGCGCCTGATACATGCACCGCGAGACGCTGCTTGCCGCTTGGCCGGACGTCCGTTCGCGATAGGTGATCTGACCCTGGGTCAGACCGTACGGCGCCGTTGCCTCGCGTAGGTGGTTTCCAACGACCGGGCGGATCCGGTAACGGCGGATTTCACATGCCGTGGAGGCAATGATCGGAAGCTCATTGTTGAGGGTCACGCCGGGGCGCCCATATGGCAGGATCTCTTGATCTTGCGTACCACTGTCATGAGCTCTTCCTTCGCCAAGCCTGTTCCTTGCGCACAAAATAATCGTCCGCAACCGGGCGTGTCCCAGCGCGGAGCCGTGCAGCATGAAAAGGAAAAGGCGGGCCGGCAAACCGGCTATCAAATTCCGTCGCAAACGACGTGAGGCAATTTTATTATACGACAATGTTTAAAAATTGCAAGTTGGAAACGATAGCACTCCCTGTTGTAACTTGGGAGCCTGGTCTGAAGCACTTTGCGATCCTTAAAATGACGAATCGGATTTTTAAAATGTCTGTCCGGAGCACTGTCTAACAACCGCACCAGGCAGTGCGCCGGGCATCCGCCTTGGGCTGGCGCTGCGGCGCCTTGAGCACTTTGCGCTCCCGGGGTCTCTCGACCCTCTTACGGTTCACTCCCCACCGCCCGTAACATAGCGACGCAGGCACCCAGCTTGAGCCGCAGCGGACCATATGGCTTCGCCAAACCAATTTCGTCTTCAGTCAGCACCCGTTCGTCATCCAGGGTCGAGCGCGAGATATGCGGCGATCACCACCGACCGCATGCCCCACAGCGTTGCATTGGGCCCCTTCTACAAGATTGAGCGGCCAGCCAAATTCTCGTCGCCCCCCTCACCAGAAAGGGCGGCTCCACTTTCACGCCAATTCCAGTAAATATATAACTTAATATGCTCCGATCGTGTTAAGATTATACCTCGAACGAGGTCGCACGCGAACCAATATTAAGAGGCCTCGTGACTCCCATGTGGAGACTTAACCATGGACCTCAATGAGTTACTATATCAGCATCAGCTTGCGCTTATTCACGGACGAGCTTCTCTGCCAGGCGAGAATCGGGAAGCGTATTCCAGGATAGCAGCCCATTACGCTGAAAGGCTGCGGGCTTATCGCAGTCGGAACAATATCCGACAGTATTCTGGAACTGCCACCGAGGATGCGCTGCGTTCGCCGCCTCCTCATTCCGCGGCTTCTGGTGATGATGAGGCGCTCTCGTTCGAGGAAGTTGAAATGATCAGTCTCGCCTCTGCCCGACATGGCGGAACCACAGAAGAGCGGAAAGTTCTGGCGCTGGAAATGATCGCCGATCAGTTGCTGCTCATCCATGCCGACTTGGTGACTATCGATACCCATTCGCAGTGGGATACCCCCGAGCAAACTGCGTCGCCAGACCACAGCGCCACAGATGACCTGGAGGGCCAGGAGGATGAAGGCTAACACTTGGATGTCCCAGCGGACGGATTACCAGCTGGGGTGACGATGAAGACCACAAGCGTCTACTCCGTCGGCCCCTACAACTACTCGGACCTCGCTTCTGCCTTGATGGAGGCGGCGCGGCAGGGCCTCCACTGATCCGCCCAAAGGGAGTTCGCGTTTCACCGCGCGAACTGCATTGCAACAACTAAGCGCACGAACCATCCACCTCGCCGAAGGCAGTTTGAATCTGCAACCGCGCTCCATAATTTCGCGCTCATCCAGGTATGGGAGCCGGTCATGAAACCTTCAATCGAGCGCCTGCTACGCCGGGCGCGAAAGGAAGCGCGAAAGGCTCAGGAAGCACTTCGGCGCAGACACTCTATTGCTGCCGTCTACGCGCACCGCGAGAGAGCCGTGGCTTACCACGCGAGAGCCCTGCTTTTGAGCAAGGCTCTATCTTGAAATAGGAAGCATCCGATCGCCGGGACGGCCGCCGACGCAGCAATAAGGACTGAATTCGCGCACTTTTCGTGCCCAGCGCAACCGCTGTCCGTGCGTTACAGAGAGTAACAATAGCTTGACCGTGAGTGTTACTGTCTGTAACATTCGTTCTCATGAAGCCGATACGCTACGCCCGGTCAGCCCTCAAGACGCTTCGCTCAATGCCCGCGAATATGTCGGCCCGGATCGTTTCGAAGGTGGAAGCTTACGCTGCCGACCCGGCTTCGCAGGCGAACAACGTCAAGGCCCTCAAAGGCAGCGAAGATATCCGCCTTCGGGTCGGCGACTGGCGCGTCATCATGATTGATGGCGTTGTGCTCACCGTGACGAAGATTGGTCCTCGCGGCAGCATTTATGAATGATGGAGGCCCACATGGGTGAGATGGTTACGATACCGGTCGAGGAATACATTGCGCTCCAGGAGGCGGCCGAGGACCTAGCGGATTTGCGCGCTTCCGAGCGGGTGAAGGCGGCTGTAGAGCACGGCGATGACGAGTACGTACCGGCCGAGTTGGTCAATCGCATTCTCGCTGGCGAAAGTCCGCTGCGCGTCTGGCGCGAGTATCGCGGACTGACCCAAGTGGCCCTGTCCGAGGCAGCTGGCATCAACCGCACTCAGATCGCGCAGATCGAAAGCAAGAAACAGGTCGGCTCGGTCCAGACCCTCAAGAGCCTGGCCGAACAACTGGGCATCACGGTTGACGATCTGATCTGATTCCCTTCCGGGAAAGGTAGGATTCCACTGCGTCGCTAAGCAGGTGCAGCCTGGTGAAGAACTCATCACGGATGACTTGCCAGTGCGTGCCAGACATGGGGACTAGCTTGACTGTGCAGCGACGGAGCCGGGCAGCTCGCATTGTCCCATGCCCGCGAACTCGAGGGTTTCGACTTCGATGCCCACCCAGTGTCAATCCGCATCAGATCCGAAACCGCGCGACCGCGCGCGGCGAAGCGATCCTATTGCAAGGGCCACCTGGCGTCGGCAAATCACATCTCGCCATCGCTTTGGAGCGGGAGGTGATCCGGCAGAACTACACAGCGAGGAGGGCCAGTTTTCGCTGGCGCCAAGGGGGCTCTTTCCGATGTCGCTTGATAGCCCTCACCAGCAATCGCGCCGGCACATTAGCCATGACCCGTGGTGCCGAACTGACGGCTGACATATACGAAGGTTGACGAGCAAATGATCAGCGACCTCGTTATGGAGGAGGACTACTGATGGCGATCGAGGTTCACCCTTCGATCTTCACGCACCCGGGCCCTTGGCTCCGGCGTAACTATGTGAAGCCGAATAACCTGACGGTCCGGGCCACGGCCTCGGTGCTGGGCGTGACCGGCGTGCAGATGAACAACCTGCTCAGCGGCAGGGCCGCACTCTCGGCCGACATGGCGATGCGCATTGAAAAGGCGTTCGGTTTAGCCGCTTCAACGCCACACTTGCTCGCGCTGGGGTATGCGGGCCTTCTTCGTCTCACGCGGTTGTCGCTCTGAGGCTTCATAACCAGTATCTGCCCCTCCGCGCTGCCGCGCCACTATTCCATGTCAGGGCCTGATTTCATGACGACTTACCGTCGGCCTTATACTCGCGCCAGACGCCCAAACGCTGTCACGCGGGCCATGGCGTCCTCGTTGCCACGCTTTGCGTGCGCCGACAACAAGCACCAAGGCAAGGCTGCAAGCTGTCGCATCCACGGCCCAGAGCGATGTGGTTTCAAACCATCCCGGTCCCACGAAAAGACTGCTGGTGGGGACAGCTAGCATGGCCAGCGCCGCGCAGGCCGCCAGTTCCGCACCGGCGCGGGCGGCGCCGCGAACCAGTGCCCACACGGTCATGCCCAAAAATGCTGCATAGTAGATCGCGCTGTGCAGGCCGTAAGTGGCGCTGTGCCCCATCAGCCTGGATGCCGCCAACGTAATCGAGATGCCGGCGATGCAGCCCAGCGGCACCCCCACTGTGAGCGCGCCGAGGATTTTCGTTGCTCGTGTTTGCTCCACGGCGCCAGACTTGCGTTCTTTCTTGCGGCGGGATTCCACCCAGAGCAGGTTTCCGGTGTAGAAAAGCATGGCACCGGCGAGGCCCAGCAGAAAGTAAGACCACCGGATAGCGTTGCCGCCGAAGTTACCGAAATGCAGTGCGAAGAAACTGGTGACAGTGGCGGACCAGCCGTCCTGCATACCCGGCATGTAGTCGGTCGAAGTGATCTCGCCCGTTTCGGGATCGAGCCCCGCCATGCCATAAGTAGGCGCCCGAAGACCGAAGCGTGCGTCGCTGCCCTGCACCCGCAGTGACGGCAGGCCGCCGCGTCCCTGGCCATAAACCAGGACTTCGGGCGTGAACCCCGGAGCCTGCCTTTCGATACGTTCGACCAGTTGCAACGGCGAAAGCGATGCGGGCGGCGGGGCTGCGGCAATCGATGCCGCGCCGCGATCACCCCGTTCCTGCCCGCCGAACATCGCTCCCTGCGCGCCGTAGAACTGGTCGTGAAAGGCGAATACCACCGCTGTCAGCGCCATGATGATATGGAACGGCAAGCTGAAGAGGCCCAGCACATTGTGTATGTCGAGCCACATCCGCTTGACGTTCTTGCCAATGCGCAGCGCGAACAGGTCGCTCACGAGACTGGGCAGCAGCACCACCAGGCCGGACACGAGCGCGATTGTATAGAGCAGCGCAATGGCGCCCATGATCGGCATCGCGACCTCATGCGCGAAAGGCAGGCCGACTTGCTGGTGGAGTACGTCGATGAACTGGGCCACTTCGGAAGGGCCGCCGTCCACAACCTGAACGGAGCCGTTCGCCGCCAACGAGGCATAGTGCTTCACCCCGCCGCCGTGCTCGGCTTCCTCGCCCCTTGCCGAAGTCCAGCTCATGCGCGCGGGATTGGCGGCATCGACGAAAAGGTGGATCTCGTAGCCCTTGGCGGCCTCGGGATGGACGGCCAGAACCTTGGACACCAGTTCGGTCGTGCGCGCCAGCGAAGGCGCCGGAGCGAGCGTGGTCGGCGGTGAAGCCCAGCGTTGCAGCGGAGACTCGAACATGGTGATGGCGCCGGCGTAGAAGGCGATGAACAGCGCGAGACCGGAAACGATCCCGACCCAGCCGTGGATTTCCTTGTACATCTTCACAAGGTCAGTAGGCAATTTCACGCTTGCGGCCCTTCCAGAAGAAGCACGATCGCCCAGACCACCAGGTTGGCGCCGGCAAGCCAGAGCCAGGCACGCACGGCGGTGCGGAACATGAAGCAGAAGCTCAGCGTCAGCGCCCATACGGGCGACATCAGCCACATTGCAAACTGGCCTTTGGTGGAAAAGAACGTGTCGCCAATGCCGGCAAGGCGTTGGAAAAGCCCGGCTGCGCCAAGGGCAAGAGTGAACCCGAAAACAAGTCCCGCCGCCGATTTGCCGAACCAGTCCTTGCTGGAAAGCGGTTTGCTCATTTCCTGCCCTCAGGTTCATGCCGCCACCATGCGATCGCGAGCGGCACCACACTCCAGACGGTCATGGCGAGTGTGGCGACGATGAAGATGGCCGTGGCCGCGCCTGCCCAGCGCAGCATCATGACGGTGGCCGTCACCATGAAAGCAAGCCCGCTCCAGCCTGCAAGCCGCGGCGGAAAGGGCAGATCACCCCAGCGCTGGTTCGCTGACGCAAGATAGAGCAGCATGCTTGCCAATACGGCGAACAAGCCCCCGGCCAAGGCGAGGATCATTCCGCTTCCTTTCCGGCTGCTGCTCCGAACGCCAGCGTGATGCCATCGACCATCGCCGCCATCATTGTCGAACCATGGCTCTGACCGGGCAGAACGGCAGCGCAGGCATCGACGCCATGGGCGGACAACGCAGCAACCACGTCGGCAAACGTGGCCGATGACCCGGACGGCGCGCCTTCGCGATCACCGGCAGCCAGAAGCGCGCGCTTGTCCTGAAGCGCGGCCATGCCTTTTGTCTCACGCCCGATCAGGCCGTTGCCATACCAGAGCGATGGACTGACCGCGACGTAGCGGCTCCACCATCCACCCTGCGCGAGAGCGTGCAGCGCCAGCAAACCTCCGAAGCTGTGTCCCATCAAGGTTTCGCGCTTCGCATCGATCTTCCAGCGGCCCGAGATTTCCGGTCTGAGCTTATCGCGCAGAAACGTCAGGAAAGCGTCGCCGCCGCCAAGCGAACGGCCCGCTGCGGGAGAGCCGGTCGGAATGACGTAACCCTCCACCGGCGGCGTGTAGTCGTAGATGCGGCGCGGCAGACCACCGGATTCGACGGCAACGATCAATCCCGTGCCAACGCCCGAACGCCCCCCTGCCCGCGCGAGACGGCGCGCAGTCGTCGTCGCGATGGCGAAGTTGTCCTCGCCGTCGAGCAGCCAGAGCACCGGCCATCCTTGCGGCGGCGGCGGGCCTTCAGGCCATGCCACCATGACGCGGTACTCATGACCGTCCGCCGAGGGCAGGGTGAAGACGTCCGACCGTTCGATCTGCCACGGCGCGGCGATCGCGGCCGACGGAAGCGACATGGCCGCTCCCGATATCGTGCCTGTCGCCGCCAGGGCGAAGGCCAGCCGCCGTCCGCTCACCATTTGAACTGGAGACGGGCAGTGACGCTGCGGCCTTGTCCGTAATAGCACGCCGAAACGGCGGTGCAGGTAGCGGCAAAGCGCTTGTTTGCGATGTTGCGGCCATTCAGGGACAGCGTGGTGCGATCGCTGAATTCGTAACTAATGAAGGCATCGAACAGCGTATAGTCGGGAATGGCCAGCGTATTGCCGGTATCGCCGAAACTCTCGCCTGTATAGCGCACGCCGCCACCTAAACCGAGGCCGGAAAGCGGCCCGGACCGAATGCTTTCGCTAAGGAACAGCGAAGCCATCCATTCGGGCACTTGCGGAAGCCTGTTGCCCACCTGGCTGACCGTATTAGATTCGGTAACCTTGCTCCAGGTACGGGTGGTCGTGCCGATGACTGCCAGCCCGAACGGCAGGCTGGCCTTGGCCTCAAGTTCGATGCCGCGAATTCGGCCCTCCCCAGTCTGGACTAGGCACGTCGAAGTGCCGCACAGGGTGCCCAGGGGGTCGGGCGTCGTCATGTTCTGCTGAGTGATCTGGTAGCCGCCCAGCGTGACATAGATTCCCTTATGCTGATAGCGCAGTCCGGCTTCCCATTGCTGGCCCGTGGTCGGGACGAAAGTCTCGCCGTTCAGGCTCGTCGAGGGATCGCTGACTTGCGGCTGGAACGATTCCGAATAGCTGGCGTAAGGCGCAAGGCCGTTATCGAGCAGGTAGACGGCGCCAGCCCGCCAGGTGAAGGCATCCGACTTTGTGACATAAGTCTTGTCGGTGACCGGGTTGTGCGTGCGGTCCTTGGCCCAGTCCTGACGGCCACCCACGGTCACGCGCAGACGGCCCAGCGAGATCTGGTCCTGCAGGTAGACGCCGGCCTGGCGGCTAACCGTCTCGGTATAGATCTGCGGGCTCATGTTCTGGGCAAAGCCGGCAGACCCGCGCGGCTCCGGGTCAAAGATGTCGAGGATGGGCAGCACCAGCGACGAATTGACGAGGTCGCGATAGTGCTCCCATTCGGTGTGGAAGTAGTCCACGCCGCCGAGGATCGTATGCTTCAGCGCGCCGGTGTTCACTTCGTACTGAAGCTGGGTGTCGGTCGCCCAGCCGTCGCTCTCGCCGGTTCCCTGCACCGCGCGGCGGCCGATCGTCTGGCCGGGAATGCAGCCGGCGATGCTTCCCGGGCACGTAGTCAGCGTGTTGCCTGATAGCACGACGACGCGATAGAGGGTGTCGATATGGGTGTAGCGGGTGTTGTTGCGGACGGTCAGGCCGCTATCCCCGAAACGATGTTCGAAGAAAGACGCGGCAAGGTACTGGTTGCGGTCGAACGTGTTCCAGTCCGGTTCGCCCAGGTTGGCATCGTTGGCGATGTATTTGCCGTTGCTCTTGTAGAGCGCGCCCAGGGCGGGGAGAAACTGGAAGGTCGCGCCGCCCTCGTCGCGCTGGTATTGGCCCAACAGGGTCCAGGTGGTCTGGTCGTCCGGCTTCCAGGTCAGGCTGGGCGAAACGTACTGGCGGGCATTGGTGACGCCGTCCACCTGGGTGTCGCCGTAGCGGGCCAGCCCTACCAGACGCGCGGACAGCGTGCCGGAGATGGGCCCCCCGACGTCAGCCGCTGCCTGGCCGTTCCAGTTGTCGAGATCGGTCATACCCATGGCCTGAAGCATGAATTCGGCATGAAACGCATCGGTGGGCCGCTTAGACACGCTGTTGACGACACCACCCGGCGCGGTCTGGCCGTAGAGCGCGCCAGATGGGCCCTTGAGCACCTCGATCTGCTGGAGCGCGAAAGTGTCGAAGCCGGTGCGCGTCCACTGGCCTCCCGAGGGAAGGCGCAGGCCATCGACGAAGTTGTTATTGGAGGAGAAACCGCCGGCGCCGAAACCGCGAACCGATACCTCGTCGGTACGGCTGTCGATACCGCTAGGCTCGGCCTGCACACCCGCCGTATAGCTCAAGGCGTCGGCAATCGTCGGCGAAGCGCGCAGGTCGATCTCGTCGCGGTTGATGATCGAGATCGACTGGGCGGATTCGATGATCGGCGTAGCACTCTTGGTGGTCGAAATTGCTTCCGATTGTCCGGTCGCGGTGACGATGATTTCGTCGCGATTACGCCGATCATCGGCAGCCGGTGCGGTCTGCGCGTGAGCGACTGCAGACGTCCCAGCAAGCAAAATGGCGGCGGTAATCGAGAGCTTTGACATGAGAATCCCCTGAATTTTGGGCATCCACTAATGCGACGCATTCGCGTTAGCAAGCATATCGAGCGAAGTGCTGGCAATCCCGCGGGATTTGAAGACAGGCTAGAGCAACGACGATAGCGCTTGGGCTCATAGCAAATGCGCCCCCGCCGCCCGGTATAGGGCACCAGCGCAGACCTATCGACAGCGGGATCGGCCGATCTCGCCACGTTCATGATGATCTTCCGGCTTCCTTGAAAACGTAGGTTGGGAGTTTGCTCGATCATAGATCTAGTACCAGGCGCCGCCAACTTGCGCGCCGGTCCCGCACCTGCAGCTGGAAAAACTGACGCTTAAGGCGACTGCCAATCTTGCAAATAGCTTCTTATCCGAGGTAAAAGTCTGGAATGAACGCTAAAGATCTTCGGGACGCGATTGACTATGAGTCCATGGCTGACAACGCCAGGGCAGATGCCGACGGATATGCGGCTGACATGGAGCGTGAACCGGACGTGTTCCTAAAGAGCATCCACAAGCGTAAGCTCGATCAGGCACAACAAAGTGAGAAGCATTACAGAGATCAGGCTCAAAAGGCTCGCGATCGTACTGAATGAATTCGCCACGTTGAAGACCAAATTCTCGCTTATCAGCGCTCCTGCTACGGTCTGATGGGGCTCGGATAAATCCGCCTTTAAGTGGGTTTACCGCCGGATGTGAGATCGAGTAGCGGCCACTAGAGTGATTTTGGCCAGAGTAGGCCGCATCGTCTCGAAACACCGGGTTTGGCAGATTTGCCCGGTAGCTACTCTGTCGGCTGAAGTTTTGGCAGCTCGACGAGATTGTAAATGCCTGCGAACATGAAGTTGCATCCTGCCTGATCGTGCCCTCGGTTATGTGTCTTGCGCAGGTTTCCGCCAATTCCCCCCGGAGACCTTTTCGTTACGGCCCCGCGAATCCACGCCCGCGACATCGCGAAACTTAGCGATCGCCGCCGCTTCATCATGAACTTGAAGCCGCATCGCCGAGGCCCCGACAACCGAAAGTTCCTGCGCTAGGTTCGCGCCGGGCAGCAGGAAGAGGGTCTTCACATGATCGGCGCGCTCGCCTGTGCAAACTTGCTCGATGAATTCGAAACCTGACGTTCCGGCGAGGACCTCGCCCAGGAGCACCGGATCAACCTCCGCCCATCAACCGCCTGAACCCGCCGCCTGCCATTGCTCGCGCTTGACGAGTGAGGCGGCGAATACGCGAGCGCAGGGAATCTGATGGATGGTTCCAGTCGAGGTCGGCATTGCCGTGGCCCAGCAGAGATATGGCGATGTCCCGATGCGTCGCGCCTGCCGCAAGGGCATCGTGCACCCGCAATAGCACGATGCCGCGGCGGAGCGCCGGATCTCTTGGATAGAGCATCCGGCCGAAACGCTGGTGCCTGTAGAGCAGGATAAGTCGCCGCATCGGCAAGATGCCCGCTTCTGCTGAAGCCAGACTATCGAAATGGAACCGCAAGCGCATCGCGCGCTCCGCCGTCCATCGCCCCGGCGTGACATCGATCCTGATCCGGCGCCCACCGTCGGAAAGGACTGCATGCTGGCGCCCGGCTTGTCCGGGAACCAGCGTCAACCACGGCGCCAGCCGCTTCATGTCCATGCACTCTGCGCCCCCTGCACGTCCCGGTTCGGCCTCTGCCCTGAGCGTGCCGGGATCGAGATCGGCATGCCAAAGGATCCGGGCCGAGAACGCATCCCGGACCGGGTCTTCAGCGAAAGTGAAGTCTCCATTTCAGAGGATCGGCGATTGCTCCGCAAGTCGCCCGGCTCGCCTGGACATGCCAATCCACATAGCTGGGGTCACGGCGTAGCCATTCCCACATCAGGCCTGCGCGATCGGTCGCGGAAAGACGCTCGTAGGCCCCGGCATCGCGCCAATCCGGCACACGCGATTGATTGCGCGGCGCGGTCAACGAAGCCGCCGCAGTCTGCTGGACCTCATTGCGATTAACAAATTTTCATCGGTAAATGAACTGCTTACCCCTTTTGGGAGATACTCCGTCGCAACTGGTTCGCCGCCGCCTTCTCGCTCGCAGAAGGCAGACGCGCGCCGATCTCCTCGGCGACGGCAGGGACGGACATGATTGGACTCCCCTGCTGGGCGTGATCACACGATATTCGCAATTAACGCAATAAGTGCAATATACGAAAATCGTAACCGCTACCATTCAGCGAGGCGTTCAGCAGGAACGGCGGGTTAGCCGACACAGAATGCGTTCCAGGCGTCCATCATCACCCGGCGCTTCTCGAGGAGATTGCCTCGACGATAGGCCGCTTCGGTCTTGCTCTTCACCACGTGGGCAAGCGCCGCCTCCGCGACATCGCTGGGGTGCTGGGTTTCCTCGCTTACCCAATCCCGGAACGACGAACGAAAACCGTGAGGCGTGTAGGGTTCGCGCATTGCCTTGAGCAGCTTGGAAAGAGTCATGTCGGACAAGGGGGATTTCGGCCGCGATCCCGGGAAGATCAGGGCCGCCTCCCCGAGCCTCAGCTCCAGACACCGCCGAAGAATTCTCAAGGCCCCATCGTTCAGCGGCACCACGTGCTCACGCTGGCCCTTCATGCGCTCCTTGGGAACAGTCCAGAGCTTGGTATCGAAATCGATCTCACCCCATGTCGCCTCCCGCACCTCACCCGAGCGACCGGCGGTGAAGATTGCAAACTGCAAGGCGAGCCGACTGAACGTTTCGCGCTCGGGCAACCGCCGCAGGAACGCCGGGACCTTGTCATAAGGCATGGCCGCGAAATGGCCGTCCTTCTTTGGCTGACGCGGAAGCCCCTTGGTGATCGCCCGCATCGGAGCCTCAGTCTCGCGAAATCCCGAGGCATAGGCCCAATCGAGGATTGCGCCGACACGCTGACGCACACGGCGAGCGGTCTCGGGCTTGGAAAGCCATATCTCAGCAAGAAGATTGCGGATCATGGGGCCCGTGATCTCATTGACCTGACGATCGCCGATATGAGGGAAGACGTAGGCCTCCAGCGTACTGGACCACTGCGCCGCATGCTTTTCGTTGCGCCAGGTCTTGCCGTTGGCGGCGATTACCTTGGCTGCCGCTTCACGGAAAGTCGGAATGCCTTGCGCCTTACGTCGCTCGAAGATGGGATCGAGCCCCATCTCCACCCAACCGCGTATTTCCCTCGCCATCTCTCTGGCGGTTGCGAGCGAGATTTTCGAAGCGCTGCCGAGACCGAAGTCCCGCCGCAGGCCATGCTTCTGCACCCGGCATATCCAGCTCTTTGAACCGCCGGGCTGGACCACAAGGTACAGGCCCTCGCCGTCGCCCATTCGGCCCGGCCGAGTGGCTGCTCTAACGCTTGTTGCGGACAGTTTTCCCATGCCAAAACCTTCCCACATTTCTTCCCACGAAACCAATCGGACGCCGTGCGATGGAGTGGGATGCGGTGGGATGCGAATCAGGCCATAAACCAAGGAAATCCTTAGGTTTATGAGACTAAATCGTGATGTGCTGGGATGGTCTCTTGGCGGAGAGGGTGCCCGCCTCAAGACGCGGCAAAAGTCCAGGAGTTCTGCGGCTGGCGGTTGTGCCGCAAAATCCGATACCCCCGATTATACCCCCAGCCATTTTTGGCCTCGCGGTTCGAATCCCTGACGGCTGGTTGTCGGGCGATTCGTCCGCCGCAATGCCATCCAGATCGATTCTGTTGACGCCGGCCGTGGCCGGGCGCAGCTTGCTGAGATGTGCAATTTGTACCGCATGACCAAGCCGGCTGATGCCGTGAGGTCTCTGTTCCGCGCCCGAGGCAACGTTGCACCCAACTTCGCCGCCGAGGTCTACCCGAAATACACCGGCCTCGTGGTCGCAGAGGGTGAAGTACGGACTATGACCTGGGGCTTCCCGCGTCACGCGGTGAGCAAGAAAACCGGCAAGCCCTTGAAGCCCACCGCGACGAACAACGCCCGCGACGACAAGCTGCGCGGCAATCCGATGTGGCGGGACAGCTTCCGCGATCGCCGCTGCCTGATCCCCGTCACCGCCTGGGCCGAGGCCGAGGGCGCAGCGGGGGCGATGACGCGCACTTGGTACTCCCTGCCGAATCAAGAGCTGTTCGCCGTCGCAGGGATCTGGCGGCCGACCGATGAGTGGGGCAACGCCTATTCCATGGTGATGGTCGATGGCTGCGAGCAGATGGCGGACGTGCACGACCGCATGCCCACGATCCTCGCTCCGGAGAATTGGGAGCGATGGACAGACGGAACGCCGGACGAGGCGTTTTCGCTGCTTCGAATATGGGAGGGGCCGCTGATCGTGGACCGGACCGACGTGCCGTGGTTCGCTCGGGCGAGCGCGCCGGCCCCGCTGCTCTAGGCTGGTCCTACTGGAGGTTTCGCCGCAGGCCGGGCCACATGGCCGCATCTCCAGCCGTCTGCCCGATCTTCGTGTCCAACATCAAATTGAAGAATTCGAGAAGCGCCGCCGGATCCTGCGGCCACGCGCCGAAAGAGGCGCCCTCGAGCGCGCGCTGCACGTCGTCTTCGGTGGCCATGCGGAGGCGCTCTATTTCGGTCATCCACGGAGCCTAACATTACCCCGCGCCGCAGGGGAATTAATCTTCGCTAATTGGGCCTCCCGATGCACCACCTAAGGTGGTTCCCCGCTTCTGCCCTGCCTCCCACGTACGCTCCCGCTCACATTCCCGGCAGGCTCGCGGCTGGCAGGTTTCCTCGCCGCCGTCAGATCGCGGCATGAAGTGCATGCGCTCGACCATCGCGTTGCCCTCGATCCGGTTGCGATAGTTCGGCCCGACCTCGGCAGGGTATGGCGACACGTACCCGGTCATGCGGCGCCCTCGCCTCGCCAAGGGAACACGATATCGGCTGGCCACACCGTTTCCTTGCCATCGCCCCGGAAAGCGCCCCGGCCCGCCATGCGCGCCAGGTAGATCCGGCAGTGCTTGGCCCAGACCTTCTTGCCCCACGAGGTGCCGCAGTGGAAGTCCGAGGCGGAGGCCCGCAACGCCTTGCGGAGTTGGTCGGGTGTAGCGTCCGGCATGTCAGCGTGGATGCGGGCAATCCAATGCGGCGCGGCTATCTGCCAGTTACGCATCTGCGCGCGCCTGGCTGCTTGCGACGTAGCGTAGCGCAAGCTCCGTGCGTCGCTCGATCGCGGCCATTCCCCGCTCCATCAGTCCGACATACTCGCGGGAGACATTAAGTTCTTCGGCTAGGCGCTGCTGCGTCCAGCCGATGCCGTTGCGGATAGCCTTGAACTCTGCAGGGTTCATGCGCTTGCTCCAACGCGCGAGCACAGCGCTGCATAGTCGCTCGGCGTCAGGTGAACGGTTCCATCCAATGTGACGCCGCACCCGTCCTTCACGGTCAATTCTTCGCCCGTCCTCGCGTTGCGAATGACGGTGCCCGGCTGATCCTGCACGATCGTCAGGCCCCAGAGAGGTGAGAGGTTCTCCTTGGTGATCTTGGTGCTGGTCATGCCCGAGTGTCCTCTCTGGTTTCGCGTGCCCGGCACTTGGAGCACATCACGAAAAATTTGCCGGGGTTGGCCTCGTAGGCGAACCAGCTGGCCGCGATGCGCCGCCAGTCATGATCGCATTCGCGCGGGCCGAGCAGGCGCTTGATCCACTTCCTCACTTGCCTTCCCCCCGGGTTTGCGCGGCGGAAACTGATGGACCGACAGGCAGGGGCATCCAGTGGGTGAAAGGATCGTGCTTGCCGCCGACGAACTCGCCGAATGTGCTGCAAAT
Source organism: Novosphingobium sp. PhB55 (assembly GCF_004368805.1). Taxonomy (NCBI): domain Bacteria; kingdom Pseudomonadati; phylum Pseudomonadota; class Alphaproteobacteria; order Sphingomonadales; family Sphingomonadaceae; genus Novosphingobium; species Novosphingobium sp. PhB55. The sequence continues at coordinate 554,855 of NZ_SODQ01000003.1, read as the reverse complement.
CCAGCCCGGCTTCTTAATCGAATGCCAGTCGCTATCGCAGTACGATCCCATCTCGCCGCACTCATGCGGAGGAAGCCCCCAATAGACCGTTTCGCGGGTGCCATCGCGCCAAACGTCGATCATGGTCCCATCCTTCGGCGCGCTTTCGATCGTTCTCCAAGCCTCCACCGACCTTTCGGGGTTGCTTAGCGCCGGGTGCGCGTAGACGGGCATGGTGAACTGCCCCGCGCGCGACTTACGAATAGGGATGTACTCTCCGCCAGTGTCCTGGGGCCGGTTCGCGATGGCCTTCAATTGCAGCGGGCTTACCCACGCCACCGGCTCCTCGCCCGCAGGTTCGGCGGGGCGGGCGATGGGCAGAGCACTGCCAGTCGGCTTTGCGGCTTGCTTTGCGCGGATCGCGGCGACTTTGGTCCAGACGCGCGCGAGCTCGGCGTTCGCGGCCTCCTCGATGTTGATATCCGCCGTGTTGCAGAGGGCCGCGAGTGTAACCATCACGCCGCCAACCTCCTGCGATCTCTCCCCAACCTCGCGGTTGAAGACGTAGTCGACCAAGGCATGCGCGCGTTCCGCAGTGAAGCCCGGCATAGTCTGCGCGAGCTCGAGCGCTTCCTCGATGAAGCGGTCTGCACGTTCAACTTGATCGGCCGAGATCACCGGGCCAAAACAAGCCTGCATCCAAGCCGCGACGCCCTCTTGAAAAGAAACGTTCTCATCGCCTGCCTGTTCGACCGAACGCGTAGCCCGAACGAACGGGTTATCTCCGCTTATGCCGACCGGCGGATGGGTATGGCCCCAAGCGTGGAACCAGAAGACACCGCCCGCTGCGATTATCTGAGCAAGCTCTTTCGGCGCGAACTGCCACTTGCTGATGACGTTCGGCTGGCCGTCGAGGTCGGTGTAGCGGTGGACGTGCAGGTCATAGACCGTGCCGGCCGCAGCATCCTCCGGCGTCGGCGCGCGCAGGATCGTGTTGGCTTCGGGAAAGGGAATACCGGTGGCCATGTCAGTTTTCTTCCTCTGGAAAGGCGGCTGGGCGGCCGTGGTCGCAGGGATCGAGCGCCAGGTGGGCGAAGTCGATGTAGCCGGTGTCGCGGCAGATCCGGCAGCTCGGCCGCTTGGGCGGGTCATTGAGCACGTAGGCCTTCGCCGTCAGGTCATAGGTCACGAAGGGAGGGTCATTCGCGAGGAAGTCCGCGATATCCTTTGACGCCTGGGGCATCGAGATATCGAACTGCCGCATGAGGTCGGAGCGCCGGACCTGGCCGAACTGGCGCAGCGTGGTCGCAATGAACTCCTGCCGGCGATCCTTGAACCAGGTGCTCACGCTTCGGCCCCGCTTGGGCGCCAGCCCATCGGGTCCGCGACCCACCCGTCGATGTCGGCCTCATACCAGCCGACGAGGCCGGGGCTGATCTGGATGGAGCGCGGGAAGGTGCCAGCATCCATTCGGCGGTAGATGGTGGTCCGGCTCAGGCCGGTGCGGGCCTTCACGGCAGCGAGGCGCAGGAGTGTGCGGTCGGTCATCGTCGCCACCTCAGGCCGCGATGGCCGGCGCGCGCCAGCCCATGGGGTCGTTCACCCACGCGTCCACGTCGCTCTCGTACCAGGCGACCAGCCCGGCAGAGATGCGCAGGCAGTGGGGGAATGTGCCCGCCTTCATGCGGTTGTAGATCGTGGTTCGGGACAGGCCGGTGCGGCCCATCACCTCTGCGAGGCGCAGCAGGCTTTCGCGGCGTCGGTCGGCCGTCATCGTTCGGTACTCCTCTGTGATTTCTCCTCCGCCCGGCTGGCCTTCCACCGCTCGAACGCGGCAGCGTGGCTGGGGCAGAGATCCTTGTCGGGCGCGGGCGACGTGGTGCAACGGGCGCAGATCGGCTGGTCGCAGGTGCCCTCGCCCACCTTCCAGTCGCACAGCAGGCTCGCGCGGCCGCCGCAGCTGTTGCAGCGCTGGCGCTTGCGGGTGCCGCAGACGATGGCAGTGCCGCCGCCGGGCAGTTTGACGTGCTCGCAAGCCATTACAGCTCGGTCTCTTCTCGGGCGCGCCGGGCCGCCCGGGCCTCCAGCACTTCGTCCGGATGCACGATCTTCCCATTCATGCCGTGCCAGGTGAGGCGGCCACCATCCATCCACTCGCTCGGCAGCTCCGAGATCCCACCATTCAGGAACGGCTCGATGTGCTCGGGCTTGAGCGCGAGATAGGAGATGATGGCGCCGGCCGTCTCTCGGCCGCCAACGCCAGCCTGCCACGCCATGGCCTCCGAGGCTGCGGCGATGTGTTCGATCAGGCGGACCGGGGTCCAATCCGCCAGGCGTTCTTCGATGCTCATGCCTTGATCGCCCTCTCAGCAAGCTCCCGCAGGATATCGAGCGCAAGCGCGTCGACTTCCCGGACATCGTCGCAACCGGGATCCCAGTCCCCCAACCCCAGCGTGTCCAGCAGCACCTTCATGGTGCGCCGGGAGACGGGGATATGCATGTCGCCCAGGTTGGAGATCCTCTGGCCGAGGGCTTTGATGACGCGCGCCGGGCGCCGCTTTGCGATCTCTGCGTCCATGGCCCCGAACACCGCCAGGCGATGTCGAGCCTCTTCCTGATGGCCCACTACTTCATCAAAGCGGCGCTTCGCATCCTGCAGCTGGTCGCCCCACGCCTCGACAGACGCTCGGGCATTCCGCAGTGCCCATTTCACGACCTGGTCGCGGTCGGCCGAGAAGGTGTTCTCGTACATCATGCGGCCGTCGTGCGTAACGTTCGGCCATCCGAGTTCCTCGCAGAAGCACTCGACGATGTCGGCGCCCTCGTAGGTGTAGACCGGGATCGAGCGCTCGAACGTGTCCTGCTGCGCGACGAGTTCCGCCAGCTTGGCCGGGTCAGCGTCCATTTCCGCGAGGTATCGGCTGATGGGATCGCGATGCGGCCCGCCCCAGCGGCGCACGATGGCGCCGGTGGCCATCGAGATCACGATGATGTCGTGGATGTAGGGCGAGCCGATGCAGATGCCCTTCTCGGGATACACCGCGACGTCGTGCGTGATGCGGTAGTACTCTTTGACCGATTTCCAGCCCATTATGCTGCTCCCGCCAGAACGGCGCGCGCGATGTGGCGCATCATTTCCCGGCAGTCCTCCGGGTGATGATCCTCGTTCAAGCCGCCGATGCACTTGCTGCTGTCGCAGTGATCTGCGTCGGTCTCGTATCCACACTGTTCGTCGAAATCGAAGCCCATGGCGGCGGCGGCGGACCGCGCGCCGATCTCGACGGGATCGGGATCGACCGGCGCATCAGCGTCAGGGAAGCGGAAGGCGTAGCCGTTGACGCCGTCGAAGCGCTCCGGTGAGCACTTCTCGATCGAGCGGCCATCGTTAGCGAATTGGATGTAGATGCCTGTCATGCGAACATGTCCATCTGTGAGCCGTTTTCGACCGGCAGCGCGGCGACCTCGGCGGTGGTGATCTGGGAGAGGTCCAGCCCAAGCCGAACCGCGATGTCTCGGACGTGGTTCTCGTCCGCCTCGATCGAGAGCGATTGCATGCCGGCGGCGCGCGCGGCCGCTGCGGTGGTGCCGGTACCCGCGAACGGATCGAGCACCAGGCCGCCGGCTGGGCACACCAGCTTGACCAGCCATTCCATCAGCGAGATCGGCTTGACGGTCGGATGGGTGCGCAGGTCGGTGTGGCCGCAGCTCGGCTTGCCGATCGTGTGCGCCCCGCACTCGCGGCATTCGAAGATGCGCTCGCCTTGGGTCGCTTTCGACGAATAGAAGAACCGCGCCGCGGTACCGGAATCGCCCTGGAAGGACGCACCGTTGTCGCCATTGCCCTTGAACGATCCGTTGTAGACGTTGCGGCACTTGTCGGCCGCCCGCTCGCCCACCGGCGCCAGGGCTCCGCGCTCGCCGTAGGCGGCGAAGGCCTCAAGCACTTCCACGCTGCCGTCGTGCAGCAGGTTGGCAGGCCAGCGGCCGGGCTTTCCGCCTTGTGGGTCCTGACCCTCCGGCTCCGTACCGGCCCGATAATGAGACCAGAGCTTACCCGCTCCCGCCTTCAGCTCCTCATCAGTAGGGATCCGGCAGGCGTCGATGTTGATCGCGCCCACGCCCCAGCGTGCGGTGTTCGCGAGTACGCTGCCCTCGCTGATTGGCTTCTGCGCGAAGACGATCGGCTCGACGGCTGGTTTCAGCGCCGTGCCCTTGCCCTCGTGCTCGCCGTCCAGGTTGTGCGACTTGGGGAAGCCGGTGCCATACAGCCATGAGAGCATGTCCCGGATTTCGAACCCGGCATCTTCGATCGCGCAGGCCATCCGGTGGTAGCCCTTGGTTGCGGCGAAGGCGACGAGGTAAGCGCCCGGCTTTATCACTTCGAACACACGCCGCCAGGTTTCTGGCCGAAAAGCGACATCGCCACCGTCCCACTGCTGGCCCATGAAGCCCTGCGAGGAGCGAGCGTACACGCCGGTCGTACCGGACTGGATCGGAGCGCTGTCCGGCTGGCCCAAGCGCGCCACGATACTAGCGAGGTGATAGGGGGCGTCGGTGCACACCGCATCCACCCTCACGCCAGCAAGGAAAAGCTGGCGCAAAATGACGGTGCAATCGCCGTGGATGACGCGCGCGTTCATGGCTTCACCCTTGCGCGGCACTCGCGCTGGGAGTCGGCGCAGACCCGGATGCGATGGCGCGTGCGGTACTGTTCACCGGCCGTCATGAGGTTGAAGGTGTGGAGGAAGATCGCGCACATCTCGGCGCGCTCCTCGTTCGTCTGGTTGGTCCAGTCGGTGGCCTTGTCGAGCAGGTTCATGCTGCCTCCCTGAACATTTCCATCTGCTCGGGCTCGACATGGCCCGGCAGAAGCGATCCCCACTGGCTGGCCATCGCGAGAGCGATGCCGGGGAATGTCTGGCTGCGTATGCGGGCCCTGTCCGGCCCCGGTGGCGCCCTGTGCACGGCACTCCAAGCCTTGTGCTCGGCGGTGCCTGTCCGAGGCGGCGAAAGGCGATTTGTGTCGCGCAGTTTGGGGAGCTCGATCAGCTCCAGGCCCGTCGCCTTGAAGAATGGGTCGCCGTGGTGCCAAGGCTGCACGAACTGGACTTTGCCGCGCCGGGTGAGCCGGATGGCGTGACGATGCATGACAGGGTTCTCCACCGCCTTGCGGCGAATGCTCTTCGCGTCACGAAGGTAGCGATAAAAGGCGGCGGCGGTGTCGAGATCTTCCCAGCGCGACGGATCGCGGCCGTTGACCTTCTTGCCGCCGATGTAGAGCCACTTCGCGCCGGAATTGCACAGGACAGTGCACGGCGGATGCATGACAGCGAGGAGGTCCCAGCCGTCATCCAGGTGGTCCCGGACATCGCCCCGGATGTGGCGGTTGCTGCCATCGTCAGCCGCCTCGATGTCGCAGGACCAAGCGTCGTGCCCGGCAGCGATAAACGCGTTGCGGACCACGCCGGACCGCTCGCAGGCTACGAGAACTCGACCCATTGAAAATGCTCCGTGAGGACTGAGAGGGTTGGCCCTCTCAGTCCCTGTTGAAATTGGATCAGATGTGGCAATCGACGACGGTCAGGTGCGCCGTATCGGGAAGGCCATCGAGTAGAGCTGCGAACTCCGCATCCCACGCATCTTCGCCCTTCTCGTCTTGGACGACAGCCCACCAGCCCATCCGGCCGCGCTCAAACCACTTGCCGTCCTTGACGACGGCAAATGTGGTGAGAGCCGATGCTGCGCCTGCGGCGACATAGTCATCTCGCGACATCTTCGACGCGCGCACTTCTTCATCGATATCGAAGTGGTCGGGGAACGCCTTGCGGATCGCCTCGACACCCGGCTGGGTACGGTATGCGGTACGAGCCGCATCAAAGTCAGGCTTATGCTGTTCGCGGATCTCATCCCAAGAGACGATCTGGGGAAGCCCTTGCATAGCACTGTCGACCCGGTCCCAACGAACCCCATGGCGGGATCTCGCCTCGCTGCGCATACCTTCGACGTCGATTGCCGCGAGTTGCGCGGAATCGGCGGTGCCCGGTTCATCGCGCATCCGGCCAAAAGTACCCGGCCGCCCCAAGGTCCCGGTAGCGCCAGACTTAAGTCGAAGCATGCCGCCCCAGCGCCCACCGACTACCCACCAGTCCCACTTCTTTTCCGGGTTGGTGCGGTTGTATGAACCGACCAGCGAGCAACTGTTGACGAACGCCTCGAAGGCCTCTTCGTCGTCGCTCGGCGGAGGCCCGGAATGTCCAGATGGCGCCCGCACAGCGGCAAAGCCGTGCTTGTAGCTTTCGCGGTCTGATTCCATAATTTCCTGAGCTTCCTCCAGGGAAAGCTCGGTGGCCGAGGTGAGATAGATCCGCTCTTCGCGACCATAGTAGGAGAGCGCGTCGTAGAGCGTGAGAGCGGGACGATCGGAACCGCCTTCATATGCGGGGCCGCGATCGGTCATCAGTTCACGAACCTCTGCGGTTTCATCGACCAGCTTCACATACTGATCCTCCGTGCCGGTGCATTCGAACTCGTGCCACGGCTGGAGGATTTCGCTTAGCTTGTCTTCGGTAGGAGCCTCGTCGGTGATGACGAGCACTGTGAAATGCGACATCGGGCAAATCCTTGTGAGGTGAAACTGGGAGGGCGTCCCCACGCGGCCCTCGGCGCGTCCTGAAAGTCCGCAGGATTGCGGCTGGGGAGGGAATGCGGGGGACCAAAGTCTTCCTTTCCGTGACGCATTCCCTGCGATCTCGGCTCAGCCAGTCCGGCTGGCGGCGACGTCGCGCGCCTTGCGCATCGTCACGTCCACCAGGGTGCTGAGCATTTCGGGCGGCGGGACCTCCGAGAGGCCCGTGGCGCCGCGCCAGACGCGAGCGAGGTAGGCGGCGACCGCCTCCTCCTGCTCGGGCGTCAGGTGGAGGTTGCCCGCGGCAGCACCGGAGGCCGCGGGCATGAGGGAGGGAACTTCCGGAAAGGCGGGGGGCGTGCTCTTCCGGCCGGTGCTTTGGGAGAGGGGTGTGCCGGGCGCGGTCATTCGCCGCGCTCCGGCACGTTGCGACCCGACAGGCGGTCGGGGTGGAATTCGTAGGACGAGACGACGCCGACCAGCAGGATCAGCATGACGCAGATCAGGCCGACGACGGCAGGCCAGAACAGGTCCGACAGGATGAAGGCCCGGGCGGCGGCGTTCTCGTTGATGAGACGCGCGCCGTCGTCCAGGGCGTAGAGGAGGCCGGTACCGACGGCGAGCGTCGCGGCGATGATGCCAACGAAGGGCAGGCTTGAGCGATTCACAGCTCACCTCGCGCGACCATGCGCTCGACCACGTAGTCGAACAGGTCGATGAAGTTGGTGAAGGTGACCACCGGGCCGGTGATGAGGTGGAGGCGGATCATGCCGCCGGCTCCCGCGCCACGCCCCAGAGGCGCAGCGAGCGCGCGGCGTTCGCCTGAGCGTACTGCATGAAGGCCGTCTTGGGGCCGCCCTCGGCATCAATTGCGTCGAGGAACTTGCAGATCACGTCCGCCGCGGCGTCGCGATCCACGAACGAGATCAGCGAGGCGCTCTGCGGCGCGGACGGCTGGGAATTTCCGAGATAGGATGCGCGGTGCATCGGCGGTCTCCAACGAGGATCCCGGCAGGTCTGCGCTTGCGGCTCACTGCTGGGCTGTTGGATGTAACTTACGGTTATCGTAACTTCAAAGTCAATACGCTTTTCGTAATTCCGTATCGATTGGGATTTGCTGGGATTTCCCTCTTGAGCCGATGTTCTCAATATGTTCCATTATACCCATCAACGAATCAAGCGAGGTTGGAATGCGTCGGGGCTGTCGGATTGAGTATTTCGGGAAGGCCAGAGGGCCGATCAGGGATAATCTGGACGAGGCACAGCAGGACGCGGCGCGCCTGAAACTCGGCTCCTACGACGAGGATGGCCGCTTCTTCCTGGACGTCGGCGCAGACCTGCGCTGGGTGCCCGTAGACTGCGAGGTCGCGGCCTGATTAGGCCATTCGGCGCAGGAACTCCGCGCCGATCGACACAGACACCACCCGCCCGATGATGTTGATCGGCTCGGATCCGATCTCAATTTCCTTATGCGCCGGGTCAGTCGACAGCGGCACCAGGCGGGCGGGCTCTTGCATAAACCTTTTGAAGGTGAACTCGCCCGCCTCGTTGCCCACCACGTAAAGATCGCCGGAAAACAGCTTCTTATCGTTCGGGTCCACGATCACATCGCACCCCAGGGGCGCGATCTTGTTCATGCTCTCGCCGTCGACCTCGAGCGCGAAGACGCCCTTCGGCAGGTTCGCCGGGACCTCTACGCTGTTGGGTGTGTCGGCCAGCGCTTCGCGCAGCGAGCCAGCCGGCACCATCCCGATACGGGCGATCTTCCGGACCGACGGATCCGGCCCCTCATCCATACCGAAGTAGTGCGCCAGGATCGGCATCTCGCGCTGCTGCACCTTGCGGGTGCCCTTCAGCATCTCGGTGATACGCGCCGGCGCTATGCCCAGCTCAGCGGCAACTTCCTTTTGCAGGACCTTGCCAGAGCTGATCCAGCGGCGGAGTTCCGCGAGAATTTCGTCGTGTGTCACCATCGCGCGACATTGCGAATTTCGTATTCCGCCGTCGATGACGAAGTTCGTATTTTCGCTTGCGCTTGAGTTACGGTTATCGTAATTCGACTGCATGAACACGGTAGCAGAAATCCTCGAAAGTCTTGGTGGCGTCTCCGCTGTTTCCAAAGAAACCGGCATCCCGATCACCACGGTTCACACTTGGAAGCGGACGGGGTTCATCCCCAGCTGGCGCATTCCCGCGTTGGTCAAGATGGCCAGGCGGCTCCGCAAACCGCTCAAGGAAGCGAACTTTCCCGTTCGGCAGGCCGCAGCATGAGCGCCCGTTGCCCTCACTGCGGTGGCAACACCGACGAGAACGCGATCGTCCGTCGCGGCAAGTGGTCGCTCGGGCCGTCGCTCACCTATCACGACGGTGAGCAGATCGCCCTGCCCCGCGCGCATGCCCGCACGCTCTATGCGATCGCCCGCGCCAATGGCGAACCGATCACGCATCACGACCTGCCGAACAGCTCGCCGAACACGCTGGCCGCTCATATCCGCGCGCTCCGCCGCACGTTCGGCGACCGCCTGCCTGTGCGCGGCGCCTCGAACCGTGGGTATTCATGGGACGCTCGAGCATGAGCACGAACAACCGCATCGACGGCCGCCAGCGCACAGCCAAGCTCCTCGTCCTGCTCACCAAGTGCGCCGACGCCGGCCGTCCCGCTCCGACGAATGCTGAACTGGCCGAGCTTCTCGGGCTCCAGCATCAGAACAACGCCTCCGCCGCCCTCAAGCGGCTGGAAGCGCTGGGCGAGGTCACCGTCGAGCGTTTCAGCAACACGCGCATCGTCACCATCCGGTCGACCGGCAAGAGCACCGCCGGCACTCCCGGCGGCTGGAAGCGGACGTGCCGCCACCGCGTGAACGCTGATCGCCCCGCCCGCGCCGATAACCAGCCGCAGAGCGACGCCGCCCGCGTGCTGACCAAGCCGGAGCCCCTTAGCGTCAATCGCGATCCCTGCCCCTGCTGCGGGATCCGCGGCGATATCGGCTGCCGCCACACTCGCGCGGCCCAGCCCTTCCTGTTTGTCCCCGTTTCTCTTCATGCCGCCGAGGTAATCCAGCCATGAACCGCACATCCACCGGCAATAAGCCCGTGTTTTCCGCGTCTTCCGTCCGTGACACGATCGCTGAGACCCTGGCTTCCATCAAGGAAGAGGACAGCCTCACCTATGCGGACATGGGCCGCGTCATGGGCAAGAGCGGCGACCGCGCCGAGGCGTACTGCAACGGCGACTTCTCGGACATGTCAGGGTTCTCGCTGCTCGCCGCCTGGCGCGAGTGGAATGGCCGCTTCGTCGGCCCGCTGCGCACGCTGGTGGAGGGCAGCCGCCCCGGCGGCGCGCACTGCGACCACGCTGGGCAGTCGGCAATCCTGAAGGCCGCCCTCGCGATCTCTGTCGCTCTGCAAGATGGCGAAGTGGACCCCGAGGAAGTGCGCGCAAACCGCAGCACCCTCGAAAGCGCTCGCGACGCCATCGACGCCCAGCTCGCGAAGCTCGTTCGAGCGGCCTGACAAGTTTCGGGTCGGGGGGATGGCGCGCACCCCGGCCTGATGACCTGAATGCGCGCCGGAGTGATGCAAGATGGATCATAATCCCGAGACCGGCGAAATCATAGAGGAGAACGCCGCCGATGGCGGGCGCCGCTATCCCGCCGCGTCGACCCTCACCGACCTGCTGATGATGCTCAAGGATGGGGCCTTCAACGCCGACAGCAGCGAGCCGCTCCAGGAGTTCGCGCAGAAGCTCGAGGCGGCTGGGATCGACAGCAACAAGAAGGTGAAGGGCAAGATCACCCTCACCATCGACGTCGACTTCGACCCGGACAAGGAATTCTCAGTCCTTACGCCGTCGCTCGCCTTCAAGCTGCCGTCAGCAAAGCACGGTGCCACCGTTGCCTGGTTCACCCGCGATGGCCGCCTGAGCCCCAACAAACCGCGTCAGGGCAATCTGTTCGGCACCATCCGCGAAGTCTCCACCACCGAACCGCGCACCCTGCACGGCTGATCGAAGGACATCGACCACATGACCCAAGCCACTACCGACACCAGCGCCCTCGCGCTCGCCGCCGCCGACACCGTCGCAGACCGCACCGGCGAGCTGATGGACAAGGCCTTCAACTTGGCCGAGCAGCATCTGCGCGCGCAGGTCGTAACGGTTACCGATCCTCGCACCGGTACCGAAGCTCCCGTCGCCCTCACGGCTAGCGGAGCTCATCCGCTCAGCCCCAACCTGTGGGACGAGTATCGCTCGCACCCGCTGTTCCGTAGCGGCACCGCCGTGCTGACCCAGCTTCCCTCGTTCATCGATCTGGTGAACCGCTTTAAGTTCGCCAATTCCGCGATCTTCGCCGTAGACGATTTCAAGAAGCCCTCGCTGACGGCCATTTTTGACTACCACCCTGCCAACATCGACGAAGACGGCGTCATTCCCGCTCATCCGGTCGAGCCCATGCGCCACAAGGCTAACTATGCCTTCCCGCTTTCCGAAGAATGGAAGGCCTGGTTCGGCAGGAACGCCACGCCGATGTCCATGGGCGAGTTCGCGGCCTTCCTCGAAACACAGATTGTCGACGTGTCCGAGGATCCGGTGAGCGAATGGTCGAAGCAGGCTCAGGACTTCGCAAAGGCGAACCGGGCGACAACGCCTAGCTCGATAGCCACGCCCACGCGGCTGGTCGACATGTCGCTCAAGTTCCGCATCTATGAGACGGCGGAATCCTGCGAAGCGGTGAACCTGACGACCGGCGAGACCCAATTTGCCTTCGTATCCGAGCACAAGCAGTCGGACGGAAAGCCCGTCGACTTCCCCAAGCTGTTCTCGATCGCCATCCCGATCTTCGCACGCTCGGCGGACGTCTATCGGATCATCGCGCGCCTTCGTTACCGCCTGAAGGATGGCAAGCCGGTGTTCTGGTACGAACTGTGGCGCCCCGACCTCACTTTCGAAACCGCGTTCAATCAGGCGCTCGAGAAGGTGAAGAACGAAACCGGTCTTCCGGTCTTCGCCGGCGCGCCGGAAGGTTCGGCTGGCAGGTCCAGCTACGACGGCCAGCCGTTCTAACCATGCTCGGCTGGCTCACCCGCAAGCGTAAGCCCGAGCCGGTTGCTCCCGGCGCTGCCTTGGCCAAGATCGGCCAAGTGCAGCGCCGGGCGCTGATCCGCGCCCAGGCCGACCAGATGCGGCAGAACGCAGGGTTGCCTCCTGCGGAGTGGCCCAAGCTGTGAGCGAGATGCCGAAACGCATCAGTCTCGCCGACTTCCTTTCCCTGCCGCCCGCAAAGGCGGCGGGGAACAAGTTCGGCGCGCAGAAGGCGGTGTGTGGCCACGGCCATAAGCATGCCAGCAAGAAGGAAGCTGCACGCTGCGCTGAACTGCACCTCCTGCAGCGCGGCGGTCAGATCTGCGGCCTCGAGGTTGAGCCGACGTTCACCTTCATGGTCAATGGCAAGCCCGTCCTGCATCCGAATGGCCGGAAGGCCGTCTACAAGCCCGACTTCTCCTACAAAGAGCGCGGCCGGAAGGTCTGCGAGGACGTGAAGGGGAACAAGGCCACCCAAACCGAGGCATCGGTGCTGCGCATGTCGTTTGCGCGCGCCTTCTGGCCCGATATCGAATGGATCGTGGTGTGAGCCTCATCGCAACCGCTGTGAAGCATCTGATCGCCGCTGGCGTCACTGGTGACGCTTTGCTGGCGGCCATTGCCGAACTCGAAACACAAGTGCGCGCCGAGCCGAAACCGCGCAGCGCGGGTGCCGCTCGCACGCAAAGATGGCGGGAAAACAAGCGTCTCAACGCGTCACAAACGTCACATGTGACGGCTGGTGACGGTTGTGACGAAGGTGACGGTGAACCCTCCCTTCCCCGCCTCCCCAATGAAAATAATTCTAACCCCTCCACCCCTACCCACCCGGAAGAGAAATCACGCGCGAGCGATGCGGGCACGCACGAGGCGGCCGGGACCGATCCGGTTCTCCCCGCCCCTGGCGCCGACCCCGAACCAGCCGCTGGCGAGCAGCCGGCGAAGCCGAAACGCACTGTCTCCAAGCCCCTGCCGATGCCCGATGCCTGGGAACCCGTGCTGACGGCGGCGGCCCAGCAGATCGTCGATGGCTGGCCGCCCGGCATGCTGGAACGGGAGCGGATGGCCTTCGAGGCACACGCCGCCAGCAACGACCGCGTGACCAAGGATTGGCAGGCGGCATTCCGCACTTGGATCGCGAAAGCCGACCGAAACAGGACCGAACGAAATGGGATACGAAGCACGACAGCTGGGCGAGGTTTTGCCGGCAATCACCAACCCGATAGGCGAGACGGGTTCACTCGTTCCCTCGACGAAACCATCGCCCGGGGCCGTGCCGGCGGTGCGCCTCTCCAATGACGAGCTAGCCGCAGCGATGGTCGTTGCCGCCGCGCCGCTGCCCGTGCTCGAGATGGCCGACGAGGTGTTCCTGGCCCAGATCCTGCGCATGATGGACATGCTGCCGAGGCGCCCCGACGACAGCGTGGGCGGCAAGCTGCGGCACCGCGCCTACGAACTGGTGATCGGGCGATACCCGCGCCAAGCGCTGGAATTCCTCGCAACGGAAGCGCTGTGCAGCTGCAAGTTCTATCCCAGCACCACCGAGTGCGTTGAGATCTTGGCTCGTTGGCGCCGTGACGATGACGCATCACGCGCCAAGCTCGCGGCATCGACCGCTGCCCACCGCGAGCGGCAGGCCCGGTTTGATGACGCCATGGCCCGCCTGGACGAGGGCGCTGCGACGCAAGCCGAGATCGATGCGATGCCAGAACAGTGGAAGAGCGTGGGCGAGACGCGCAGCTATTTGTGGCGGCACAGCGATGGCTCGTACACGGCACGAGTTCGCCGGGAGGATGCGGCATGAGCATCGACCCTGTCCCTGTCCGCGAGGAACTCGCTCGCATCGCGAAAGAGCAAGCTGTGCTGCGGCAGCGGTCCAACGGCGGCTTGGCGCTGGCATGGTTCTCTGACCATGCTCTGTCAAAAACCAGTGGCCCGCGCGTTCCATTGAGCAACGGTGTTCTACAGGATCGCCTCACCGTCGTCGCCAGCGGAACCACCGATGCTGATAAGGTCGCGCCATACGTCCAGCAGGCTTACCGGGAAGCGCAGAGAGGAATTATCCTGCGAGCGATAGAGCTTGCGCGTGCGGACTACGCTCGCGGCGAGGCGGAGGCGGAATCGTGACGGTTCGCAACTGTTCTTGCCAAGCCGGGCCCATCGAGACCGGCCCTATCCAGCTCGGTCACGATCGGCCCGGCCTATACATCAGCGGCGATCAGGCACGAGATCTCGCGATGGCCCTTCAAGCGGTCATGCGCCACTCGAACGCGCAGAGCTACCACATGTCTCCGATCATGGGCCTGCTCAGGCAGCTTCAGGCCTGCAACCCCAATTCACGAGGAAGATACTGATGCAATGGTGCATCCTGCGCACCGCGCCCAGCCGGACACTGCCGCTTGCGGCGGCGCTGGAAGCGGCTGGCTATCGCGCCTGGACGCCGCAGGAGACGCGCACCGTTCGCGTAGGCCATGCCCGCGTGCCGAAGGCGATCTCAGCTCCCATGATGCCGACGATCGTCTTCGCCGAATACGAGCGCCTACCCCTGCTTGTTGCTCTTTCGAGGATGCCGTCGCCGACGTGTAGCGTGTGGGATGACACGATGCAGTGCTATGTGCAGCGAGCCGTTCCGAACTTCCACGTCTTCCGCCATGCCGACCTATATCCGCGCGTCGCCGACCGAGCTCTTGATGCTGTTCGGTTGGCCGAGCAGCGAGAGCGCCCGCGCGACACGGCGCGGACGTTCGCGACCGGTACCGCAGTTACGTTCGCTGATGCTGGGTTCGAAGGGTTGATGGGCCGTGTCGCAGGTATGCAGGGACGCTACGCGCTCGTCGATTTCCCAGGCTTTTCCGTACCTGTGAAGATCTCGGCACACAGCCTCCTGCCTGCACGCGTGGCTGCTTGACGAGATGAGGATGGTTCACGTACTGTTCCGCCATCACCGCTGCCAGGAGCAGCAAGGCGTTCGCCCTAGAGACTGGTTCTCCTACGCCTCACCTCACGGAAGCACCTCGCTTTCGGGGGGACGCGCGAAGCGCATCTTTGAAGCAAGAACATAATGGCGAAGCTCAAGACATTGGGCGCTCGCCTATCAACGTTGAAGCCTGGTTTGGGGTCGCTCCCGCCTGTGGAGCGCAGTGAAAACGCGCAGCGGAGCGTCTACTCACCGTGGCGCAAGTGGTACAACACTGCGAGATGGAAGGCGCTGCGCCTCTCCATCTTCACCCGTGACATGTTCACCTGCCAGTGGCCCGGATGCGGCAAGCTGGAAGGCAACACCTCCCAGCTGGTGGCTGACCACCGCAAGCCGCACCGCGGCGACGAGGCGCTGTTCTGGGACGAGCACAACCTCTGGACCCTGTGCAAGCCCTGCCACGACAGCCGCAAGCAGCAACAGGAGCTGCGCGATCTGAGCCGCAGAAGGACCTGACCCAGCATGGCCATCGCCACCGTCTCCGCCCCGTCGCTTGTCTCCACCATCACGCTGCGGGTTCGCTTCATCGCCATCACCCGCGCCCGCCTCCGCATCGCGGCCCCGATCATCCGCCTCGGCGCATGGGTCGCGGGCTGCCAGGTCGAAATCGACATCGCCGACCCCACCGAGGCTCCCGAGCACCCCTGACCGGGGGGTGGGTCAAAAATCAGATCTGCCCTAGCGCTCCAGACCGCCGTCCCTCTCACGCAGAGAAAAAATCCTGGTGGACGAGCAGGGGTGCGAACTTTCGCCGGAGGTAACGCCCGATGGCGAAACGTAATTCTTCTATCAATTGGCCCGCTATCGAGCGCGAATACTTGGCCGGTGAATGTTCGATCCGGGAAATAGCTGACCGATACGAAGTCTCAGATACAGCGATTAGAAAGAAGGCGAAGGCGGAGGGATGGAAACGCGCAGTTCGCAGTGCGAACCGGCGCGAACCGGATCAGGCGTCTCCCCCTCCGCCGCCTTCCGACCCGGAAAATCCTCGCGAGCCGACAGCCATTGCCGACGACGGCCGCAACCTCGTCGGAAGGATGTTGGACGAGCTGGACGCGGTCACCAGCCGCCGCGGAGAGCTCGAGGACATGATCGTTTCAGCCACCGAAGATGATTCGGACGACAGTCGGCGGACAGCCATGATGAAGGCGCTCAGCCTGCCCAGCCGGGCGAACACGATGAAGACCCTGGCCCTTGCTCTGAAAACCTTGAACGAGGCTTCCGCCCCCTTGGGCAAGAAAGCGGCCCAGCAAGAGAAAGCGAAGGCCATTGGCGGCGGCAGCCGTTTCGCCGCGCTGGGTCCGCCGACGCTGAAAGCGGTGAAATAAGTGGTCGCATGGTCCACGGCGTGCCTCGATTGGAAGCGCCGGATCCGCGAACGCAGGTCTCTGATACCATTTTCCCCTCTGTTTCCGGCCTCTGCCGAGGCCAAGATGGCGATCTTCACGTCTCTCAAGATCGTCGATCTGGGCATTAACCCTGCGACTGGCGAGCACTTCACGATAGGCGAGACGGCCGGGGAGTGGCTGTTGGACTTCGCAGCTGCCATTTTCGGGGCGTACGACCCGGAAACGGGTGAGCAGAAAATCCGCAAGGGCCTCCTTCTCGTCTCGAAGAAGAACACGAAGTCGACGATCGCCGCGGGCATCATGCTCACCGAGCTCATTGCCGGGTGGCGCCCATCCGACGAAAATCTGATCCTCGCTCCCACGATCGAAGTGGCTGGCAACAGCTTTAAGCCGGCCTGCGACATGATCCGAAACGACGAAGAACTCGACGCGCTTCTTCACATCCAGGAACATGTCCGGCTCATCACCAACCGGAACACCAAGGCCACCCTAAAAGTCGTCGCCGCCGACAGCGCCACCGTTTCGGGCAAGAAGGCCAGCCGCGTTCTGATCGACGAGCTGTGGTTGTTCGGGAAGAAGGCCAACGCTGATGGTATGTTTCGGGAAGCCACCGGCGGCCAAGTGTCAAGGCCGGAAGGCTACACGCTCTACCTGACGACGCAGTCGGACGCGCCACCCGCAGGCGTGTTCAAGGACATGCTGAACTATGCTCGCGACGTGCGCGATGGCGTGATCGAAGACCCCGAATTCTTGGCCGTGCTCTACGAGTACCCCGAGGAGATGATGGCCGCGGACGAGCACCTCGACCCGGAAAATTTCTACATCACGAACCCCAACCTGGGGCGCTCTGTTAGCCAGAAATGGTTGCTTAGCGAGTTTCGGCAGGTAGAAAACGCCGAAGACGGCACCAAACAAGTATTTTTTGCAAAACACCTAAATGTGGAAATCGGCGTCGGCCTTCGCCACGATGCGTGGATCGGCGCCACATACTGGGAGCAGGCAAAGGCTCCAGCCGCCCTCTGGGACGGTACGCTCGAGCATATGCTCGAAATTTGCGAAGTCATGGTGGCGGGCGGCGACGGCGGCGGCCTCGACGACCTTCTGGGGCTGGCCCTGCTGGGGCGTCACCGGATCACGAAGCAGTGGCTGCTCTGGTGCCGGGCATGGGCGCAACTGGACGTATTCGAGCGTCGCAAGGACATCGTAAGCAACCTGAACGACTTCATCGCCGAGGGCACGTTGGTGAGATGCACCAGCCCGACGCAGGATCTTGTGGAGGTCGCCGACATTCTTGAGCGGGTTCGCGATGCCGGATTGTTCCCGGAACAGGCGGCGATCGGTCTCGACCCTCAGGGGATCACCGCCCTGGTCGATGAACTGTCCGGGCGCGGCTTCACCGCTGAACAAATGCTCGCGATCAGCCAAGGCTTCCGCCTCTCAGCGGCCGTCTGGGGCACGGAACGGAAGCTGAAGGACGGCACACTCGTCCATGCCGGGCAGCGGCTCATGGCCTGGTGCGCCGGAAATGCAAAATCTGAGCAGCGCGGCAACGCGGTGCTGATCACGAAACAGGTGGCCGGCAAGGCGAAGATCGATCCGCTTGTCGCGGCGTTCGATGCCGTGATGCTGATGACCCGCAACCCGGAGGGCGTTGGCAATGTCGACGAGTGGATCGAGAGCTACGCATGACCGTATCGCACTATAAGCTGTCGGCTGCGGCTGCCGCTCAGGAGGATAGGCGCCAAGGCGCTGCTATGGAGCGCAAGGCGGCAGCGTACGCGAGCAAAGAGCTTTCGCTTACCGATCCGAATGGATGGCTTCCGGAGAGGTATTCCTTCGGCGAACGCGTAACCGCAGCGTCAGTTATGGGCCTGGCCGCGACCTGGGCCTGCGTCAACTTCTGGGCTGGTAACATCGCATCCCTGCCGCTGACCATCTACCGCGCCGGGCCCGGGGGCGTCCCGGTCGAAGATCGAGGACACTGGCTGTATTGGCTGCTGCACAGCAGTCCCAACTACGACCAGTCCGCCTTCGATTTCTGGGAATTCATTGCGGCCTCGATTGAGCTGCAAGGTAACGCCTACGCACACATCCGCCGCGGAGCCGGTGGGAGAATCACATCCCTCACACCTATTCCGCCGCAGGCCGTGTCGGTGCGGCGCCTACCCAGCGGTGAAATCGAATACGCGTGGACCGACGAGGCCCGCGCCTATCGCGTGACCCAGCAGGACGTCCTACACATCCGCGGCCCCTTGGGAGGCCCCCTTGGCGGTGTATCGCCGATCGCTGCCTGCGCAGAATCGTTCTCGAACGCTTTCGCCGCTAACCGCGCATCGTCGAGCCTCTTTGCAAACGGCGTGCGACCGAGCGGCATTATGACCAAAGAGGGGACCCCGCTCAGCTCCGACCAGCGCACAAAGCTCGAGACGCTGCTTCAGGAGAAGTTTGTCGGTGCCGCCAACGCCGGCCGGCCAATGGTCATCGATGGCGGTCTCAAGTGGGAGCAGTTGTCGCTGTCCCCGAAAGACGCCGAACTGATCCTCAACCTGAAATTCAGTGTCGAGGAAATCTGCCGCATTTTCGAGGTCGACCCGCACCTTGTCGGCTCGACCGAAGGCAACACCTCGCTTGGCAGCAGCATGACCGAGCAGACCAACTCGGTGATGAAATTCAAGCTGCGAAAGCGTTTGAAGCGCATCGAGGGCTCGCTTGAGAAGCAGTTGCTCACTCCCGAAGACCGTGCGGCTGGGGTGAGCATCGAATTCAACGTCGAGGGCTTCCTGCGCGCCGACAGCCAGGGCCGAGCAACGTACTACAGCATCATGAAGGAATTCATGACGCGCAACGAGATCCGGGCGCTGGAAGGCCTCCCGCCAGTTGCTGGCGGCGACGTGCTGATGACCCAGATGCAGGACATCCCCCTATCTGCGGCGATCGCCGGAACGAGGAACCAGCAATGAACGAGTTCGACTTCGCGCTCGACCTGAAGAGCCTGAATGACAACGGCGCCATCGAGGGTCTGGCCATTGGCTATGGCAATCTGGACGCCGGCGGCGACATCGTCGCGCGCGGGGCAATTTCAGCTTCGATCGCGGGGCGGAAGTCTATCCCCATGCTGCTCTACCACGACCAGCGCCGGCCGGTTGGATCGTGGACCAGCTTCGAAGAGGTCTCCGACGGCCTGCTGGTGAAGGGCAAGTTCTCGAACACGTCCGCCGCGAACGAAGCTCGTGAGGACGCCAAGAGCGGCGCGCTAGGCGGGCTGTCGATGGGCTACAAGACGATCCGCCACCGGATGGAAGGCAAGGCCCGCCACCTGTTGGAAGTAGCGCTGCACGAGATCTCGCTGGTCACCATCCCGATGAATGACCGGACCCGTGTGACGAACGTCAAGGACATCGAAGATTTGCAGGCTCGTCTGGTAGCCGGGGACCGGCTTACCGAGCGGCAATGGGAGACCCTGCTCAAGAAGGGCTTTGGTCTCTCCAATACGGAGGCTGAGCGCGCCGTGCGTATCAACCTCAAGGGTCAGGGGGATCCTGACTACACGGCAGACCCCGACGCCGCTTTCTGGGCGGCGATGAACAGCGCCGCCTGACGGCACCCCCTAGAAGGAAACGAGTATGAGCAGGATTGCTTTCGTGGGCCTTGCCCGCGGGATCATGGGCGCGTCCCTTATCGGCCGCCTCACCATCAACGAGCGCCGCCTCGGCAGGCTTCTGCGTGACCCCACCGGTCACCCGCCGGGCCGCACGACCGCCGAGATCGCCGCCGAAACGAAGGCCGCCTTCGAGAAGGCAACCAACGAGGTGAAAGCGATTGCCGAGGAAGCCCTCGGGAAGGCGACTGCCGGCGAAGCCCTCACCACCAGCCTGAAGGAACGCGCCGACGAAGCGCTGACCGCGATCGCTGGTCTCAAGGCTTCCATGACTGAGCTGGAGCAGAAGGCCGACCGCAGCGGATCCGGCAATGAGCAGCAGCCCTCCCCGGGCCAGCAGTTCATCGACAGCGAGGAGTACAAGCAGGCATTCCCCAACGGCGCGCAGCCCGGCAGGAATGTGGCGATCGAGGTGAAGGCGATCACGTCGCTGACCACCGATGCAGACGGCTCGGCGGGCGACCTCGTCCGCACCGAGCGGGTGCAGTCGCCGATGGCGATGATGCCCGATCGACGCCTGACGATCCGCAGTCTTGTCGCACCCGGCCAGACCAGCTCGAGCTCGATCGAATACGTTCAGGAAACGGGCTTCACCAATGGTGCCGGTATGACCGCGGAAACCACCGCCAAGCCGGAATCCAGCCTGAAGTTCGATCTGAAGCAGGCTCCGGTGCGCAAGATCGCGCACTGGATGCTCGCCTCGGCGGAAATCCTGGCCGACGCGCCTGCCCTCCGGTCGATGATCGACTATCGCCTGCGCTACGGCCTTGCGATCGTCGAAGACACACAGCTGCTGAAGGGCAACGGCACCGGCCAGAACCTGCTGGGCGTCAAGCCCCAGGCGGCCGACTACGCCGCGCCGATCACGATTGCGGATGCAACCAAGATCGACGTTCTGCGCCTCGCTCTGCTGCAGGTCGAGCTCGCAGAGTACTCGGCTGATGGCCATGTGCTGCACCCGACGGACTGGGCAGAGATCGAGCTGCTGAAGGATACCCTGGGCCGCTACATCATCGGCAACCCGCAGGGCGGCCTGGCGCCTACCCTCTGGGGGCGCCCCGTCGTGACCACTGTCGCTCAGACCTTGGGCGAGTTCACGGTGGGCGCATGGGCCCGCGCCGCGCAGCTGTTCGATCGCATGCAAAGCCAGGTGCTCGTGTCGACCGAAGACAGCGACAACTTCCGCAAGAACATGGTCACCCTGCTCTCCGAGGAGCGGCTGGCATTCACCGTGTACCGACCGGAAGCCTTCGTCGACGGCGCTTTCCCGACCGGTTGATCCCAACAGAGGGCCGTCGAAAGGCGGCCCTCCATCTCCGGAGAATGATGATGAGCTCTCTCAAGACATTTCGCTGCCTGCGCGCCATGACCGACAATGGCCACGATTACGCGCGCGGCGATGAGATCGACCTATCCGAAGCAGACGCCGCAGGCCTGCTCCAGATGGGTGCAATCTCGGACGGCCAGCTCCTGCCAGCCAAGCTCGAAGATCTCGACAGCATGAAGCTGGACGAACTTAAAGCAGTGGCGGAACGCGAGCAGATTGATCTCGATGGAGCCACCAAGAAGGCCGACATCATCGCTGCCATCAAGGCAAAGCGCGAGGCGGCCTGATCTATGAGCGCTTTCGTCCTCACACCACCGGAACCCGTAGTATCGGTCCCGGACGCGAAGGCTCACCTTCGGGTGTTACACGCTGACGAGGACGCGCTGATCGCGACGTATATCGCGGCCGCCACCGCCCACATCGACGGGCCAGATGGCTGGCTGGGGCGTGCGATCGGTATCCAGACGCTGGAAATGCGACTTCCGACCTTCGGAAATTGCGGTGCTATCACGCTGCCTTACCCACCGGCTGTCGATATTGAGAGTGTCGCATACGTCAACGCGCTCGGTGACAGCGTCGAACTGGCCAGCGACCAGTATGAACTTTCCGGCGGCGTACTGCGCCCGGCGTGGCCGACGTCGTTCCCTGTCGCCGCTTGGCGCGGGGCGGCTGGTGAAACGGTCCGCATCCGTTGGAAAGCAGGCTACGCCGACCTACCGCCTGCCATCCAGGCAGCCATCCTTCTGATGGTAGGTGACCTGTATGCCAACCGCGAGACAGCGGCCGTTGGATCAGGGTCCGCGCCTATTCCAATGTCGACGACAGTTGAAACCCTGCTGTCGCCCCTCCGGGTGTTCACCTGATGTCAGCCGGGCCCCGGGACAAGCTGGTGACGCTGCAGCGGCGTTCATCCGGCCAGGACGAATACGGCGAGGATGTGCCCGCATCCTACTCCGATGTGAGCCAAGAATGGGCGCGGTTCTTCTGGGGACGTGGATCGGAGCGCCGCGAGGCGGCGCAGATGCAATCCCAGCAGGCGGCCACCATCCAGGTGCTCGACAACGGAAACACCCGCAGCATGCGCGCCCGCGACCGCATCGTTCTCGGCGAGCTGAACTTCGACATCGCCGCACCGGGCTTGCCGATCACTCGCGGCGAGCTGGAATTCACTGCGACGGCGGCCACGTCGTGACGATCAAGTTCAAGCTGACCGGATTTCGCGAGTTGGAGCGCGCTCTGGCCGAAGAATTGCCCAAGGCCACGGCGCGCGCCGTGCTGTTGCGCACCGCGAAGAAGGTCATGGAGCCGGTCCGCGAGGGCATGGCCCGCCGGGCGCCCAAGGACAGCGAAGAGTTGGCGAAGGGCATGAAAACTCAAGTCGTGAAGGCCAAGCGCCAGTCGCGCACCCGTTTCGAACGCTCGTCGGGCGTCTCGGTCAACACCGGCCCAAGCACCGCATCGCAGGAAGGCGGCAACCCAGCATGGCAGGAATTCGGCACGGAAAAGATGCCCGCTCACCCATATGCCCGGCCCACCGCCGACGAGGAAGGTCCTCGCGTGATCGAGGACGTCCGGGAAGAGCTGACGACGCAGATCGAGAAGGCGAAGGCCCGGATCGCCAAGCGCGCGGCGCGCAATAGGGCCTGATCATGGCCGATATGCAGACCGCCATGCGCAAGCGCATCCTTGCGTCCGGCGCAGCGCCACGCGTCGTTTGGGGTCGGAAAGTACCGCAAGGCACGGCACTTCCCTATCTCCAGTTGATCGTTGTGAGCGATCCGCGCCCTGGGCACCTCAAGGGCTACAACGGCGGGCGTCACACCCGCGTGCAGGCGGATTGCAAAGCCGAGAGCTACGCCGAGGCTAAGGCCATGTCGGATGCGCTCGTTCCCCTTCTCGCCGTCCCCACCACCATCGACGGCGTCAAGTTTGGCCGCACCAAGGCCGAAGGTCCGCAGGACCTCGGCGAGGATACTGCGGCCGGTTTCGTTCACCGGATGAGCTTGGACCTGCTCGTCTGGCATAGATCGGTATAGGTCCCGGAGTAATAGAAATGGCCGAAACGCAGGACGCCTCGACCGGCTACATGGGCGAATTCCACCTTGGCGATGGCAGTCCCCTCGTCTTGAAGGAATGCCAGCAGGTTACGGGCTTCGACATCCCCAGCGAGGGCAACCGCGAGCAGATCGAGAAGACGCACCTCAAGTCGCCCGGCTGGCGCCGGGAATACCTCAGCGGCTTCTACGAGGATTCTGACTTCGAGGTGACACTCAACAGCCGCCCGCTTTCCGATACCGACAAGATGCTGGAAGCGGCAAACAAGGCGGGCGACACGCGTCCGTTCAAGTGCGTGCTTCCGGAAGACGGCGAGCCCGTTGCTCAGATCACCGGCACCGCCCGCTGCATCGGCTACAGCCGCGGCACGCTGTCGGCCGACGGCGTCACCGAAGCGACCGCAACCTTCCGGGTCGTCACCGTCGACGACGTCGAAGAGTACGAGGTCGCATAATGGCGAACCTGCTGAAAGGCGAAGTCCCGCTGGTTTTGAAGGACAAGCGGGCATTTACCCTCGTGTTCGACATGGATGCGCTGATCGAGGCGGAGGGCGCTTACGGGAAACCGATGCACGCGCTCGCCGCTGACGCCAGCGCGGGCTTCCTCGGTGCGCTGCGCGCCATGCTCTTCGGCGCGATGCGTGCCCGCCATCCCAGTGTGACGCTGGCCGACGTGTCCGACATCCTGCGCGAGGACACCCATAGCGTCACCGTGGCCCTGACCAACGCCCTCGACCAGTCCATGCCCGATCCGGCAAAGGCTGGCGCGGAGGGAAACGCCCCGCCCGCCCTCCGACCTGGGAGGACCTCTGGCGGCAGTGGTGCGAAGCGCAGCTCGACCCGGAAGCGTTCTGGCGGGTAACGCCCCGCAACTTCCTGATGATTGTCGGCGCCCGGATGAAGGGCGCCGCCGCGCAGGCTCTCGCCACCGGCTGGCACGCAGAGGCCTTCGCCCGCACCAAACGGCTCAAGCCGCTCGATAAGCTGCTCGAACCAGCGCTCACCCCCGAAGAGAAGCGGAATGCCGGTACCGGCAAGGTGCTCGCCATGTTCCGCGCCATGAAGCTCAACCAGGAGAAGAAATCGCATGTCCCTGGGTGATGTGATCGCGCGCCTTGCCGTAAACCTGACGATGGAGACGGCGGGGCTCGAAGCGGGCGCCAGCGTTGCCGAAAAGCGCATCGCGAAGACCGCGAGCAATCTTAACAAGCTGGGCCAGAAGATGAAGAGCGTGGGCGAAAAGCTCACGCTCAGCTTCACCGCGCCATTCGCCGCGCTCGTAGCGCTGGCGGACGACGCGCGCGGGCTCAAGAACGCCGCGCAGCTCGCGGGCGAGACGTTCGAGGGCTTCCAGCGCGGCGCGGCGGCGGCCAAGACGATCGGCGTCGATTACGAGAAGTTCGGCGACATCCTGAAGGACACCCGCGAAAAGCTGGGCGACTTCGCGGCGAACGGCGGCGGCGAGCTGGCCGACTTCTTCACGAACGTGGCGCCGAAGGTTGGCGTGACGATCGACATGTTCAAGGATCTGTCGGGCTCGCAGGCCTTGCAGCTCTATTACGACAGCCTGGTCAAGGCGAACATCCCGCAGCAGCAGATGGTCTTCTACATGGAGAGCATCGCGGACGAGGGATCGGCGCTGATCCCGATCCTGCGGGACAACGGCAAGGCGCTGAAGGAACTCGGCGGGAACGCCGCGATCATCTCGGACGCCGACGCCAAGAGCCTGGAAGACTACACGGCCGCGCAGACGGCGCTGGCGAACGCCTTCACCAAACTGAAGGTAGCGATCGCCAACACGGGAATCGTCGACCTGGTAACCCAGATGGTCGACAAGTTCGCCGGGCTCGTCGATTGGTTCGCCGCACTGCCGCCGCAGGTTCAGCAGGTCGGCGTCGCACTCGGCGCGTTCGCCCTCGCGCTCGGACCGCTCCTGGTAGCCCTGGGCACAATCATTTCGGCGGGATCGACGGTCTTTGCCGCGCTGGGTTCAATCGGTGGGTCGATGGCTTCCACCGGCACGGCGACCGGCGCGTTGACTGTGGCTTGGGCAGCACTGCGCGCCGCCCTCGCCGCGCTGGTGGCCCCACTGGGCGCTCTGGCCGTTCCGATCGCAGCGCTCACCGCCGCTTTCCTTTTGTTCCGCGAGCAGACCGTGGCGGCGCTGGGCAAGGTGTTCCGCACCGCGGTCGACACGATCGGTCCTAAGCTGACCGTGCTGTTCGACCAGGCGGTGCAGGTCATCGGCTTGCTTTTCGAGGCGCTCGAAGCTCTGTCGAAGAGCGCGGTGGTCCAGTTTCTCGGCGACCTCATCGGGCAGCTAATCGAGATCGGCGGAGCCGCCGTCATCCAGGCGATCAGCGAAGCCATAGACTTCGTGAATGCGCTGTTCGATGTCATCATCAAGACGACGGCGGCAGTGAAGGCAGCGATCAACGGCGATTGGAAGTCGGCTTGGTCGATCATGGGCACGAGTGTCGAGGACTCGGTGCGGACTATCATCAAGTCGATCGGCCGCCTGTTCCCGCCCCTGGGGCTGCTTATCGAACTGCTTGAGCGCGCCGGCCTCATCAAGGGGGCGAAGGTTCAAGCCCCCGGCGGGAAACTTCCCAGTGAGCCGCCCGCCGCACCTGAGCCGCCCGCGGCTCCCAGGCCCAACGTCAACCCGGCAATCCCGAGCAAGGAAAAGAAGAAGCGGACGCCGAAGGCCCCCAAGATGGCGACGGCGGCGGATCAGGACCGCGAACTCGACCGCCTCGCTACTGAAGAGATCAACGCCAAGCTGGCGCTTGCTACGGACGCCGACGAGCGCGCTGACCTCTCGCGCCAGCTGCTCGCTTCGGAGAAGGCGCAGCGCCTTGCCGAGATCGCGGCAAACGACAAGTTCACCGATGAGCAGAAGAAGGCCCAGATGGCCTACATCGAGCGGCTGTACGGCACGGATTCGTCCACCGGGGACATCGTAGTCAACAACTCGCTCTACACGGCGAAGCTCAACCGCGAGATCGCCGAGGAACAGGCCCGCCAGGCGAACGATATGCTCGGCCGGCAGGCGGACACGCTCCAGTCATGGGCTGACATCGCCACCACGACGAAGGAACGCGCGAAGCTGGAAGGCGAGGCGCTGACGCTTCAGCAGCAGATCCAGACCAACTTGCTCGAACAGCAGATTGCCTCTGGCGATATCGCCAAGGCCGATGCCGACCGGGCGCGGGCTTTGCTCGCCAGTCAGCAGGCCGCGGAGCGCCAGCGGTTCGACCAGCAGAACATGTCGCCGCTTCAGCGCTACAAGTTCGACCTGTCGAACGCAGTCGCTGATATGAACGAGGCCATGGAGAACATTCAGGTCTCGGCGCTCGACAGCCTGACCGATGGTCTCGCCGGCGCGATCACAGGTACTCAGAAACTGGGCGCCGTATTCAAGAACGTGGCGCAGCAGATAATCGCCGATCTCGTCAAGATCCAGCTGCAGAAGGCGATTGTCGGCTCGCTCTCCAATGCACTCGGCGGCCTATTCGGTGGCGGAAGCTCGATCAACGGCGTCAGCGCCTCGTCGTTTTCCTCGGGCCTCGGCAGCCAAATCCAGAGCTGGGCTTCGCAGATCAAGCTCCCCGGCTTCGCCACTGGGACAAACTACGCTCCGCGCGGGCTCGCCCTCGTTGGAGAGCGCGGGCCGGAGCTGGTCAACTTCTCTGGCGGGCAGCGGGTCTACAACAACGCCGACACCTCGCAGCTTCTGGGCGGGCGCGGTGCACAGGTTCAGGTCGTTCCTTCCGCCTACTTCGATGTCGTGGTTCGCGAACAAGCCGCAAAAGTCGCAGTTCCAGCCGCCTCGGCGGCCGGAGCGCAGGCCCGCGCCTCGGCAGGCACCGACCTCGCGCGCGCGCAGCGCCGTCGTATCCCCGGGAGGTAAACTTGGCCGTCATCAGCCTGCCGGACACGGCCATTCCAAATTCGGTCACGCCCTACCTTCGCGACTTCGGTGGGGTACTCACCCCATTCCTGGGCGGCCCAGAGCAACGGATAAACCGCCCCGGTGCTCGCTTTGGTCTCCGAGTGACCCTCCCGCCCAAGCCGACCAAGGACGAGGCCATGGCGATCCACTCGCGACTGCTGCGCGCTCGCGAGGATCGGCTCTTGATGGAATGGCCTCAGCCCGATTTCGACACCGGCAATCCCGGTGCGCCGAAGCTCGCGGCGGCGGTTGCCAGCGGCACCGTCCTCCCGCTGTCAGGCCTCACCGCCGGATACGCGATCAAGGAAGGGCAATTCGCTTCCATCATCCATGCGGGCCGCCGGTACATGCACATGTTCGCCGCAGATGCCGTCGCGTCTGCCGGGGGCGCGGTGACTGTGTCGATGTGGCCGATGATCCGCACCCCGCTCTCTGCGGGCGACGTCGTTGAGATTGCACGCCCGATGATCGAGGGCCTCGTTAACCCCGGCGACGAGTTGAGCTGGCAGATCGCCGTCCAGCGCGTGGCCGACTTCAATTTCACAGTAGCAGAGGCCGCCTGACCATGGATCCGACCCTCAAAAACGCCTTGGCTCAGCCGTCGGTCTGGATGTTCGGCGCGGTTCGCATCGAGCTTCCGGACTATGATCTCCGCTTGCTCGACGGCGCTGCAACGGTTGTCGTCGCAGGGGAGAGCTACTCCGGCTTGGATGCGACCTTCGGTTCCATCGCAGCGCTATCCGAGCTGAGCGAGGAGATGGGGGACAGTGCCCCCGAGATCACCATCACGCTCAACCCGCCTGACCTGAGCGCCGCAGCTGCGCTCGCGCACCCGGAGATGCAGGGCAGCGTCATCCGCCTGCTCGCGGGCGCCCTCGATCCTGTCACCGGCCTTTCTATCGGGCAGCCCGAGACCCTGTTCCTCGGCGAGATCGACGTGCCGAAGATCGAGGTCGACGCTTCAGGGCTCCGCACCCTGGAATACACCGCAGTCAGCGTCTTCGAGCGGCTGTTTGAGGTCGAAGAAGGCCAGCGCGCCTCGAACGGCTGGCATCAATCCATCTGGCCCGGGGAGCTTGGTCTGGTCTTCATGACGGCAACCGACGTCAATCTGTACTGGGGCGTCAAACCACCGAAGGGCAGCAACACTGCCAAGGGCGGATCGCTCTGGTCTCCCGCGACTGCGAGTGTAGCGTTCGCATGATGCCGCTTGAGCGCCGGCACGCCGCGATCGAAGCGACTATGGCCAAATTCCGCGACCAGCCGTTCCAGTGGGGCCAAGTCGATTGCGCTCGCATCGCTGCCTTCCACCTCAGGCAGCTTGGCTACAAGATCGCGATCAGCAAGGCCGGCCGGTACCGAACGGCGCTCGGCGCTGCAAAGGCGCTGGGCCGCCTCGGTTATTCGAGCCTCGCAGAAATGGCCGATGGCCTCGGCTTGATGCCGATCACTCCCGCCCGCATGCTGCTCGGGGACGTCGCTGAAGTGGAGGGAGACAGCCCGGTCGGCACGATCGCGCTGTACGCTGGATCCGGCAACGTCTTTGCCTTCCACGAGGATCACCCCGGCCTGGTCACGGCCGCGCCGCATGCCGCCTCGATCCTGCGTGCCTGGAGCGTTCTGTAATGGCGAAAATGCTCAAGACCGCCGGCATAGTTGTGGCGGCCGTCGCGCTGGTAGCGATGACGGCGGGTGCTGCAGCCCCCGCCGTGGCGGCGACTGCAACCACGGCAGCTAGTGCGGGCGGTGTCGCCGGTGTCTCTGCTGCAACCCTTGGCGCAATCGGGGCCTATGGCGGCCTTGCTTCAGCCGCGCTAACGGCTGCCGCTGCTGCGACGGCGCCCGGCGTTTCCGCCCAGGGAACGGCCACGAAGTTCGTCACCAATCCGGATAGCGGCCTGCCCTACGCGATGGGCCGCACCCGCATGTCGGGCTTGCGCTTCTTCGCTGGGACCAACACCCGCCCCGGTTACACCAAGTTCAACGACCTGCTCTGGTTCGGCGCGCTGCTGAGCATCGGCGGGCAGATCGACAGCATCGAGAAGTTCACGGCTGACGGCGAGGTCGTGGCCTTCGATGCCAGCGGGAACGCGGTTGGCGAATTCCGCGACTACATGGCCCAGAAGGTCCACCTCGGTGGGCCGATGGCGACCGCGCTTAACCTGTCGCTTGGCGGCGGTACCGCGCCCGGCTGGACCACGGCGCACAAGCTGTCCGGCATCACGCATGCCATGTGGTGCCTGCGCTACAACAAGCAGGGCGAGATGTACGGCGCCGGCGCGCCCGAACCCGCCTGGATCGGCAAGTGGGTCAAGGTCTATGATCCCCGCCTCGACAGCACCTACCCCGGCGGCTCCGGCGCCTGCCGCGCGCTTCAGGAATCGACATACGTCTGGTCGGACAATCCGGGCCTCCACGCGCTCACCTGGGCGCTGGGGCGCTGGCAGAACGGAAACCGCACCTGCGGCATCGGCGCGCCGGTCGAAACGATCCGGATGGCTGAGTTCGTCGAGTGCGCGAATGTCTGCGATGCCAACGGCTGGAAGGTCGGGGGCGTCGAATGGACCACGGACAGCAAGTGGGACACGCTGAAGCGGATCCTTCAGGCTGGCGGCGCCCGCCCCACGCAAACTGCGGCCATGGTCGGCTGCCTGGTCAACATGCCTCGCACCGCCATCGCGACGATCGAGAGCCGGCATCTACACGATGGCCTCTCGCTCGCCGCGACGAAGAGCCGCCGGGAACGGATAAACACCGTCCTTCCCCGGTACGTAGACGAAAACAGCGACTGGTCGGTGATCACCGGCACCGCCGTTTCGGTGGCGCAGTACATCACCGCCGACAAGGGCAAGCGCAGCAAGGAAATCGACTTCCCGCTGGTGCAGGTCTTCTCTGGCGAAGAGGCGAAGCAGCCGGGCCAGCTCGCTGCCTACGAGATCGTCAACAGCCGCGAGGCCGGGCCGTGGACCTTCACGACCGGGCCGGAGTGGATCGGCCTCAAGACCGGGGACGTCGTCTACCTCAACGTCCCGGAAGAGGGCTTGGTCAACCAGCCGGTGATGATCACGCGCCGCGCGATCGATCCGTCCACCGGCAAGGTCTCCTTCGCGGTCGAAACCGAGACCTATTCGAAGCATGCCTATGCGCTCGGCGAATCCACCACGCCGCCGGATCCTTTCACGCTTGCCGCGCCCGACCTGAAGCCTCCGGCGCCTGTCGCGACGGAATGGAGCGTTTCGGGGACGACGTCCGGCGAAGGCTTCCCCGCGCTGCTGGTTGCTGGCGACAGCGAAATGCCGTCGGCCGACGCCATCGTGATCGACTACCGCCTGCACACCACCGGCGAGAGTGCTGGCGATGGTTGGACCAACTCGGCCATTCTCTCGGCGGTGGACACCGTCCGGCACGTCATCGCGCCCCTGGAAAGCCAGACCGCCTACGATGTGCGGATCAGCTACCGTGTCGGCACGATCGACGGCGACACCACGATCTTCGAGCAGGTGGTCACCGGCGTCGGCAAGATCACGATCATCGAAGGCCAGCTTCAGGATCAAGATGAAGCGCTTGCCCAGCTCGACGAGGACATCGCCCAAGCCGAGATCAACATCGCCGCCGCGCAGCAGACCATTGCGGGCCTTCAGGCCGACGCAGCAGCGACCGAAACGGCGCTCACCCAAGCGCAGGATGACATTCTGGCTCAAGGCGCGGAGATCCAGGCCGCGCAAGGCGACATTATCGCAAACGCCACGGCAATCTCGACAGTCTCCGGTACCGTGTCCTCGCAAGGCGCCAGCATCACCAGCCTCCAGCAGACGGCTAGCGGGCAGGCCGGACAGATCTCGACGTTGCAGCAGACGGTCTCCACACACGGAGGCTCGATCAGCAGCAACGCCACCGCAATCACGAACCTGCAGGGAAGCGTTTCGTCCCTGTCTCAGACGGTGTCTACCCAAGGCTCCACGATCAGCCAGAACTCGACGGCGATCACTACACTTCAGGGCAACTATGCCAGCCTGAGCTCTACGGTGTCCGCGCAAGGCTCGTCGATTACGCAGCTTCAGACCGCCTCTTCGACACAGGCAGGGCAGATCGCCAATTTGACCACGTCGGTTACCGCCAGCGGAAACGTCAATCTGTTGCCGAACGGCGGCTTCGAAAACGGCTCTGCGGGCTGGGTCTTGCCAGACAACACGGTCGCTACGGGCGACAGCACCTATGGCACGCTCCTGTTTATGGACTTCTCCGCTGGAACGACGAACCGGGCGGCTTATCAGGATATTTCGGGATCGATCCCGGGTGCTGGGGCAGCGATTGTAGTTTCAGCTGATGCAAGATCTGGTGCATTGGACGGGAATGCTCGCGTCGACATTCTCTTCCTCGATGCGTCCGGCGCTCAGATTGGCAGCAGCAATCTTAACAGCAAGAGCGGCGTATTCGGGTTTGACGATAGCAACGCTCAACGAGGCCAGCTTGCCAACACCGGCATCGTTCCAGCTAACACCGCAACCTTACGTGTTAGATGCCGAGGGCAGGTGACATCGCTCGGGGCGGGCAAGACGATTTCGTTCCGCCTTGTGAAGCTGGAGCGCGGCAGCCAGTGGACTCCATTCACCGCGAACGCCTCTATCGTGCAGTCTTTCACGGCGCTCGCGACCCTAAACACACAGTACGCCAGCCTGAGCACGACGGTTTCGACCCAAGGGTCTGCCATCGCGACGCAGGCGATGGCTATCACCACACTGCAATCCAACGTCGCCACGCTAACGACCCGTGTCAGCGCTGGTGGGGTGAACCTGCTGCCGAACGGGGGACTTGAGGACGGCTTCAATAGCGGCGTGGCCAACGCCGGGAACTTCACGTTGGTAAACAGCGCCAGATGGGGGCGATATGCGCAAGTCACAGCCACAGGTACGCAAGCCTTCCACCTTGGGCCTGTAGCTGTCGCTGCCGGCGGCACTTACACCCTTTCGTGCGATCCGATCCTCTTCGGTGGAGCAAGCACCGGATACGTCGACGTCGTCGGCTACAATTCCAGCGGCACTCTGGTTTATGATGGCCCCCAGTCGACGCTAACCGGCCCCTTCGATTTCGACACGACAACCGGCCGCCGAAGCCAAATTGCAATCACCTTCACGATACCCTCTGACGTAGCGACAATTCGGTGCCGCTTTGTCTGCAACGTGCTTGCCGGAACGACGTGCGGATTCCGCCAAATGAAGCTGGAGATCGGAAGCCAGTGGACGCCGTACAGCAATGAGGCGAGCGTCATCCAGAGCTTCCAGGCTCTCTCCACCCTGACCACCCAATACGCCTCCCTATCCACCACCGTCAGCACCCAGGGCGTGACGATCACGAGCCAGCAGACGGCGATCACGACGATCAACGGGAATGTCACCGCGCTTCTCGGCAAGGCTGGCGTCACCGTCGACGTCAACGGGTACATGACGGGCTGGGCGCTGAACAATAACGGCAACGCCGGCAGCTTCGTGGTCAATGCCGACAACTTCGCAATCTTGAAGCCCGGTGGAGGAATGCGAACCGAATACAGCGGTGGCAACTGGCGCGTTTATGATTCCAACGGGGTTCTGCGCGGCCGCTGGGGTATTTGGTGATGGGCGTCGGCGTCGAAGGCTGGGATGGCGGCGGCAATCTCATATTCAGCACCGACTGGATTGTCAGCCGGTACCTTGGGCAATTCACGATCCCGCAAAACCCTCAGACCGGTTCGTTCGTCGATGCGAACTTATCGCTGGGGACCCCATGGTGGTATCCGCTCAGAGGAATGGTCGGGCCCGGGGGTATCAACATCACCCCAAGGATACGGGTCTCTGGGACAACTCTGAGCTGGGATTGGCAGCAAATCTATTCGACGTGGCGATTTGAGACCATCGTGCTTTATGGAGTTTACACCCAGTAATGGCCGAGGCTCAGGTATTCTTCGACAATCCCGTCACTGGAAAGCGGCAGATTGATCAGACGTTCAAGAACCTTCATTTGATAACGAAGGGGACTGCAGAGGCGACGTTAAACGCCGGAGGCAATCAGGGATTAAAATATGTCGACCTGACCTTCAACAACTGCAAAAGTCCATTGCTGGCCATCTACAACCCCACGCTTCCGGTGGCTTGGTATCGATATAGCTTTAATGGAACGACGTGGGCCTGGAGGGTTTTTTCTTCTGGAAACAGCGGAACATTCGAATATTACCTGTTCGATACTAACCCGCCCCCGCTCAATATGGGCATGGAGCTAATGAACGCGGCCAGCGAGGTCACGTTCTCCCTTGGATATCGGCCGATGCGGGTAGCAGGCGTGCTCATGGAACCGGGTCTCGGGAACTATGCTATCGGCAGCTCCGCGCAGAAGTTCGCTTATGCGCCTATGAGAAGCGGCTTTACATACAACCAAGGGCCAGGGCCTGGGGGCAGTTCGGTGCTGGTGGTCACCACGGTTTCGGCTACGCAGGCAATTTCTGGCGGCGTTAAGATCGCTCAGATCTCTACCGATGCTCAGGAGTACAACCCAAGCACCAACCCTCCACCGACAAACCCGCCTACGCAGACGGGGTCGGATTGGCTCATACTCGATGTGACCGGTTGGTAGCCGAAGCCTTAGCGGACCTTACGGCGGTAGCAGGTGTAATCTGCATCAGCATACTTGGCTTTGGCTTGCACGACGTAATCCTTGCCTGCGGTAATGCAAGCCGCCTTATCGTCCAGGATCTCGGTGTGCTCGACAACCGCGTTGCCGCCCAGCGTGTGGTAAACGGCCACTACCAGAATGAACTTGATCATTTGCCCCTCTCAATTTTGCGAGCCGGTAAATAGCGAAAGCGCCAAGCAAGTCACTAAGCTTTCAATTTAAAGATGACGGCTTGCCGGAACGTTAATCCGCGCCTCCCCCAACACAATCTCCGAAGGAAAATTTATGCTTCACTTGAAGACAGCCGCGGGCGAGCGGCTGGAGATCCCTGCTGGCTGCATTATCGCTGTCATGCGTCCCTGCGATGGCATCAACCCGAGTGCCATCATCTACGACATGGGCGCTGGCCCTGCGATCGACCAGCTTTCCGACCAGTACGGCTGCGTGAAGAAAACCGTGCTCGACGCAGCCGGGATCATCAATCCGATCGAGGTCAAGATCGTGGAGGCCGTCACCCTCGGTGAAGGTGAGGAAGCGGCCACGGCTCTCCAACAGGGCCGCATGATCTTTGCCCGGTCCCGCATCGAAGGCCGCCGCGAAGTGATCGGCGATCCCAACGGCATCCGCGCCGGGCTGTTCGTGAACCTCACTGGCCAGACCATGCGCATCAACGTCGCGGACACCCTCGACGAGCTGGACGGCGTGGAAGCGGATCACGCTCCGATCGCGCCGCCAGTTCCCATGCCACTGCCGCCCCAAGGAGCCTGACCATGGCCGATCCGACTGTTTCCGAAATCGACGCCCAGATTGCCGACCTCCAGCGCCAGCGCGACATCAAATCCCTCGAAGGCTCGCAAGCCGTGGCCGCTGCCCTCAAGTCGGGCAAGGTTGCTACCCTCGCCGAGGATCTGGAGGCCCTCATCGCCGACCTTTCCCCGGCCAGCACGGCATATCAGCAGGCGGCGAATATTATCAGCGTCCTTACGGGCGGCCGCAATCTCATCAACGGCGAGATCGCGCGCATTCAGGCGTTGGTCGACGCCCAAGCCGACCAGGCCGCCGGTTAGGCCGTTGGCCACGCTCAGCGCGCCCGACTACTGGGCAGACGTCATGCGCTGGTGGGCATTCGTGGGGGCACCGCTCGGCGCGGTGCCCCTCGCCCGCAAGCTACGGGAAATGGCCACTCTGTGGCACATCGGCCTCCGCGAGCCTGTGACCGTGCCCCTCAAGGTGCTGTTGCTCGCCGGCGGCGCCCTCCTCTGTTTCCTCTGCTTCAGCTTCGTGGCCGGACTGGTGATCCCCTTCACCAACCGCCTGCCGGGCTTCGACATGCAGAGCATCATCTTCCGCGCGGTCATGGCCGGCGCCTGGACCATGGCTGGCATCGCCTCGTGGCTCTCAGCCGTCGCCTTTGCTCGCGGGCGATGGTTCATGGCCGGCGCGGCGGCCACCTGGTTCGTGGCGGTGAGCTTCGTCACGGTTGCAACAGCGGGGTGAGCATGCGGGCAGATGCAGTTGCGAAGTACGCCCCCGCCCTCGTCATGGCTCCCATCGGAGCACTGGACCCAATAATCGGCAGCATCGCGTTCGGCATGGTGACCGGCTGGCTCGCGATCGCTGGCGTGATGCACGAACAGGGAAAGCCGTTCCGCGAGATACGGCGGGCCATGGTCACCTCGCTTCTGATCGGCGGCGCCGGCGCGCTCTTCGCCATGGCGGCCGTCATCAAGATGCACCTCGACCCGCTGGGCGCGGCCATCGCGGCCTTCACCATCGCGTTCGGCGGCGTGAAAGCGATCAAGGCGCTCTCCGGCGCCGCATTCACCGCCGTGAGATGGGTTATCAGCAACTTGGCCGACGACGCCGAGAAGATCGGCCGCGAGCGCGCCAAGGCGCAGCGCATGCTTTCCGAAAACACCAAGGCAGACCGGGCCCGGCTGGGCCTCAAGGAGGATTGAACATGGACCCCCGTTCCCTACAGCGCGTCCTCGGCGTCACTGCCGATGGCATTTTCGGCCCTATCAGCCGCGAGGCGCTGCGATCGCGCTTCACGAACGCCCACGCCCCAGCCGTCACGGCCGGAGAGATCGCCGCCTTCGCCGCGCGGCTGGGTTGCACCGTGAAGCAGCTCGAGGCCGTCGCCCAGGTCGAAAGCTCGGGTGGCGGGTACGACAGAAACGGTCGTCCCAAGATCTTGTTCGAGCGGCACCTGTTCCACCGGCAGACCGGCGGCAAGTGGTCGGTCGCGTCGTTCAGCAATCTGAGCGCGGGCGGTTACAGCGAGGACAGCTGGGATAAGCTCGGGCTGGCCTGCGGAAAGGATCCTGATGCGGCCTTCTCCTCGTGCTCCTGGGGAAAGTTCCAGGTGCTGGGGAAGTGGTGGAAGGAATTTGGCTTCCTTGGCCCCTACGAGCTGGCCTTCTCGACGGTTGAAAGCGAGGCGGCGCATTACGAGCTGCTGGCCCGCTACATCGAGGTCTTCGGGCTGTCTGGCGCCTTGCGCACCCTGAGCACGGATCCGGAAACCTGCCGCGCGTTTGCGAAGGGATACAACGGCCCAGCCTATGCGGCAGGCGGCTATCACACCAAGCTCGCGGCGGCGATGGCATGACGACGAAGTGCGACCGCGACGGGGACCGCCTCGTCCTCATGCTGATCGGCGGGGGGATCATCGCCATCATCCTCGCCATCATCGCCTCATTGGCCTTCGCCCGGCACATGCCGGACTGGGCTGAAAGCGTGCAGTCCGCGATCGTCGGCGGCGCGCTGGTGAAGCTGGCGGACGTGCTTTCGGCTCTGGTCACCCTGTCCGGCAGCCGGGAGCGCGAAAAGCTGACCGACCAGCTGTCGCAGTCCACGCCGATCGGCGAGCCCCAGCCGGTGCAGGTAGTCAACGGGCCGGACACGCCCGTGCCGGTGGAGGGCCAGACATGATCGCGCTGGCGAAGGCCGCCTTGGGCAAAGTCAGAGGCCTCCCACCCGAAGCGTGGATCCTCATCGGTTCCGTGGTGCTGTTGGCTGGGTTCCTGATCTGGAACCACTTCGACAACGCGGCGGCGATCGAGCAGCACGATCAGGCGCGGGAGGCAGCCGGCGCGGCTGGCCGCGAGCAGTCGGCAGAGGAGGCTGTCGCAGACGCCTTCCAGAACCAGCGCCTCCGGGACCAACGAGACACCGTCATATCGCAGGCCGCCGCCACCGAATCGGCCAAGCCGCCCGAAGCTCGCGCGACGACGGCGCCGCAGGGCCTCGCGCTCAACTGCGCCATCGCGCGCGAGGATTACACGCCCGCCGAGCTGGCGAAGATGCCCGAATATCAGGAGCACTGCCGATGATACGTCTCGCCGCCCTCTCGCTCGCCCTGCTTGCAGCCGGGTGCAAGACCTGTCCCGATCCGGCATTCCCCCGGGCGGCGGACGTGGCGGCTCTCACCGCACCCCGCCCGAAGATCCCGCCGGCCGCGCTCGACCCGGGTAATCCGACCGCTGCGGCAAACTACCAGTCGGCCGACCGCGCTTGGGGGAAGTCGATCAGCGATTCAGGTTCTCGCGTATGCCGATACTTCGAAAGGGTGGGGATGCCGGGCGTTAAGTGCCCACCGGCGGAGGAGTAGCCGCGGGCCGGGCTTGATACCGGCTATCAGATAGGGCTCTTCACTACCTGACCCGACCGCCTAAGCGGTTCTCAAGACGGGCACGACCTTCCGTGCTGCCGCGGCTAAGGGACGGTACCATTCCAACGATCTGGAACAACTACCCCTTTCGGGGTATTATCCCGGTGCATCTCGCGATGGTGCCACGGTGGCGGACCCTCCCCCGGCCACACCGTTTCGAGGTCGCCCCTTTTGCGGGGGGCGGCCTCTTTTAGTTTCAGCCAACGAAACCTCGGAAAGGGATAGTCTCTCCGCGCCCCCAGGGCGCCCGCACGCGAAATCCTTCCCAACACACCATCTCGTGACCACCTTCATGCCCCTTCGGACGCAGGCAGAGCGATAGCCGATCCTCGCTCGGCTCCCGACATTGTCCCGAGTTGAGCAGAAACCCCTCGCGAGGGTAGGCGTGGACAGCCGCGCTCATAGCGAGAGATAGTCCAGTTCGGCATCCTCGAGCGCTTCCCAGTCATCGCCGCTCGCCATCCGGCGCTGAAGCCATTTCCGCGCGTCCTCGACGTCGCCGGCGCGCGGGAACGTCCGGTCTTCAGCCGCAGCGTCGGCCAAGCCGCCGATGAAGCCACCCCGGCCCTGCTGGGCCACCAACCATGTGCCGAACGGAATGACGGCGGCAGCGCTGATTTCCTCAATGATCATGTAAAACAGTCCCGAATCGTCCCAAGACGTCCGCATGTGTTCCACATTTGTTCCGTTTTGGAAAGGGGCTGGCTCAATTCCGTCGGCGGCCCTCCAGGAGATCGTTGGCCGGGCACATGCCCTTCATGAGCAGGTCGGCCCACTCCTGGGACAGTTCGCGCCGGCGCTCCATGTGGCCCGCGCGGTCATAGGCTGCCTTCACCTTATTCTCCGGAACGTGGGCCAGCATCAGCTCGACGATCGCCGGATCTTCCGTCCGGCCGCGCTTCACCGCCAGGGCGTTCATCGTGGTGGAGAAAGACGAGCGCCAGCCGTGCGGCACATGGCGCCCGAAGAAGCCCACGCGGTTGTAGAGGTAGCCGATTGCGTTCTCGCTGATTGGGCGATGGCTGTGCCGCTGGCCGGGAAATACCAGCCGCCCGCGCCCGCTGAGCCGGCGCACCGCGCGCAGTACGTCGACGGCCTGCCAGCAGAGCGGCACGACGTGCTCAAAGCTCTCCTCGTCCTTCAGATCGAGGATCAGCTTCATTCGCGCCGCGGGAATGCGCCAGATCGGCTGGAACGGCCCGAAGGCATCCCCCGTCCAGTCCACACCCTCGAATTCGGTCCACTCCGCCGCCCGGACCATGCCCGGGCGGGCCTGTGTGAGCGCGAGGAGCCGCGAGGCGAACTTGGTCACCGGCGACGCGCCGCTGTCCTCGGCAGCCACCAGCACCTTCCGTGCCTCGGCCGGATCGGTGATCGCGGGCTGCCTGCCCTTCTTCCGCATCGGCTGGAGCGCCTTGAGCACCACGGCGGCGGGGTCATCCTTCGCGATGCCCTCGCCGATAGCGTAGACGAACACTGCCGACACTCGCTGGCGCAGGCGCCGCGCCGTCTCGATCGAGCCGCGGGCCTCCACCTTGCGGAGCATCTTGAGGACGGTCGGCGAATCAATGCCGACCAGGGGCAGCTTCCCGATGTGGGGGAACACGTCCCGCTCGAGGCTGGTGATCACGTCGGCCTGGTGGACGGGCGTCCAGCGATCCTTCTGCAGATCGTGCCAGCCGCGGGCGATGGTTTCGAAGCTGAGCGCCTGGGCTTCCTCGAACCGGGCCTGCTCTTTCGCCTCCTGCGCACGCTTGCGCGCGCCGGACGGATCCTCTCCGTTGCGGATGCGCTGGCGCGCCTCGTCGCGTTTCGCGCGCGCCTCGCTCAGCTTGACGTCGGGATAGGGTCCGAAGGTGAGCAGCTTTTCCTGCCCGTGAAGGCGAAACTTCATCCGCCAGGACTTCAGACCGGTCTTGGCCACGTAGAGATAGAGACCGCCCGCATCGGATAGCTTATAAGCCTTCTCGCGCGGCTCGGCGTTTTTCGCTTCCTTGTCTGTCAGCATGCGCCTCGGGGTATCGTACCCCCTCCTTTCAGCCATACCCCCGCTTGTACCCCACGATACCCCTTGCAGGGAAGGAACAAAACGGGACCGATTGGGACAGGGTATAGCCGACAGAACGCAGGAAATCAGCCCCTTGCGGGACTGTTTTGGGCTGATCTGGATAGGTAAGTGGCGGAGAGGGTGGGATTCGAACCCACGGTACGGTTTCCCGTACACTGCATTTCGAGTGCAGCGCATTCGACCACTCTGCCACCTCTCCGCTAGAGATGCGATGCAGCGGACAGAGCCGCCGGGTCAGGAAGCGCGCCGATAGCCCGGCTTATCGGACTTGCCAAGCCCCTGTTTTCAAAAAATGGGGATTGTCCACAAGGCTTGCTTGTGGGCAGGCCGCAGGAAACCTATATTTCTCCTATGAACAAGGCGTCATTTTTTTCTCCGACAGCGGGCCGCGTCATCGACGCACCGCGTGAAACGCGTGCGCGATTCGCGATCGGGGATGTCGTTCGCCACCGGAACCACGACTTCAGGGGTGTGGTTTTCGATATCGATCCCGTCTTCGCCAACAGCGATGAATGGTACGAGTCCATTCCCCTGAACGTCCGTCCGCGACGCGATCAGCCGTATTACCACCTGCTCGCCGAGAACGAGGATTCCAGCTACGTCGCCTATGTCAGCCAGCAGAACCTGATCACGGATTCCGATGGCGGCCCGGTGGACCACCCCTCGCTCTCGCAGATCTTCGATGACTTCGACAACGGCCGCTATCACTTGCGGCGCGGGCTGACGCATTGAGGGCCTGACGGGCCGTCTCTCCAGACGCAGAAAACCCCGGCCGGAGGGTCCGACCGGGGTTTTCGAAGACCTTGAAGCGCCAGGCGGTCAGCCCTTGATCTTCCAGCCCGACCGCAGGACCATGTAGACGATCGCTGCCAGCACCGCGTCGAGCAGGCCCATGCCCAGCGCGCTGTGCAGCACTGCCATGTTGGTGTCGCCAATGTCGCTGACACCCAGGAAGCCGAAGCGGAAGCCCGAGATCACATAGAAGAACGGGTTGAGACGGCTGACCACCTGGAAGGCGGGGGCCAGGTTGTCGATCACGTAGAACGTGCCGGACAGCAGCGAGAGCGGGGCGATCACGAAATTGGTGACGGCCGCGTTGTGGTCGAACTTCTCCGCCCAGATCGAGGACAGCAGGCCCAGCAGCGAGAGGAAGATCGAGCCGGTGAGGCCGAACCATACGACAGCCCAGGGGTGCGCCATGGACAAGTCGACGCCGGGCCACAGCATCATCGCCGCGGTCAGCGCCAGGCCGACGAGCAAGGCGCGGGTCACGGCGGCGCCGGTCATGGCCAGCATCAGTTCGCCTTCGGTCAGCGGCGGCATCAGGTAGTCGATGATGGTGCCCTGGATCTTCCCGGCCAGGAAAGAGAAGCTGGCATTGGCGAAGGCGTTCTGCATCATCCCCATGACGATGAGGCCCGGTGCCACGAAAGTGGCGAAGTTGACTCCGAGCACTTCCCGGCCTCCGCGCCCCAGCGCGACCGTGAAGATGACGAGGAACAGCATCGTCGTGATCGCCGGTGCCCAGATCGTCTGGGTCTGGACCTTGAAGAAGCGCCGCACCTCCTTCATATAAAGCGTCTTGAGCCCCTCCCAGTTCACCTGGTGGATCAGGGCTTCTCCCTTCGCCGGGAAATGGCGCGCCGAAATTGCGGCGGGCGCGATCCCGTCGGACGTCGGCAGTTCGGTCGAATTCGTTTGATCGGGCATGGACCGGCGAGTATCGGCTGCGGCTTTCCAAGGCAAGCCGCGCCACGGAATTTTGGCGATTCTCAGGTCGCCCGATGAAGAGATGGAACACGAATGAGCTGGACGGACGAGCGGATCGAGAAGCTGACCAAGATGTGGGAAGGTGGTGCCACCGCCAGCCAGATCGCGGACGAGCTTGGCGGCGTGAGCCGCAATGCAGTGATCGGCAAGGCCCACCGCCTCGGCCTCAAGGCACGCCCTTCGCCGGTGAAGGCCAACGAGAAGCCCGCGCGCCCGGCGCCTGCCCCCAAGAAGCCGAAGCCGGTGGAAGCAGCGCCCGCTGCGCCCGAGCCTCAGGCCGAAGCCCCGGTGGTACGCGCTGCGGCGCCGCAGCCGGCCGCCGCGCCTGCTCCGCGCGCGCCGGAACCCGCCGCGCCGCCGGTTGCCGCCGACGATGCCGCTCCCGCGCCTGCCCCCAAGGGCCCGCGCGTGGTCTCGGTCGGTCCTGGCGGCTTCCTGCGTCAGGGCCCTGGCGACCAGCAGCAGCCGATCCCGCCGGCGCCGCCGCGCCGCCTGGTACCGGCCAAGCCGAGCGCGGAAATCGCCGACAAGACCAGCCTGCTCGACCTCAACGACCGCGTCTGCCGTTGGCCGATGGGTCACCCGGGCGAGCCCGACTTCCACTTCTGCGGAGACAAGGTGAACCCCGGGTTCCCTTATTGCGTCGAGCACTGCGGCCGGGCCTATCAGGCCCAGCTGCCGCGCGGCGCGCGCCGTCCCCCTCCGCCCCTGCCCTTCGGCGGCCCGCGGGTACGCTGATCCGATGATGAAGGCGCGGCCCGTGAACCCGGCATTCCGGCTCCTGGCCGCGCCTCTTTCCGCAAGGGCATCGCTCGCTCTTGTGGCGGCCTTCGCGGCGGGTGCCATGGTGCCCCCTGCCCTGGCCCAGGAAGCGCCGGTTGCCGCACCGCCCGTGGCGGCAGCGCCTGTCGAGCATGTCTATGTGGCACTCACCACGAGCGCGGGCGTCATCGTGCTGGATCTCGACAAGACCCACGCCCCGCTGACCGTCGCCAATTTCCTGAAATACGTAGACAGCAAGCGCTTCGACGGCGCGAACTTCTACCGTGCCATGCACATCGACTGGGGCGAACAGCCCAACGGGCTGCTGCAGGGCGGGCTTCAGGGCGTCAATGTCCTGCCGCCCGTCGCCCATGAACCAACCAACATAACCGGCATCAGCCACAAGGCCGGGACGATCTCCATGGCCCGCTTTGCGCCGGGCAGCGCCACCGCCGATTTCACGATCATGCTGGGGGACATACCTTCCCTCGACGCCAAGCCGGATTCCGACAACCCGGACACCCGCGCCGGCTTCGCCGCTTTCGGCCACGTCGTGTCGGGCATGGACGTGGTGCGCAAGATCTGGGACGAGCCGCGCTCCGCCACCAAGGGTGACGGTGTGATGAAAGGCCAGATGCTGGAGCCGATGGTGAAAATCGTCAGCGCCCGCCGCCTCGCAGGCCCGCCGACGCCCCCCTGAAGGCAGGAAAAGCTCCTGCGGGAGCCTCGTGAAGGCTCCCCACCCTCCGATTACCAAGAATTCACCGCCTCGCGGAGCGTTAGCTGCTATGCGCAACGCCGCCCTCGCACGCCCCCTCGGCGAATCGATTATCTTGTAATTTCAACGTCGCATCACACCGCTATCGCTCTCGGAATCTCGCCGGTTTTCCGCGGTAAGAGATGATTTACTTTAATTCCGATCGAATACGGGAAATCCCTTAGTTGGTCCTGTCGACCCCTACAGCCATTGCTCTGGCGGGGGTTGTGGAATTCCCTCTCAGGTCCGGGGGCACGGACTGCATCTATTCGGTTCGCTGTACTATTGAGAGTGCGATGGTAGAAAATTTACCTTGGAATTGCGCCGGCGAGGCCGGTCCAAATGTCGTTTCGCACGAAGAGTTCTGGTTCTCGCTGAAACTGAGGGTTGATTCAACTTCTCAGCTTTGGCAGGCGGCCGCGCTTCGCTGCATGAGCCATGCGGACATGTCCTATGAGGACGTGGACGAACTGATCGGTCCGATCGAGGATCCCTCGATCGCCGATTGCCTGATGATCCTGGCGCTGCCGGACCGTATTCCGGGCTGCACGCGGCTGGACGTGGCCCTTCAGGCCTCGGAAAGCCCCAGCCTGGCGGCCACGATCGGCAGCAGCGATTGTCGCTCCACGGTGGGCCAGGCCTGAACCGGAGCACTCGATCCCACTGCGTCGGATCGAGTGCTTCAGGTTTCCGGTTTGTCGCGTTTTTCCGGGGCATCGGGTCATTCCACCTGATGGGAAAAGACTTTGGCCGGCCGAACGAAGAACACCCCTGAACCGCGTGGTTCAGGGGTGTTCTTCTTTTACGGACCGGGGCGCCGTGAAGCCCCGGTGGAAGGCCTCAGTTGTCGATATTGGTCCCGGCCGCGGCAATCGCGACGAGGCCCGATGCCGACATGCGGATGCCGTTCACGCCGAGCATGATGTTCGTGCCGTCCGTCACCACGTCGTTGACGATCGCCACCGAGTTGATGGTGGTGTCCAGTGCATTGCCGGCGCTGTCCGTGGCCGTGACCGCGAAGGTATAGGCGCCGTCCGCAGCCTTGCTGCCGTCCGCCTTGGTACCGTCCCACGAGTAGGAACCCTGCGTTTCGGGATCGAGCGTGACGGTGTTGACGACCGCGCCCGAGGAGTCCTTGATCGTGGCGGTCATCGCGGCGGGCGTGCCGTCCACGTAATAAGTCCAGTGCGCCGGAGCATCGCCGAGACCGGACACCGGGGAATCGAAGCGCGCTTCGCGGCCGATGTAGCTGGAAGCCTGCGACATCTGCTGCGAGGAAAGCTGGCTGAGGATGTCCTTGAGCGAGCCGGTCTGCTGGATCGACTGCTCCACCTGCGAATACTGCACGAGCTGCTGCGTATATTCCGAAGTGTCCATCGGATCGAGCGGATCCTGGTTCGTCATCTGCGTGGTCAGCAGCTTGAGGAACAGGTTGTAATCGGTCAGCAGGCCCGAAGTGGAGGCCGCGGTCGTGTCGGTCGTCGCGGTGGACGAGGTGCCTGAAACGGTGGTCATTGCTCTTGTGCCTTATGCCATGAGATCGACATGGCCGCTGCTGCGCAGAGGCCGGTAGATCGGGTCGTCGCTCCCGCCGAAGCCGTCGGACAGGCCGCTTTGGGCCTGACGCTGGTTCTGTTCGCCCTGCCAGCGCTGCCCGCCGCCCTGCCCGCCAGAACGGCTGTCGAAGCGCAGGGACTGCCCGTCGGACCGCACACCGGCATCGGCCAGGGCACGGTTGAGATCGGTGCTTTCGCGGCGCAACATGTCCAGCGAGGACGCGCTGTCGGCCGAGACCACCGCGCGCAGGACGCCGTCGTGGTCGAATGAGAGCCGCACGTCGATCCGGCCCATGTGGCGCGGGTCGAGGCGGATCAGCAGGTCATCGCTGCCCTTGTCGAGCGCGCGGGCGATCTCGACCCCGATGTCGTTGCCGAACTGCCCCTGCTGCACGGCGACGGTCGCGCTCTGCGGCGCGGACTGCGCGGTGGGCGCGTAAGGCAGCGCGGCGGGGCGGCTGGCGGCGGCGTTCAGCGTCTGGCTGAACAGCGGTGCGGAAAGATTGCCATCGGGCGTGGCGGCGGCCTGATCGGGCGCCTGCGCAGTATCGACCGGGCTTGCGGCATTGGCCGCCGCGCCCTGGCTGCGAGCGCCTGCCGGTTCCGCGGCTGCGCGCTCGGCCCCCGCGAACGTCCCGGCATTTCCCGTTTTGGCCAGCTTCACCGAAGCCT
Source organism: Novosphingobium sp. PhB55 (assembly GCF_004368805.1). Classification (NCBI taxonomy): domain Bacteria; kingdom Pseudomonadati; phylum Pseudomonadota; class Alphaproteobacteria; order Sphingomonadales; family Sphingomonadaceae; genus Novosphingobium; species Novosphingobium sp. PhB55. The sequence continues at coordinate 509,951 of NZ_SODQ01000003.1, read as the reverse complement.
TGCCCTCACCGTCGGTGGCGATCTTGGCGGGCTCACCTGGCACATCCTCGGACGGCGCCGGCACGGCCTGCGGCGCGACCGCGAGTTGCGGCTGCACCGCAGTCGTCGGCGTCTGCGGGACTTGCGCCTGACCGGCCGGGATCAATGCGGAAGCGTCGGCGTCAAGGTGCTTCGCCTCCGGGGCATCGGCATCCTCCGCCGCGGGGTCGGCATCACCTGCGGCTTCGCCGGCCTCGCCGGTCGGGGCTGCATCTGCCGAAGCTGCCGCCTCGGCGAAGAGCTGCGGCAGAACTGCCTCGGCTTTCGCGACAGGCGGCTTGATATGGTCGGCTTTCGCCGCGTGGCTCCCATCGGCGGGCTTGGCCCCCGGCGTGGACGTCGCCGGCTTCGCCAGCAGGTTCTCGGCCGGCAAGGCGCCCGCAACGGCTGCCGCGTCCTGAGCAAGCGTATCGGCGGAAATGACAGGTGCCGGGATCAGCTCGGCAGCAGCCGGTGCCTCGCCCGTCGCTGCGGTCGCTGGCGCGCCTGCCTGGACCGTGCCGGAGGCTGCACCCGCGGGCGCCGCCTGCGCTGCGCCGAGCAGCGACTGGAAGGAACCGGTAGCCTGTTCCGCGCTCTTGAAAGCCCCCCCGCCGGCAAGCGCGCCGGCAAGGCTGTCAGCGGCTGCAACTCCGGTGACGGCGGCGCCCGAGGTGCTGCCGCCCGTCGCGGCGGCCATGGGGAACAGGGAATTCACGGAAACCGGCATTAGAGGACGTCTCCCGGCCGACGATCCGCGGCCAACACTTCATCATAGAGGGATTGCAGCCTGCCCGGTCGTGCGATCCTATATTCAGGCCCCTGGCACGGGACCGCTCAACCGACCGTGCCGAGGCTGCGCAGCCGCGCGCGCGGATGGATCTCGTTCTGCGAGAGCACGACGGTCGCCGGGCGCACGCGCTCGATGATCGAGCGCACGAAGGGCCGCAGCGGCGGACTGGTCAGCAGGCAGGGGATTTCGCCCTGCCCGGCCAGCCGGTCGTAAGTGTCGCGGACCGAGGCGATGAACGCCTGGAGCTGCGAAGGCGCCATGGCCAGGTGGCGGTCGTCGCCGAGGCCGACGATGGCCTCGCCGAACGCCTCGTCCCATTCGCCGCCAAGCGTGACGATGGGGATCGCGCCGTCGAAGGTCTGCTGCGCCGAAATCTGGCGGGCCAGGCGCGCGCGGACATGTTCGGTCACTTGCGTCAGGTTGCCGGTCATCGCCGTCGCCTCGGCCACGCCTTCGAGGATCGTGGGCACGTCGCGGATCGAGATGCCTTCGGCCAGCAGGTTCTGCAGCACGCGCTGCACGCCGGAGATGGAGATCTTGCTGGGGATCAGGTCCGCGATCAGCTTCTCGGTGTCCTTGTGGACTTCGTTCAGCAGCTTCTGCGTCTCGGTATAGGAGAGCAGGTCGGCGATGTTGTCCTTGACGATCTCGGTCAGGTGCGTCGTCACCACGGTGCCGCAGTCCACCACGGTCAGCCCGCGGAAACCGGCTTCCTGGCGCATGTCGCGGTCGATCCAGAGCGCCGGCAACTGGAACACCGGCTCCTTGGTGGGCTCGCCGCGAATGCCGATGTCCTGCCCGGCGGCGTTGATCACCAGCAACTTGCCGATGCGCAGTTCGCCGCGCGCGATCTCGGTTTCCTTGACGAATACGATATATTCGTTCGGCTGAAGCGCCATATTGTCGAGAATGCGGACCGAAGGCAGCACGAAGCCGTAATCGATCGCCATCTGCCGGCGCAGCGCGCGGACCTGGTCGTCGAGGCGCGGCTCGGCCTGGGAATCGTTGATCAGCGGCAGCAGCCCGTAGCCGAGTTCGATGCGCAGCGCGTCGATGGCCAGCGTGCGCGAGATCGGTTCCTCGGCCTGCGCTTCCATCTGCTGCTGCTGCGCCATCGCCTCCTGCATGCGCTCCTGCGCGGCGCTGGCCTGCGCCTTGCGCGACATCGACCAGGCCATCCACCCGCACATGCCGCCCATCGCGGCAAAGGGAATGAACGGCAGGCCCGGCATCAGCGCCAGAACCGTCATCAGCACGCCGACGATGCCGAAGGCCTTGGGATAGCGGCCGAGCTGGTCGCCCAGCGCGGCGCCGGTCTTGCCGACCACGCCGCCCTTGGAAACGAGCAGGCCCGCCGCCGTGGAGACGATCAGCGCCGGGATCTGGCTGACGAGGCCGTCGCCCACCGTGAGGATGGTGTATGTGGTGAAAGCCTCGCCGAACGGCACGCCGTGGATGGCAACGCCGATGATGAGGCCGACGACGATGTTGATCGCCGTGATCAGCAGGCCGGCAACGGCATCGCCCTTCACGAACTTCGAGGCACCGTCCATCGCACCGTAGAAGCCGCTCTCGGCCTCGATCTCGGCGCGGCGCTCACGCGCCTGGCTCTCGGTGATGGTGCCGGCGTTGAGATCGGCGTCGATCGCCATCTGCTTGCCGGGCATGGCATCGAGGCTGAAGCGCGCCGCCACTTCGGCAATGCGGCCCGCGCCCTTGGTGATGACCACGAAGTTGATGACGATCAGGATCGCGAAGATGGTGAGGCCGATGACGGTCTCGCCGCCCATCAGGAACTCGCCGAAGGCCGCGATCACGCCGCCCGCCGCATGATGCCCCTCGTGCCCGTGACCGAGGATCAGGCGGGTCGAGGCCAGGTTGAGGCCCAGGCGCAGCATCGTCACGATCAGCAGGATCGTCGGGAAGCTCGACAGTTGCAGCGGCTTCTCGATGAACAGCGCCGTCATCAGGATCAGCACCGAGGCGGTGATCGACAGGGCCAGGCCCATGTCGAGCATCCAGCCGGGCATCGGCAGGATCAGCATGCCGATAATAGCGCTGACCCCCAGCGCCAGCGCGAGATCGCGGCTGGGGCCGAGGCGGGCCAGGAACTGGTCCAGCCTTGCAGAGACGAGTGCGTTCATCGCTTCACCGGGCTTTCAGGAGGTCAATGACGGATCAGGCCGGGCGGCACCGCGACACCGTCGGACAGGAACGTGCGCAGCTTGTTGCGCATGGTCCGGACCGAAATGCCCAGCATCGAGGCGGCGGAAGTGCGATTTCCCCGGCAATGTTCCAGGGTCTTGAGGATCAGCTCGCGCTCGACATCGGCGATGTTCTGCCCGACCAGCTCGGAGACGGCCATGGCCACGGGCTGGTTCGCCCGCTCGCCGCGCAGCCGCGAGAGCACGTCCTGCAGGTTCACCGCGATGTCCACGACCACGAGATCGTCCTTGGCGCGCTGCCAGTCCTCCAGCACGGTGGAGCTGGCGGTGCCCACGGCGATGCTGGCGGGCGAACCGCGCACCATCTCCACCGCCAGGCCCATCGCGTTGCCGAGGTCGCCGACCAGCATCAGCCGGGTCGGATCGTGTTCGGAGTAAGGCATCATGCCTCCTGCCGGACGATTTCGGTGAGCGTGATGCCCAGCGTGCTGTCGATCAACACGACTTCGCCGCGCGCGATCAGGCGGTTGTTGACGAAGATGTCCACCGGCTCGCCGACGCGGCGGTCCAGTTCCACCACCATGCCGGGCTTCAGGCGCAGCAGGTCGCCGATGTCCATCCGCGACCGGCCCAGGACGGCCTGGACCTTGACCGGCACGTCGAACACGGCCTGCAGGTCGTCGGGCGTGGGCGGCGTGGTGGGGCGAGGAGACCAGGCGGCTGCGGCATCCTCGCTCGCTTCGCCGTTCGGGTTTTCGTCGGACAGGTGAGCAGGCGCCAGCTGGCGCGGCTCGAGCTCGTCGCTCATGGTCATACCTTTCAACTGTTCATCCACTGACGGATTACGGATGCGGATTCTCCGGGACTGGCCGAGATGGCGTCACCGATGCGGCGCAGGGCGGAGAGCTTGATGCGCCCGTCCACTTGCGCCAGGGCAATTTCCTGGTCGAGCATCTCGCCTTCGTTGGCGCGCATTTCGTCGAGCTGGCGGATGGCCTCCTCGTCGCCGGCCGCGGCCCGCTCGTTGAGGGCCATCATTTCGGCATCCTCGGCGGTCAGGCGGCGCTCCACCACGCCTTCGACCAGCGGCGGCTCGGCCAGCTTGGGCTTGAGCATGCGGATGGCGAAGAGGATGATGCCGCCCACGATCAGGATCTTCAGCACGTCGAAGATGCGGTCCATGGTCAGGCCGAAAGGCAGGCCGCCTTCGGCGCCGTCGAGATCGGTCGGCGCGTTGAAGGCCATGTTCTCGACCACCACGCTGTCGCCGCGGTCGGCATCGAAGCCTACGGCATTCTCGACCAGCCGCTGCAGGCGCTGGACCTGCGGCGCGGGAAGGCCCTGCGGCCCACCGTCCACCATGACCGCCACGGTCAGGCGCTTGACCTGGCCGGGAGTGCGGACCGCGACCTTCTGGGTGCGGCTGTTCTGGTAGGTGGTGTCTTCCGAGGTCTCGTTCTGCGCCGAGCGGCGGGCGTCGCCGCCATTGCCGTTGACGTTGCCCTGGTTGTCGGGAAGCTGCGAGCCGACCGTCACGCCCTCGGCTCCGGCGGAATTCTCGTCGCTCTGGTTGTTCGATTCCACGGTGACCGTGTGGGCCACGACCTGGGTATCGGGATCGAAGACTTCCGATTCCTCGCGCACCTGGTCGCGTTCGAGCACGGCGGCCACTTCGGCGCGCACTTTGCCCTGGCCCACGATCGGTTCGATCATCGCCTCGATCTCGGTGCGCAGGCGCGCTTCGACGGCGTTCTGGCGGTCTTCGAGATTGCCCGCACCGGCGTCGCCGCCCTCGCCCGCCCGCGCCAGCAGCGCGCCGGTCTGGTCGACGATGGAAACCGCCTCGGGATTGAGATCGGGAACGGCCGAGGAGACGAGGTAGCGGATCGCCTGGACCTGCTCGCTGGAAAGGCGCCCGTTGGTCTTCACCGTCACCGCGGCGCTGGCCTTGCGCGGTTCGGTCTCGAACATCGCGTGGTCCGGCATGACGACATGGACGCGGGCCTTGCTGACCTTTTCGAGGCTCTCGATCGAGCGGACCAGTTCGCCTTCGATGGCGCGGGTCTCGTTCAGCTTCGCGCGCGAGGAAGAGATGCCGAAAGGCTCCTCCGCATCGAGCACTTCGTAGCCGATCTTGCCGCCAAGCTGCTCGGAGGCCATCGACATGCGAAGCTCCGCCAGCTTGTCGACCGGGGCCATGACCGCAGAGCCGTCAGCGGAGAGCTGGAAGGGCACGTTCTGGCCCTTGAGCTTCTCGCTGATCGACTGGGCCGCCGAAGGATCGAGATCGGTATAGAGATAGCCCATCTCAGTCGCAGGACTGCGAAACGCCATCCATCCGAGCCCGGCCAGCAGGGCAAGGGCCACGCCGCCCATCAGCAGGGCACGGCGGGGACCGACCTGCTCGATAAAGTTCCGCAACGGGTTCAAAAGTCGCCTCTTACGTCAGCGGCGTCACCCCCTGGTGTCGCCCCTGACATTATAGGATAAACGCTAGGCAACTCTTGCCGGGAACAGGAAAAGTTTATGCAGGAATTTCCGGGCCGGTAGTCGAACCTGGACACGGCCCCGTGCAGATGCCGGACGGGCTGGGGAGTCAGGGGCGCAACCGGCGCGCCGCCGTCAGCGAGGCCGCAGTCCCGCTGGCCATTGCCACGCTGTCTGCGCCCCGTTCTTTTCGGTGGAAGCGGCTCCCGGCCGATCGGGAACGTGACGGTCTGCGGCGCGCCGGAAAGCCGGCCAAGCGCCGGACCGGCTCACGCCGAGACGGCGTCGCTTTCGGGTTCCTGCCCCAGAACACCGGCGAGTTCGGCCATGACCGCGGCCCGGCGCGAGGCCGCGTCGATGTTCAGGCCGCCTTCGGCCCAGCCGATATGGGCATCGCCGGAAGGGAGCGTGTCGTCGTCGACCACGACGATGGAGATCGCCCGCCGCTCGCGCGCGCGGCGTTCCTCGACAAGGCGCTCGATATCTTCACGCATGGCCGGATTCGCGCGGATCGACAGCGCGGTATCGCGGGAAACCTGATCGAGCGCGCGGGTCAGCGCTTCGTCGATGGCGCGCGCGGGCTCGGCGGCAATGGCATGTCCGGCCAGCAGTTCGGCGGCCTGGAGCGCAATCGCCCCGGCCTCGGCAATGACCTGATCCATCACTGCATCGAAACGGCTCTCGACATCGTCGATCGAGGCATGAAGCGCATCGGTGGCGGCCAGCATGGCTTCCGCCCGCTCGCCCCGCGCCTGCTCCAGGCCCGCCTCGAAGCCATCGACCCGCGCCCGCGCCAGCTCGGCGACGTGGTCCTCGTGCAGGCGCTCTATACGGGCCTGGAGTTCCTCGACGTGCTCGCGCAGTTCATCGTGTCGTCGTTCGTCGACCTGCTCACTGGACGGAAAACGAAATATCCTGTCGAAACCGAATGGCTGAATGGTCATGGGATCCTCCATCATCGCCGCACCCTCGGAATTCGGACGACCTTCCGGTCGCGCATCGCGGACATGGTCCCGCGAGGCATGAAACAGTTCGAAATCGTTCGGCCGATACGCCATTGGCTTCCCCAAATGGCAAGCTCGCGACACAAGCCGCGAGCGCACCGGATACCGGAATCTTCCCTGCTCGTTCCGTACGTTAACCCGGACGAGCAGGATATCAAACAGGTCATCGCACCGATCAATAGATCATGGCGTCGTCGCTCTTGGGATCGACGAGCATGATCTCGCCCCGATCCCCAAGCGACTTGGCAAGACGCACCAGAGCCGTCTGCGCTTCCTCGCACTCGCGCGCGCGCACCGGACCCATGGCCGACATGTCGTCGCGCATCAGCTTGGCGGCACGTTCGGTCATGGCGCCGAAGAACAGCTTCTTCATCTCGTCCGGCGCACCCTTGAGCGCCAGCGCCAGTTCGCGCTTGTTGCAATTGCGCACGATCGTCTGGATCGCCCCCGGCAGCAGATTGCCGAGATCCTCGAAGGTGAACATGAGCGCGCGGATACGTTCGGCCGATTCCGGCGCCTTCTCGTCCAGCGCGCCCAGCATGGCCTCTTCGGTCGAGCGGTCCAGCGCGTTGAACAGTTCCGCCATGGTCTCGTGCGGATCGCGGCGCTGGGCGCGCGACAGGTTGGTCATGAACTCGCTCTTGAGCGTCTGCTCCACCTGGACGATCACGTCCTTCTGCACGGTATCCATCCGCAGCATGCGCATGACCACGTCGGTCGCGAAATCGCGCGGCAGTTCGGACAGCACGCGCGCGGCATGGTCCGGGCGCAGCTTGTGCAGGATCACCGCGACGGTCTGCGGATATTCGTTCTTGAGGTAACCCGCGAGCACGGCCTCGCTGACGTTGGACAGCTTGTCCCACATCGTGCGGCCGGAAGGACCGCGGATGTCCTCCATGATCTCCTTCACGCGGTCCGCCGAGAGAATGCCTTCCAGCAGCCTTTCGGTGGTCTCGTAGGAGCCATGCAGCGTCGCCATGCTCGCCACTTCGCCCGAGAACTGGACGAGCAGGTGCTCGACGACGACTGCGGGCACCCGGCCGAGCTGGGCGATCGTGGAAGACAGCTCCTTGATTTCCTCGGTGGTCAGCTGTTCCCAGATCGGACCGCCATGGTCGCGTCCAAGGGCCAGCATCAACGCGGCAGCGCGCTGAATTCCCGAGTATTTCTTGAGCTCCGGCGGCTCAGCCACCGCGGCCATCATCGTCACTTCGATACCCCCGAAAAATTGCTCAATTCCGCACGGTTTGGGCGCTGTTCCTTCTATTTATAGGAGGAAGGCTTGCGCAACCGCCCGATGGAGACAGAATTGACGATAAATATAAACAACGGGTTGATCGGACTGTCGGTTCTGGGTGGCACCAGTGCCTATTCCGCCCTGTCGTCCTCCCTCGCCGCCCTGGACAGCGCTGCCGTTCTCAAGGCCAAGAAGGCCTTCACCCTCGCCACGCCGGAAACGACACCGCCCTGGCAGGAAGCCGCCGATACCCGCCCGGTCAGCGCCCAGATCGTCGCGCTCAAGCGGATGCTGTCGCTGGTGGACACCACCAAGGACAGCTCGCTGGGCGATCTGCCGGATGTCCAGACCGCCTTCACCACCTACAAGGCGCTCGACCGGCTCCGCATCCTGGCCGAAAGCGCCGCCAAGGCCACGACCTCGTCCACGGAACGCGCCTCGCTCCAGAAGACGTTCGCGCAAGGGCTGCTGGACCTTCAGTCCTTCCTGGGTTCGGCCGACACCGATCTCGTCTCGCTCTATTTCGGATCGAAGACCAGCAACGCCACTTCCGTCGCGATCAAGTCCACGAACTCCAGCGGCGCGGTCATCGGTGAAGGCGTATCGGCCACGCGCAATGCGGCCATCTCCGGCATGACCGGCAGCGAAGTGCTGCAGATCAAGCTGACCAAGGGCAGCACCACCGAGACCGTCAACGTCGACCTTTCGGCAACGACACAGCCGCCCACGCTCGATTCTGTCGCAGCCGCGCTCAATGCCGCCATCGGCAGCAGCCAGGCACTGGACACCAGCGGCAATCCCGCGGTCGATGCCAATGGCGACCCGATCAGCAAGTGGAAGTCGAACTTCACCGTCGAAAAGAACGACGGCAAATGGGGGCTCGTCTTCAATCCGGCGGGCAGCGAGAAAGTCGCCATCGACCAGGTTGGCGGCGGCGACGCACTGATGGTGGCCAGCGGCGAGACCGCGAAGGATGCCGCCACCGCTGCGCGCGTGTACCGGGTGGAAGACCTGGACGATTCCCTGTCCTGGCAGCGCCTGAGCAAGCTCAACGCGGTAGACGGCACCGCCACGGCAGACGCCAAGGCGAACGCATCCTCCACTGACGACGAGGACAAGGACTATACGGTCGCCGCGGCCACCCAGGCCAAGGCGATCGCGACGGATTCCGAGGGCTTCAGCTATGTCGTCGGCACCACGGCCGGCGATGTCGGCACGCGCATCTCGGACGGCTCCGACGATCTCTTCCTCACCAAGGTAGACAGCGAGGGCAATGTCGTATGGCAGCGCAGCCTGGGCGCCGCGGGCAGCGCGCAGGGCGCCGCCGTCAGCATTGCCGCCAATGGCGACATCGTGGTCGCCGGCACGGTCGACGGTGCCTACAACGGCGGCGACGACAGCCAGACCGACATGCTGGTCGCGCGCTACAACATCAAGGGCGACCAGCTTTCCGCCACCGTCATCCGGCAGGTCGGTAACGAAACCGCAAGCGCCGTGACCGTGGGCGACGATGGCAGCATCTATGTCGCGGGCAAATCATCGACGGGCGGCGGCGATGCGTTCATCGCCAAGCTCGATGCGACCGGCAAACTTCAGGAACGCCGCGCGATCGACAGCGGCGGCCTCGATTCCGTCACCTCGCTCGCCATCGACAACGACGGCAACCTCCTTGCCCTGACCAGCGAAAGCGGCGTGGCCACGATCCATCGGATCGACTCTACCTCGCTCTCCACCGATCTCGGCTCGATCACGCTCGGCAAGGTTTCCGCACGCGCCATCGCCGTGTCCGACAGCGGCGAGATTGCCGTCGTCGGCACCACGAGTTCGGCGGTAAGCGGCACGCAGGTCAACAGCATCAGTGGCGGACAGGACGCGTTCGTCACCCGCATCGATGCCGCCCTGTCCTCGGCCAGCACGACGTATATCGGCACGTCGGCCACCGACCAGGCCGACAGCGTCACGTATCTGAACGGCACGCTCTATGTCGGCGGCCGCACGGCGGGAGACCTGTCGGGAACGAAGTCCGGCACTGTCGACGGCTTCGTCGCGCGGATCGATGCTTCCACCGGCGCGATCGAGAAGATTTCGCAGTGGGGCATGTATACCTCGACCACGGAGCCGGTGAAGATCTCCGCCGTGGCGGGCGGCTCCACGGTGCTGGGCGCGCTGGGCCTCAACCGCGGCACATTGAACGAGCAGGAATCGACCACCCTTTCCTCGCAAACCAACCTGCAGGCGGGCGACAAGTTCACGATCCGCGTCGATGGCGGGGCCACGCGCACCATCACCATCGGCAAGGACGAGACGATGGTCTCGCTGGCGCAGAAAATCCAGAAGATCACCGGCACCAAGGCCACCATCACCACCCCGCGCGTCAACGGCCAGACGACGCTCAAGATCCAGGTGAAGTCCGGCTACCAGGTCGAACTCGGTTCCGGTCCGGACAACAAGGATGCCCTGTCCAAACTGGGCATAGACCCTGTACGCCTGGTCGCTTCCAAGGCACCCGATGCCGATGCGCCCAAGGTCACGCCCGGCGGCACTTACAGCCTGGGCCTCGCCACGACCCTGTCGGTGAAGGATGCCAAGACGGCTGCAGTCGCGCTGGCCCAGATCAAGTCGGCCCTCTCCATGACCCAGACCGCCTATCGCTCGCTCTATTGGGACTCGTCGAAGGCGACCCTGGTGGACGGCGCGATTACCGGCGGCGGCACGGTCTACCAGCAGAAACAGCTCGCCAACTACCAGGCCGCCTTGTCGCGGCTTACCGGTTCCTGAGGTAAACCTTCATGTCTTCTCTTCCTCCTATTTTCGATGGCATGGGCCAGGCCATGAAATACATGGCCGAGCACCAGCGTGTGATCGCCGAGAACATCGCCAACAACGAGACGCCCGGGTTCAAGGCGCGGACCGTGGATGCGCCGGACTTCTCCTCGCTCGTCTCGCAATATGGCGTAGCGGGTACGCCCCGCGTCTCCCGGCCGAAAGTGGAGCTGTCCAGCGGCATGGCCGCGCTCGGCGCCCGCCCGCCCCTGGCCGGCAGCCATGTCGTGCTGGACGGCGACACAACCGAAACCAAGCCGGACGGCAACAATGTCACGCTGGAAGACCAGTTGCTTACCCTGGGGCAGGTCCAGGCCGACTTTGCGGCCATGACCAATCTCTACCGCAAGCAGATGGGCCTCATGAAAACGGCCCTCGGCCGCGGCTAAACCGCTTCGGGAGAGGATGTCCGGGGCGCGGTACCTCACAGAGGGCCGCGCCCTGTAAAAGGACGATCCGACAGGCGTGAAATCCGGCGTGCGATACCTCGAAAGGGGTAGGCCGCCCTCTGCAGGCGAATCGCCGATCAGGCGGGTTCGTTCAGCCTGCCTTCAATCTACCCCTGCCTTATCCTAAAAAATCGACGAAGCGATTCTGATAGGAGGGAACTGGATAAGCCGCAGCACGTTCAAAAGCGAAACTATTTGTATTTCAGCTTTTTAACTCTGCCTTTGCGGGACGAGGACGCCTCCTGGACAAGCGACACTTGATAGGAAAGTTTTTCCTGCAACGAAGCTGAAATTTCCGGGAAACACCACAAGACTAGCCATTATGGTGCAAAATAGGAAGGCAACTGGTGGAAGTTATTGCCGGTCACGACAATCCGACCCACTTTGGTACGATATACATAATGGATTATTGACCAAGTGGGCGTTCCGTGGAACAAATTCCTCATTCATAGCCAGATAAGAGCTTCAATGACCCAAAAACCGCTTGGATCGCAGAAGCGGACTGGGAAGGCGCTTGCCACGGCGCCGACCGCAATCGAGATCGATGCATATCGAACACTCGTCTTTCCGAACCGCATCCGGAAATTTCGCAAGCAGCTGAATATTGGATCGCTGCTAGAGTTGTCGGAGAAGCTTCCGACGATCACCTATATTCGCCTTTCGAAGATCGAGAGGGGAGAGATCTTTGCGCGTGCCGGAGAGCTGCGTGATATCGCGGCCGCCCTCGGCATCGATGCCGGCGAACTCCTGATCGACATCGACGATCCGGATTTCGACATCTCGGCCTGGGCGGATCCGCTCCATGGCAGCGACCGTGTCGATCCCGCTGCCGAGCGTTTCGCCGTGCTGCTGGCGGCGGCCCTGCGCACACGCCGCGCGGCGGACGATGCCCTGACGATCGCCGCTCTCGAACACGAATATGGGATCGCTCCGGTTATCCTGTCGCGTATCGAGAATGCCCTGAAGCCTTTCGATCGCTGGAACGAGGAAGTCCGTGCTTCCCTGCGCAGGCTGTTCGCGGCTGCGGACGACGGCGAACTGATCGCCATCGTCACCGAGGCGCATCAGCGCGGAGACCTGGACCCGGTGCTGCCGCTCGTGGCGAACCCGGAACTGCGGATCGCCAAGTCCCGCGGTCGCATCGCCGCCCTGCGCGACGAACTGCACGGCCCGTCTCGCGCGCAAGGCATCGCACGCGCCGTGCCGCATCCGCTGCTGGATCGTCCGCCGCTCGATCGTCCTTCCCTGGGCCGCGCCATGAGCGAGCGCCCCATGCTGGAACGCGGTGCCGGCAGGCGCCGCGCTGCGGAAGCCCTGGCGGAAGATGCCGGCGGCGATACCATGGTGGCGGAGCACCCCTCCGTTCGCCTCGTGCCCGTCTTCGGCAGCCCCCTGGCCGATGGACTGATCGCCCTCACGCCGGCCGGTGCCCAGGTCGAAGCGCCGCGCAATGCCGGGCCGCGCGCCTATGGCCTGCGCCTGGGCCGGGCCACGCTCGGTGCAGGGCTTCCCGGACGCTCGGTCCTGATCGTCGATCCCGACCGCTTCCCCTCTGCCGGCGGCCTTGCCGTGGTGACGGAAACCGAAGGGCTGCGCGTCCTCTCGGTCACGCTCGACCGTCATGGACGGATGCTCGGCTACAGCGAGAACCCCGATCTCGAAGTCGCCATAGACGAGCTGGATCCGGCCAATCTGGCCACGGTCCTGGCGGCCGTGTTCGAATAGTAACAGCAATTGACATGAGGCCGGGCCCATAGTCCCGACCGGCCCCATATAATGGTATGTGTCAGACCCCCCGGAAGGCACGATGCGCATACCTAAACTGTTCAAGCCGAATGGAAAGCGGCCCCCGCCGCGATCCACGGCCGACCCGGCGGGCTTCTCCGCCGCGCGCGTTCCGCCGCTGACACTGGTCTCGCACGCCCTCGCCCGCCTCCGGGCGCCCGATGGAGCCCGTCCTCCCGACGGCAGCGCTCTCTCTGAAAGCGCGCCTTTCACACGGGCCATGCCACCGCGGGCCGTCTCGCTGCTGATGGTCAATCTCGACCGTTTCAAGCTCATCAACGATCTCTGCGGCCCTGCTACCGGCGACTTCCTGATCGACATCGTTCACGAGCGCTGCCGCCGCGTCCTGCGCCGCTCGCATGTCATCCATCTCGGTGCCGACGAATTCGCCTGCTTCCTGCCCGAAGATCGGCCCGGCGCGGCATCAGGCATCACCGCATCCGAGATCCCTGCCGAGCGCCTCGCCGCGCAGTTGCTGGAAGCGATCGGCGAACCGGTCAGCCTCGGCCGCCACATGGTACACCTGACCGCCTCCATCGGCATCGCCACGGACCACGCGGGAACAATCCCCGCGGAGGAACTGCTGCGCGGCGCCTCGATCGCCCTCACTCATGCCAAGGATGCAGGCGGCGATTGCGCCCGGCGCTTTTCACCCGAGATGTTCGCCAGCCTGGCCGAGCGGGCCTCGCTGGAAGAGGACTTGCGCGGCGGCCTGCTGCGCGGCGAACTCGTGCCCTATTACCAGCCCATCGTCGCGCTCGCCTCGCGCCGGGTGGTCCGCTTCGAGGCCCTGGTGCGATGGCGACATCCGCAGCGCGGCCTGCTTGCCCCGGACAGCTTCCTGCCGATCGCCGAGGACGTGGGCCTCAACGATGACCTGCTTTATGCGATGTTCCGCCAGTCCTGCCGCGATGCGCACGAGTGGGGCGGCGGCACCGGCCTCGCGCTCAATATGTCGCCATGGCAGGTCTGCGAACCGCACATCGCCTCACGGCTGCTGCGGATCGTCTTCGCAAGCGGACTCAGGCCCGACAGGCTGACGGTGGAGATCACCGAGAATGCAGTGATGCACGACGTCGCCGCTGCCCAGGCCACCGTTGCCGCCTTGCGCGAGGCGGGCATCAAGGTGGCGCTCGACGACTTCGGCTCGGGCTATGCCAGCCTCAGCCGCATGTGCAAGATCCCGCTGGACATGATCAAGATCGACCGCACGCTCGTCCAGTCGCTCGACAGCGATGCCGGGCGCAAGCTGGTGAAAGTGGTCGTGGATCTCGGCCAGAGCCTTGCCATGCCCGTGACGGCCGAAGGGATCGAAACCGAGCAGCAGGCACGCTATCTCGCCGATCTGGGCTGCACGTTCGGCCAGGGCTACCTGTTCGGCCGCCCGGCACCGGCCGACGAGACCGCCGCCCTCCTGGCGGGGGGCCTGACGGTTCCGCTGGCCTGTTGATCGGCGCGCATCGCCGCCCGTGATGTCGCACGGGGCGGGTCCGAATTCCGCATGAGAGGCGTTTGGCCGGGATTGCCAGGGGGCGTCCCGTTGGAACGCAATGGAAGCGCGTGAAGGGTCGTGCGCTTTCTGGACCGTCGGAGCCATGCCCCGGAACTTCCATCCCGCGAAGGCCGCGTGCCGCAGCTTCCGCGCGGCCGGAAGGCAGCCGTGCGTGCCGGTGCTGGCACAAGGTCTAGCCCTGACTCCAGGAAAAGCCCGGCGAGAGACCGCTGGTCCCCCGCCGGGCCTTGCCGGTCAGTATTCGCTGTTGAACGAGATGGGCGTGGTCAGGTCGAGGCGCGCGATGTCGCCTTTGGAACCATAGGTATAAGTGCGGTTGCCAGAGAGACGCTTGGCCTCGTTGGCGATGGCGCCCATCATTTCCATCGAGAGTTCGATCTGGCGCTCCAGCAGGGCCGAGTTCACCAGCGAGGCCGCGCGCAGTTCGCCCAGGGCTTCGGCCAGGCGCTCGCGCGTCTCGTCGTCCATCTGCTCGGTCCATTCCGGGTCGAGCCGGTTGCGCCGCGCCAGGACTTCTTCCAGCGACCCCACCAGCCGCGTCTTCGCCGCCGCCAGTTCGGCCAGTTCGAGCGCGCGCTCGCGGCCTTCGAGACGCTCGGTCTCCTCGCGCATGACCATCGAGAGCGAGGTCATGATCTCGATCAGCTCATTGGGCATGGCCATTGCCTCCCTGCAAACGGATGATCTGCGCTTCCACGGCCGAGGCGATGCCCAGGCCCTTGCCCTTGGCGATCTGGGTGCCGATCTGCTCGGCCAGGACGCCGCGGAACATTTCCTCGCCGTGGCCGCCGTTGAAATCCTCGCCCTGCTCGACGGTCTCCAGCATGATCTTGGTGATCTGCCCTGCGAAGACGCCTTCGAAATCGCGCGCCACTTTGGCGGGGCTGCGATCCGGCGTCTGGACCGCGGGACGGGAAGGAAGCGAAGCAAGAATCGGATCTGCCATCTTTACTGTACCGCTATTTCGGCCTGCAGCGCGCCCGCCGTGCGCAGCGCCTGCAGGATGGTGATGAGGTCGCGCGGGCTGACGCCCAGGGCATTGAGCCCGGCAACCAGGGTCTGGAGCGAAGTGCCGCCGTTCAGCACCGCCAGCGAGGCGCCGCTGCCGTCGTCCGCCTGGACGTTGGTGCGCGGCACCACGGTGGTCTGGCCGCTGGAGAACGGCGCGGGCTGCGAGACGATCGGCGTCTCGGTGACGCTGATGGTCAGCCCGCCCTGCGCGATGGCAACGGGGCTGACGCGCACGTCCGCGCCCATGACCACGGTGCCGGCGGCTTCGTTGATGACGATGCGCGCGGGCTGGTCCACTTGTACCGGCAGGTTCTCGACACGGGTGATGAGATCGATCACCGAGCCGCCGGCCGGGTTGATCTCCACGGTGCCGGGGTCGAGCACCTGGGCCGCGCCGGGCGCCTCGCGATTGATGGTCGCGGCGATCTGGCGGGCGGTGGTGAAATCGGGATTCTTCAGCGCCAGTTTCAGCGTCTGGGCGGAGCGCAAGTCATAGGGAACCTCGCGCTCGATGATGGCGCCGCCGGCGATGCGCGCGGTGGTCATCACGCCGCGGCTGAGCTTGGCCGCCGCGCCCTGCGCCTTGAAGCCGGATACCGCGACGGGGCCCTGCGCCACGGCGTAGATCTCGCCATCGAGCGCGCGGAGCGAGGAAACCAGCAGGATGCCGCCCTGCAGGCTGGTGGAATCGCCGAGCGCGGAGACCTGCACGTCGATGGTGGAACCCGCGCGGGCGAAGGCCGGCATGGTCGCGGTCACCGTCACGGCGGCCACGTTCTGCGTCAGCATCTGCGTGCCGCGAATGTTCACGCCCATGCGCTCCAGCATGGCCTGCAAGGTCTCTTCGGTGAAGGGAACGTTGCGGATGCGGTCGCCGGTGCCCTGGAGGCCGACGACGAGACCGTAGCCGACCAACTGGTTCGACCGCACGTTCTCGACATCGACGATGTCCTTGATGCGCGGCTGGGGCCCGGCGAAAGCCGCCGTGGGCGCCAGCGCCGAAGCAAGTGCCACCAGGCCTGCCATCATGGCGAGACGCGGACCTTGCATCCTCGATTTGAAAGGCTTGGGCATCACTGTCCTTATAGGAAGAAAGAGGCGGCTGGCGGCGGCTGCGGCAGGGATTTTCACGGGTATTTCCGAGCCGCACCGGCGCCGCTGCCCGTGCGCGCCAGGCGCATGACGTAGCCGATGATCTCGGCCACGGCGGCGTAGTGCTCGATCGGGATCGGCCGGTCGATGTCGACGGCGGCGTAGAGCGCGCGGGCGAGCGGCGGGCTCTCGACGATCGGCACCCTGGATTCGGTGGCGATCTCGCGGATGCGCAGGGCAATGGCGTCCACGCCCTTGGCCACCACCACCGGCGCGGCCATGGCACCGTGGTCGTACTTCAGCGCGATGGCGTAGTGCGTCGGATTGGTGATGATGACGCTGGCCTCGGGCACCGCGGCCATCATGCGTTTGCGCGAACGCTGCATCTGGATCTGACGGATCTTGGCCTTGATCTTGGGATCGCCGTCGCTCTGCTTGTGCTCGTCCTTCACTTCCTGGAACGTCATCATCATGCGCTTCATGAAAGCGCGGCGCTGATAGATGAAGTCGAACAGGGCCAGGGCCATGACCAGCATCAGCACTGCGCGGATCGCCTCGTATGCCAGCGTTCCCGCCGCGGCGCCGATCGCGCCCGGCGCGAAGCCGACCAACTGGTCCAACCCGGTCACGCGGGGCTTCAGCACCAGGAAGACCACCAGGCCGATGGCGCTGAACTTGGCCAGGGTCTTGCCGAATTCCACCAGCGCGCGCATGCCGAAGATGCGCTTCATCCCGCTGGCCGGGTTGAGCTTGGACCACTTCGGCTTCAGGCGCGACCAGCTCAGCGTGGCGCGGCCCTGAAGGAACATCGTGGCCACCGCGCAGGCGAACAGCACGCCGAACACCGGCAGCATCGAGAGCATGAAATGGCGCGCCACCCCGGTCATCAGGTTCTGCGCGCCATCGGGATCGAGCGGATAGTCCTCGGCGCTGCCCCAGAGGCGGGTCAACATCATGCCGAGATGGCGGATCGCGGAAATGCCGACCCAGCCCGTGACGATCAGCGCGCCGGCCATCATCGTGGCGTGGCGCACTTCCGGCGCCATCGCCACTTCGCCGCGCTTGCGGGCATCGTCGAGCTTCTTCTGGGTCGGCTCGTGAGTCCGCTGGTCCTTGTCGCTCTCGGCCATGGCGCTAGAGGCTCCATCCGTTCTGCATGAAGGCACCCATGGCGTTCGCGAAGGCCGTCAGCATCGTGCCGAGAGTCATCGCCAGCAAAGAGATGCCGAGCAGCAGGTTGAGGGGCTGGGTGATGAAGAAGACCTGGATCGACGGCGCCACGCGGGCGGCCAGGCCGAGGCCGACGTTGAACAGCGCGCCATAGAGGATCAGCGGCGCGGCCAGGCTGACGCCCAGCGCCAGCGACTGGCCGGTGACTTTCACCGCAAGATCGGCGAACTGCGCGGCGGGTGGCAGTCCGCCTACCGGGAACACCGAATAGGACTGGAAGATCGAGGCGATCCACAAGTGGTGGACGCCCAGGCTCATGCAGACGATCACCGCCGCGATCCCGAACAGGCGCGAGAGCAGCGGAGACTGCCCGCCCATCGAGGGGTCGGCCACGAGCGCGGAGGCCAGGCCGACCTGCAGGCTGGCAATCGATCCGGCGACGGCGGCCGCGCTGAACAGGATCTTCACGATCATGCCCATCGCGATGCCCACCAGCACTTCGCCGATCACCAGGAGCGGCAGCGAAACGTCCGACTTCACCGCCGGCGCGACCTGGCCCTGGAGCATGCCGTAAAGGCCGACCGTGAAGCCCAGCGACATCACCAGCCGGATCTGCGGCGGCACCGAATCTTCGGAGAAGGCCGGCAGCAGCATGATCACCGCACCCACCCGGCAGAACAGGATCAGGAACGTCGCCGCATCGATCGGCAGCGCCGCCAGGGTCACCATGTCGAGGGATGCGCCGGCCATGGTGTCAGCCGGTGACGATGGCGTCGGCGATGCGGTCCATGAAGGCGCCGAGGGCATGGCCGATCATGGGCAGCGAAACCAGCATGACCACGCCCAGGACCAGGATCTTGGGCACGAATGTCAGGGTCATTTCCTGCACCTGGGTAAGGGCCTGAAGCAGGCCGATGGCGACGCCGACGATCAGCGCGGCGATCAGCATGGGGCCGGCGATGGTCAGCACCAGCACCAGCGCCGCGCGCGCGATCTCGATGGCTTCGGGTGAGGTCATGACTGCCGTCTGTCTTTCGGTGGAAGGATGTGGCGTTTGCAGGATGTGGCGGCAGGATGTGGCGGTTGCAGGCCGGGATTCCGTCCCGGCCGGCGCCGCCACTGCGCGGTCGTCTAGATCTGCATCCGCATGATGTCGGAATAGGCGCTGACCACGCGGTCGCGCACGGCCACCACGGTGTCGAGCGCGCTTTCCGCTGCGCCGATGGCGGTGACGACGTCGATCAGATCGCCCTTGCCGGCCACTTGCTTGGCGCTTTCCGCCTCGGCGGTGCGCAGCGAGGACGAGGCGTCGGTCACCATGGATTCCACCATGGTGCCGAAGTTGCCGCCGGCGCCGGATACCGCGCCGGACAGGCCTCCGGCCATGTCGCCGAGGCCGGCGAGGCCGCCCCCGCTACCACCGACCGACGGCCCAGCCGTCTTCATCGCGCGGCCATAGGCGGCCGCGGCGTCGAGTGCTCCGATTGCCATGGAGATGTTCCTTACTTGAGCAGGTCGATAGTGCGCATGGTCATGCCGCGCGCGGATTCGATCGCATTGAGGTTGGCTTCGTAGGACCGCTGCGCTGCCTTCATGTCGGCAGCCTCGATCAGCGGGTTGACGTTAGGCTGGCTGACATAGCCCTGCGCGTCGGCGGCCGGGCTACCCGGCTGGTAGACGCGCCCGAACTGGCTCTTGTCGCCTTCGATCGACTTGACGGCGACCTGGGTGGCACCGCTGGCACGGTCGACTTCGGCAGTGAAGGTGGCGACCCGGCGGCGATAGGGATCGGCATCGGGCGTCTTCGCCACGGAATCCGAGTTCGCCAGGTTTTCCGCGATCACGCGCATTCTCAGCGACTGGGCGCGAAGGCCCGATGCCGAGACGCCGATCGAGTTCTGAAGTTCCATCAACACAGCTCCTGCCCTGCCCCTTGCGGCAGTCAGCATCCTTATAGGCATTTTTTGCCTAGCGGCGGCATGCTCCTATAAAATAATTCCTATAAGCAGGCTTGAAAGGAGACGCGTCATGTCCGTTCTCGAAGGCATTCCCATCGACATGTCGATCGTACTCGGATCGACCAGCATCCCCATCCGGCAGGTTCTCAAGATGAGCCGCGGCGCAATGATCCCGCTCGATTGCGGGCACAACGATCCCACCCGCGTCTATGTGAACGACCAGCTGGTGGCAGAAGGCAAGATCCTGGTGAACGGCGAGGTGATGTCGCTGGAGATCACCAAGGTCGTCGAACGCGAGCGCTGAGAGGATGGATTTTCTCTCTCTGCTGCGCACCATCGGCGCATTGGGCGTGGTGCTCGGCATGCTGGTCGGCGCGCTCTGGGTGGTGCGCCGCTATGACCTGAAACTGCCGCAGAAGTGGCTGAACGGCCGGCTTTTTGCCGGCATGGGCCAGGCTCGTCCCGATCGCCGGCTGGAACTGATCGAGCGCCTTGCCATCGATCCCCGCCGCTCGGTCGTCCTCATCCGCCGCGATTACCGCGAGATCAGCCTGCTGATCTCGCCCGAAGGCGTCGTCATGCTCGATTCCGCGCCGTGCATCGGCCCGGTCTCCCCGAAAAGTACACCGAAAGCCCCTGTCGATGCATAAACGCTATGCCATTGCCGCCGCGCTGTGCGGGGCGGCAATTCTTGCCGTGTTGCCCGAAGCCGCCATGGCCCAGAAGGCCGCCGGCGCCCTTGGCGAAGGCGCGATGTCCGGAAGGGTGATCCAGCTCGTCCTGCTGATGACGGTGCTGAGCCTGGCGCCCGGCATCCTGATGACGGTCACCTCGTTCACGCGCATCATCGTTGCCCTTTCGCTGCTGCGCTCGGGCCTTGGCGCCCAGGGCGTGCCGCCCAACCCGGTCATCATCAGCCTGGCGCTGTTCCTGTCGTTCTTCGTCATGGCCCCGACGTTCGATGCAGCCTGGAAAGAGGGCATGGTCCCCTACAACCAGGGCCGCATCAACGAGACCCAGGCGCTGGAACGTGCCAGCAAGCCGTTCCACACTTTCATGCTCAAGCAGGTCCGGGACGACGACGTGAAGCTGTTCGTCCAGCTCTCCGGCAAAGTGCCCGCATCGCGCGCGGAACTGCCGATGACGACGCTGATGCCCGCTTTCATGATCTCCGAACTGCGCCGCGCTTTCGAGATCGGCTTCCTGCTGCTGCTGCCGTTCCTGGTGATCGACCTGGCAGTGGCCGCCGTGCTCATGGCCATGGGCATGATGATGCTGCCCCCGGCTACGATCTCGCTGCCGATGAAGATCATCTTCTTCGTGCTGGTGGACGGCTGGGCGCTGATCGCCGGGTCGCTGGTGAAGAGTTTCGGGGTGCCCGGGTAGCGGCCCTTCGCCGTCCGGTTCGCCTGAAGGGGGCGCGGCAGGATCAGGCCTGCCGCGCCCCTTTTGTCATCAGGCGCCGTAGCGCAGCACGCGGTTCATCAGCCAGGGGCCGAAGTCCGCAAAGGGCAAGGGTTCCAGGAAAGAGAGGCCATAGGCGCCCTCTCCCACCCAGCGCACCGCGGCTTCGCGTTCGCCCAGGCCCGGAAGAGTGAGCCTGACGATGCTGTCGCGCGCGATCTGCACTTCCGCGACCAGGCGTGCGCCTCCCTGCGAAAGGTCGATCAGGCGGACGTCGTGGCGCTGGTGCGCAGCCAGCAGCTCGGCGCCGCAATCGACGTCGAAGCGCGGCCCGCGCGCAATGCCCTCGGGACCGATGCGATTGGCGACATGACCGAGCAGTCCCGCAACGTCGACCGGCGCGTCGAACTCCACGCCGATCCGGCCATTGAGCGACCAGCGGACTTTGCCGCGCAGCACGTCTCCGGCCTTGAGCGTCGCCTCGACCTTCTGGTCCACGGCGAAAGCACCGTGGACTTCGGCCATGAAGCCGTTGTCCGAGATGTTGCGGATGCGGCAGATCGTCTCGCCCGAATGGCTGGCGAGCTTGCCGATGAGCAGGATCGTCGTGACCCGCGGCCCGCGCGCAACGCGCGGCGGCACCGGCGACGATGACGGGACGGCCCCCGCAGGCTGCGGCATGGCGGACGATGACAAGGGCATCGCGTCTTTCTCCCCCGCCCCGCTCAGACCGGCGAGGCCTGCGTGACCACCACGCGGTGGACGAGATCCTTGCCGTAGACTTCCACGGCGGCGTCCATCACCACCCGGCGGAAGGCCTCCACGCCGGGGATCATGCCGTCCGGCCCGCTGGCCAGCGGCGTGCGATACGTGCGCATGTTCACGGCATTGAGCAGCAGCGGCAGCTGGCCGGTCACATCCTCGGCCTTGCCCTTGTCGACTTCGATCTGGCACTCGAACGAGACGTAGCCCGACAGGCGGCCATCCGGGAATGTCAGCGGGGCAAGGATGGTGCCCGTGGGCACGAATTCGGTCTCGACCCGGACAGGGCCAAGGTCGGGCATGACCTGCGGCAGGAAATGCCGGGCCGCATAGGCGCCGCCAATGCCGACACCGGTGCCGGCGATCAGCGCGACAAGGCCGATCACGATCCGCTTGATCACGATAGTCTCCAGTCTCGTTTATCTGAAAATACGCCGAAGGCGCATTTTGCGGCACCGGCCCAGGCCCCAATCGGTGCCGTTCTAAAAATGCGAGCCATTTTTTATGCTGACTCTCAGAACTTGAAGCTCGCATCCTGCGGCAGCGCAGAAGGTTCGGCCATGACGACGATGGTGATGCGGCGGTTTTCCGGGCGGTCCGGGCGGTCGGGATAGACCGGCTCGGTCCCGGCCTTGGCCACCACTTCGGAGAAACGATCAGCCGGCAGGCCGGAGGCGACCAGGGCCGCGCGGGCCGAAAGGGCGCGCTGCGCGGAGAGGTTCCAGTTGGCCTCGCTCTGCCCGCCGGTGCTGTCCGTATGTCCTTCGATGGCGACCTGGGCGCCGGTACCGGCCAGCTTGCGAGCGATACGGCCCAGCAGGTTGCGGGCATAGTCGTTGAGCTGGGCGGTCGGGCCCTTGAACATCGAGCGGTTGGCGTTGTCCATCAGGTGGATGCGGAAGCCGTCGCGCGAAGGCTCCACATCGACGCTGCGCTTGCCCTCGCTGGGATCGACAGGCGGATCGAGCGAGAGCTGCATCTCTTGCGCCATGACGCGCAGCGCCGCCTCGGGCACATCGGCCGTGCCGCCGCGCGCCGCACCCTTGGTGCCGGCTTCGGCGGAAGGCTGGCCCACGGCCCGGTTGTCGGCCGACTGGTTGCGGCGGCTGTGCCCGCCGAGCCCCGGCTGCGAGCCGGGCTGGTTGGTCAGCGTCGTCGCCGGCGAAGACCGGTCGGCATTGGGCGAGAAGTATTCCGCCAGGCCCTTGAGCTGCTCCTTGTCCGGGTTGGCCAGCAGCCAGAGCAGCATGAAGAAGGCCATCATCGCGGTCACGAAGTCGGCATAGGCGACCTTCCACGCACCGCCGTGATGACCGGCGTGCGCATGCTTCTTGACCTTGCGGATGACGATCGTGGGATGATCTTCGTTGCCCCGTGCCACGCTTTGAATTCCTCAGTCCAGGGCGGCGCGAAGCCGGTCCTGCATGACGCTCAGCCGCACCTGGCCGATCGCCTCGCCGGGGCTCTGCCCGCCGGCCACGCGGTCGAGCAGCGCGGCGCTTTCATCCACATGCTGGGCGATCAGGTCGAAGGCCTGGAGCTGGTCGATATAGTCCAGCACGAAGCGCTCGTCGTTCACCAGTACGCCGGCCAGCTGTTCCAGCAGTTCGCGGGCCACGCGCATCTCGCGGGCCAGGGCCTGCCAGAGCGGGGCCGCCGGACCCTGGCCCGGTTCCGTGCCCAGTGCCGTGCCCCGTTCCGTCCCGAGTCCCTCGGATTCGATTGTCATTGCTTCCCCCTGAATGTCCGCCCGTTCCATCAGAACAGCTCCAGTTCGCCGGTCGGCTGGAAGACCGGCATGGGCTTGGGACGGACGACGGGCGGCAGCGGCTGGTCCATCACCAGCGTCGCGCGCACCCTGCCCTCGTAAGGCATGAATTCCACCTTGCGGGCTTGCGTGCCGCCAAGGTCGCTGTGATCGAGCGCAATGCCTTCGGTCTGCATGAAGTTGCGCGCGAACTGGCCGTTCTTGGTGCCGATCCCGCCCAGCCCGGCGACGATGTTCGCCCCGCCGTAAAGGTGGCCGCGCAGACGCGAACGCTGCGCGCCGCGCTTCATCAGTGCGTTGATGAGCAGTTCCATCGCATGGACGCCGTAGCGCTGCATGTCCGCCGGGTTCACCGGCGCATCGGCGCCCGGCTCACCCAGCAGGAAATGGTTCATGCCGCCCACCCGCGCGACGGGGTCCTGCAGGCAGGCCGCGACGCACGAGCCCAGCAGCGTCGAGATGACGACGCCGGACTGGTTGACCACATGATATTCACCCTGGACGATGGCAACGCGGCGCATGGCGTTCAGACCAGTTCGCCGAAGACGCGTTCGATCTTTTCCTTCAGCGCCGCCGGCGCGAAAGGCTTCACGACATAGTTGTTCACGCCCAGGGCCGCGGCTTTCTGGACCACTTCCTTGTCGGCGGAACCCGTGAGCATGATGAACACGGTCTTGCCGATCACCGGATCGTTGCGGACGGCTTCCAGGAATTCCAGGCCGTCCATTTCGGGCATGTTGTAGTCCGAGATCACCAGATGGACCCGGTCGGTCTTGATGGAGGCGAGTGCTTCCACCGCGCCGCCCTTGTCGCGAATGTCCTTGAAACCCAGATCCTGTAGCGTGCGACGGATCATCGCGCGCATGGACGTCTGATCGTCGACCACCATTACTTTTATTGCAGACGCTGCCGGCATGAACCGCTCCATTTACCTCCGACACGCGCCGAGGATTCCCTCGGGCATGGCGGACAAACTCAATTCCTTCTCCACCGCGCCCGCCTCGAAGGCAGCGCGGGGCATTCCGTAGACCACGCAAGTATCGCGGTTCTGCCCGAGCGTGCGGGCGCCGGCGTCGCGCATGGCCTTGAGGCCCATCGCGCCGTCCGAACCCATGCCGGTGAGGATCACCCCCACCGCGCGCGAGCCGAGCCGTGCGACCGAACGGAACAGCACGTCCACCGAAGGCCGGTGTCCGCTGACCGTGTCGCCGGCCACCAGCTTCACCTGCCCGCTGGTGCCGCCCAGCAGCTCCATGTGCTGGCCGCCGCCGGGCGCGAGATAGACCGTGCCCCGGCGCAAGTTCATGCCGTTCTGGGCCTCCACCACCTGCACCCGCGCGGTCTTGTCGAGCCGCGTGGCGAAGCTGCCGGTGAAGATCGCGGGCATGTGCTGCACCACCATGACCGGCGGGCAATCGGGCGGCAGGGCGCCGATGATCGAGAACAGGGCTTCCACCCCGCCGGTCGAGGCGCCCACCGCGATAACGACGTCGCGCAAGGTTCCCTGCGCGGCATTGACCGGGGTAGGCGGGCTGGCCGTGCGGCGCACCGACGAACGGGCCGCGGCCTTGACGATCTTGCGCAGCAGCGCCCCGTCCTGCGCGATCTCCAGCGGGTTGCCGGAAGGCTTGGCGATGCAGTCCACGGCCCCCAGGCGCATGGCCTCGATGGTCGCCTCGGTGCCGCGCGCCGTCAGGGTGGAGCACATGACCACCGGCATCGGCCGCAGGCGCATGATGCGTTCGAGGAAAGACAGTCCGTCCATCCCGGGCATCTCGATGTCGAGCGTGACCACGTCGGGATTGAGCGACTTGATCATCTCGCGCGCGGCATGGGGCTCAGGCGCCATGCCGACCACTTCGATGGCGGGGTCGTGGCTCAGCAACTTGTTCAGCAGCGCGCGCATGGCGGCGCTGTCGTCCACGATCAGGACGCGCGTCTTTTCAGGCGCCAGGGTCATGCCGCGCCTCCGTCGTTGCGGACGTAGATCGTCTGCCCCGCCGGCTTCATCAGCCGGGTGGCGGGGCCGATCAGGCGCTCCGAATGGCCGATGTAGAGATAGCCGCCGGGCGCCAGCATCTCGACGAAGCGCGCCTCCAGTTCGGCCTTGGCGGTATCGTCGAAGTAGATCATCACGTTGCGACAGAAAATCACGTCGTACTTGCGGCGCATCGGCCAGGGCTCGAACAAGTTGAGCACCCGCGCCGCCACCAGCTCGCGCAGCGGATCGGCCACGACATGGTCGCCGTTCGCTTCGGCCCGCATCCAGCGCCGACGATAGGTCTCGGGAACCGGCTCGACCGTGGCCGCCGAATAGCGCGCCTCCTGCACGGACTGCACGACATGCGGGGCGATGTCGGTGGCGAGCAGGCGCACGTCGCCCTGCTGGAGCCAGGCCGCGCTGGTCGGCCCGTCTCCTGCCAGGCACATGGCGATCGAATAGACTTCCTCGCCGCTGGAGCAACCGGCGGACCAGATCCGCACTTTCTCGCCCTTGCGCGCACGGTCCTGCAGCTTGGGCAGGACGTCGCGGCGCAAGTGGTCGAAGTGGTGGTTCTCGCGGAAGAAATGCGTGTGGTTGGTGGTCAGCGCCACCACCATGGCGTGGCGTTCCCCGGCGTCGCGCTGGACCAGCGCGACGTAGTCCACGAAGCTCGTCAGCCCATGCTCGCGCAAGCGGCGGCTCAGCCGCGAGTGGACGAGCGTCATCTTGGCCTCGACCAGATGGATGCGCGCCTCTCGCTGCATGATCGCGGCAATGTCGCGGAACTGGGCGGGACGCAGCTCGGCCGTGCCGCCCAACGCGCTGCCGCTCGTCGCTTCAGGGGAAGCCAGCACGGTCATTACGCGAAGTCCGGCACCTGGCGGGTGAGGCTCAGCGCGTCGAGGTCGAGCAGCAGGCACATGGCTTCGGCATTGGCCGCGGCATCATGGGTGCGGCGTTCGATCTTGACGAGACCGGCGATGGCGCCCTGCTCGTTGATCTCGACATCGGGCGCGGGCTGGATCTCGCTGCCCTGGATCACGACGATGTCCTGCACTTCGTCCACCAGGAAGCCGGCATGGCGCCCGCCGATGGTGACGACCAGGATGCACGAGCGCGAATGCAGCTCGCTGGGCGCCCAGCCCAGGCGCTCGGACAGGCCGACCACGGGAACGACCGAGCCGCGCAAGTTGGTCACGCCCTTCACATAAGGCGGCACGCTCGGCAGCGGGGTGGGTTCTTCCCACTCGCGGATTTCGATCAGCGAGCGCATGTCGATGCCGAACAGGCGGTTGCCCAGGGTGAAAGTGACGATCTTGCGTTCGTCGAGTTCGCTATCTTCGGTGCTCATGCTGCCATTCCTTTCAGCGCATACTTGGATGAGCCGCCGGTCGGCGCGACCAGGGCATCGATGTCGAGGATCAGCGCGATCGAGCCGTCGCCCAGGATGGTCGCGCCGCCGAGACCGCGGATCGGGTGGAGGTTGTCCTCCAGGCTCTTGATCACGACTTCGCGGCGGTTATCGATCGTGTCGACCATGAGGCCGACGTTCCCGGCCGTCTCGCTCTCGACGATGATGACGAGCGAGTCCTCGGGCACGCGGTGGGACCGCATGCCGAACAGCTCGCCCACGCGGCGCACCGGCAGGTACTGCCCGCGCAGCTCGATCACTTCGGAGCTGGGCGAAGTCGCTTGGACCTGGCCCGGTTCGGGCTGGACGGTTTCGATCACGTTGGCCAGCGGCAGCACGAAGCGCTGGTCGCCCAGGCGCACGATCATGCCGTCGAGGATCGCCAGCGTCAGCGGCAGCGCCATCGTGAAGGTCGTGCCCTCGCCCGGTACCGAGTTGATCTCCAGGCGGCCGCCCAGGGCCTCGACGTTGGAACGGACCACGTCCATGCCCACGCCCCGGCCCGAGATGTTCGAGATCGTCTCGGCCGTGGAGAAGCCCGGCGCGCAGATCAGGCCGTCGATCTCCTCGTCGGAAATCGGCGCATCCGCGGAAATGATGCCGCGCTCGATCGCCTTGGCGCGTACGCGTTCGCGGTTGATGCCGCGCCCGTCGTCCCGCACGCGCACGATGATGCGCGCGCCCTTCTGCTCGGCGGACAAGTGGATCGTGCCTTCGGCAGGCTTGCCGGCGGCAAGGCGTTCCTCGGCGCTTTCGATGCCGTGGTCCACCGCGTTGCGGATCATGTGCGTGAGCGGGTCGCCGATCTTCTCGATCACGCCCTTGTCCACTTCGGTCATCTCGCCGATGGTTTCGAGCACGACCTTCTTGCCGGTCTCGGCCGAAAGATCGCGCAGCATGCGCGGCACGCGCGAGAAGGCCTGCTTGATCGGCTGCGCGCGCAGCGACATCACGTTGTCCTGGATCTGCCGCGTCAGGCGCGAGAGTTCCGGCAGTTCGACGCGTTCCTGGTCGGCGGGCGAGAGCCGGTCCGACAGGATCGACCCGCGGATCACCAGTTCGCCCACAAGGTTGAGCAGCTGGTCCAGCTTGGACAAGTCCACGCGGATCGACTGCGCCACTTCGACGCTGCCCTGGCGGGCTTCCGCCTTGGGCTTTTCGGCCTGGGCCGGTGCCGCTTTCGCAGGCGCCGCCTGCACGACAGGGGCCGGTACCGCCGGAGCAGCGGCCGCGGGCACCAGCGTCAGCATCGGCTCGGCCGGTGCCAGGTCAAGATCCGGCAGGGAAACCGGCAGCGGCTCGAATACGCCGAAGCCGTCGAAGTCCTCTGCGGCCGGTTCCTCGACCACCACCATCACCACGGCGGCGGCACGCTCGATCTCGATCAGCGAGTCCGGGGCCACGAAGTCGAAGCAGTCGCGGATGTCCTGTTCGGCCACGCTGCCGGGCAGGGTCAGGGTCCAGACGAAATAGCTGTCCTCGGGATCGAGATCGCGCAGGCCCGGAAGCGCGCCGGTATCGACGGCGGTGACCGCCGCGCCCATCTCTTCCAGTTCGCGGATGACCAGCATCGGTTCGCCGCCATTGGCCAGCGCGCCGCGCGAAGGGCCGAAGCGAACGGTCCATCCGGCAGGCTCCACCGGTCCCGGAGAGGCGAAATCGTCCAGCTCGACCGCCACCGGCTCGAAGCCGAAGGGATCGAAGTCGTCGATCACGGCCGCGACCGGCGTGAAGCCGAAATCGTCCAGCTCGGCCACCGGCTGGGGCGCAGCGACGACGGGCGAGACCTGCGAGGCAGCGCCCTTGCTTTCCAGGATCGCGTCGAGCTGTTCCAGCATGACTGCGTCGGCCGGCGGCTCGGTGCCGCCCTGTGCCGCCGTGACATGATCCGAGAGGATGTCGAAGGCGCCCAGCATGGTCTGGGTCACTTCGCCGCTGGCGGGAATGCGGCCGGCGCGCACTTCGTCAAGAACGTTCTCGAAACGGTGCGAGAAAGCGAGCAGCGCGGCATGGCCGAAGGCGCCCGAACCGCCCTTGATCGAGTGGACGGCGCGGAACACGCCGGCGATCGTCTCGGACGAGACATCGCCTTCGGCCATCGCCGAAAGACCCTGTTCGGCCACGGCAAGACCTTCGGCGCACTCCTCGAAGAAGATGCCCTGGATTTCGTCGAGTTCGTCGCTCACGGGCAGACGCGGCGGACAGCCGCTCCCAGCTTGGCGGCTTCGAACGGCTTGGTGATCCAGCCCGTAGCCCCGGCTTCGCGGGCACGGGTCTTCTTCTCGTCCGAGAACTCGGTGGAGAGCACCAGGATCGGCGTGCCGCGGAATTCGGGCACCGAGCGGACCGCCTCGATCAATTCGAAGCCGTCCATCTTGGGCATGTTGATATCGGTGATGAGCAGGTCGGGCTTCACCTCGTGCATGCGCTCGAGGCCGTGCTCGCCGTCATCGGCCGCTTCCACGCGGAAGCCCTGCGCGGCCAGCGAGGCCTTCAGAAGCATCCGCATCGAGGCGGAATCGTCGACGGTCAGGATGAGTTTGCTCACGACGGGAATTCCTCTTCAGATAGGCCGACGGCTTCTGCCAGTCCGCAGGCCTGCACGCGCTCGACGAAGGCCGTGCTGGGATTGACGATTTCGAATTCGTGGCCGGCGTCCAGCGCCTCGGCGCGCGCGGCGACCAGGAGTTGCAGCACGGCCTGGCCCACCGTCTCGACCCGGCTGGCGTCGATGTTCATCGCACCTTCGAAGTCGCAGGCCAGGACCATGCGGACGCGCAAGTCCTCGGCCGTCACGGTGGAGCCATGGACCGGCAGTTGCAGCGCGCGGTCCTCTCCGGCGAAATCCGCGGCAGCGGCGTCCAGTCCGAACTCTTCGAACGGCACGGGTTCAGGCAGGTTTGGCATTGAGCTGATCCTTCACTTCGTCGAGCGCGGTCTCGAGCTGCGTGAACGAAGGGGCATAGGGAGACGGCGTCATGCGGCGCGCAAGCTCGATGGCCACTTCGGTCGGCTGGCCCTGCGCGTGTCCGACGATCGCGGTCTTGACGATGAGGTAGGGCTTGAAATCGGAATCGATGATCTGCTGCAGCTTCTGCGCGATCGGCCCGACCAGGCAGTAGGCCAGCAGCACGCCCAGGAACGTACCGACCAGAGCGCCGCCGATCATCGCGCCGAGGATCTCGGTGGGCTGGTCGATCGAACTCATGGTCTTGATGACGCCCAGAACGGCGGCGACGATGCCGAGGGCAGGCAGGCCGTCGGCCATCATCTGCAGCGCGTGCTGCGGGGCCAGTTCCTCGGCATGGTGGCGCTCGATGTCACCTTCCATCGCCTCGGCCAGCTGGTGCGGGTCCTCGAAGTTGACGGTCATCATGCGCAAGTAGTCGCAGATGAACTCGATCAGCCCCTCGTCCCCCAGCAGGCGGGGATAGCGCATGAAGATGCTGCTTTCCTCGGGCGCGTCGAGATGCTTCTCGATCGAGTTCGCGCCTTCCTTGCGGAAAGTGGCGAGCAGCGTGAAGAGCAGCGCCAGGAGATCGCGGAAGTCGACCTCGGTCCAGCGTCCGCCCTTGAAGACGCGCTGGATCCCCGCCCAGGTCTTCTTGACCGTGGTCATCGAGTTGCCGAGGATGAACGCACCCACCGCCGCGCCGGCAATGGCCAGCATTTCGTGCGGCAGGGCGTGAGCGATGACCATTATGTTACCGCCCGACATCAGGAAGCTGCCGAAGACGCACAGCAGGATGACGACGAGGCCGATGGCGTTGAGCATGAAGAAGATCCGCGATTGATGGCCGCAAAAGGTTACGGGGCCGAAGCCCTGCGTTAGTTATAGGATGCTCGGGCCGGGGGCGGTGCGGAGCGATGGAAATTAGGCGCAGCGATGGCCGGCGGCGTCCCTGCGGATCGGGCAGGGGTCCCTTTGGTGCCCGCCATCGCCAGGCGCCTCCGGCAAGACGGACCTAGGCTCCTCGGCGGTCCCGGATCGGGAATGCCGCTGCGGCGCATCGCAAAACGGACCGCGCTGCGACCGCTCGGCGCGTCTTTGTCCTATATGAGGGAGGCGGACGTCCTTGCTGGAGCCATCATGTCACTCAATGCCTACCAACGCGTGCAACAGATCGCCGCGACGCCTCGCCGGAATGAATACCGGCTGATGAGCCAGATCACCGGCGAAATGATCGCCGCACGCGATGCCGGCCTGCGCGGCGCACAGCTTGCGCCCGCGCTTCACCGCAATCGCCAGGCCTGGTCCACCTTTTCTTCGATGTGCGCGGGCCAAGGCAATCAACTACCGGACGACTTGCGCGCGCGGATCATTTCGATCGGTCTGTGGGTGGACAAGTATACGTCGGAAGTCATTACAGGCCATGACACCATCGACGATTTGATCGTGGTAAATCGCGCGATCATAGAAGGACTTGCAAACGAGAACGGTACTGGCAACTAAGGAAAATCACTTAACGATTTCCTTCATCTTTTTTAGAAAAGATAATCAAGCGCTTATTCGTCTGCCACCGGAAAGCACCGGATTGCCATCTCGACCGTCTATTTACAAAGATGCGTAAAGCTCTATTTGCCCGTTCGCCTTGAAGCCAAAGTGCAAGGCGCAATAAGCGGGTCGGAATGCAGGAATTGAATCCACCGCCGCAGCGCTTGGGCGGGTCGCTTCCTGTCGGGATGGCACCGACCATTCCCGCCCTCGTCCTCGCGGCCCAACTTGTCTGCGCCATCGTCCTTTGCGGCTGGGCTTTCGGCATGCCGGGCCTTGCCGGAATCGGCACGGACGGCTTCCTCATGCAGCCGCTGACGGCCGTGGGCTGCAGCGCCATCGGCATCGGTATCCTGCTCGGCGCCGCCTCCCGGCGCAGCGCCGCACGATGGGCGATGGCCGTACCCCTCGTCATAGGATGCTCCTCGCTCATCCAGGAATGGGCAGGCGTCTCGCTCGGCATGGACCGCCTGCTGTTTGCGGACAGCGTCCTTCACCAGACCCGGCCCTACCCCGGCCGCCCCGGCGTCCTGCCCGCGCTCGGCCTCGTGCTGCTGGCTCTTTCCGCCCTCTCCCTCGGTTCCTCGCGCCGCGCCCTGCGCCGTCTCACCGTGGTCTTCGCCTGCATCGCCATCGCCGTTGCCGCGATTTCGGGCATGCTCCTGCCGCTAGGCATCAGCACGCCGGGCCCGGAGACCCGCCACGCGCTCATGTCCGTGCCGACGGCCGTGACCATCTGCCTGCTCGCGGTGGGCCTCATCGCCCTGCGCCGCCAGAGCGCCTGGCCGCGGCAACCCGATTGCGGGTTTGGCTCCGCCACTCTCCAGGCCTGCCTGCTGCTCTGCGTCTCCCTGCCGGTCGTCTCGGCCCTGGCGCATTTCTGGGTCGAGCGCTCGGGCGCGGTCTCTGCCGAGATGATCGAGATCGTCCAGGCCGTGGCCCAGGTGGCCCTGTCCTGCGGCCTGATCGCCTGGGCCTGGATGCGCATCGCCCGCGAGAGCGGCGCCCGCTGGGCGGTGAACCTCGCCCTCGATTCCGCCCCCGTCGCCATCACCGATGTCGACGGCAGGATCCTGCGCTGGTCGGCCGGCTGCGAACGCCTTTACGGCTGGACCTCGGAGCAGGCGCTGGGCCGCTTCCAGCAGAAGCTCACCGGCACCCCGCCGATCGCCACCAGCGACATCGAGGCGCTGCTCGCCGGCGCCCGGCAGGAGCGCGAAGTGACCGCCTACCGCAAGGACGGCACCATGCTGCGCGTCCTGCACAGCAGCCAGGCCGTGCAGCCGCGCTCCGACATCGCGCCCATGGTGGTCCATGCCATGACCGACATCACCGCCCGCACCCGCGCCGAACACGCCATGCTCGCCAGCGACGCGCGCCTCTCGCTGGCGGTGGACCTCCACGAACTCGGCATCTTCGAATGGTCGCTTGCCACTGACCGCTTCGTCTTCCACGGCCATGCCGAGCGCCTGTTCGGGCTGGAGCCCGGCCTGTTCGACGGCGGGATCGACGCATGGAAACGCCATCTGCGCCAGACGTTCGGAACCTCCTTCCGCATGCCCGGCCCGCCCGAAGCCTGGAGCGCGGGCCGCTACGGCTTCCGCCTGGTCGCGGTGGAGGCAGGCGTCGTCAAAGTCGTCGAGGGAACCGCGCATATCCACCGCGGCCCGGGCGAGAACGATGTCTCGATGATCGGCATCGTGATGGATGCCACCCAGCGCGAACAGCATGCCGAAATGCTGAAATCGCGCGAATCGGAACTGCGCTCGATCCTGGAAACCGTGCCGGAGGCGATGATCACCATCGACGGGGGCGGGCAGATCCGCTCGTTCTCGACCACGGCCGAAACGCTGTTCGGCTATGCCGCGGCCGAAGTCCTGGGCAAGGACGTGCGCCTGCTGCTGCCGCGCTATGTCCGGCCGTCCACCGACCCGGCGCTGCCCGGCCAGGGCAATCCCGCCATCACCAGCATCACCGCCGGCCTCGACCGCAACGGCAACGAACTGCCGATCGAAATCGCGGTGGGCGCGGCCAATGTGGGCAACGAGCGGATCGCCATCGCCTTCATCCGCAACTTGCGCGAGCAGATGGCCACCCAGGCCCGCCTCAACGAACTGCGCGAGCAGGTGCTCCACGCCTCGCGGGTCAGCGCCATGGGCGAGATGGGCGCCGGCCTGGCGCATGAGCTGAACCAGCCGCTGACCGCCACGTCCAATCTGCTGGGCGCCATCGACCTGGCGATGGCGCGCGGCGGCGATCCCGAGCAGGTGCGCTGCATGCTGGAACTGGCGCGCCAGGAAGTGCTGCGCGCCGGCTCCATCATCCGCCGCATGCGCGCCTTCGTTTCCAAGGGCGAACTGGAAATTCGCGCCGAGCCGCTGGACGAGGTGATCGCCGAAACCCTGCAGCTTGCGCGCTCGCGCAGCCGGGTACCGGGGGTCCGTCTCAGCTATCGCCCCAGTGTCGTGGCTCCATCCATCCTTGCCGATCGCATCCAAATGCAGCAGGTGCTGGTGAACGTCCTCAACAACGCCTTCGACGCGCTCGCGGGCCTCAACGACAGGCTGCCGGAAATCACTCTTTCAACCCGCCAACTGAACGATGGTCACATCATGATCAGTGTTATCGACAACGGCCCGGGCTTGCCCGAAGCCATCATAAACCGCCCCTTCGAGGCCTTTTCGTCTACCAAGACGACGGGCATGGGGCTTGGTCTGTCGATCTGCCGCCGCATCGTGGAAGCGCATGGCGGGCGCTTCTCCTTGCGGAACGTCCCCGATGGGGGCGCGGCGGTCGAATTCACGCTGCCCAGCTACAGCGAGCTGGAGCTCAGGGCAGGATGACGTCGCGGCGCATCTATATCGTCGACGACGACCTGGCCGTACGCACTTCGCTCGAATATCTGCTGTCGATGATCGGGGAGAGCCGGATCAGCTGCTTCGATTCCGGGGACAGCTTCCTGGAAGCGGCGCCCTTGCTGGAGCCGGGCTGCCTGTTGCTGGATTTGCAGATGCCGGGGGCGTCAGGGCTGCAAGTGCTCAGCACGGTGGGCGGGCGGCCGACCCGTTTCGTGCCGATCGTGCTCACGGGGGAAGGCGACGTCTCCGTGGCAGTGCAGGCGATGAAGCTCGGTGCGATCGACTTCATCGAAAAGCCCTGCGACCATCTCAAGCTGATGAACGCGGTGGAATCCGCTTTCACCCAGCAGGCCGTCTCGACCGCGGAAGAGCGGCGCAAGGAAAAGGCGATCTCGCTTCTGGAGCAGCTTTCGCCGCGGGAGCTGGATGTGCTCAAGGGCCTGATCGACGGGCAATCGAACAAGATCATTGCCCATGCGCTCGACATCAGCCCGCGCACGGTGGAAATCTACCGCGCCAAGCTGATGGAAAAGCTGCAGGTGCGCAGCCTTTCCGAAGTGTTGCGCATCGCCTTTGCGGCGGGCCTCGTGCCGATGGATTGACCGGGCCTTTCGAAAGTCCGCCGCGCATCTCGGATGCTCGGGCGGCGGCTTTCGCGATACCAGGGATGCCCCGCCCGGCTCAGGAGAGAGGCCGGACGGGGCAGGTCCACAGGGTACGCCGGTTATTCTTCAGAAGTCGAAATAGAGATCCACGTAGCCGTATCGGGTGTCGCCGGTCTGCGGGGCATTGGGCGCGTCCTTGAGGAAGCCGCCCTTGGCGAGATAGGCCACGCCCGTGTCGACCCGCAGCACGTCCGGGATCAGGGTGCGCCGATAGCGGGCTTCCACCTGGTTGCCGGCAAAGCTGCCGCTCCGTCCGGACACGTCCTTCACGCCGGTGTTGGAAAAGGCATCGGTCTTGGAATCCAGCCAGAGCGCGCGGTACATCACCATCACGTCGGACTTCTTGTCCGGCTTCACTTCAAGCCGGGCGCCGCCCGAAATCGTGTTGAAGCGGCCAACCGCGCCGTAAAGCCCGGTCGGGCCGAAATCGAACCGCCGGGCGCCGAACAGCGTGTCGAAGCGATTGTAGGTCCCCGCCTTGGAACGGTCGCCGCTGGCGATGTCGAAGTCGAGCGAGACGCGCGGCTTCCATCCGCCGGCGAAGGTGTTGCCCGCTTCGGCGTGGATGAAGTAGGCGGAGACGTCGAGGTCGGTCCGGTCGGTGGGCGCGGTCGTCGCCCGGGTGCGGCCGAACTGGTAGGCACCCTCGACATCGTAGTCCAGATGGCCAACCTTCGGCGCGCGATAGGCACGCAGGCCAGGCGTGAAGATGTGGCGGTTGCGGGTCGGCCGGTCGGCGCTGTCGCGTTCCGCCAGGCCATAGCCGTAGACTTCCAGAGAGCCGCCGAACACGCCGGCCTTGGTCAGCGAGCCGCCATAGAACTGGAGGTCCGTGGTCTCTTCGTCGCGCTTCACCGAATTGTCGTGGATGCCTTCGGAATCATCGGGCAGCCGCAGCTGCGGCATCGTCCAGAGCAGGGTCAGCTGGTCTCCGCCGCGGCCCTTCCACTGGAAATTGACGCCGGTGAAGGCATTGGTGCTGTTGCGGAACGACTGGCGCGCCACCAGGCGGCGCGATCCCAGGTTCATCGTGAAGCGACCCGCCGTGAGCTGCGCCTTGGAACCGCCGCCCATGCCGAAGTCCAGCCCGACATAGGCCTGGACCATCTCCAGTGCATCGACTTCGCCGGTGCCGGCCGAGGAATTGGACCTCTCGCCATAGGCACGGGCGTCCCAGAGTTCGCCGCCGACCCGCCAGGGCCCGCCATCGTATTCGACCAGGAGCGAGGTCTTGAGGGAGAACATGGCGTCGTCCTCGGCCGCGGTGGGACGGAACTGTCCGTCGATCCCTTCGACGCGGGCGCGGACTTCGCCCTTGATGGTCAGCCCTTCCGGCGCGCCGACTGCCGTTTCCAGCAGGCCGTCGGCATGGGCAGTGCCGGTATGTCCGACGAGCAGCAGACCGCCGCCCATCATGCCCAGCAACGCGCGGGCGCGCCAGGATTGCGGACCGAAATTCCAGTCCTTGCGGACCGGGTCGAACAGGCAGGCACTCATCACGATCTCCCGAAGTAGCGGTCCATTATAGGATAATGACCGCAACCGCAGGCGACCGGATCCCGGTTTTCGCCCTCAGCCCTGTCCAATTTTCCTGGCAGCTTCAAAGCACACCCGGCAACGATGAAAAAGCCCCTTGCGCCGGGTGGAGCGGGGGGTGCAGCGGCCCCGCATTACAAGGCCGCTGCGAAGTCTCTGGATCAGGCCGGGACACGCGCGGTACGCGCATTTCCCGGCGGCGGCGCCCCAGGTCGCGCCAGCGCGCTCAGTGCGCGGCGGCCGGCGCCAGCATCGACTGGCGGTATTCCGCCATCATCGTGAAGCGCGGATCGGCCACGGCCAGGTCGCTCATGGTCTTGGCGGCGCGCTTGGCGATCTGGCGCACGCGCTCCTTGGCCACGCCGTTTTCATCGTCCGCCGTCTCAAGCGCGGTCATCTCGAAGAGACGGCCTTCCACGACCTTGCGGTTGTGCTCCAGGCGCTCTTCCAGTTCCGCCAGTTCGGTGGGATCGAGCATGGACTTGCCGGTGCGCCAGACCGAGCGGCGCGTGCCGGCCTCGGCACGGGGCGCCTTCTTGGGCTGAGCCTTGCGGCGGATGCGCTCCACGCCGATGTTGCGCAAGTGATCGACATAGCTGTCGGTCAGCGAGGCCATGGCCTGACGGGCAAGATAGTCCGAAGCGCCCGATTCCGTGCGGCCCAGGGCATCCTCGTCCTCGATCGAGGCCACGATCGACTGACCCTCGCCGTCCTCGCCCCCGGCGATCGCGTCGAGCGATACAGTGACCGCCTCGACCTTCTTGGCGGAAGGACGCTGGTCGGTCATCAGGCGGAAGCGCAGGCTCTGCAGCTCGCCGCGGATCTGCCAGTTCACGAAAGTGGTGAACTGCGCCTTTTCGGGATCGTAGGCCTGGATGCCGCGGTGCACCGCGATGGCGCATACCTGCTCGGCGTCGTCCCAATGGGCGACCAGACCGTACTGGCGGATGAAGTGGCGGATGCGCGGCGCGATCAGCTTGATGATCTGCGCGAAGGCGCGGTCCACGAGCACGCGTTGACGTGCGGACTGCGGCTGGCCATCGGCCGGCATGTTCGCTCTGACGGCGGCGACCGCGGCTTCCAGAGCGATTGTGATCTTCGACATGTTGAACCCCCGGTTAGAGAGGAGCCTCGGGCGCCCATCGCCGCTGCTCCACTTCAACAAGACCTGTTGTCTCGTGAATTTCTGAACGCGAGGTTAATCCTATAAACGTGTTTCCTATATTTCCTATAATTTTTTTCACTTCGTCGGGAACCAAGTGCATTTTGCCGTAATATCAGCCGGCGAAACGGTCCGGACGGATGTTGCGGCCGACATAATCGAGCAGCCAAGAACGGTGCGCAGCGGTCGCGCTGCCCGCCATTTCGATGCGGCGATTCGCACTGGCGGTGCCGACCTGGGCATTGAGCAGGGTGCGCGCGCGGTCGGGAGAGAGCCCGCCCTTCAGGAAACGCACCGCATCGCCCAGGCCGAGATGGTGGCCGAGGTAAGCTGCCTGCGCGACTTCGACCACGTCTCCCCCGATCCGCACGCCCGATCCGCGCAAGGCGTCCAGGTTGGTGCGGGCATAGTCCGCAATCGTCTCGATCGCGGCCTGGGGATCGTAGCGCAGCGCCAGCAAGGCACCGCGGCTCTCGCCGCGAACGTGCCCCCGCTCGTTGAGCCAGCCGTTCTGCTGGGCCATGGCATGAAGCCAGGTGCCCTGCCGCTCTGCCTGCCCTTCCCAGGTCCGGTTGAGAAACTGGCCGAGCCCGGCGGCGCTGGATCGCGGGTTGCGCGAATAAGGGAGCCACCGGCCGTCAGAGCCTTTCGCCGCCTCGGCATTCACGATCGTGGCGAGTGCCGCCGCCGGAATGCCGGTGCGCGAAGCCGCCGTGCCGAGCGTACCGGCGTAGCGGGCATTGGGCCCTTCCTGCATGGCCAGGGCGCCGCTTGCGTCATCGTTGCGGCCGCCCCTGCCCTCGCCGCTGTCGCGCCGCGCCTCGCGGTCCCAGCCGCCGGCAGCCGATCCGCAGGACGGATCCTCCACCGGAGCCTTGGGCATGGCCGGATCGGCCACGGAGGCCTGTCCGCTCGCCGCTCTGGTGCGTTCGTCCAGCAGGGTGAGCAAACCGTCCAGTCCCAGCGGGTCGGAACGCTTGTCGGCCAGTCCTCTCGACTGCGTGTCGTCTTCGCCGCCCAGCGCCGCACGCCAGAGCCGGCCCGACAGTTCGCTGCGGGCCTGGCTGTAGATCAGCTGCGCCTTCTGCGCCGGCGTCATGCCCTGGAGGCTGCCGGCCTGAGCCCCATGGGCGGTCGCGCCCTCGATCATCACGAAGTCTCGCGCCGGACGGCGCGGCGGGCCTTGATGAAGGACATGGCGGCGAAGTCGTCGATCCCGGCCTGCTCGGCATTGGCGAGCACCCGCTCGGCGTCCTGCCGGTAGCCGTC
Organism: Novosphingobium sp. PhB55; assembly: GCF_004368805.1. NCBI lineage: Bacteria > Pseudomonadati > Pseudomonadota > Alphaproteobacteria > Sphingomonadales > Sphingomonadaceae > Novosphingobium > Novosphingobium sp. PhB55. Next base: position 471,132 of record NZ_SODQ01000003.1, on the reverse strand, counting down.
CGCGGCCGTCTCGATGGCGCGGAACGTGCCATAAGCATCGACCGCCTGATCGCGCAGCTCGTCGAGCCGGGCCTTGAGCTGCACCTGGCGGACCGTCAGCAGCCGGCGCTCGCCGCGCATGCGCTGGAGATAGGCGTGCGAGCAGACCGCCAGATCGCCGGCCGCCAGATCGGCCTCGCGGCTCATCGACACGGCCACGCGGTCCCGCGCCTTTTCCACTTCGCCCAGCACACCGGACTGGTTGCTGATCGCTGCGCTCATTTCGTCGATCTCACGCTGCTGCACGCGCAGCGCGGCGTCATAGGGTGTCTTCATCCGGGACCTCCATCAGCGCCGCCAGCGCGTCGAAACTCTCCTGCGCGAAACCGCGATCCTGCTTGCCCTGCTTGAGCAGGTCCTCGATGCGCGGGGCCAGCGCCACGGCGCGATCCACTTCCGCGCTCGACCCGGCGCGATAGGCACCGAGGCGGACCATTTCTTCCATGTCCTTGTACGTCGCCATCTCGCGACGGGCGGCCAGGCGGATATGGTTTTCCTCCTCGCCCAGACAGTGCGGCAGGGTTCGCGAGACGGACTTGAGCACGTCGATCGCGGGATAGCGCCCGCGTTCCGCAATCTGGCGGGTAATGACGATGTGACCATCGAGAATGCCGCGGACGGCGTCCGCCACCGGCTCGTTATGATCGTCGCCGTCGACAAGCACGGTGAACAGGCCGGTGATCGCGCCCTGCCCCGGAAGCCCGGGCCCGGCGCGCTCCAGCAGGCGCGGCAGTTCGGCGAAGACGGTGGGCGTGTAGCCCTTGGTCGCTGGCGGCTCGCCGCTGGCCAGGCCGATCTCGCGCTGCGCCATGGCGAAGCGGGTGACCGAGTCCATCAGGCACAGGACATTGAGCCCCTGGTCGCGAAAATGTTCGGCCACGGTCAAGGTGGTCCATGCCGCCTGGCGGCGCATCAGGGCGGGCTCGTCGGAAGTGGCGACCACCACGACGCTGCGGGCCAGGCCTTCCTCGCCGAGGTCGTCCTGCACGAATTCCTGAACCTCGCGCCCGCGCTCGCCGATCAAACCGATCACGGCGACATCGCACTCGGTCCAGCGCGCCAGCATCGACAGCAACACCGACTTGCCCACGCCCGAGCCTGCAAACAGGCCGAGCCGCTGGCCGCGGCACAGCGGCGCGAACAGATCGAGCGCGCGAACGCCCGTGGAAAGCCGCGAGCCCACGCGCGCACGCGCCGAAGCGGGCGGCGGCGAGGCCTTGATCTTGCGCAGCAGGGCGCCCTGTTCGAGCGGCCCCTTGCCGTCGACCGGGCGGCCGAGGCCGTCCACCATGCGACCGAGCCAGGCGCTCGATGGGCGCAAGGCGAACTGGCTGGCGGAAAGGTCTGCGCGCGATCCGGAGGCGATGCCCTGCGGCTCGCTGAACGGCATGCAGTGTGCAATGCCCCGGTCCAGTCCGGTGACTTCCGCCTCGACTTGTCCGGTCGGCGAATTCAGCGTCACGCGGGAGCCGATCTGCGCCGCGCCCGAAAGGCCCTCGACCTCGATCAGGGCGCCGCGCACGGCCACGACCCGGCCATAGCGCTGGTCGGGGGTAAGCAGGCGAAGACCTGCAGCGGCGGCGGCGAGACTGGCCATCGGTGGAGCGCTTCTTCGCGTCAGGCGGCCGGCGTGGCCGCGATGGCCGAGGCCACCTCCACGACGGGCGCGGCTTCCACCGCAGGTGCAGGTTCGGCGGGTGCCGGCTTCGGCGCCACCACGATGCGCGAAAGCGCGTCGGATTCGTAGCCGATCAGCCACCGGCAGTCGGCCAGGGCATTATAGAACTGGCCGGTCGCCACCTTCTGGGCGAAGCGGATGCAGACGGCCTTGGCCTCCGCGGTCTCCAGCGCCAGCATCAGCGCTTCCAGCCGGGCCAGCAGCACCTGCTGGTGCCGCGAAAGGTCGGCCGGGTCGATATAGGCCATCATGCAGGCGAAATAGAGCTGCCGAGCCGGAGAAGTCGCTTCCTCCGGCTTCATGACGTCGCGTCCGCGCAGGATGGTGGCCTCGTTCTCCACGACGAGATCGGTGCGACCGACAGCGCGCAGAACCGCGCCGTTCACGATCACCGGCTCTCCGTTGCGAAGCGAAATACGAAGTGTCATGTCAATTGCCCCCAAGACATCTGCATCAGTTATAGGATGACTGAGACAGGTCCGTGGCGAAGCGTCATAAATTTTCGTGCGCCTGCGAACGCGGGCCGCGCCATTCTTCCTACAATGCCTCTGTTCGGTGGCCGGTACGCCACTTTTCCCGGCCGACACGCACAGGAGAATGAAATGAGCCTTTATTCAGCTCTTTACGCCGGCGTTTCCGGCCTCGGCGCGCAGGCGAGCGCCATGGCCACCGTCGCGGACAACATTACCAACGTCAACACCATCGGCTACAAGGGCGTTTCCGCCCAGTTCCAGACGCTCGTCACCGATGGCAAGATGAAGAGCAGCTATTCGGCCGGCGGCGTCACCGCCGCGCCCAAGGCGCTCATCTCGAAGCAGGGCCTGCTCCAGGCTTCGAGCAGCCTGACCGACATCGGCGTCGACGGCGCCGGCTTCTTCGTCGTGCGCTCCAGCTCGGATACCAGCGGCCAGATTTCCTATACCCGCGCCGGCTCCTTCACGCCCGACGCCGACGGCTATCTGCGCAACACGGCCGGCTATTACCTGACCGGCTGGCCGCTCGACGCCAACGGCAGCTATACCAACAACGGCAGCATGAACTCGCTGGAGCCGATCAAGCCGAATTCGCTGACCGGCGCCGCCCAGCCCACCACCAAGATTTCCATGCGCACCAACCTGGACTCGACGGCCGCCGAACTGGCGGGCGGCAGTGCAGGCTACGTGCGCGGCTCGATGGCATCGGGCGCGGTCGCGGAGCAGTTCTCCCGCCCGATGGAAGTCTATGACGCGCAGGGCACCTCGCACAGCCTGACCTTCAACTTCGTCAAGACCGGCCCCAACGAGTGGGTTGCGGAAATCTCCGGCACGCCCGGCGAAATCACCAGCTCGAACGGCACCGGCATCACCGATGGCGTCCTGGCCAGCGGCGTGGTGAAGTTCAATCCCGACGGCAGCCTCGACCTGGCCGGTTCGGACCCCTCGCTCTTTGCCAACCTGGACATCGGCTGGGCCAATGGCGCCGGTTCGACGCCGATCACCCTCGGCCTCGGCACCAACGGCGGCCTTGACGGCCTGACCCAGTTCGGCAGCGATTCCGCCCTGCTTTCATCGAGCGTCAACGGCGGTGTCCTGGGCACCGTGTCCTCGGTGGAAATCTCGGACACGGGCATCGTCAGCGCCGTCTTCGACGACGGCACCACCCGCGCGATCTACCAGCTGCCGATCGCCACCTTCCAGAACCCGGACGGCCTGACCCGCATCAGCGGCAATGCCTACGTCGCCTCGGCTACTTCGGGCAACGTCGCGATCAACCAGCCCGGCGCCCTTGGCGGCGGCTCGATCTCGGCCGGTACGCTGGAAGCCTCGAACGTCGATCTGGCGGCCGAGTTCTCGAACATGATCCTCTTCCAGCGCGCCTACAGCGCCTCGTCGAAGATCATCACCACGGTCGACGACATGCTTCAGGAAGTCAGCAACCTGAAGCGCTGATCTCGGCCCTTACCCTCAAGACCTTCCCTCTCCCGGCGATATTTTCAGGAAGACCAGCACCGTGTCCCTCAACCAGATACTCAATTCCGCCATGTCCGGCCTTTCGGCCTCGCAAGCCGGAATGCAGACGGTCTCCAACAATATCGCCAACGTCAGCACGGTGGGCTACGCCCGCCAGAAGCCGACGCTCTCCACGGCAGTGGCCGGAGGGAAGGTCAACGGGGTCGTGGTCGGCGAACCCTCGCGCGTGGCGGACAAGTTCCTGGAGAACGCCGTCTACCAGCGCGCGGGCAACGCCGGGCGCAGCGAGGCGGCTGCCACTTACCTCGACCGTCTCCAGTCGCTGCTCGGCGCCACCGATTCCAAGTCCGGCATCGCGTCGAGGCTGACTGCCCTTTCCACGTCGGTATCGCAGATCGCCAGCCTCCAGGGCTCGGCGCAGTCGATCGCGCTGTTCACCGGCAACGTGTCCGACACCATCGACAGCCTGAACCAGCTCCGGGGCGACGTCTCCAACCTTCAGGCCGATGTCGAGAGCGAAGTCTCCGACACGGTCGAGCGCACGAACGTGCTTCTCAAGAAGATCCACGACCTCAACAGCGAAGTCGCCCGGCTTCAAGGTCTGGGCAAGAGCGTGTCCGGCCCGGCCGACGAGCGCATGTCCGCGCTGGAGGAACTCAGCGGCCTGGTCGACGTGACCGTGCGCGAACAGAGCGACGGCCGCGTGACCATCGACACCGCCTCGGGCCAGGTCCTGCTCGACAAGCGCCTGCGCCAGCTCAGCTATCCCTCCGGCGCCGCGTCCTCGCAGGCGACCTATCCGGCGATCGACATCCGCTTCGCGTCCGACAGCGGCGTGATGGGCGCTTCCACCGGCGAGAAGATCGATTCCACCGCCGTCGGCGGCAAGCTGGGCGGACTGCTGGACATCCGCGACCGCGCGCTGCCCAATTTCTCGGAACAGCTGGGCCAGCTGTTCAGCGGGCTTGCCGAGACGCTGAACAAGGTTTCCAACGCGGGCACCACCCTGCCCCCGCCGAACACGATGACCGGCGAGCCGAACGGCCTGATCGGCACGGACCGCCTGGGCTTCACCGGGAAGGCCACGTTCGCGGTCGTCGGCAAGGACGGCACGCTGGTTTCCAAGACGACCGTCGACTTCGATGCGCTGGGCCCTACGGCCACCGTCGATGACGCCATCGCCGCGATCAACGCCGGCCTCTCGCCCGACGGCACCGCGAGCTTCACCAACGGCGTCCTGTCGATCGGCGCCGCATCGAGCGCGAACGGCATCGCCATCGCCCAGGACCCCGACAGCCCGAGCGACCGCGCCGGCGTGGGCTTCTCGCAGTTCTTCGGCCTCAACAACCTGATCCGCTCGGACACGAGCGCATTGGCGCCTTCGGGCTTCACCGCCAGCGATCCCCACGGCTTCGGCACCGGCGAGACCGCGCAGATCGTCCTGCGCGATCCCACCGGCAAGGTCCTGACCCAATATACCCTCACCGGTTCCACCGGATCGACCTGGGGCGACCTGGTGGGCGAACTCAACGCCAGCCCGCTTTCCGCCTATGGCAGCTTCGAACTCGACGACCGCGGCCGCATCCAGTTCAACACCAATGCGGCAAGCTCGGGCTCGACGATCTCGATCCCTTCGGATTCGACCGACCGGAACGGCACCGGCCTGTCCTTCTCCTCGCTTTCGGGTCTCACCGGCGCGGCGAGCGGCCTCGCTTCGGCCGAAGTGCCCGCCAGCCTGCTGGCGGATACCACGCGGCTGCCGCTGGCCCAGCTCCAGCTGACGGCCGCGGTGGGCGAAAAGGCCATCGGCTCGGGCGACATCCGCAATGTCTCCGGCTTCGTCGACGCGCTTTCCGGCGCGGTCGATTTCGGCAAGGACGGCAGCCTCACCATCGGCACTTTCGCCAACCGCCTGCTCGGCAGCGCCGGTTCGCAGGCCTCGCTGGCGCTGACCAATTACAACGACGCCTCCTCGCGGCTGAGCGACGCGCTCGACCGCCGCGATTCCTTCTCCGGCGTCAATGTCGACGAGGAACTCGCGCAGATGGTGATCCTGCAGAACAGCTATTCGGCCGCGGCACGCGTGATGACCACGGCCTCGGACATGTACGACACCCTGATCGGCATGCTCCGCTGAGTTAGAGAGAGGATACGAAGATGACCCGCGTAGCCACCATCCCCCTGCAGCGCACGCTTGCCAGCGCCATCACGCGCTCGCAGGAGAACCTTGCCACCAGCCAGCTGCAGTTGACGTCGGGCAAGAAGGCCACCGACTATGCCGGCCTCGGCCTCGATGCCGTGCGTACGCTCTCGGCCCGGTCGATGCTGGCGCAGCAGGAATCGTACAAGGACAATGCCGGCCGGGTCTCGACCACGCTGTCGCTCTACGATGCCAACCTCAACCAGGTCGATTCCTCGCTGTCGGATCTCAGCACCCAGCTTCTGAGCGCAATCGGCACCGGGGATTCGCCGGGGCTTCAGGCCGCCATCGAAAGCGCCTTCGGTGACTTGCGCACCGCGCTCAACGCCAACGAAGGCGGCATTCCCCTCTTCGCCGGCTCGCAGACCTCGGGCTCCCCGTTCCTGCCCAAGACGCTGCAGGACACCGTCGGCCTCGACGCCGCGGACGCCTTCGCCAACGACGACGTGCGCCAGTCGACCCGCGTGGGCGAGAACATCGAGCTTGAATACGGCATCGGCGCCAGCGACGTCGCCACCAACCTGATCCCCGCGTTCCGCACCCTGGCCGAGGCCGGTCCTTTCGGCGAGAAGCTGACGGATACGCAGAAGCAGGCCATCACCGATGCGCTGGCGCAGCTGGACACCGGCGTCACCGACTTGCGCAACGTCAACGCCACCAATGGCCGTAACCAGAACAAGATCGACAATCTGACCGACCGCGCGGACGACCGGATCAACTTGTTCAAGGAAGTGATCGGTTCGGTGGAAGACGCCGATCTCGGCCAGGTCGCGATCGACATCACGCAGCGACAGACCATCCTGGAAGCGAGCTATTCGGTCTTCGCCCAGCTCAATTCGATGTCGCTGGCCCAGTTCCTCAAATAAGCACCGGGCGGCAGCGCAGCGCATGAGAAAGGGCGCCGGGATCTCGATCCCGGCGCCCTTTTCCGATCGGCAAAGCTCCGTTCGACAAAGCCGGGGCCGGCTTGCAGCGCGCCCCCGGCGCCGGTCAGCCCTTGGGCGCGGCGCTTCCGGGCGCGCGCTCCAGCAGGTCGGCAAAATCGCCCGCCGGGCTGGCCGAGGGCATGGCCGCCATGGCCCGCGCCAGTTGCGGCCCGTTGCTTTCTGCCGGGCGCCCGGTCAGCATCTCGAAGACGGGTGCGGAAGGCAGGCCCTGGAAGGCCGCGGCATAGCGCGCATGGAGGCCAGCAAGGCCTTCCTCGCGGCCCAGCATGGCCAGGGAGATGGCATGGCGCAGCACGACGGCCTGCGCCACTTCGTCCAGCGCCCGGCCCTTGGGCAGTCCACCGGCCGAAGCCTCGGCATAGCGGGACCAGTCGCGCTGCTTCCACAGGATCTCGGCGCGCAGGGTATCCGCATCGGGCACGTCCTGAAGCACGGCCATGGCCTCGTCGATACGGCCGATCTGGCTGAGCGCGGCGGCCTCCACGCGCTTGCGCGCGGCGATCATGGCATCGGGGAACGAGGGATCGTCCGACTTGCGCAAGGTTTCCAGCGCGCGGTCCGGGCGGCCCGCCAGGATGAACAGCGTCGCCACCCGCGCCGAGAGCGGCCCGCGGGCAAGATCGCCCGCCCGCACGAAAAGCTGGTAGGTGAGCAGGTCGCCTGCACGTTCGTAGAGCCCGGCCTGCTGGAGCCGCTCGGCAAGATGGCTGGCCATGAGGTCTCCCTCGGCGCCGCCCGGTGCGATGTCGCGGTAATCCCAATAGAGCCCGGCCGCCTTGTCCAGCGGCAGCTTGCGTGCAGGGTCCAGCGCGGTCGTCAGCTTGGTCCGGAGGCCGGGCAGGAAATCGGCCCCCAGCCGCGTCGCATCGTGGTAGCGGAACAGGGCCGCCCCCGCCGCCAGCGCGCCGGACAAGTCGCCCCGCGCATCGTAGAGCCGGTAAGTGAGGCGCAGGGCGCGCTCCTCGATGGCATCGCCCCGCCAGGCATAGCGGATCGCGTCGAGCCGCTTGAGCGCCGCTTCGGGGCCGACCGCCTTGTGAGCGACTTCGGATTCGATCTCGCTGAGGCGCGCGTCCATGCGCTGCTCCATCGTGCCCGAGCGCTCGACGCGGGCGAAGCGCAGGCGGGCCTGGTCGGCATGGCCCTGTGCCAGCTCGGCGCGGCCGCGATAGAGATTGGCCGCCGGATCGCGGTCAGGCAGCGGCGCCAGCCATTGCAGCGCCTTGTCCGGCGCCCCGCCTTCCACGCCGGCGCGGGCCGCCGCGAGCACGAAGGCCTTGGGCCGCGGCGTCTTGAGCGCGGACCTTGCGCAATCGAGCTGCTGCAGCGCCTGTTCCCCCAGCGCGCTCTGGGCCAGCGCCCGCAGACGCCAGGCACAGGCCTCGGGATTGGTGCCGAGCCCGGGCGCGCCCAGCGCGGACAGTGCTTCGGGATAGCGGCCCAGGAGCGTCAACGTCGCGCCTTGCGCCAGGCGGAAGGTATCGACCATCACCAGGTCCGGATCGTCCTGCCGCATCACTTCGAGCACGCCGAAGGCTTCGCCCCCGCGCTCCTGCCCGATCAGGCTGCGCGCGTAGTTCCAGCGGGCCTGCTGCCGTTCGGGGCGCGGTACGCGCGCCAGTCGGGTCCAGGCGTCGGCGTCGGAAAGCCGGGTCCAGGCGGCCGGTCCCACGATCGCGGGCTGCTGCGCGAGATCGGCGGCGAAGCCGGGCAGGCGCGGCGCGGGCGGCAGCAAGGCCGCCTTCGGCGCAGCAGCGCCCGGCGGAGTCAGCGACGCCTGCGTGGCAGGAGCAGGGGTGGCAGACGGCGACGCCGCCGGGGCAGCGAGCAGCGCAGCGCCGGGGACGAGTGCGGCCGTGGCCAGCAGACGGGTAAGGATCACAGCAGGGCTCCGGGAAACAGGACCGAGGTCGCGAAGAGCACGCCGCCCAGCGCGCTGCCGATCAGGAACAACAGGACCGCCAGAGCCACCCAGAGCGCGCCGCCGCTTTTGCCGGTCGCCGTGGGGAGCGCCTCACCTGCACTTATCTGCGGTGCATCGGTGCGGCGGCGTCCCGGGTTGGGCACACCATTACCGGCTGCTCCACCGGCCTGCGGCGAGGAGGAGGCGTTCCCGTCCGGCGTTCCGGAAGAGAAGACCCTGACTTTCGCCGGGCGCCGATCGTCACTCATCTTAACCTGACTCCTGGGGTTTCGTTCTATTATAGAGGAACAAGCCGCCGGGCGGTCCGTCCTGGTCGGCCCGATCTGGAGTCTTCGATGCCGCGTTCCGCCCGTTCCCCCAGAGCCGCTGAGCTTGCCGCCCGGCTTGCAGCGCTGCTGGCCGCGAGCCTCGCGGCCACGGCGGTGACGACGCCGGCCCTGGCCGAAGCCAAGAAGCCCGACCCCCTGCCCCCGCCCGATCCCTCTTTCGTGGTGATGGAGCCGATCGACGCCCCGATCGTGGACAGCGGCCGCCTGGACGGCGTGCTCCACGTCTCGATCACGGTGAAGACGAAATCCGCTGCGAACGCCGCGGAACTGGCGAAGCGCATGCCCGAACTTCGGGCCGCCTCGCTGGCCGCCGCCATCGAGTTCGCCCGCCTTCACGCCTCCCCCTATACGCCCGTCAACGTCGCCCGGCTCTCCGCCATGATGGCGCCGCCGATCAAGCGGCTCGACAAGGGCATCGAGAAAGTGCTGATCGTGAAAGTCTCCGCCGACGAAGGCTGACGGCTTTCCCTGCCAGGCGTCCAGCAAACCAGGTCGTCCAGCAAAAAAGCCCCCGTCCGGTCTGGACGGGGGCTTTTTCGTTCCTGCCTGGGGCGTCGTTACTGCGCCGGTGTCGCGGCGGGCGCTGCGGCCGGCTTGGCTCCGGCCGGCTTGCCTGGGGCCGGCTTGGCCGTGGCCGCCAGCGCCTGGGCCTTGCCGCGCTTCGCTTGCGGCAGAGGAGCCGGCGGCGCCTTGATGACCTTGCGGCCGGCCAGCGCCATGGACAGTTCCACGGCCGAACTCGGCGTCATGTAAGCCATGATCTGCGCGGTCGCACGCTCGCGCATGCGGCGGGCGACCTGCGCCTGCACTTCGATGTCGAGCTTCTCGAAAATCGGCGCGGCGCGCTGGGGCTTCATGGTCTGGTAGATGCGCGCCAGATTGTCATAAGGCACTTCCGGCTCAGGCGCACCGTTCTTGCCGCCCGTGGGCGCCGCCGCCGCGGCCTGGTTCTGCTGGGCCTGACCGGCAAGGCGCGATTCGCCGGCCTTGACCGCCTGCTCGCGCATTTCCAGCTTGCGCCGCTCGGCGGCCAGCACGCGGTCGCGCTGGACCGAAGCGTCCTGGAGCGAGGCGCCGAGACGCCCCGAATCTCCCTTGCCGCTGTCCACCGCAGGCGCGGCGAGGGCAATGGCATTGGCCACTGCCGCCACGCCGGCCACGCCGAAGATCAACCGGGAGGGCGTCACCAGCGCGCGCAGCGGAGCGAGCACGCCGGCCATCAGTCCCGAAGCCTCAGGGCGTGTCATGCAACCGCGCTTTCACGCGATGCGCGGGCGGCGGCGATGTCGCGCACGACACCGGTGGTGTCGCCGCGGGTCACGTCGTTGATGGCGGCCGGAACGGCAACCTTGCGGCGCGAACGGGTGCGGGCAGGAGCGACGACCTTCTCGGCTTCGAGAATGCCGGCAACGACCTTTTCCGCGTCGCTGGACTTGGCTGCAGCAGCCTTGGGAGCGGTCTTGGCGGCCGTCTTGGGCTTGGCAGCGCGGGGCTTGCGGACGGCGCGCTTCTTCGGCGCCGCTTCCTCGACCTTGGGGGTCTGCGCGGCCGCATCCATGATACGGTCGGCCACGGCATTGCCGATACCCACCATCAGGGTCAGCTCGTCGCGGATTTCCTCGGCCGCGGCAATGGCGCTGGCCTGGGCGGCGCCGTCGGTGGACAGGACGCGCTTGAGATCGCCCAGCACGACGCGGGCCTGGCTGGTGGCGCGGTCGATCTGAGTCACGCTTTCGGAAATCTGGGTGTCGCGCAGCTGCTTCATGCGGCGCCCCATGCGGGCGCTCTGCACCAGCACGGATACGCAAAGCAGGATCAGCACGACATTGATCATGGTGGCGAAAGTCATTTCGGATACCCCTTGGAAATGTCGGTGGCCATGCGAATGGCGATATTGCTCGAACGCTGGCCGATATGCGCGCGGCCCAGCGGCACACCGCCGCACTGGACCTGAAGCGCATCGTTCGGGCTGTGGCTGAGGGCGATGGTCTGCCCCACCTTGAGAGTCATGACGTCGCGCAGGCTCATCTGCTTTTCGCCGAGCACAACGTCCACGGTGACTTCGGTATTGTAGAGTTCACTGGCCATGTGCGCCGCCCACATGCGATCGCGGCCGAGCTTTTCGCCCATGAAGCGCTGCAGCAGCTTGTCGCGCACCGGCTCCATCGTGGCATAGGGCAGCAGCACCGAGAACTTGCCCCCGCGCCCTTCCATGTCGACACGGAAAGTGGCGACGGCAGCGATATTGCTGGGTCCGGCGATGGCGGCGAAGCGCGGGCTCGATTCCATGCGCTCGACCACCATGGTCACCGGCTCGATCGCTTCGAAGGCCTGCGACAGGTCGTCGAGAGCAAGCTGGACCATCTTGGCGACCAGCATCGTCTCGATCGTGGTGAAGGCACGCCCCTCGACCCGCATCGGGCGCGAACCCTTGCGGCCGCCGAGCAGCGCATCGACGACGGCGTAGATCAGCCCGGAATCGACCGTGACGACGCCGTAGTTCTCCCACTCGGTCACCTGGAACACGCCGAACATCGCCGGGAGCGCCACATGGTTCATGAATTCGCCGAAGCGGGTGGAGGTGATTTCCTCCAGGCTGACGTCGATCGCGTCCGACGTGAGGTTGCGCATGCTCGTGGCGAAAGAGCGCACCATGCGCTCGCACACCACTTCCAGCATGGGCAGGCGCTCGTGGCTGATCACGTTGGACTCGATCATGGCCTTCAACCCGCTCTTGGGCTGGGTGGGCATGTCGCTGTCGAACCCGAACAGGGCATCGATACCGGCCTGGTCGAACATGTCGTCGTTGATCGCGCCCATCTTGGGCGGATCGGGGAGGACGAAGTCGTCGAAGTCGTCGCTCATTGCTGGACGAGGTCCTGGATCAGCACGTCCTTGACCATGCCCGCGCCGAGCGCCTGGGTGGCGCGCGTCATCATCTCTTCCTTGATGCGGAACACCGCGGCCGACCCGTTGAGATCGTCCGGGCGCAGCTCGCGCAGGAAGGGCTGCAGCGCATCGAGCACCGCGGGCAGCTTGTCCTTGACCTTGTCGGTCTTGCCGTCTGCCGCAACGATGATGAAGCGCAGCTTCAGGAAGCGCGCCTGACTGTCACTGCCGCGCAAGTTTACGATCATCGGCGGCACTTCGATATAGGATGAAGACCCGGCTTCACCCTCCGGCGCTTCCGCCGCGGCCTCGTGCTCGCCGCTTGCCTCGGCGCTGTCGCCGCCGCGCATGAACCACCAGGCCCCGCCGCCGCCCGCAAGCAGCGCCAGGACCGCGGCCCCGCCGATCACCAGCATTTTCCGGCCGGACTTCTTGGGCTCCGGCACATCGACCGCCGTAATGTCGATCACGTCGTCGCTGGACAACTTTCATCCCCTTGGCTGTCGGGATGCGCGCTTCACCGAAATGGTGTCGGCGCATCCGCTTTCGCGATTTCGCCTCTATTATAGGAAAGCTACGCGGCAAAATCTGCCTAGCGCCGAATATCTGGAACTTTTTCGCAAGGTGCTTGAATGGACGTCTCTTCCTTCGTTCTGCTGAGCCACGAGCAGGCCCTGCGCCGTCAGCTCGACATCACCGCCAACAACATGGCGAACACCAGTACCGTGGGGTACAAGCGCGAGCAGGCGCTGTTCCACGAATATGTCGAGACGGTGAAGGACGCTCCGGTGGAGGATGCGCGCAAGACCTCCTTCGTCCTGGATTTCGGCGCGGTACACGACACGTCGCAAGGCGCGTTCCAGTCGACCGGCAATGCGCTGGACGTCATGATCGACGGCCCCGGCTACCTCAATGTCGAGACTCCCGAAGGCGGCGTCGCTTATACGCGCGCGGGCTTCGTGAAGATCCTGAGCACGGGCGAACTGGCGACGTCGGGCGGCCAGCGGCTGCTGGACGAAAACGGCCAGCCGATTGCCGTGCCCACCGACCAGCTCAACCAGGTGACGATCACCGAGGACGGCTCGGTCATGGTGGGAGACGGCCCGGTCGGCCGCCTTGCCGTGACCAACTTCGCCGACGAGAACATGCTGGAGCCTCGCGGCGACGGCATGATGACCGGCACTAACGGCCGCATGCTCACGGCGGCGCAGACCAAGCTCAAGACCGGCGGGGTGGAAGCCTCCAACGTGGAGCCGATCACCGAGACCACGCACATGGTCGAGATCCTGCGCTCCTACCAGACCAGCCAGCGCCTTTCCGCCGATCTCAACGACATGCGCAAGCGGGCGATCGACCGGCTGAGCCGGGTCAGCTGACGGCCTGCGTCCTTACAGCATTTTCACGCCTATCCCTTTCTAACGAGGAGCCATCATGCGTTCGCTCTCCATCGCTTCGACGGGCATGCTTGCCCAACAGACCAACGTCGACGTCATCTCGAACAACATCGCCAACATGAACACCACCGCGTTCAAGCGTCAGCGCGCGGAGTTTCAGGACCTGCTCTACCAGCAGGTCTCGCGCCCCGGCGCCAATACCAGCGACAGCGGCACCAAAGTGCCGACCGGCATCCAGATCGGCGCTGGCGTCCGCACCGGCGGCGTCTACCGCATCACCGAACAGGGCGCGCTGACCAATACCGGCAACACGTATGACATGGCGATCGACGGCCCCGGCTACTTCCAGATCACCATGCCCTCGGGCGACGTCGGCTATACCCGCGCCGGCTCGTTCCAGCTTTCGGACCAGGGCGAACTCGTCACCACCGACGGCTACCTCGTCCAGCCGAACATCACGATCCCGCAGGGCGCGCTCGACGTGACCGTCTCGAAGTCCGGCGAAGTGCAGGTGAAGATCGCCGGCCAGGCCGAACTCCAGACCGTCGGCCAGCTCGAACTGGCCACTTTCGTCAACGAGGCCGGCCTGGAAGCGATCGGCTCGAACCTGTTCCTGGAAACCGGCGCATCCGGCCAGCCCGCCGTCTCGACGCCGGGCCAGCCTTCGTTCGGCACGCTGAGCCAGGGCTTCATCGAAGCCTCGAACGTCAATCCGGTCTCGGAAATCACCTCGCTCATCACCGCGCAGCGCGCCTACGAGATGAACAGCCGCGTGCTCAAGACCGCGGACGAGATGCTCCAGACCTCCACGCAGATCAGCTGAAGCCATGCTCACCGCACTCCTTCTCGCCCCGGCACTGGCCGCCGCCCCGGCGATCCCCGCCGGGGAAGCGGCGCCCGTCCTCGCCCGCACCGTCGAACGCGGCGAAGTGCTGTCGAAGGCGGACTTCGTCACCGCCCCGGTCTTCCCGGCCATTGCGCGCAATGCGCTGAGCCCGGCCGAAGCGGCGGGGCAGGAGGCGGTGCGCCGCCTCAACGCGGGCGCGCCGGTGCGCTCCACCGACCTCACCCCGCCGCGTCTCGTGCGCCGCGGGGAAGCGGTGACCATCTCGCTCGTGTCCGGCAATCTGAAGATTTCCTCGCCCGGGCGCGCGCTCAGCGACGGTACCAAGGGCGAGCAGGTGCGCGTGCTCAACCTTGCCACCAACCGCACGCTCGACGCCGTGGCCGAAGGCTCGGGCGACGTGCGCATCACCGCGCAGTAGGGAGACTGGCCGTGAACAACCGCTTCGCAACCGTCGCTTCCGTGATCCTCGCCGCCAGCCTGGTTTCGGGCTGCGGCTCGGTGGGCCGGCTCAAGAACGTCGGCAAGGCGCCGAAGATGTCGGAAGCCGAGGACCCGGTCGCCCCGCGCCTCGAACCCTCGATCGGCAACCACTCGGTGGACGACCGGGCACTGGCGGCGGGCGGTCAGCAGGCCGACGCGGCGCGCGGCGCTTCCCTGTTCCGCACCGGCGGCGGCGCTTTCTTCCGCGACCAGCGCGCCTCGCGCGTGGGCGACATCGTGACGATCCGCATCAACATCGCCGACAATGCGCAAGTCGCGAACTCCACCACGCGCACCCGCAACGGCAGCGAGAACAGCGGCATCGCCGCCTTGCTCGGTCTGGAAACGGTGATCCCCAAGATCCTGCCCGGCAACCCAGACCCCTCGAAGCTGGTCAGTACGGATTCGAAGTCCAGCGCCACCGGCGTCGGCAACACGACCCGCAGCGAGCAGATCAACATGACCGTGGCCGCCACCGTCATCGGCGTGCTGCCCAACGGCAACCTCCAGATCCGCGGCAAGCAGGAAGTGCGCGTCAACTACGAGCTGCGCGAGCTGGTCGTCACCGGCGTGATCCGCCCCGAGGACATCGCCCGCGACAATTCGATCAAGCACTCCCAGATCGCGGAGGCCCGCATCAGCTACGGCGGCCGCGGCCAGCTCACCGACGCGCAGCAGGCGCGCTGGGGACAACAGATCTACGACGCCCTCTTCCCGTTCTGACGAGGCGCACTATTGCGATGTGAATTGCACCTCTCCGGCAGCAGCCGGAGGGGTCTTCTACGTATTTGCAAAGTCCTTACACCGCGTTAACCGAAACCCTCGCGCCATTCCCCCCCCATTCGTCATTGCGAGCGTAGCGAAGCAATCCAGAGCGGCGTGAGACCGACTCTGGATTGCTTCGCTACGCTCGCAATGACGAGGGGTAACTGTACACCGAAACGCCGCGACAAATTTTTTATTCCAGAAATCCCGAAGCCTTCTTCCGTCTTCCTAGAATGAACATGCAGCCGGAAGAACCAGCTGCGCGCATGGCGGCGCTTCCGCTATCTGGCCGCAGAACTTGGCCTGTATTCTAGAAGGAAGATACAATGGCGTTTTCGGTTAACACCAATGCTGGCGCAATGGCCGCTCTCCAGAGCCTCAACGCGACCAACAAGGGCATGAACACCGTGCAGAGCCGCATCAACACCGGCTTCAATGTCGCTTCGACCAAGGACGATTCGGCAAAGTACACGGTTGCCCAGACGCTTCGCGGCGACCTCGGCAAGCTGGGCGCGGTCACCACCTCGCTCAACAACGCCAAGAGCGTCACGGACGTTGCTGTTGCCGGTGCCGAGCAGATCTCCGACCTCGTCAACGAGATGAAGTCGAAGACTCTCGAAACGTCGGACGCTGGTCTGGACGAAGAAAGCCGCAAGGCGATTGCCAAGGATCTGGTCGCTCTGAAGAAGCAGATCGGCACGATCATCGACGGTTCGGACTTCAATGGTACGAACCTGCTGAAGGATAGCAATCCCACCGTAGCCACCGACGGCAAGGTCAGTGCACTTCAGTCGATTTCGGGTACCGAGACGCTGACAGTGGACAACCAGGGCTTCACCACCAAGGCTGCAACCGCTCTGGGCGCAGCAGGCACCGACACCGACATCGATGCCATCAGCGGTGCTGCTGACGGTGATGCGGCAAAGACGGCGGCTGATGCCTTCACCGCCAAGCTGGACACCTTCTTCGGTGAGGTCAAGGACAGCCTGAGCGAGATGGGCGCGGCTTCGCGTCAGATCGATGGTCAGCTGTCGTTCAACAGCAAGCTGACCGACGTGGTCACTGCCGGCGTGGGCAACCTCGTCGACGCTGACCTGGCCAAGGAATCGGCGACCCTTCAGGCCCTTCAGGTCCAGCAGCAGCTGGGCACGCAGGCTCTGTCGATCGCCAACCAGGCGCCGCAGACGATCCTGTCGCTCTTCCGTTAATCGGAAGTTCGATGGTCTCCCGGTTCGCCGGGAGGCAGGTCGTCTGGAAGGCCGGGATGGTTCGCCATCCCGGCCTTCTGTCGTTTCGGGAACCATGAAACGGGTGAGGCCGAAGACGCACCGGAAGCCTTCCTGAGATTGCCGCCACGATTCATCGAGCGCCGCAGCCACGCAGGCCGTCTTCACGGCGGTTGCGCAAGGAATTCCACGCCTCCCACGCCCGCGATTTGCCCGTCGATCTATAATAAAAATGGCGCGCCCACGGCGGGACCGACCCCCCAAGCAGGAACTGGACTACAAATGCTTGAATTTCTGAACAATTGGCGTTTGCCCAAGAAATTGTGGGCTGCCTTTTCGATCATCAACATCATGATCGCCATTGTCGGCATCAACGGCTTCCTTTCGACCCGCGAGCTGAAGTCCGTGGCCGAGGCGCATGTCTCGCGCGGGATGGCCGGCATGTCGGGGCTCACCGACGTGATCAGCAACGTCAAGGAACTGCGGATCATCGTCTACAGCTACTATAACGCCGCTTCCGCCGCCGACGCCCAGAACCTGCGCGACCGCCTGAAGTCCGGGGATGAGGACCTGCTGAAGTCGGTCGAAGCCTACAAGGTCATCGGCGACGAAGCCTTCGCTGCCGAAACAGCCGATCTGCGCACGCGCGCCCTGGCGCTCACCCAGGTCAACGACCGGATCTTCGCCCTGCGCACCGCCGGCGACAACGACGGCGCCATGGCGCTCATCAAGGGCGACGGCAAGAAAGCCTCGCACGACATGATCGAGCAGACCGACAAGCTGATCGAACTGACCCGCGAACGCGTTGCCGCCAAGGCCGAAGACGGCGCCCAGACCGCCCGGACCGCCATGATCCTCTGCGTGACGCTGGCGCTCGGCGCGATGGCGCTCATCGTCTTCATCTGGCTGCTCATCAACCGCTCGGTCGCCGCACCGATGAGCCGCATCGCCCAGGTCACCTCGACGCTCGCCGAAGGCGGCAAGGCCGAAGTCCCCTACCGCGAGCGCGGCGATGAAATCGGCGAGATCGCCGAGGCTGTCGAACAGTTCCGCGCCGCCGCCGAAAGCCGCGCCGAAGTGGACGCCAAGGGTGCCCGCGAACAGGAACTGGTCACGTCCACCTTGCGCTCCAGCCTCCAGGCGATCAGCGAAGGCGACCTGACCCAGACCATCAATGCCGACTTCCCGCCCGCCTATGGCGAACTGAAGAGCAACTTCAACTCCGCCGTCGGCGCCCTGCGCGACCTGATCGGCGCCGTGGCCGAAAGCGCCGTGGCCATCCGCACCGGCTCCAGCGAAATCGCCCAGGCTTCGGAAGACCTGGCCCGCCGCACCGAAAGCAACGCCGCCAGCCTTGAGGAAACCTCCGCCGCCATCACCCAGATGGACGAACGCCTGCGCGCCACCGCCGCCGCCGCCGGTCGCACCGTCCAGCGCGCCGATGGAGCGATGAACGTGGTCGGTTCGGGCCGTGAGATCGCCGACGAGGCCGTGCAGGCCATGGGCCGCGTCAGCGAAAGCGCCAAGGGCATCGACTCGGTGATCGAAGGTCTCGACAAGATCGCCTTCCAGACCCGCGTGCTGGCCATGAACGCCGCCGTCGAAGCAGGGCGTGCCGGCGATGCCGGTCGCGGCTTCGCAGTCGTGGCCGATCTCGTCTCGGCGCTCGCCATGCGCTCGGAAGAAGAAGCCAAGCGCGCCCGTGAACAGCTCACGGCCACCCAGACCGACATCGGCACCGCCGTGGAAGCGGTGCAGCGCGTCGACGGCGCCCTGCAGAACATCTCGGGCGACGTCACCGAAGTGCACTCGCTGCTGAGCGACATCGCCAGCGACAACCAGGCGCAGTCCTCGACGATCACCGAGATCAGCGCAACGATCGGCACGATGGACCAGGCCACGCAGCAGAACGCGGCGATGGTCGAGGAAACCTCGGCCGCGGCACGCAACCTCAACAGCGAGGTCACCTCGCTTTCGGATCGCGCCTCCATGTTCCGCACCGGACACGAAGGCATGCGCGCGCCGGTCCGTACGGTTGCAGCGGCCTCGTTCGCCCCTGCTCAGCCGATGCAGCCGGCAGCGATCCGCAAGCCGATGAAAGCGCTCGCCACGGCGGACGACTGGATGGACTTCTAAGCGTTCATCGAAATCTGAAAACGGAAAAGCCGCCCTGTCCCGGGCGGCTTTTTCTTTGCCCTATTTCAACACCAGCGGCAGACCGGCGGCGACGAAGACCGCCCGCTCCACCGTGGCGGCAACACGCTGGTTGAGCCGCCCGGCCTCATCGCGAAACCGCCGCCCGAGAGGCGTGTCCGGCACGATTCCCAGTCCCACTTCGTTCGCCACCAGCACCAGCGGCTTCGGGCATGCCGAGATCGCCCGGCACAGACCATCGAACTGCGGCTGCAACGCAGCCTCCGCCAGCATCAGGTTCGACAGCCACAGGGTGAGGCAGTCGACCAGGACCCCGTCCGCCTCGTTAGCGGCCCGCGCGATGGCCTCGCTCAGGTCCATCGGCGCTTCCAGAGTGGACCAGCGTGGCCCGCGATCTTCGCGGTGGCGAGCGATCCGCGCCTCCATCTCGTCATCGAGCGGCTGGGCGGTGGCGATATAGATCAACCGTCCCGGCCCCGCCTCGACGAGCGCCTGCGCATGGCGGCTCTTGCCCGACCGCGCGCCGCCCAGAACCAGCGTGCTCGTCATGCGCGATACTCCGTGAGGGCCAGCAGGCCGTCGATGTCGAGATGTCGTTCCATGTCCGCTGCCAGTTCGTCGAGCGCGGCATCGACGGCAGCGCCGTGGTCGAGCCCGTCGCTCTGCGCCCCCAGTCGCGCCAGCAGCGCGGCGCGCAGTCCGGTCGAGGCGAGCAACCCGTGGCAATATGTCCCCATGATCCGGCCCGAGGCATCGACCGCGCCGTCCGGCAGGTCATCGCCGAGCAAGGCGAAAGGCGCCGCGCCGCCGCGCCGGGTGACGCCCATGTGCATCTCGTAGCCGGTCATCCGTGCGCCGAGCGCCGTGCCGGAAACCTCGCGCAGGGCCTTGCGGTCTCCCAGCACGGTGGTCACGTCGAGCAGGCCCAGCCCGGCAATCTCGCCCGGCGGCCCCTCGATGCCGAGCGGATCGGCGATCGTGTGGCCGAGCATCTGGTACCCGCCGCAGATGCCCAGGATCAGCCCGCCGCGCCGCCGATGCGCCAGCACATCGATGTCCCAGCCCTCGGTGCGGAGGAAAGCCATGTCCGCCATGGTCGCCTTGGAGCCGGGCAGCACGACCAGCGCGGCTTCGGCCGGGATCGGCGTGCCGGGCGGGATCATCGCCACGTCCACGCCGGATTCCTGCCGCAGCGGATCGAGATCGTCGAAATTGGCAATGCGGGGCAGGATCGGACAAGCGACGAGCAGCTTGCCGTTGCCCCCGCGCAGCCCTCTTTCGAGCACGACGGCATCCTCGCTGGGCAAGCGCGAGACGGCGCGGGACCACGGCATCACGCCATAGCCGGGCCAACCGGAAAGCTGCGCGATGGCGGCATAGCCATCGGCAAACAGCGCCGGATCGCCGCGGAACTTGTTGATGAGGAAGCCCCTGACCATCGCCGCGTCATCGGCGTCGATCACCGCGCGGGTGCCCGCCACGGCCGCGATCACGCCGCCCCGGTCGATATCCCCGACCAGCACGACCGGAACCCCGGCCTCGCGCGCGAAGCCCATGTTGGCGATGTCCCCGGCGCGCAAGTTGATTTCGGCCGGGGAGCCCGCCCCTTCCACCACCACCAGATCGCAGCGCGCCTCCAGCCGGCGGTAGCTCACCATGACTTCCGGAAGGAGCGTGCGGCGCGCCTCGCGGAAATTGGCACTGCCCAGGGTGCCGCGCACTTCGCCGTGGACCACGAGCTGCGAGGTCCGGTCGGCCTGGGGTTTCAGCAGGACCGGGTTCATGTCGACATGAAGCGGTGCCCGCGCCGCCAGGGCCTGGAGCGCCTGGGCGCGGCCGATCTCGCCGCCCTCCGGGGTGACGGCGGCATTGTTCGACATGTTCTGCGGCTTGAACGGCAGGACCTTCAATCCGCGGTGAGTGAGCGCGCGGCATAGCCCCGCCACGAGCACGGACTTGCCGACATCCGACCCCGTCCCCTGCAACATCAAGCCAGCCATACTGCTCCCCACGCCGCGGCGAATGCGCCAAGGGCCAGCAGGACGCAGGCCCGGCGATAGATCGCCAGCGCCCGTCGCAAGTCCGCCGCGCCCGCAATCCGGCCCTCCTCCCCGATCCAGGGCTTCGGGGCAAGGACGCTGTCGTAAAGGATCGGCCCGGCGAGCCTGACGCCGAGCGCGCCCGCCATGGCCGCTTCGGGCCAGCCGGCATTGGGCGAGGCATGGCGGCCGTGGTCGCGCAGCATGACGCGCCAGCCAGACCGCCCGCCCGCTCCGGCGGCGAGGCAAAGCACCGTGCCCGCCAGCCGGGCCGGGAGCAGATTGGCCAGATCGTCGATCCGCGCGGCGGCCCAGCCATAGGCTCGCAGCGGTTCTTCCGGATGGCCGATCAGGCTGTCGGCCGTGTTGATCGCCTTGTAGGCCCAGGCGCCCGGCAGGCCGCCCAGCAGGAGCCAGAACAGCGGCGCCGCCACCCCGTCGCAAAAGCTTTCGGCAAGGCTCTCGACCGCCGCGCGGACCACTCCGGCAGCATCGAGCCCGGCCGTGTCCCGCCCGACGATCATGCCGACGGCGCGGCGCGCCTGCGCGAGGTCGTCCGCTTCCAGCGCGGCCAGCACCGGCCGGACGTGGTCGTCCAGACTGCGCGCCGCCAGGGCCGGCCATGCCAGCGCCGCCAGCAGGAGCCAGGCCCAGTCCCCTGCCGCACCGCACACCAGCCAGACCACCAGCATCGTCGCCAGCACCACCGCCGCGATCAGGCCGAGCATGGCGCCAAGGCCCGCGATGCGCCGCGCCATGTCCGACCACTCCGCACGGTTCAGCTTGCGCTCGCAGCCAGAGATCACGCGGGCGAAGAGGCCGACCGGATGACCGATCAGCCCGTGGAGCCGCCCCGGCCAGCCCAGCGCGCCCTCCAGCGCCACGGCGGCGAAAGCGATCGGCTCGATCACGCCGCGCGGCCTGCCAATGCCGCGTCCAGACGCGCCAGCGCATTCGCATCGCCGGGCACGCCGAAGCGCAGCCAGTCGGGGCGATCCGCGAAAGGGCGCACCAGAATGCGCGCGCGGGCCAGGCGATCGAACAGCGCGCCGCCCGCGCAGCCGGTCACCAGACGGAACAGCGGACAGTCCCCCTGCGGCTCCAGCCCATGGCGGTACAGCACGGCATCGAGCGCGGCGGCGCGCACGGGCAACGCGCTGCGGGTGCGCGCGATCCAGTCGCCATCGGCATAGGCCGCCGCGCCGATGGCCAGCGCCCCGGCATGGACCGGCCAGCTCCCCAGCAATTGCCTAAGCAGCATCATGAGCGCCGGCGGGCCGAGCACGAAACCCAGGCGCAGACCCGCCAGTCCGAAGAATTTCCCGAACGAGCGCAGCACGATCAACCGGAACCCCGGCGCTACGGTGCGGGCGACACTGGCGCCGGGATGACAGTCCGCGAAAGCCTCGTCGACGATGAGAAAACCGCCCGTGGCATCGATGCGCTCCGCCCAGGCCACCACATCCTCGGGGTCGCGCAGCACGCCGTCGGGATTGTTGGGATTGGCGAAGACGAAGACTTCCCGGGCCTTCGGCGGCTCGCCGAACAGCGCCGGGCGCGAGGGGGCGAAAGCCTCCCGATGAGTGCGGTAGGCGGGCACCAGCGCGCGGCCGGGCAGGTCCAGCGCCCTGGCCAGCAGGCGCAGCGCGGTCTCGCTGCCCGGCACCGCACAGCAGAGTTCCGGCGCCACGCCGAAATGGCGCGCGGCCGCGGCTTCGAGGCGAAGCAGCGCATCGGGATCGGGCAAGGCCGTCCAGTCGATCGGCCCGACGCCCGAAGCGGGCCATGCCAGTGGATTGAGGCCGGTCGAGAGGTCCAGCCAGTCTTCCGGCGCGCCGCCGAAAGCCCGCGCCGCCTCGCTTACGCGGCCGCCATGAAACAGGAAGGCCGCGCTCATCGCACGACCGCCAGCGCCAGCAGCAGCAGGGTTTCGACGACCTCGATCCCGGCGCCATGCCCGTCGCCGGAAATACCGCCGATACGGCGCCGAAGCCACCAGCCCCAGGCCGGAACCGCCAGGAACACCGCCAGCAGGGCGGGTGCCACGAGCAGCGCCGCGACAGCCCCGATGACACTCCACAAGGCCAGGTGCCACCATGTCACCGCGCTGCGAAAGCGGCTGCCCAGCCCTTCGTGCAGCGGCGGCAGCGCCAGCGTCCAGGCCAAGGGCGCCGCGCGCGCCAGCGGAGCGACAAGCAGCAGCGCCCAGACCTGCCCGGGCGCCAGTGCATGGAGCAACACCAGCTTCGCCAGCAATTGCATGCCGATCGCCACCACCGCAAAGCTGCCGACATGGGGATCGGCCATGACCGCCGAGAGCCGCGCCGGATCCTTGTGCGCCGCGCCCGCGCCATCGGCCACGTCGCCAAGCCCGTCGAGATGCAGCGCGCCCGTCACCGCCACCCAGGCGCCGAGGCCGCACAGCGCCGCGATCCAACCGTCGCCGCTGCCGCCGCCCATGGACGGGGCCACGGAGCGGGCCAGCCACCAGGCCAGCGCCACCGAGCCGCCAACGGCCAGTCCCGCCGCCGGGAACCAGCGCATCGACCGGGCGAAGTCGTCCGCATCGGCGCGAACCGCCGGAAGCGGCAGCCGCGTCAGGAACTGGAGGGCGAGAACGAGCTGCTTCATCCTGCCTTACCCCTCATCCTGCCTTGCTACTGTCGAGCGAGAGGATCTGCGCGGCAGGCAGGCCCTCGCCCGGCCAGATACGCAGGCTCACCAGCGCGCCATAAGGGAGTTCGAAAGCCCAGACCTGGCGGTGGTCGAACCCGAACAGGACCGAGAGCGCAGCGCGCATCGCCCCCCCGTGCGTGAGGATGAGACTGGCCCTGTTGATACCCGCCACGGCCTCTCCCACGCGGGCGCAGAGCTGCGACCAGCGCTCGCCTCCCGGCGGGGCGAAAGCCTCGGGATCGTCCCAGAACCGCGCCTGCACGGCCGGATCGAGCTGATGCGGCGCCATGCCGTCCCAGGCGCCGAAATCGATCTCCCGCCACCGCGGGTCGAGGCTGTGCGGCAGGCGGCGCATGGCCGCGATCTGCGCGGCCGGAATGCTGGAGCGGCGCAAGTCCGAGGAAATCACCCGCTCGAACGCCAGGGCGGCGCTGCGCGACACGCAGCGGGCGATGCCTACCGGGGTCGGCGCATCGTCCCGGTGGCCCAGCAGCAGGCCCGGCTCGTAAGGCGCCCCGTGGCGCATCAGGTGGACGAGGATGCCGCTCATGATGCCCCGGAAACGGAGGATGCCACTGCCGCCTCAGCGAAAGTCGCCATGCCGTCATGCGCGGCCAGGGCCGAACGCACGATCTGCGCCGCCACCGCCGCGCCGGATCCCTCGCCCAGCCGCATGCCAAGGTGGAGCAGCGGGTCCAGCCCGAAGCGATCGAGCAGGCGCGCATGGCCCGCTTCGGCCGAACAGTGCGCGGCAAGGCAGTGGGCCAGGACATCGCGATTGCCGGCGAACAGCGGCGCCATGGCCGCGCAAGTGATGAACCCGTCAAGCAGGACCGGCACCCGCAAGTGCCGCGCTGCCAGCACGGCGCCCGCCATGGCCGCGATCTCACGCCCGCCAAGGCGGCGCAGGGTCTCGAAAGCATCCTCGCAGGCCGCGCCGTGCAGGGCGAGCGCCGCCGTCACCGCCTCGGCCTTGCGCGCCACGCCGGCATCGTCGAGCCCGGTGCCGCGCCCTACCCAGTCGGCCGCAGCGCCGCCGAAGACCTGCGCCGCCAGCGCGGCCGCCGGGGTGGTATTGCCGATCCCCATTTCACCCACGAAGAACAGATCGCTGTCCGCCGACACCGCGGCAGCACCGCGATCGAGAGCTTCGAGGCACTCGGCCTCGCTGAGGGCGGGCTCTCGCGTAATGTCTCTCGTCGGGCGGTCGAGATCGAGCGGGACGACCGAGAGCGCCGCCCCGCAGGCGGCCGTCAGCGCATTGATCGCCGCGCCGCCGGCCTCGAAATTGGCGACCATCTGCGCCGTGACTTCGCTCGGATAGGCGCTCACCCCGCGCGCCGCGACCCCGTGATTGCCCGCGAAGACCACGGCGCGGATCCGCTCGGCCCGTGGCCGGGTGCGCCCCTGCCAGCCGGCCATGAACACGGCGATGTCCTCCAGCCGCCCGAGCGAGCCCGCAGGCTTGGTGAGCGACGCCTGGCGCGCACGCGCGGCGGCCAGCGCGGACCCGTCCGGTCCGGGCAGGTCGGCCAGGGCGGCGGCGAAAGCGGCGCGGTTCTCGAAGCGGATCATGTGCCCAGGTACCCTTCCGGCGGGGTGCGGGTGATGAAGTGGCCCTTCACGCCCTGCGGCCATTCGCGATAGGGCACCTGCCCCTCCTCGCTGGCGGCATGGCGCACCGCATATTCAAGGATCGCGCGGGCCGCCTCCGCATCGGGTGCGAAATCGCCGAGCACGTAGCCCAGCTTGCCCGGCGCCCGGATCGCCACGGTGCAATGGCGCTGGCAGGCGAAGAGGCAGGGCATTTCCTGTACCGCCACGCCCTGAAGCGCGGGATCGGCGGCCTGCGCCGCGCGCATGGCCTCTGCCAGGACCGCACCGCCGCGCCGACCGCCCTCGTCCTCGCGGACTTCGGCGGAATGGCGGCAGGTGTTGCACACGACCACGGACGGGCCGGGCTCGACTGGAAGCAGCATCAGAACCGGCTCCTCAGTCCGAGATAGACGGTGCGGCCAAGCGTGCCGTAGCCGCTCACGGTTTCGTACTTCTGATCGCCCACGTTTTCGATACGTCCTTGAAGAATCAGGCCTTCCATGACCTGCCACTGGGCGCGCACATCCACCAGCCAGTAGTCGTCCAGCGTGGCGGTGCCGGTCGCTGCATTGAAACTTTCACCCGAATAGCGCGCGGCCAGGCTGGCGCGCAGGCCCTGCGGCAGCGCCACGCCCAGCTCGGCATTGGCGAGATGACGCGGCACGCGCTGGAGCTGGCGGCCGTAAGTGCTGCTGCCTTGCGTGCGATCCTCTGCCGCGATCCAGCTGTAGTTGCCCTGGGCGAAGAGAACGCCCCACTTGGCCGACGCGGCGAGTTCCAGCCCGCGCGCATGGCTGGCCTTGACGTTGGCATAGTAGCCGAAGCGCGACGTGCCCGTGCCCGTGCCGGGAACGTAGCAGATGTCCGGCAGGGTGCCGCTGGCGGGGCAGTAGGCAAAGTCGATCAGGTTGTCGGTATCGCGCTCGAACCAGGTCGCCGACAGGCGGAGGGCTTCGCCGAAGCCCTGCTCGGCGCCCAGTTCCCAGCCTTTTGCCTTCTCCGGCTTGAGATCGGCCACGCCGTACATGCTGAAGAGCTGGTAGAGCGAGGGCGCCTTGAAACCCTCGTCATAACTGGCGCGCAGTATCGTGGCGCCGCCATTGGGGGTGTAGACCGCGCCCGCGCTGAACACCGTGTTGCCGCCGAAGCGCGACTGATGGTCGTAGCGCGCGCCGCCATTGAGCGTCAGCCCGGTGAGCGGGGTCACGCGCAGTTCGCCGTAGACGCTGTCGGTATTCGCCCGGCTGGGCACGAGGGCATAGGCCGCGGTGCTGTTCGCGGGCGAGGCGGTGGTCATCCGCTGTTCCTCGCGCTCGGCGCCGAACACGGCCTGGATGGCCTCGCTGATCGTATAGGTGCCCTGGTACTCGAAACGGCGCACGCGGCCATGGGCGTCGAACGTCAGTTGGCGGACCTGCCGCGCGGGGTCGAAGTTCTCGCGGTCGGTCCCGGTCTGGAGCACGGCCACGCGGTTCGCCAGCCGGGCGTCCAGCAGCGCGAAGTTCACCCCGGCATAGCCCGACCATTCGCGCGTCCGCCCATAGGCCAGGGAGTCGCCGGAGGTACCGTCGAACGCGTTCCGCGAATCCGACCAGTAGCCGCGCAGATCCAGCGAGATGCCGGGCGCGACGCGGTAAGTCATCGTGCCGCTGGCCGCGCTGCGCCGGTAGCCGTCGTCCTCCGTGCCGTTCGCGCGCGCGGAGATGCCGTCCGTGGCGAAGCGCGAGGCGGCAATGCGCCAGTCGACGGCCTCGGAGGTGCCGCCAAGACCCGCGCGGGCCGAGACGGTGTCATGGGTTCCTGCTTCCACCGCGAAGCTGCCTTCCAGCGGCGCGGCCGCGCGGCGGGTGCGGACGTTGACGACACCGCCGATGGCATCGCTGCCCCAGAGGATCGATTGCGGACCGCGCAGGATCTCGATGCGATCGGCATCGTCGATCAGGAAATTGGCAAAGCCATAGCCTCCCGCCGTCGATGAGGCGTCCGACAGGCGCATCCCATCGATCACCATCACCGTCTGCCCGGCATCGGCACCGCGAATGCGCAGCGACGTGGTGGTGCCGTAACCGCCGTTGCGCGACATGCTGATGCCGGGCGTGCGCAGCAGCACATCGGTCAGCGCGATCGGCTGGGCCGCAACGATCTGCGCCTCGTCGAGCACGGTGACGGTATCGGCCACCCGGTCGGCCGCAACGGGCGTGCGCAGGGCGGTGACCACGATGCGCTCGTCCAGGGGCACCGCATCGGCCTCCTCGGCCAGGGCCGCGAGCGGGTGCAGCGCCCCTGCAAGGGCAAGCGCGAGAGCCAGGGGGCTGGCGGCGGGAATTCGGCAGTTCACGGCATGTCCTTCGCACGAGCATCGACCCGGCCGGGTCGGCACGCATGCGAAAGGCAGGGCCTCTGCCGCCCATGCAGCGGACGACGCCCCCCTCCCGCGCGGCGCGTGCCGGCACGGCAATGGCTGTCGTTGCGCGAGGAATGGCCCCGTTCGCCCGGCTCACCCTGTCCGGTCGAAGAACGACGGCGTCAGGCAGGTCTCCTGGCTCACGGGTCAGTGCCGTTTCGGCCGCCTTCTCAGGGACTTGCATCCCCAATGGCGAATTGGCCGCACGGCTCGCCGCTTACAGTTGCAGGGGCAGCCCGGGCATTCACCCGCGTTCCCTTTTGATCCCCTTGCGGGGAACCTGTCGCTGGAGCGCCCCTATCCCGGTGGGGTGCCGCGTGCAAGAGCCCGGCGCTTGCGCTGGTCATGTCCCGCGCTTGCGCTTGCCTTGTCCGACGCTTGCGCTCCCTGGCGAAGTACCATAGGCCCGCCGGGCCAGGGGTGCCCGCAAGGGCTTAATCGGGAAGTCCGGGCCAGAGGGGTAATCCCGCTGGAATCCGGCACTGCTCCCGCAACTGTAACCGGGGATGCGCCCCGCCAGCACGCCATTGGCACCGCGCGGTGCCGAGAAGGCGGCGGAAGGCGCGCCGATTCCAAGAAATCGGGCCCAGGAAGTCAGGAAACCGGCCCCCAGCCGTCGATCCTTCGCGCGGGCGGGATGTACCGGGCGGACGGGGGCCATGCCCGATGCGGAGCGCTGCTCCCCGCGGACCCGGTCTTTCGCGAGACGACAAGCCGTACTTGCGCCCAGGAGGATCGAACCGTCATGCCGCCCTGCCCCTTCCGCCTTTCGGATACCGCTCCGTCCGGACGATATTCGTGCCTGCCCGCATGACGGCCTGTCCCGCCCTGCTGGTCACCGCGCCCTCGTCGGGACAGGGCAAGACCCTCGTCACCGCCGCGCTGGCCCGCCGCCACCGCCGCGCCGGGCGCAAAGTGCGGGTGTTCAAGTGCGGGCCGGACTTCCTGGACCCGATGGTGCTGGAAAGGGCCAGCGGCGCGCCCGTCCACCAGCTCGACCTGTTCATGTGCGGAGAGCGGGAATGCCGCGCCCTGCTGCACGAGGCCGCGCGGGACGCCGACCTGATCCTTGTCGAAGGGGCGATGGGCCTGTTCGACGGCACCCCCTCCTCCGCCGACATTGCCCGCCTGTTCGGTCTGCCGGTCATGGCGGTGATCGACGGGGCATCGATGGCGCAGACGTTCGGTGCGCTGGTCCACGGCCTTTCCACCTACCGCGCCGACGTGACCCTGGCCGCCGTGCTGGCCAACCGCGTCGGCAGCGCGCGCCATGCCGAACTGCTGGAGCGCGGCATGCCGGACGGCGTGGAATGGCTTGGCACCCTCCGGCGCGATGCCGGGCTCGGCCTGCCCGAACGGCACCTCGGACTGGTGCAGGCCGGGGAGGTGGCGGATATCGAGGCGCGCATAGACCGCGCCGCCGACAGTCTGCCCGAAACCGCGCTCTGGCTGCCCGAGGCGGTGCCCTTCCCCGCCCCGGAAGCCGCCGAAGCGCCGCCTTCCGCGCTGTCAGGCCGCCGCATCGCCATTGCCCGCGACGAGGCATTCGGCTTCATCTATCCCGCCAACCTCGCGTTTCTGGAACGGGCCGGGGCGCGGCTCGCCTTCTTCTCGCCGCTGCGCGATGCCATGCTGCCCCCTTGCGACGGCTTGTGGCTACCCGGGGGCTATCCCGAGCTGCACCTGGACGCTCTTTCCGCCAATCGCCCGATGATCGCGGCGATCCGCGCCCACTTCCAGGCAGGGCGGCCGATCCTGGCCGAATGCGGCGGCATGCTTTACGCCTCCGAGAGGCTCGAAAGCACCGACGGCGCCAGTGCCGCCCTGCTCGGCCTGCTGCCGGCGCGGGCCGTGATGCAAAGGCGGCTGGCAGCGCTGGGCATGCAAGAGATGGAACTGGGCGGTCATGTCGCGCGGGGCCACACGTTCCACTATTCGCGGCTGGAAACGTCCCTTTTGCCCACCGTCAGCGCCGTCACGCCGGACGGGCGGCCGGGCGAACGCCTGTTCCGCCACGGACCGCTCACGGCCAGCTACATGCACTTCTACTTCCCCTCGGCGCCGGAGCTGATCGCCGACCTGCTGACCTGCCAAACCGCCGACCTGGGATTCAGGCGATAGCCGGCAGCTTCGCAAGGTGCTTGTCCAGCGTGAGCGGATAGTCCCGCACGCGCACTCCCGTGGCGTTGTAGACCGCGTTGGCCACGGCCGCGCCGACGCCGCAGAGCCCGAGTTCGCCCACGCCCTTGGCCTTCATCGGCGAGACCTTGTCGTCCGCCTCGTCGAGGAAAACCACGTCCTGGTGCGGAATGTCGGCGTGGACCGGCACTTCGTACCCGGCAAGGTCGTGATTGACGAAGAACCCGAAGCGCTTGTCGACGGCCAGTTCCTCCATCAGCGCGCCGCCCACGCCCATGGTCATGGCGCCGATCACCTGGCTGCGCGCCGTCTTGGGATTGAGAATGCGTCCGGCCGCGCAGACCGCCAGCATGCGTCGCACCCGCGTCTCGCCGGTATAGGCGTCCACGGCCGCTTCCACGAAGTGCGCACCGAAGGTCGACTGCTGGAACTTCTTGCCCAGATCGCCCCACTGCATCGTCTCTTCGGCAACGATCTCGCCAGACTTCGCCGCCTCGGCCAGGGCGGCGGAGCGGTTGCCCGCGCGCACTTCGCCATCGGCGAATTCCGCGGTGGCCGGATCCATGCCAAGCCGCTGCGCCGCGGCTTCGCGCAGCTTCACGCAAGCCGCATAGACGCCCGACGTGGAGCTGTTGGCGCCCCATTGCCCGCCGGAGCCTGCCGAGGCCGGGAACGAGGAATCGCCCAGCTTCACGCGCACTTTCTCCACCGGCAGGCCCATCATCTCCGCCGCGGTCTGGGCGATGATGGTGTAGGAGCCGGTGCCGATGTCGGTCATGTCGGTCTCCACCGTGACCACGCCGTCGCTCGACAGCCGCACGCGCGCGGCCGATGTCATGTTGATATTGTTGCGGAAGGCCGCCGCCACGCCCATGCCGATCAGCCAGCGCCCGTCGCGCATCTTGCCCGGACGCGTCTGACGGCGTTCCCAGCCGAAGCGCTTGGCACCGTCCTCCAGGCATCGCACGAGGTTGCGCTGCGAGAAGGGCCGCTCGGGATGCTCGGGATCGACTTGCGTATCGTTGAGGACGCGGAACCGCACCGGGTCCATGCCCAGCTTCTCGGCCACTTCGTCGATGGCGATCTCCAGCGCCATGAGGCCGGGCGCTTCGCCGGGTGCGCGCATGGCATTGGCTTCGGGCAGGTCCAGTTCGGCCAACCGCAGGGCAGTGAGGCGATTGGCGCCGGCATAGAGCAACTTGGTCTGCTGCGTCGCCGATTCCGGGCCGCCGCCGGGAAGGTCGCCGGACCAGCTTTCATGGCCGATCGCGGTGATGCGCCCGTCCTTGCCGGTGCCGATGCGGATGCGCTGGATCGTGGCCGGGCGGTGCGTGGCGTTGTTGAGCATCAGGGGCCGCGGCATCGCGATCTTCACCGGCCTGCCGCAGGCCTTCGCGCCCAGCGCCGCCATCACCGCATCGGCGCGCAGGAACAGCTTCCCCCCGAAACCACCGCCGATGAAGGGCGAGCGGACATGGACTTTCTCCGGCGGCAGCTTGAAGGTGGCGGCCAGCTCCTTCTTGTTCCAGGCGATCATCTGGTTGGACGTCCAGACCGAGAGCGCATCGTCTTCCCACCAGGCGATGGTGGCGAAAGGCTCCATCATCGCGTGGTTCTGGTCGGGCGTGGTGTAAGTCTGGTCGAGCTGCACCGCGGCCGAGGCGAAGGCGCCCTCGAAATCCCCGGTATGGGTATCGGCATCGCTGCCCGTCAGCGGCTGCGCACCGGGCTTCGCCTTGGCGAGATCGAAACGGCCGTTACCGCGCTCGTATTCGATCCGCACGGCATTGGCGGCATTGCGCGCCTGCTCGAAGCTCTCGGCCACGACCACCGCCAGCGCCTGATGGTAATGGTCGACAGCGGGACCGCCCAGCAGCTTGGCCGTGTTCATGCTGCCCTTGCCCAGCGGCTGTGCATTTTCTGCGCTGACCACCGCGAGCACGCCGGGCATGCGCATGGCTTCGGCCGTGTTCATCGCCGTGACCCGCCCCTTGGCGATCCCGGCACCGATCACATACCCGTAGGCCGGCCTGGCCGGCACGTCCTTGTGCTCGTAAGCATAGGGGGCCTGCCCCGTGGTCTTGAGCTTGCCGTCCACGCGGTCGACCGCCTGGCCGATCACTTTCATGGCGTCGATGGGATTGGAGCCCGCAGGCGTATCGAACTTCATGCCCGGTTCTCCTGGATGATCGCCGCCAGCGTGCGCTCCGCCAGAGTGACCTTGAAGGCATTCTCATGGGTCGGCCGCGCGTCTGCGAAAGCCGTGCGCGTCACGGCGCCCGCGCCGTTGCGCAGCTGCGCGTCGGCGGCTTCGACCCGCCAGGGCCGCGGCGCGACGCCGCCGAAAGCCACTCGGCCGCTGCCGTCCTCGTTCAGCACCGCCGCCACGGAGACGAGCGCGAAGGCATAGGAGGCCCGGTCGCGCACCTTGTGATAGACATGCCGTCCACCCGGCGGCTTGGGCAGAGTGACGGCCGTGATCAGCTCGCCCGGCTGGAGCACGTTCTCCAGGTGCGGCGTATCGCCCGGCAGGCGGTGGAATTCGCCCACCGGCACGCTGCGCGTCTTGCCCTGGGCATCGACGGTCTCCACCGCGGCATCCAGCACGCGCAGGGCGACCGCCATGTCGCTGGGGTGCGTGGCGATGCAGGCCTCGCTCGTGCCGACCACGCCGAGCTGGCGGCTGAAACCACCGATCGCCGCACAGCCGGAGCCGGGCTTGCGCTTGTTGCAGGCCTGGTTGGTGTCGTAGAAATAAGGACAGCGGGTGCGCTGCAGCAGGTTGCCGCCGGTCGTCGCCTTGTTGCGCAGCTGGCCCGAGGCGCCTGCCACGATGGCGCGCGTTAGCACGCCGTAATCGCCCCGCACGCGCTTGTCCGCGGCCAGCGCGGTGTTGCTGACCAGCGTGCCGATGCGCAGCCCGCCTTCCGGCGTCTCCTCGATGCGATCGAGGCCGAGATCCTGCACGTCCACGAGATGCGTCGGCGTCTCGATCTCCAGCTTCATCAGGTCGAGCAGGTTGGTGCCCCCGGCGATGAACTTGGCGCCCTTGTGCCCCGCGACCGCGGCGGCGGCAGCGGCCGGCGTCCTGGCGCGCTCGTATGTGAAAGCCTTCATGCCTCGATCTCCGCGCCGTGAGTCTCGGCAAGCTTGACGCCCGCCACTTCCGCCATCGCTTCGGCAATGTTCGAATAGGCGCCGCAGCGGCAGATATTGCCGCTCATCCGCTCGCGCATTTCCAGAACCGTCATCTCGGGAGCGCCGCCGACGTCCTCCTGAACATGGCTGGGAATACCCGCCCTGATCTCTTCCAGCACCGCGACGGCCGAGCAGATCTGGCCCGGCGTGCAATAGCCGCACTGGAAGCCGTCATGCTTCACGAAGGCCGCCTGCATCGGATGCAGGTCTTCCGGAGTACCGAGACCCTCGATCGTGGTGACGGCATCGCCTTCGTGCATGACCGCCAGGCTGAGGCAGGAATTGATCCGCGTACCGTTCACGAGCACCGTGCAGGCCCCGCACTGACCGTGATCGCAGCCCTTCTTGGTGCCCATCAGGCCCAGGTGATCGCGCAAGGCGTCCAGCAGCGTGGTGCGCGTATCGACCATCAAGGCCTGCGCCTTTTCGTTGACCTTGAACGAAACGGCCATCGTCGGGGGCTTGCGCGCCATGGGAGCCTGTCCTTCCGCCATCGTGGGCACCACGGTCAGCCCCACGCTCGCCGCGCTGCCTGCCAGGACCGCGCGCCGCGATACCTCGAAATCCGCCGTTTCGCTCATTGCCCGTCCTTGTCGCACCAGGACGGCAGTTTCCGTCCATCGGGTACGATAACGCACGGCGACGGATTCCGGCACTGTGTGAAATCACATGCCGTCATGAACGAGGCTCATCAAAGAGCGTTCCCGGATCAGGGCCGGGACGATGGATTTCTCAGGCGGCGGTCCTGGCCCTTCCCCGCAGGAGCGAGGCGAGCAGGCCCGCGCTGCCGGCCAGCAACATGGCGTCGATCAGGACCGCACCCCCTTGCGGAAGCGCCGCCGCTCCGTGGATGAGGGCCAGGATCGCCAGCAATGCCGTCAAGGCCCAGCGCCAGGCACGCGCCAGCCGAGAGCCGGGAACCGTCTTCGCCAGCGCCGAAGCCAGGATCGAAAGCACGGTGAAGGCGAGCCAGGCGGCAGGCAGGGACGCTTCGGGCGCAAACCGTGCCAGCAGCGCGGTGAGGCAAAGCACGACCGGCTGCCCCCAGCACACCGCCGCCCAGATCCGCTCCCACTGCGGCGCGGGGCGGCCCCGGTCGCGGCGACGGGCGAGCCAGATGGTCACGCCGCTGGAAGTCACCACGCACAGCGCGATGCCCAGCAATCCATAGGCAAGCCGCACGGCCAGTCCGCCATACCAGCCGAAATGGACCTGGCCGATGCCGCCGAGCACGCGGGTGCCGGTCACGAAGTCTTCGGGGTGTTCGTCGGCCACCACCTTGCCCGCCGCGTCGAACCGGGTCTCGTCCTGCTGGACCAGCAGCTTCGCGCGGCCGCTGAGCACGGTGACGCGCATGTCGGCGCGGCCCGCACGCTCGACCATGACGTTCTGCGGCGCGGCATCCGGCGCACGGGCGCGGGCCTGCGCGATGAGAGCCGCGATATCGGGCATCGGCACCGCCCGCGTATCGACCGGCGGCGGCGCATCCAGGAAGAGTTCGTAGACCTTCTTCATCCCGCCCTCCGGATAGAGCAGCAGGGCGAGCACCGCGACGATGATGGTGCTGAGGCCGAGCAGCGCCCCGGTCAGCGCCAGCGTGAAGTGGAACGGCAGCGCCCAGATCCCCAGGCGGTTGTGCAAGTCGGCCTCCTGCAACCGGCGCGAACCGCCGAGCCGCAAGTGGAAGGCATCGCGCAGCACGCGCGGATGGGCGAGGATCCCGGAAACCAGCGAGGACAGCAGCGCCACCCCGGTCAGCCCGACGATGAATTCGCCCCAGCTACGCGGCAAGTGCAGGTTGACGTGGAGGTGGATCAGGAAATCGGTCCAGCCGGCTTCGAGATCCGACAGCGAGCCGTCTTCGGCCACGGCCCACTTGCGCTCGAAAGTCGGGCTGAAAGCAACCAGCGACGCGCCCTCCTTCGCAGGCGTGGGCAGGGCGAGGTAAAGGGCGGTATCGGCGGGCGCGTGCTGCGCACCTTCGGCAATGGCGCGCGCGGCGGCAGCATCGCTCAGGCTGCGCGCGACCGGGGTGGCGGGCCCTTCCCAGCGTTCGAGATCGGGCGCGAAAACGGCCACCGTGCCGGTCACGCAGACGAGGTAGATCACCGCCGCGAAGGCGAGGCCCAGGATCGAATGGCTGCTGAGCACCGAACGCACCGTTTCGGGCGAAAGCGGCCAGCGCCATTGTTTCTTGCGGATATTGCTCATGCCGACGCTCCCAGATGGGCAAGGCCGAAGCCGACTACGCTGGTGGCGACCAGCACCGCGGTCGCGCGCAGGATGCGGCGGTCGGCCAGGGTCCAGGTCATGGCGAGGCCCCAGAGCACCGGCATCAGCAATCCGCCGATCACGATTCGGGTGCGCGGGTCGCCCGGCAGGTAGACGGTGACGCAGAAGGCGACCGCCATCGCGGCGGTCATCCCCAGAGGGCCGGCCAGCAGGGTCCGCAGCACGCCGCGCCACAAGCGCCCGGGCTCGTCCAGCGGCTCGGGCGCCGCTTCCATCTCCCGCAGGCGCGCGGCCTTGCGCCGCACGCGGCCCAGCCAGACCACCGCCAGCGCGCCGATGCCCTCCATGACCAGTCCGAGCGCGAGACCCTTCACCGGCCCGACCAGGAACGCCGCGGCCAGCAGCAGCCCCAGCAGAACGACCCAGCCCCCGGCAATCATGCCGAGGGCCGAACCGTCACGCCGCAGCCACGAGCGCCGCAGCAGGAAGGCGCCGAGCGCACCTCCCGCAAGCAGCAGGAGGCTGGCCGGCCAGATCACCAATGCACTCCCGCGCCCAGCCCGAAGGTCTGCGGCTCGCCCAGGATCGCCTGATGGATCGCCGCATATTCGTACTGCTTGTACTTCTCGTCGAAGATGTTGCGCGCGAAGAGGAACAGCGACCAGTTCTCCGTCTCGTAGCCGAGCTTGCCGTTCACCAGGGTGCGGGCCGAGACCTTGTATTGCGACTGGTCCTGGCCGACGCCGGTATAGACCGAGGTGCGGTAATTGGCATTGACGTTGGCCGTGAACCCGCCGCCGAACTGCGCATTGGCACCGCCCGAGAGCGTCCAGCGCGGCGCATAGGGGAACTGCGTGCCCTGAAGGTCCACCGTGCTCGTCGCGCCCGTAGGCAGGGTGAAATCGTCGAACTTGGTGCGAACGTGGCCGATCGAGGCATAGAGGTCGACGCCCTTCGCCACGTTTGCATTCGCCTCCACCTCGAAGCCGTAGAGGTGCGATCCGGCGGCGTTGACCGTGTTGTAGTCGTAGGCGTTGAGCCCGAAGTAGGCGGTGACCTGCTGGTCCTTCCACTCCATGTAGAACAGATTGGCGTTGAGGGTCAGCCGCCCGTCCAGCCACTTGGAGCGCAGCGAGGCCTCGTAGTTCCAGCTATATTCGGGATCGTAGGGGATCAGTTCGGCGCGGGCCGGGTTCTGGCTCGACCCGCCCGAGCGATAGGCCCGCTGCACGGTGAAGGCGGTGGTGAGGTCCGGCGTCCAGTCCATGCTGATCCCCGCCTTGGGCAGGAAGGCATTGAACGTGCGGCTGTTCGACGCAAGCGGCGAAGACGCGTCGGACACGAGGCCGAGCACGCCCTGATTGATGACCGAGATGACCGGCGCGTAGGCCGTGCCCATGAAGTTCACGTCCGGCAGCGTGCCGTTGAAGGCGGCGACGGTCTCGGCCGCATAGCGGTTGCGCTCGTGATCGAAACGGAAACCGCCGATCAGCGTCAGCCGGTCCGCCAGCTTGAAGCGGGCATCGCCGAACAGGGCCATGGTCTCGACCTTCTCGGGCTGCTCGGCGCTGTAGGCCACCGGGATCACGGGAAGCTGGGCGCTGTAGGCATTGGCGATGAACTGCGAGGTCGCGGCGTTGAAGCCGCGCGATTGCAGCAGGCCCGCGATCGTTGCAGTGGGGGTGGCGATGTTGACGCGGCTGTTCTGGTCGATTGCGCCGGTGCGGCGATAATACCACGCGCCGAGCAGGCCGCTCAGCCAGTCGCTCTCGTAATTGAGGCGCAACTCCTGCGTCAGCGTCTTGTAGAGATAGCGATTGTCGATCGCCTGGATGTCCTCGGGCGTGCCGTCGGTATCGATCACCGAATGGACCTTCGAACGATTCCAGGAGGTCACGCTCGACAGCTTGAGACTGTCGGTCAACGGATAGCTGATGTTGAAGACCGCCAGATCGCTGTCGATCTTGCCGCGGCTGGGCTGGTCGCCCGTGGAGATGCGGTGGTCGTAATAGTCCGGCACGTCGGTCCGGGCATATTCGTAGAGATAGCCGCCGTCGCGCCGCACGCGGTTGTAGCTGGCCACCGCTTCGAGACCGGGAATGGCGCTCGGCGTCCACTTGAGCTTGCCGCGCAGGTTCAGCGACTTGAGTTCATCGTCATAACCGCCGCGGGTGACGTTGCGGATTAGTCCGCGATCGGCGCGGCGCTCGGCCGAGAGGCGCAGGCCCAGTTCGTCGCGGACGATCGGCCCGCCCACGGCCGCCGAGAAGGTGCGGTCGTCATGCTCGCTCCAGAGCACGCGCGCATCGCCGGTCCAGCGGTCCAGCGACGGGTCCTTGCTGGTGATGACGATACCGCCGGCCAGGGCGTTGAGGCCCTGGATGGTCGATTGCGGCCCGCGCAGCACTTCCACTTGCTGCACGTCCCACATGTCGGTCGGGCCGCCATAGAGCGCCCACTTGGGAATCGGCGCGCCGTCGACATAGACGCTGGCCGTATCGGCCTGCCCGCCCGCGCCCACGCCAGTATTGCTGATGCCGCGAATGGTGAAGCCGGACGAACCGTAAGTCTCGGCCAGATTGGCGGTGCGGTTGTAGACGTCCTGGATGGTGATCAGGTTTTCCCGCTCGATCCGCTCGGGCGTGATCACCGCGATGCTGGTCGGCGTTTCCTGAAGCGTGCGGGCGCTTTTCTCGCCGGTGACGATGATATCGTCCGGGCTGGTGGTAGTCCCCGCCGCGGGATCGCCGGGCACGCCCTGCTGCGCCTGGACGGGAACGGCGAGCGCGGCAGCGGCAACGCCCGTAAGCAATACGGAAAATCTGAACATGAAACCCCCTGTTTCCTCAGGCGGCGACATAGATTTCCTCGATATTGCGAGTCAATCGCATTCTCAATAGCCGTGACCGTAAATCCGATAGCGTGTCCTTCCTGCTTCGGCCCCCCGCCCGCTCAGATGCGCAGACTGGCCATCACCACTTCCCGGTTCTGGCGGTTTGCCTCGAAGCGGGTGAGATCGGGGTCGTTGTCCAGGATAGCCGCGATGATCCGCAGCCGCCCCGCCCGCCAGAGCCCGACACCCGCGCCGAACGATTCGACCACCGGGGAGGCCCGGGTCGAGGCATAGTGCAGGGTCACGCGCGTCAGCATTTCGAACAAGGGCCTGCGGACCATCTGGAACAGCAGCTCCTGGAACTCCAGCTCGAATGCCCCGAATTCCGCCATCGAGCGGAAGGCGGCCGCGCGTTCGCCCAGCCCCGCCAGCCGGTCCCGCAGGGCCTGGTCGGTGCATCGCGCGGCCGCCGTCGCCAGTTCGGTGAACAGCAGGGAGGTCATGTCGAGCGCCTCCTCGTAACCCGCCGGGTTCATCCGCATGTAGGAAACCATGGCGCGCTCCAGCGCCGCATCGTCGGGCCGCGTGCCGTAATAGCCCCCACCCGGGCCGCGCCGCACTTCCAGCAGGCCCTCATGCTCCAGCACCCGCGCGGCCTGCTGCAGCGTGACGATGCCCACTTCCAACGCGCGGGCCAACTGGTGAAGCGAGCCCAGCAAGGCGCCGTCTTCGCAGGCGAAAATGCGTTCCCGCAAGGTTTCGGTCGTGCGTGCCACCAGGTTGGTTCCCCTGCGGCGTCCGGGCGCCAGATCCATAAACTCTCCATAATGTGCCTATTATTTGGCTTTCATGGCCATTCTCGGCCCAATTTTGGCAAATTCAAGTCAATTGACCGCGTATATTTGCCTTCATACCTTTCGCCTGAAACCGAGCGGCATCAAGCGCCGCCACTGGAGAGGATCGAAAGAGGATGGGCTTCCAACATCCCGACATCTCGGCATTCCCCGAGATTTCGCTGGTCATTGGCGACGAACGCGCACGTTCCGGCAGCGGCGCCGACTGGGGCCATGTCTACCCCGGCACCGGCCGCGTCACGCGTGAAGTTCGCCTTGCCAGCCCGGCCGATGTCGACCGCGCCGTTGCCGCCGCCAAGGCCGCGCAGCCGACATGGCGCGCCCTGCCCGGCGACAAGCGGCGCGATCTGATGTTCCGCCTTGCTTCGGTGATCGAGAGCAAGGCGGCGGAAATGAGCCCGCTGCTCACGGCGGAGAACGGCTCGATCCTGATTGCGGGCGGGCATATGAGCCTCGATGCTGCGCAGAAGTTCCGCTATTACGGCGGCTGGGCGGACAAGATCGACGGACGCACCGTCTCCACTTGGGGCGGCCCTGCGCACGACTACGTGATGTACGAGCCTTACGGCACCCTAGGCGTGATCGTCCCCTGGAACGGCCCGCTGTTCGCCGCCACGATGGTGATGGCGCCCGCCCTCGCCGCCGGCAACTGCGTGGTGCTGAAGGCGCCCGAGCTGGCGCCGTGGTCGCTGATGAAACTGATGGAGGCGATCCACGAAGCCGGCTTCCCGGCAGGGGTCGTCAACCTCGTCACCGGCGGGCCGGACGTAGGCGCGGCGATGGTCGATCACCCCGGCATCGACAAGATCGAATTCATCGGCAGCGGCGCGACGGCCA
Source organism: Novosphingobium sp. PhB55 (assembly GCF_004368805.1). Taxonomy (NCBI): domain Bacteria; kingdom Pseudomonadati; phylum Pseudomonadota; class Alphaproteobacteria; order Sphingomonadales; family Sphingomonadaceae; genus Novosphingobium; species Novosphingobium sp. PhB55. The sequence goes on along the minus strand of NZ_SODQ01000003.1, from coordinate 431,503 downwards.
AGAAAATCCTCGCCAGCGCCGCGCAGACGCTGAAGCCCGTCGGCCTCGAACTCGGCGGCAAGTCGGCCGTGGTCGTATTCGGCGATGCGGACCTTCAGGCGGCCGCCAAGCGCGGGCTGTCCGGCGCCGTCAGCGCCAACGGACAGGGCTGCGTCAACGGCACGCGCCTCTTGGTCGAGCGCTCCGTCTATGAGCCCTATCTCCAGATGCTGAAGGCCATGGCCGCGCATGTGAAGGTGGGTGATCCCTTCGCCATGGACACCTTCATGGGCCCGGTGATCTCCGAAACCGCGCTCGATCGCATCGACGGCATGGTCCAGCGCGGGGTCGAGCAAGGCGGCGAAGTGCTTTGCGGCGGCGCGCGGATGGAAGGCGATCACGGCGAAGGCTACTTCTATCCGATCACCGTTCTTGCCGGTGTCGCCCCCTCCAGCGAGATCGCCCGCAATGAAGTGTTCGGCCCGGTCCTCGTCGTCACCCCGTTCGACAGCGAGGAAGAGGCGATCGCGCTGGCCAACGACAGCGACTACGGCCTCGGCGCCTATGTCCACACCACCAATCTCACCCGCGCCCACCGCGTCGCCGGGCGGATGATGGCAGGACAAGTGCAAGTCAACGGATCGGGCGAGGCGATGACGCCTTGCGTGCCCTTCGGCGGCATGAAGCATTCCGGACACGGCCGCCTCGGCGGGATCGAGGGCCTGCGCGAATTCCAGCAGGTCCGCAACGTCTGGGTCAACCTTCAGGACTGAGGAGACGGTCATGGCACTGCTAGACCCCATCGAACGCGGCCAGCGCGGCCTTGAGACCGAGGCCGAAGTCACCGGCCGCGCCGCCCACGAACCGGCGACGCTGTTCGAACAATCGTGGCGCGATTTCGTTTTCGCCGAAGTCTGGACCCGCCCCGGACTGCCGCGCCGCCCGCGCTTCCTGGTGGCGATCGCCAGCGCGGTGACCTGCGGATTGCAGGACAGCCAGATCGACGATTTCGTGCGCGGCGCGCTGAAGACCGAGGCACTGACCTTGGCCGAACTGCGCGAGGCCGCACTGCACCTCGCCGTCTACGCGGGCTGGGGCAATGGCGGCAAGCTGGACCGCGCGGTCACGCGCGTGGCCGAAGAACTCGGCCTGCCACCTGCCGAAGTCCCCGCGATCTGCCCCGACCCATGGGACCCGGACGTCCGCAGCCAGCGCGGGCATGACGAATTCGCCAAGGTCATGACCTTCGCCCCCGGCCCTCCGGCAACGCCCTATCTGGAAGGCATCAACAACTTCGTGTTCGGAGAGATGTGGTGCCGTCGCGGCTTGGACGAGCCTTCGCGTCGCTGGATCACACTGGTCGGCGTCTGCGAATCCGGCGCGGAAATCCCGATCCGCAGCCATATCCATGCCGCCATATCAAGCGGCAACTGCCAGCCTGCCGAGATGCTCGAGTTCTGCCTGCAATACGGCACGCACGCCGGCTGGCCCAAAGCCTCGCGCATTCAGAGCGTGGTGCTGGAGATGATCGACAAGGTAGCAAAGGGGCTCCCCTGGCATGCCAAATGACAAGATCGCGACCGGCTTCATCGGCCTCGGCTCGCAAGGCGGGCCGATGGCCGAGCGGATGCTGGCGGCCGGATACGAACTTACCGTCTGGGCGCGGCGGCCGGAGGCGACCGATGACCTCGTCGCCAAGGGCGCGCACCGTGCGACCTCGGTCGCCGAACTTGGCGAACGCTGCCAGCATATCGGCGTCTGCGTGGTGGACGATGCCGGTGTCGAGCAAATCTGCGCCGAGCTTCTTCCCGTGATGAAGCCGGGCAGCGTCCTCGTCATCCACTCCACGATCCTGCCGCAGACCTGCGAGCGACTGGCGGCGCAAGCCGAAGCACGCGGCATCGCCGTGCTCGACGCGCCCGTCAGCGGCGGCGGCGCGGGCGCGGCGACGGGAACGCTCACCGTCATGTGCGGCGGCAACGAAGCGGCCTTCGCCAAGGCCCTTCCCGTGATCGAGAGCTTTGCGGGCAAGACCGTGCTGCTCGGCCCGGTCGGCTCCGGCCAGCGTGCCAAGATCGTCAACAACGCGCTGATGGCAGCCAACATGGGCCTTGCCCATGCGGCGCTCTCCTTGGGCGAAGGACTGGGCATCGACCGCGCGGCGCTGGCCGATCTGGTCAAGCACTCCAGCGGTCGCAGCTTCGGTTTCGAAGTCTACGCCCGCCTGCCCTCACCCACCGCCTTTGCGCATGGCGGCAAGCTGCTGCGCAAGGACGTGGACCTGCTCGGCACGATCGCCGCGCCGGGCAATGCCCTGGCCCACGCCGCCGATCCCTTCCTCGACGCGGCGCTGGCCGCAATGGAGCAACCCGCCTCATGAGCGTGATCTTCAAGACCCTGGACATGACCGGCAAGGCCGCCGTCGTCACCGGCGCCGCATCGGGCCTTGGCCGCATGACCGCGCTCAAGCTGGCCGAAGCGGGCTGCGACCTCTGGCTGGTCGATGTGAACGAAGCCGGGCTAGCCGAAACCACCGAATTGCTCGCCCCGCATGACCGCAAGGTCGGCAGCGAAGTGGCGGACTTGTCCGATGCCGCCGCCTGCCACGCCGTGATCGCCCACGCGGTGGAGTTGTTCGGCCGCCTCGACGCGCTCTGCAACGTCGCCGGGCTGATCTACCTCGCCAACACACCGCAGATGCCGCAGGCGCAGTACGAGCGGACCATCGACGTCAATCTCAACGCCCCGTTCTTCCTCTCGCAAGCGGCGATCCCGCACTTGCTGGACGTGAACGGCGCAGTGGTCAACGTCGCCTCCTGCGCATCCTACATCGGGGAGGCCTATGCCGCCGCCTATTGCGCCAGCAAGTGGGGCCTTGTGGGCATGACCAAGGCCATGGCGATGGAATTCCAGAAGAAACCCATCCGCATCAACGCCGTCGCGCCCGGCGGCATGATCACTAATATCGCGACCAACTTCACCCCGCCGGAAGGCTGCGACTTCGAACTGCTCAAGCGCTTTTCGGGCCTGCGCGGGCAAGTGGAGGTGGAGGACGTGGCCGACCTTGTCGTCCTGCTCGCCTCGCCCGCCGGTCGCGGCTTTCACGGCGCCTGCCTCTCGCTTGACGCGGGCATCACGGCAGGCTGACAGGAGACGATTGCAATGACATTTTCACTCGACCAGTTCCGCCTCGACGGCAAAGTGGCGGTCGTCACCGGCGCGGGCGGACGCGGCAATTCCATCGGCCGTGCCTATGCGCTTGGCCTTGCCAATGCCGGCGCTTCGATCGTCGTGGCCGACCTTAATGGCGATGGTGCCAAGGCCGTGGCGGAGGAGATCGTCGCGGCGGGCGGCAAGGCCGTGGGCGTGCAGGTGGACGTTGCCGACGAAGCCTCCACCCTGGCCATGGGCGCCGCTGCCAAGGAAGCCTTCGGCGGCGTCGATATCCTCATCAACAACGCCGCGCTGATGGTCGACGTCAGCTACGACAATTGCGAGACCATCGGCCTCGACGCCTGGAACAAGGCTTTCGCGGTGAACCTCAACGGCGCACTGCTTTGCGCCCGCGCGGTAATCCCCTCGATGCGCGAGCGCGGCGGCGGGCGAATCGTCAACCAGACTTCGGGCGGTGCTTTCCCGGCAACCGGGCTTTACGGCATCACCAAGCTCGCCCTCGTTGGCCTGACCACCTCGCTGGCCAAGCAGTTCGGCAAGGACGGCATCACCTGCAACGCCATCGCGCCGGGCAATGTCACCTCGGACGCGGGCAAGATGCTGGTCCCGGACGATTCGCCGTTCATCCAGTTCCTCAACATGACTTGCGCGCTCAGGGCACGCGGCGCGCCGGACGAACTGGTCGGCACGGCCTTGCTGCTGTGCTCGGACGCAGGCGCGTGGATTTCCGGCCAGACCATCCATGTCGATGGCGGCTGGGTGCTGCGCCCCTGAACGCGGCGATCAGCGGAGTTCCCTGACCTCGAGGTCGCGGCACGCCTTGGCCCGATAGAGCGAGCGATCCGCGCGGACGATCACGTCGTCGATCCGCCGGTCGTCCGCTTCCACGGCGGCAAGCCCCATGCTCACGCTCCAGCGGTCGGTGAGAGCCCCGCTCATTTCGAGACGGCGGCGCAGGCGCGTCATGAAGCCCTCGGGATCGCGGCATTCCACCGGCAGCAGCACCAGGAACTCGTCGCCGCCCAGTCGCGCGGCCTGGCCCGCGTGTTCACCGGCCAGCGCAGCCGCCTCGCGGCCCAGGCTTATGAGCACCTGGTCCCCCGCGCCGTGGCCGTGGCGGTCGTTGATGGCTTTGAAATGGTCGACGTCGATGGCGATGACCGCCGCGCCGGGGCGCAGGAAGCGCAGCGCCACCTGCTCCAGCCCCGCCCGGTTCCAGCAACCCGTCAGCGGATCGCGCAAAGCAGCGGCGCGCAGGGCCCGCTGGACCTGCTCGACGGGAATCGCCAGCAGCGCCAGATTGAGCACGCCCAGCAGCACCTGGTCCGAAAGCAGCGCCAGGAGCGCCACGAGGTTCTTCCCCGGCAGCTCGAAGAACATGCCGCAGATCGAGAGCGCATATCCGGGAAGATATCCCAACATCGCCAGACCGGCGAGGCGCCGGCCCACCGAGCGCCGCGCGCCGTGACCGAAGGCCAGTATGAATCCGGCCAGACCCATGGAAATCGCCAGCCCCGCCGCATCGCAGACGCTCTGCCCGCGCTCGGTTCGCGCCATCCAGCCCAGCGCATCGAGCATGCCCGGCAGAACGTGGCCGAGGACCGCGCTGGCCACCGGCACGATCATCCACCAGCGCCAGGGCCGCCCGCCTTCCAGCGCATAGACACCGGCGACCGGAAGCGCCTGAGTCAGTCCCAGCACGGCATAGATCGCCATGCTCGCCGCCAGCGAATCGCGCGGAGCGGCGGTAAAGGCATAGAGCACGGCGGTGTAGAGAAATGACGAGAGCGCCCAATGGACGAAATGCCGCGCGGATCGGTCCCGCAACCAGAGCACGCCGAACACGAACCCGAAGGCGCTCGACGACAGCATGCTGCACAGGCGGAGGGTATCGACGTCGGGAAAGGTCATCGGACTCGCTTGGATCGAGAGCAGCCCAATGCCATGCAATGGTTAACAATCGTCTCCGCAGTATGCACCGCAACCCACCGCCGTCTCGCCTCGTTCGATCTGGACAAGGTAAAGGGCCGGCCTTGGGTAAAGGGCCGGATCCTCACGGCGAGGCACCGGGATAGCTGTCAGCCGGTCTGGCGCAGCAGGTTCCGTCCCTCGTCCTTGGCCTGGTAAAGCGCGCGATCGGCGCGGCCCATGAGTTCCTCGCGGTCGATATTGCCCTTGAGCGGGCTGAGGCCGATGCTCACCGTCACCTTCTGAAGGTCGAGCGGCTCCCAATCGATGGCCTCGACGGTGCGGCGCACGCGCTCGGCCACGGCGAAGGCCATCTCCGCGTCGGTGGCCGGCAGGACGATCAGGAATTCCTCGCCGCCGATCCGGCCTACGAGGTCCGATCCCCGGATCGCCAGGGCGCAGACTTGCGCGACGCGGCGGATCACCTGATCGCCCACGGCATGGCCGAAACGGTCGTTGATCTGCTTGAAGCGGTCGATGTCCAGCACGGCGATGGACAGCGGCCCGCCCAGGACGGCGGCCTTGGCGATCTCGGTATCGAGGAAGGACAGAACCTTGCGGCGATTGGCGATCTCGGTCAGCGAATCGGTTTCGGCCAGATGGATCGCCTCGTCCGCTCGGGCTTCGGCGCGCGCCCGCGCGCTCGCAAGTTCCATTGCCGCAAGCACGCGGTTGGTCACGTCCTGGAAGATGCCGAAGATCGCGCCGGGCTTGCCATCCTCGCGCAGTTCCACTTCGCTGCAGCTGTAGACGTAGCGGATTTCCCCGTCCGAGCGCACGATTCGCGCTTCGAAATCGAGAGGCTCCAGCGATTCCAGGCTCTGGGCCAGCTTGTCCTGCACCAGCGACCGGTCTTCGGGGTGGTAGAAGTTCATCGCCGTGTCCAGCGCCGGATGCGTACTGGCTTCAAGGCCGTGGATGCGGAACACCTCTCCCGACCAGAACAGCCGCTGCTCGGCCAGTTCGAGCCGCCAGTGCCCCACTTTGGCAATGCCCTCCGACATCTCGAGCCAGCGCTTGCCGCGCTCCACTTCCGCGAAGCTGCGGTCGCGCATGGCCATCAGCGCGGCCAGGGGCAGCGCCGAGACCAGCAGGGTGAAGAGGTAGAACTGGAAGAACAGCACTTCCAGTTCCGTGTCCCTATGCGCGCTCAGAAGGCTGATCGACCCGCGACCCTGCCAGATCGCCACGGAACCGATCGCCGCAATGATCAGGATGCTGCAGGTGGCCCCGGTCGCGCCCAGGAAATAGGTCGCGAACAGCACGCCGAGCAGGGGCAGGAACAGCAGCGGATAGCTCGATTGCGTGAAGACCGCCGCCGCCAGGAACGTGACCAGCACCAGCACGACCGCCGTGCTGCCGGCATGGCTGCTCGTCTTCGTCGGTCCGCCGGGGCCGGGGTGAGCGAAGTTCATGATCAGCGGCACCACGATCATGATGCCCAGCGCGGCCGTCGTCAGCCAGGAGACGAACATGTGCCCGAAGCCATTCCCGATCAGCAGGGCGGCGATCGCCGCGCTGACCGAGGCAGCCAGGATCGCGGCAAAGCAGAAACGCAGGATGGCGGCGATATGGAAGAAGGAATCGTTGCGCCGCTCGATGTCGCGCATGATCCAGAAGGCGACCAGCGCCTCGATCACGTTGGCGGCCGTCTGTCCCAGCGCGAGCAAGGGCAGTCCGCTCCAGGTGAAGTTGGCGAGGAAGCTGGCCGCGGTCAGCGACAGCAGCACCCATCGCCTCTCGCCGGGCTGCGCCAGCAGGAGTGCGGCCACGGCCACGCCGCTGGCCGGCCAGACGGTGGCGATACCGTCGGCCCCCCTCGTCAACTGAAGAGCTATGGCGGCGAGGACGAAATAGAAGAGGCCCGCCAAGACCGCGACCAGAATCGTCCTACGGAGATTACTGCTACCCACATTCCGGAGATAGCCGTCCGCTCGAACGATTTCGACCGAATAACGCAGAGATGGAGATTTTTCGGTGCGCCGATCCGGGACATGTCCCGGCGATCCGCCTGCTTGACCCGAAGGTCCGTTTCACATTCGCAGGTAGGATCGAGAACAGATGGCGGAGCGGGAGGGATTCGAACCCTCGATACGCTTTTGGCGTATACTCACTTTCCAGGCGAGCGCCTTCGACCACTCGGCCACCGCTCCGCATGCACTGGTAAGGCGGGCGCCCTAGCCTGCGTTGCAGGGTTTCGCAAGCCGTCTCGGCATGCCATCACGCTCTCGATGCGAAAATTCTTTTCAGCCCTCGTGGTTTCCGCCCTTTTGTCCACTCCGGGCATGGCCCAGGACGCCCCCGCAGCGCGGACGCCGAACGATATCGTCGCGGGCGCACCGGCCGGGGACTGGGTGAGGATCGCGCCGTCCGACCTCTTGGTCATGGACCTCGCCCCGGATCCTTCCGGCAAGGCGCGGCGGGTGGTGATCCAGCTGATCCCGGCGCCTTTCTCGCAAGGCTGGGTCGGGAATATCCGCAGGCTCGTGGCGGCGCGCTGGTACGACGGGATCGCCGTCGTGCGGGTCCAGGACAACTACGTGGCGCAATGGGGCGATCCCGAAGGGGAGAACCCGGCAAAGGCCAAGCCACTGCCCAAGGGGCTCGCGGTTGTGCGCGAGGATTATGCGGCGAAGGTCAAGACCTCCGTCCTTCACCTCGACAAGACCGGAAGCCGGGACAGCGCCCGGCTCGACCTTGTTCTGAATGACGGCGGCAGGAACACCGCCCGGCCCATGCTCGGCGACCGGGATGCTTATGCCCAGCGCACCTTGTTCGTCGATGGCTGGCCGGCGGCCATGGGAGAGCGCGGGCCTGCAGATAGCGCAAGCCCCGCCGGGAACCCGGACGTCTTTTCGCAGCGAGAGGCCTCGCTCTGGCCGATCCACTGCTACGGCTATGTCGGCGTGGGCCGGAACAACGCGCCCGACACCGGCACCGGCGCCGAGCTTTACGCCGTGATCGGCCACGCGCCGCGACAGCTCGACCGGAACGTGGCCATTGTCGGCCGCGTCATCTCGGGTATCGAGAACCTCTCCGCCCTGCCGCGCGGCACCGGCGAGATCGGCTTCTACAAGACCCCTGCCGAGCGCGCGGCGATCCGCTCGGTTCGCCTGGGCAGCGAGATGCCCGGCCTGCCCGCTTACGAATATCTCTCCACCGATAGCCGCAGCTTCGCCGCCTATGTGGACAAGCGCGCGAATCGGCAGGACGATTTCTACGTTCATCCCGCCGGCGGGGTAGACGCCTGCAACGTGCCGGTGCCGATCCGCGAGGCAGCACAGTGATCCCGACCGAGCAGCTCGACCACACCGGCCTGCTCTGGCGCTGGACCGGCGGCGCCAACAGCGGCACCTGGCACTTCCTTACCATCGACGGGGCGGCGGGCGAGGCCCTTTCGGGCACGGCGGTGATGCGCAAGCTGGAAGGCACGGCCCGCGGCTTCGGCTCGCTGAAGGTCAAGGCCCGGATCGGCGAGACGCATTTCGCCACCTCCGTTTTTCCCAGCAAATCGGACGGAGGCTGGCTGCTGCCGGTGAAAGCCAGCGTGCGCCGCGCCGAAGGGCTGGCGGAAGGCGACGAGGTGGAGGTCAGCCTGGAATACTGACCTCCCTCGCAGCCGTCAGATGCGGGAGGCTTCCGCTACCGCCTCGCTGGCGCGCAAGGCGCTGACGATGCGGGTAAGGTGGGCCAGGTCGCTGACTTCCAGGTCCACCTCGTACGTGCCGAAAGGCTCGTCGCGGTGGACCATCTGCAGGTTGGTGACGTTGGCGCGGTTGGTCGCCAGGATCTGCGTCACTTCCGCCAGCGTGCCCGGACGGTTGTAAAGCACCAGGCTCAGGCGGCCGACGGCGCCCGTGGTGCGTTCCCCCCAGGAGAGGTCCAGCCAGTCCACATCGGCGCCATTGGCCAGGGTGAAGCAGTCGATCGCATGGACTTCCACCTTGTGATCGGGACGGCGGATGCCGACGATGCGATCTCCGGGAACGGGATGGCAGCATTCGCCCAGCTCGAAGCCGACGCCGGGGGTGAGGCCGCGGATCGAGATCGCACGCTCGGTATGAGCCCATTCGCCATCGTCGGGGAGTTCGGCGGTACTGCCCGGCACCAGCGCCTCCATCACTTGTCGGTCGGTCAGGCGGGCGGAGCCGATGGCAAACATCAGGTCTTCCTCGTCGCGCATTTCCAGGCGCTGGATGGCGCCGTCGATGGCCTTCTTGCCGATGCGGCCCGGCAGGCGGCCGACGATCTCGTCCAGCAGCTTGGCGCCGATCTCCGAGACTTCCTGCCGCTCCTTGGCCCGAACCGCACGGCGGATCGAGGCGCGAGCCTTGCCGGTGACGACGAAACCCAGCCACGAGAGCTGCGGCTCGGACGTGGGGCTCTTGATGATCTCCACCACGTCGCCATTGGCGAGCTGGGTGCGCAGCGGCATGTGGCGCCCGTTGATCTTGGCACCCACCGTGGCATTGCCGAGATTGGTGTGAACGGCATAGGCGAAGTCCACCGCCGTCGAACCCTTGGGCAACTGGAACAGCGCGCCCTTGGGCGTGAAGGCGAAGATGCGATCCTGGTAGATCGCCATCTTGGTATTTTCGAGCAGTTCCTCGGCATCGTGGCTGGCATCGACAATCTCGATGAGGTCACGCAGCCAGCCGACCTGCCCGTCGGGACGGGAACCGCCCTGCTTGTAGGCCCAGTGCGCCGCCAGGCCGAACTCGTTGAGGCGGTGCATGTCGCGCGTGCGGATCTGAACTTCCATCCGCATCGAACGCTCGAAGATCAGCGCCGTGTGCAGCGACTGGTAGCCGTTCGACTTCGGCGTGGAGATGTAGTCCTTGAACCGCCCGGGGATCATCTGCCAGGTCTGGTGCAGCACACCGAGCGCCTTGTAGCATTCGTCGACATTGTCCGTCAGGACGCGGAAGGCCATGATGTCGGTGATCTGCTCGAAGGTCACATGCCGCTCGGCCATCTTGCGCCAGATCGAGTAGGGATGCTTCTCGCGTCCCGAAACCTCGACATTCAGGCCCGCTTCCGCCAGCGCCTGCTTGATGGACAGCGCAATGGCGTCGACCTGCCCGCCCTCCTCGCTGCGGATCTGCGCGAGACGGCCGGTGATCGTGGCATAGCCCTCCGGCTCCAGCTGCTCGAAAGCGAGCATCTGCATCTCGCGCATATATTCGTACATGCCCACGCGCTCGGCCAGCGGGGCATAGATATCCATAGTCTCGCGGGCGATGCGGCGGCGCTTGTCCTCCTTCTTGATGTAGTGGAGGGTCCGCATGTTGTGCAGCCGGTCGGCCAGCTTGACGAGGAGGACGCGCAAGTCCTCGCTCATCGCGAGCAGGAACTTGCGCAGGTTCTCGGCCGCGCGCTCGTTCTCGGTCATCACGTCGATCTTGGAGAGCTTGGTGACGCCGTCCACCAGCCGGGCCACGTCCGGGCCGAACAGCTTCTCGATCTCCTCAATCGTCGCCAGCGTGTCTTCCACGGTATCGTGGAGCAACGCGGTGATGATCGTCTGCTGATCGAGCTTCAGCTCGGTCATCAGGCCCGCCACTTCCACCGGATGGCTGAAGTAGGGGTCGCCCGAGGCGCGCTTCTGGGTGCCGTGCTTCTGTACGGTATAGACGTAGGCACGGTTGAGCAGGGCCTCATCGGCCTGGGGCGCGTATTCCTTCACGCGTTCGACAAGTTCGTACTGGCGCAGCATTCCCGGACTTCATGTCAGGATTTTTCGCGGCGCGGCAAGAGGCCGAGTCTTCACATGCAGATTATGCAACGAAACTGTGACATTGGCACCACCTCGTTTTCGAGCCCACGACGGCGAGTATGACGCCGGCGGGCGAGCAATCGATTCCATCGGAATTCCCCGGTGTCTGCGGTTAAGCCGCGGGGAACATGACCTGCGGCACCATCGCGCCGGGACTGCGCCGAACCCTGGAAAGAGATTTTCCGCCGTCTGGAAGCGCCGGAGCCGCCGTCCCTCCGATTCGAAAGCACGAGAGGCAGCCATGGCGAGCGAAATGGAAACGGCGATCTATGCGGCCCTGCTGGGCATGACCGATTCGGAGCTGGTGGAGGCCGCCCTGCTGCCGCCGCGTCCTTGCGCCCCCGATCACCTGCCGCGCGCGCCGCGCCTGCGCACCCTGATCAGTGCCACGCTGCTGCGCGACATGCTGCCCGCGCAGACCATCATCGTCCGCAACGTCTCCGAACGCGGCATGTGCCTTGCCTGCAAGGGCGCCTTCGGGAACGGCGGCTACCAGGCCCTGCCGCTCGGCGACGAGATCGTCTGCATCCGCCTGCCCGAGAATGTCGAGCATCTCGCCCAGGTCCGCTGGGTGGAAGGCCATGCCTTCGGGGTCGAGCTGTTCTGCACGCTGGATGTCGAAGCGCTTGGCGCTGCCAATCGGCGGCGCAATGTCCACTTCCTGCATATGCTGGAGCCGGACGGTGCCGCGACGGCGATGGGCGACGGGGCCGTCCGGGATCAGTAGTACTTGAAGGCGGTGATCACCCCGCCGCGGGTGTCGCACTTGAAGGTCTTCTTCACCGTCTTGGTGGTTCCGTCCTTCTTGCGCAGCACGACATCGACGAGCGCCCGCACCGAGGCGCGGTCGTCGCTCTTCTTGTCGGTGTCTTCCACCTGGCGCATTTCCACGTCCACCGCGCCCAGCTTTGCGCCCCGAGCCTTGGCCTCGGTCATGCAGGCGGCCACGGCCCGGTCGCGCGCATCGGCTTCGGAGGGGACTGCAGGGGCCGCAGGGGCTGCCGGCGCCGCGGGCGGCGTCGGATCCTGGCTCCAGGCACGCGGCACGATGGCACAGGCCAGCAGGAGGAAGCTGGCGCCGCTGAAGACTTTCCAAGACTGATCCTGCATGAGCCTCTCCCTCTCGCTGCCACAGCGGCAACGAGGGAGGATCATGCGCGCAGGATGGCAGCTACCCTATCGGGGCAAATACCGAGACGGCCTGATGGCTTCCCCTATCGCCGGCCACCGGCCGAGCCCCCTATCGGCCGGGGTGGTCCAGGCGCCCGAACGAATCAGGCGCCTGAGCCGGTCAAGCACTCGGGCCGATCAGGCGCCCAGGCCGATCAGGCAATGGTCGGCAGGATGCCGCCCTCGGCCCGGATCGCCGCACCGTTGGTGACGGCCGCCAGCGGGCTGGCCAGGAAGGCGACCATGGCAGCAACCTCGTCCGCCTCGATCAGGCGGCGAATCAGCGAGAGCGGGCGCAGCTTGGTGAAGAATTCCTCTTCGCGCTCCGCTTCGGAGGCGTCCTTGTTCTCCACCACCGAGCGGATGAACTCGACGATCCCTTCCGACCGCGTGGGCCCCGGCAGCACCGAGTTCACGGTAACCTGCGTGCCGCGCGTGGCGTCCGCCATGCCGCGCGCCACGGCCAGTTGCGCCGTCTTGGTCATGCCGTAGTGGACCATCTCACCCGGCGTCATCAGGCCGCTCTCGCTGGAGATGAAGATCACCCGCCCCCAATCGCGCTCCAGCATGCCCGGGAAATAGTGGCGCGAAAGCCGGATCCCGCTGAGGACGTTGACGTCGAAGATCTCGCGCCATTCCTCGTCGGTGATTTCCACGAAGGGGCGCGCTTCGTAAATGCCCAGGTTGTTGACCAGGATGTCCACCTGGGGAACCGCCTCCGTCAGCGCCCTGGCGCCTTCGGCCGTCGCCGGGTCGGCCAGCACGGCACGCACTTTGCCCAGCTGGCCCACGGTATGGGCAGCGGCATCGAGCTTGGCCTGGTTGCGGCCGGTGACGATGACTTCGGCGCCTTCCGCCGCCAGCTTCGCGGCGATGGCAAGGCCGATGCCGGCGGTCGATCCGGTTACGAGCGCAGTCTTTCCGGCGATCTTGAGATCCATGAAGCTATCCTTCTTGCAAACTTGCGGTGTCGGGGCGCTAGATAGGGGAAAGAATGAAAGCCGATTAGGACCGCTTCAAGCCGGTCAGCTTTGCTTGCGGCGCACAGATGCGGTCAGGACCAGGTGGCTTCGGGCGGCAGGCTCATGAGGATCGCGTCGATATTGCCGCCGGTCTTCAGGCCGAACAGCGTGCCCCTGTCGTATACCAGATTGAATTCGGCATAGCGACCGCGCCATTCCAGCTGCACGGCCTTGTCACCGGCGGTGAAGTCCAGGCCCATGCGCCTGCGCACCAGGCGCGGGAACACCGCCAGGAAAGCCTCTCCCACGGCGCGGGTGAAGGCGAAGTTCGCCTCCCATCCCGCCGCGTCGGCGCATTCGAGGTGGTCGTAGAAGATGCCGCCGACACCGCGATGGACCTTGCGGTGCGGGATGTAGAAATAATCGTCCGCCCAGGCCTTGTAGCGATCATAGTAGCCCGCCCCGTGCGCATCGCAGGCCGCCTTTAGCTCGGCGTGGAATTCTTCCGTATCCTGCGCATAGGGGATCGGCGGGTTGAGATCGGCGCCGCCGCCGAACCAGGCCTTGGTCGTCGTGAGGAAGCGCGTGTTCATGTGCACGGCCGGGACGTGAGGATTGGCCATATGCGCGACCAGACTGATGCCCGTGGCCGAAAAGGCGTTCTGCTCGGCCGAGGCGCCGTTGATCGTGCCGGCAAAGTCCTTCGACAGTGCCCCGACGACGGTGGAGACGTTCACGCCGACTTTCTCGAAGACCTTGCCCTTCATCAGCCCGCGCGTGCCACCGCCCGTCTCGGCACCGGCCTCGCCTTCCCCGCGGCCCTCCACTGCAGCGCGCTGCCAGGGGGTATATTCGAAAACCGCCGAAGACCCCGCCTCCCGCTCGATCGCCTCGAACTCGGCGCAGATACGGTCGCGCAGGGTTTCGAACCACGCGCGGGCTCGGCCGGTTTGGTCATTCCAGTCTTGGGCAATCCTGTCGGTCATCGCATTTCCTCTTCCGCCGGGCGCTTGCCAAATCGCACGGCCTGCGGCAAGGGAAAGCCATGGTTCCCTTTTCGTTCCTTTCACAGGAGTTGCAACTGGTCCCGCCGCCCGCCGGGTCTCCGGCCGGTTCCGGGGCCGCGCGGGGCGCCGCGCTCTACTGGCCGCGCGAACAGGCGCTGCTGGTGGCGGACCTGCACCTGGAAAAGGCCAGCTATTTTGCCCGGGGCGGGCAGATGCTCCCTCCCTACGACAGCCGCGAGACGCTGGAACGTATCGCGCTAGCGGTACGGCAGACCGGCGCGCGCCGGGTTTTCGCGCTGGGGGACAACTTTCACGACAGCAAGGGGACCGAGCGGCTCGATCCCCATGCCGCCGGAATGCTGGGCGCTCTCACCCGCGCGCTCGACTGGGTGTGGATCACCGGCAACCATGACCCCCATCTCGGCAGCGAGGCTGGCGGCACGCGGGTAGAGGAAATCGAAGTTTCGGGTATCGCCCTGCGACACGAGGCGCGGCCGGGTACCACCGGCCCCGAACTGTCGGGCCATTTCCACCCGCGCCTGATCATCAACGCCCGCGGCCGGCGAATCGCGCGGCCTTGCGTGGTCCACAGCGGCAATCGATTGATCCTGCCTGCTTTCGGCGCCCTGACGGGCGGTATGGACGCCGCCGATCCGGCGATCCTCAAGGCCCTGCAACCAGCGCGAGAGATCGACGCGATTCTCTCGGCAAAGGACCAGCTGCTGCGCTACCCCCTCTGGCGCGCGGCCGCCTGAGTACCTATATGCACTTTCGGTCGATCCGAGGGCCGAACAGAAACGGCCATCCGGTCGTTGTTTGCGGCACCGGCCCACTATCGGGCGTGAGCCCGGACAAGACACTTTAGGCGTCCTATAGATTTCCTTGAAATCGTGCTTTGCGTGTCGACGCGATTCGCATTAATGACGCCTCCACTCGCCTAGCGACAGAAACGATTCAGGAGAACGCTTATAGCACCCCCACCCCGGCGCATGATGACGCCACCGGTCAAGAGTGGCCCGCGCTACAATAACATGATCCAGTCGGACAAGGTCCGGGTTATCGACCAGGACGGCGAGAACATCGGCGTCATGTATACGCGCCAGGCGATCGAACAGGCGGCCGAAGTCGGCCTCGACCTGGTTGAGGTCTCGCCCAACGCGGATCCGCCGGTGTGCAAGTTCCTGGATGTCGGCAAGTTCCGGTACGAGGCCCAGAAAAAGGCCAATGCCGCGCGCAAGACCCAGAAGACGCAGGAGATCAAAGAGATCAAGATGCGTCCGAACATCGACGATCACGACTACGACACGAAGATGCGCAACGTCCATCGGTTCATTCTCGATGGCGACAAGGTGAAGGTCACCCTGCGCTTCCGCGGTCGTGAGCTTTCGCACCAGCAGTTGGGCATGAACCTGCTGCGCAAGGTGCAGGAAGACGTCGCGGATATTGCCAAGGTTGAAGCCTATCCGCGCATGGAAGGCCGCCAGATGCTGATGGTGCTTTCGCCCAAGTAAGCATTCGGCCCGTCATTCACGGCAAAAACACGAAGAGCGCGCCGCAAGGCGCGCTCTTTGTCTATGGGCCGCATGTTGTTTCTGGGCCGCATGGTCATGGCCGTCCCGATGATGAATGACCGGGATCAGCCGTGAACCGCGCCCGGCTTCCCGGCTCTCAGCCCTTCCACTCCCGGCGCTCTTCCGCCGCGCGCAGGACTTCATAGGCCAGCTGGTAGGTCTGGAACGCCTTGGCCGCCTCGGGATCGTTGGGCTTCACATCGGGGTGCACTTCCTTGGCCTTCGTCCGCCAGGCCCTGCGCACCGCATCGAACTCCGCATCGGGATCGAGACCCAGCGCTTCCAGCGCGCGCAATTCGTCGCGGCTGCGCGAACCGTCGCCGGAGCCTCCCCAGCCATAGTGCGCTGATTCCTTGAAACCCGCGCTCTCGGTGCGCTCGTCCGATTCCCGGCGCGCTGCCTCTTCGGCGTCGAGCCCGGCGAAATAGTCCCACCCCGCGTTGTATTCCGCGGCGTGCTTCTGACAGAAGTACCAGCGATCCGGGCTGTTCGGGCTTTTGGGCGCGGGGCAATTGCCGGGCTCGGTGCAACCATGCCGATCGCACAGACGCACTTGCGCAGCCTCGCGCGAGCTGCCGTAGCTGCGCCAGCGCGGGAAACCCCAATCCATCGATCGACCTGCGCGACTCATTCGAAGGGCGATACCTGCCGACCCGAAGCCAATGCAAGTGCGTAAGGCTCAAGGTCCATGCGGGAATTCCGGTTCCAGCCGCCCGGTAGCCGGGAATCGCGCGGATCCCTCATGCAAAAGGCCCGGCTCGCCATCGCGAACCGGGCCTTCTTCACATCTTGCGACCGAGCGATCAGTCTACCGTGACGGTAACCGCGCGGCGGTTCTGGGCCCAGGAGGCTTCGTCCGAACCCAGAGCGATCGGGCGTTCCTTGCCATAGCTCACGGTGTTCAGGCGCGAGGCGTCGATGCCCAGGCTGATGAGGTAGTTCTTGGCCGCATTGGCGCGGCGCTCGCCCAGGGCGAGGTTGTATTCGCGGGTGCCGCGTTCGTCGGCATGGCCTTCGATCGTGGCGCGCTTGCTCGGGTACTGCTGCAGCCACTGGGCCTGCTTCGACAGCGCCGCCTGGTCAGCCGAATCGACGGTATCTTCGTTCAGCTGGAAGTAGATGGTGTCCGAACCCATCATGCGGGCCACGAAATCGGCCTGGCTGCCCGGCTGCGGGCCGCTGGGCGGCGGCGTGGTCTGGGTGGTGGTGGCCGGGCCCGGCTCGGGCGGCAGTTCCTTGGGTGCCTTGGACGCGCAAGCCGACATGGCAAGGGCCCCGGCGAGGAGGAGCATTGTCGATCCGGTCTTCACATGACGGGGGTACATGAGGGCAGGCATGAGGCAATCTCCTATCGTGCGCAGCCAATTATGAATGGCCTGCGTAGTTTGAAGTTCCGATTAATTTATTACCCTGTCAACCTGAACGAACGCCCCGTCTTGGGCACGTCGTCCAGGCAGATCTGACAGGGCGCTGGTCTCAGAGGGTAATCAGGGGCGAACGGGGCCCCATGCCGGGTCCGAGGCACCCACCGGGGTCGGCAGCCTGCGCTCGTTGCGGCCGGTGAGATCGACCTGCCAGATGGAGGCCGTTCCCGCCGTCTTCGCGGTACGGAAGAACTGGATGATGCGGCCGTTGGGCGACCAGGTCGGCGCTTCGTCCTGCCACGAATCCGTGAGGTGGCGCATGCCGCCGCCGTTCGGGTTCATGACGGCGATACGCAAGTTGCCGGCAACATGGGTGAAAGCGATCTGGTCGCCGCGCGGGCTCCATTCGGGCGTGGCCGAGCGGCCGCCGAAGAAGCTGATGCGGCGCTGGTTGGAGCCATCCGCGCCCATCACATAGATCTGCTGGTTGCCCGAGCGGTCGCTCTCGAACACGATCTGGCTGCCGTCGGGCGAATAGGACCCGCCGATCGAGATGCCCGGCGTGTTGGTCAGGCGCTGCGGCGTGCCGCCGCCGGCCGACGAGATGCGATAGATGTCGGTATTGCCGCCCGAAGCCATCGAATAGAGCACCCACTTGCCGTCAGGCGACCAGCGCGGCGCCATCGTGGGGTTGCCGGTGCGGGCGATCAGCTTCTGGGTGTTGCTGCCCAGGTCGTAGACATAGATGCTCGGCTGCCCGTTGAGGTAGGACAGATAGAGGATCTTCGAATAGTCCGGTGAATAGCGAGGGGTCAGCGCGGTGGACTGGCCGCTGGTCAGGTAGCGGTGGTTCGCGCCGTCCGAATCCATGATCGCCAGGCGCTTCATGCGATGGTCCTTGGGACCGGTCTCGGCGATATAGGCGATCTTGGAATCGAAGAACGGGCTCTCGCCCGACAGGCGCGAATAGACCATGTCGGCGCACTTGTGCGCGGCGCGGCGCCAGTCCGAAGGCGGAACCTGCCAGCCGCCCTTCACGAGCTGCTGCTTCAGCGCCACGTCGTAGAGATAGCAGCCCACCGTGAGCTGGCCGCCGGCGCCGGCACGGACATAGCCCTGCACCAGCATGTCGGCGCTGCGGGCCGACCATACCGGAAAGTCCGGGGTCTGGATCTGGGCATAGACCGGCTGCGGCAGACCGTCCGGGCCCGAGGGCTTGAACAGGCCGTTGTTCTTGAGATCCGCGGCGACCACTTGCGACAGCGCCCGGCCGAGTGCGGCGGTGGAGCCGGCATTGGTGCCGGTGGGCACGTCGGCATCGGTCGCGAAGGTGGTGATGGCGATGCCGAGGTCCTGCCAGTCGCTATCGTCCGAGACGGTCACCTGAAGGCCGCCATCCTCGTCGGCAGGCGCGGCAGGCGCGCCGGGCGCCGCGGGAGCGGGCTGGACGGGCGTTGCCGGCGGGGCGCTCTGCGCGAGAGCTGCCACGGAACCGGAAAGCAGCAGGCCAAATGCAGCAAGGTGGATGATCTTTTTCATTGCGATAGCCTTCTGTCGAAGTTGGTCGTGATGACCTTCCAACCGTTGTAGAGGTCTTCCGGCAGATTGAACGGGGCGGCAAGTTTCACGGCGCGGATCGCCTGTTCCTGGTGCCGCTGGACTTGCGCCGAGTTGGCCGCGTTCTGGCCGGTCGTGCGCAGGACCTGCGGCTCCCCGTCGAGGCTACCATCCTTGTTGAGGCGGAAGCGCACGGTCGTCACCAGAAGTTCCGCATCGGCGCCTTGCGGGGCCGCCCAGTGCGGCTTGAGCTGGCGGCTGATCGCGCCGTTGAGCGCGGAAACCGCTGCCGGGCCGAGCGCCGCGGCCGGCTGGCCCTTGCCCTGCGTCGAGGTGGCACCCGAAACGCCCGACAGGAAGTCGGCGCCAACGCGGCTGCCGCCTGCCTTCTTGGGCGGCGTGGTGGCCTTGCTCGCGGACGAACCGGGCTTGCCGACGATCCGGTCGATCGCGCTGTCACGGCTGGCGGGCGCCTTGGGTGCGGGCTTGGCCGGAGCCTTCTTCGGCGGCGCGGGCTTTTCGGCGGGCTTCGGCGGCGCCGGCTTGGGGGGCGCAGGCTTCGGAGCAGGCTTCGGAGCGGGACGCGGCGCAGGCCGAGGTTGGGGCGGCTGCGGGCGCGGCGCGGGCGCCGGCGGCACCGGCGCGGGCTGCGGCTCCGGACGGGGCTGAGGTTGAGGCTCGGGAGCGGGAGCCGGCGGCGGGGCCGCTTCGCCCAGTTCTGGCGCCATGTCCGGCGCGGCCTGGCTATAGGGGTCGGGCGAGGTGGACGTCATGCCCACCTGGTCGCTCAGTGTCACTTCGATGCGCTCAGGCGGCTTCACCACCTCGTTCTGCGCCGGACGCAGCACCATCACCGCCAGCACCGCCACATGCAGTGCGACAGCCAGCGTAAGGCCCAGCCCTTCGTCCTTGCGCAATCCCAGCATTGCCATCGTGCCAGCCTAACTCAGCCGCCTGAACCGCTGCTGACACCCGTCACCAGCGAGATCGACGTGAATCCGGCGTGGTTGAGTTCCCCCATCACGTCGATCACCCGGCCATAGTCGAGCGCCTTGTCGGCGCGCAGGGTGACTTGCGGCTTGCGGCCATCGGCACCGTCCGGAACCGAAGCGAGACGTTCCGCCAGTTCGCCCGGCGCCAGTGCATCGGTCTCGTAATAGATCGTGCCGTCGCGCTGGACCGAGATCGTGATCTGGTCCTGCTCCTCGTTCATGGCCTTGGCGCGGCTGTCGGGCAGCTCGATCGGCACCGCGGCCTTGAGCAGCGGCGCAGTGACCATGAAGATGATCAGCAGCACCAGCATGACGTCGACCAGCGGCGTCACGTTGATTTCGGCCATGGGGGTACGTCCGCCGCCGCTACGGCGCCCGCCTCGCCTGCCGCCGCCGGATAGGCCCATGCCCATCAGCGCTGCTCCAGCTCACGCGTGAGCGCGGAGTGCAGGCGATCGGCGAAGCGCTGCAGGCGCGATTCGAACAGGTTCACGCGGTGCGAGAAGCGGTTGTAGGCGATGACCGCCGGAATGGCCGCGAACAGGCCGATGGCGGTGGCGAACAGTGCTTCGGAAATGCCGGGGGCAACCACGGCGAGCGAGGAGTTCTGCTGCTGGCCGATCTGGAAGAAGCTGTTCATGATGCCCCAGACGGTCCCGAACAGGCCCACGAAAGGCGCCACCGAGCCCACGGTCGCCAGGAAGTTCAGCCGGTTGGAGATGCGGTCGCTCTCCTCGCCGACCGAGGAGGTCATGGCCAGGCCGATGCGCTCGCGCGCGCCTTCGGGGTCGAACTTGGGCATGGCGGCATTGCGGCGCCATTCGGCCAGGCCCGCGCCGGCGACTTTGCCCATCGGCACGTCACCGCGGCGGCGTTCCTTCTGGTAGGCCTCGAAGTTCTGGGCTTCCCAGAAGCCTTCCTCGTAATCCGCGCATTTGCGGTTGAGGCTGCCGATGCGCAGCATGAAGCTGATGATGATGGCCCAGACCCAGACGCTCGCCAGGATCAGCCCGGCCATGATCGCCTGCACGACGATATCGGCGTGGAGGAACAGTTTTACCGGATTGAGGTGATCGGAATCACTGCCGATGGTCACGGCAGAGGCGAGCAGTTCGAACGTCATTCTAGTCCTCTCGGATGCTCTTGCATGAGCGAGGCGAAAGCATGTTGCCAGGCGGCGGGCTGTTTGCGCGGTCGTCCTTCAGGACTGATGAACCCGACCTTTACCGTGGCTTCGGCAAGGCGAATTTCTCCGCGCCGCACGACTTGCCGCAGGGTGCAGCTCACCCTTCCGACCTGAAGCGCGTGAGTGTCGATCACGACCGCGTCGCCGAGGCGCGCGGGCGAGAGGTAGCGGATATTCACTTCCGCCACGGTGTAGAGCCCCTCCCCGGCCTCCAGCGCGGCGCGCTGGTCTATGCCGAGCAGGTCGAGCAGGTCGGAGCGGGCCCGTTCCATCCAGCGGATATAGCTGGCGTGATAGACCACGCCGCCGGCGTCGGTGTCCTCATAGAACACACGGAGCGCATAGCGGTGGGTCGGTCCATCGAGGACGCCGCTGGGGGGAAGAGGGTCGCTGCTCATGCCACCGGAATGTGTAGCGGGCGAGACCGGCAGCGCAATCCGTTCGTCGCACTTATCCCGCGCGTGCGGGCGGATGGACGGTTAATTGCGTCGTAATTGTCGGATTTGTCGTTGCCTGGCGTCGGCATGGTCCCGGATCGGGTCCGGGACCATGTGCAGACTTCCCGATCCGCGCCTTACTCCGCGATCATCTGGAAGAACTGGCGGCCGCCGAAGATGTGGACGTGAAGATGCGGCACTTCCTGGTGGCCATTGGTGCCCATGTTCACCATCAGGCGGTAGCCCGGCTCGTCGAGTTCGAGCTGGCGCGTCACATGGCCGACCGCCCGCATGAAGCCGGCGATTTCCGCATCGTCGGCATTGGCGGTGAAGTCGTCCCAGGACACATGAGCGGCCTTGGGGATCACCAGCACATGGACCGGCGCCTGCGGGCGGATGTCGTTGAAAGCAAGCGCGAATTCGTCTTCGTAGACTTTGTCGCAAGGCAGCTCGCCGCGCAGGATCTTCGCGAAGATATTGTTATCGTCGTAGGGCAGCTTGGGGTCGATCGGCATGGGGTTCTCCCGGAGATGCGAATACGGGCGAGCATTCAGTCCGCGGCGCGAGCAGCCTTCTCGGCAATGCCGGAGATGCCTTCGCGGCGGTCGAGTTCGGCCAGCACGGCCGCGAAAGGCACGTCGCGCGCGCCCAGCAGGACCATGAGGTGGAAAATCAGGTCCGAGGCTTCGCCCACCAGCGCCTTGTCGTCCTCGGTCAGGGCGGCGATCACCGTTTCGGTGGCCTCTTCGCCCAGCTTCTGCGCGATCTTGCCCAGCCCCTTGGCATGCAGTTTGGCGACATAGCTGCTGTCGGGATCGGCGGCGCGGCGCGCGGCGATCGTCGCTTCGAGGCGGGCGAGAGTGTCGGGGCTGCTCATGCCATGCCCATGCGACGCGCGGGCGGCAGGGTCAAGGCCGGCCCGACATGCGCGGGCCGGCGATCAGTCCGGGCGCTTGGAGGAAAAGCGGCGGCCGATCGCCACGCCGGTGACGCCCAGGGCCAGGAGGAACAGTCCGCTCGGCTCCGGCAGGCGCGTGGCGTCGGCGGCGAAAGCCGGCAGGGGAACGAGGACCATCGCCGCAAAAGCGGGCAGGCAGCGGTAGCGAGGCACGGGGGGCTCCTGCGGGGGGACTGTTGACAGGACCCATGGCAGGCCTGCCGGGAACGGCAAGGGATGATCGGGGCCTGTCCCGATCCGGGGCATGATCGGATGGGTCATTTCCGTACGGCCGTCCCAAAGGACGCCCAGGCATCCGCCCTCACCCGCGCGCGGGCAATCCCGCCGCGCGCAGCGCCGCATGGGCCTGCGCGATCGAGTGCTTGCCGAAATGGAAGATCGAGGCCGCCAGCACGGCACTGGCCTTGCCCTCGGTCACGCCCGCCACGAGATGATCGAGATTGCCCACCCCGCCGCTGGCGATCACCGGCACCGAGACGCTGTCCGCGATCAGCCGGGTGAGGTCGAGGTCGTAGCCGCTCTGCGTGCCATCGCCGTCCATCGAGGTGACGAGCAGCTCGCCCGCGCCGTAGTCCGCAAGCTTCACCGCGTGTTCGAGCGCGTCGATCCCGGTCGCCTTGCGGCCGCCGTGAGTGAATATCTCCCACTTTCCGGGCGCAACCCTGCGCGCATCCACCGAGGCGACGATGCACTGCGATCCGAACTTCTCGGCGATGTCCGCCACCACTTCCGGCCGCGAGACGGCGGCGGAGTTGACCGCCACCTTGTCCGCGCCGGCCAGCAACAGGGCGCGGGCATCTTCGGCCGTGCGCACGCCGCCGCCGACGGTGAGCGGCATGAAGCAGACTTCGGCCGTGCGCTGCACCACGTCGAGCAGGGTGCCGCGCCCTTCGTGGCTGGCGGAAATATCGAGGAAGCACAATTCGTCGGCCCCGGCGGCGTCATAGGCGCGCGCCTGTTCCACGGGATCGCCGGCATCGACGAGATCGACGAAGTTCACGCCCTTGACCACGCGCCCGTTGGCAACGTCGAGGCAGGGAATGACGCGGATGCGGACGGTCATGGGATCACTCCACCGGCTTGAAGAACAGCAGCACGCAGAACACGCCCACGGTCAGGCACACGGCGAGGTTGAACGCGGTGTAGCCCCAGAACTTGCGCGGGTTCTCCTGAAGCGAGGTTTCCACTTTCGACCGCGCCCGGCTGAACAGCATCAGGCGCGCGCGGCCTTCGCGATAATCGCGCAGGGCATAGAGCGCGCCGGGCACGAAGATGGCCAGCGCCAGGACCGCGACGAGGCGGTTCTCGTTCACGCCTTCTCCGCCATGGCGATCGCGGCGGCCAGGTCCAGGCGGCCGTCGTAGAGCGCGCGGCCGGTTATCACGCCTTCGATGCCGTCACCGGCATGGAGCGCCAGCAGGCGAATGTCGTCGAGGCCCTTCACGCCGCCGCTGGCGATCACCGGCATGTCGGTGCGGCGGGCGAGATCGACGGTGGCGTCGATGTTGCAGCCCTTGAGCAGGCCATCGCGGCCGATGTCGGTGAAGAGCAGGCTGGCCACGCCCGCATCCTCGAAGCGTCGGGCCATGTCCACGATCGAGACGTCGGACACTTCCGCCCAGCCCTCGGTCGCGACCATGCCGTCGCGCGCGTCCACCGCGACGACGATGCCGCCGGGATATTCGCGCGCCATGTCCTTGACGAACTGCGGGTCCTTCAGCGCGGCCGTGCCCATGACGATGCGCGAAACGCCCAGGTCGAACCAGCCGGCCACCGCCTCGCGCGTGCGGATGCCGCCGCCGAGCTGGACATGGCCGGGGAACGCTTCGAGGATCGCTTCCACCGCCTCGCGGTTCTCCGCCCGGCCCGCGAAGGAGCCGTCGAGATCGACGACATGGAGATATTGCGAACCCGCTTCGGCGAAGAGCATGGCCTGCGCGGCGGGATTGTCGCCATAAACGGTGGCGCGGTCCATGTCGCCTTCGGCAAGGCGCACGACCTGGCCCTGCTTGAGGTCGATGGCGGGAAAAACGATCATCTCAGGGCTTCCATTCGAGGAAACGGGAAAGCAGGGCGAGGCCGTAGGCTTGGCTCTTTTCGGGGTGGAACTGCACGCCCACGATATTGTCCTTCGCCACGGCCGCGACCAGGCCGCCGCCATGGTCGGTCATGGCCGCCACATGCGCGCCATCATCGGGCTGGAAGTGGTAGGAATGCAGGAAATAGGCCTCGCCCGGCTCGATCAGGCCCTGTGCCGGGTCCTTGCGACCGAGCGAAACGTCGTTCCAGCCCATGTGCGGGATCTTGATCGCAGGGTCGGTACGCTCGATGCGCTGGACCTGGCCGCCGATCCAGTCGAGCCCGCGCGTCACCCCGTGTTCCAGCCCGCGCGTGGCAAGCAGCTGCATGCCCACGCATATGCCGAGGAACGGCGCCCCGCCGACATGGACGCGCTCGGTCATCGCCTCCACCATGCCGCGAATGCCCCAGAGACCCTCGGCACAGGCGCGGAAGGAGCCGACACCGGGCAGGACGATACGGTCCGCCGCGCGCACCACGTCCGGATTGGCCGTGATCGCGACGTCTTCGGCCCCGGCCGCGCGCAGGGCATTGGCCACCGAGTGCAGATTGCCCGCGCCGTAGTCGATCAGCGCCAGGATCGGGCGGCCTGCCGTCATCCGGCGAGCCCGGCGATGCTGTCGTCAAGGAAGCCGTGCGCCCATTCGATCACTTCGAACTCGGCCACGCCGCCCGCCACGAAAGGATCGGCGGCGGCGAGGATTTCCACCTCGTTGCGATTGCTGCCCTTCGCCAGGATGAGGCCGCCGTCACGCGGGACCTTGCGGCCCCAGCCGAGGAAATGGCCCGCCGCATGATTCGCGCGCAGCCAGGCGACATGATCGGCCAGCAGGCCGTCCACTTCCTCGACGGGGGCGGTGTAGCGAAGCGAGATGATGAAGCTGGCCATCAGAGCGTGTCCTGTCCGAGAATGCCCTTGGTGGAAGGAATCGCCCCGCCCTTGCGCGGGTCGAGTTCCACCGCGGTGCGCATCGCGCGCGCGAAGCCCTTGAAGATGCCTTCGCAGATGTGGTGGTTGTTGGAACCGTAGAGGAGTTCGATGTGCAGGGTGATGCCCACGGCCTGCGCGATCGAGTGGAACCAGTGCTCGACCATCTCGGTATCGAACTCGCCCAGCTTGTCCTGCGTGAAGCCGGCCTTCCAGACCAGGTAGGGGCGGCCCGAAATATCCAGAGAAACGCGGCTCAGGGCCTCGTCCATGGGCGAATGAACGTCACCGTAGCGGCCGATGCCCGCGCGGTCGCCCAGGGCCTGGCTGATGGCCTGGCCGATGGCGATGGCGCTGTCTTCGGTGGTGTGGTGCTGGTCCACATGGAGATCGCCCTTGATGCGGCAGGCGATGTCGATCAGCGAATGGCGGCTGAACTGCTCGATCATATGGTCGAGGAAGCCGATTCCGGTGGAAACCTGATAGGCCCCGGTGCCGTCGAGGTTGACCTCCACGGCGATGTCGGTCTCGTGAGTCTTGCGGGTGATCGAGGCAGTGCGCATGCCAAGGGCCTATAGCCCGCTATGTCAGGGAATCAATTCCGCCCGGCACCAAGTGTGCGCGAAAAGCGTTTTCCAGGTAATCTTTGGTCGCGGCGAATTTTCATGCCCGGCACAAACGACCTAGGGAAAACCCGTCGGAACGTGTTATTTTACGCTTGAACACGCTTGACCGGCACCGGAAGCATGAGCACCAAGGGCGCGATGAACGATACGCCACAAGACAGCCTGATCCCCTACGATGAGATCGTGCAGGAGGCCCTGCGCGCCGTTGTGGGCCGGGTGCTAGGCCAGGTGGAAGCCAGCAATGGCATGCTGCCGGGTACGCACCACTTCTATATCACCTTCAAGACCGGAGCGCCGGGGGTCTCGATCCCTGCCGAGCTGCGGGCGCGGTTCCCGGACGAAATGACCATCGTCCTCCAGAACAAGTTCTGGGACCTGGCGGTGCGCGAAGACGGCTTCACCGTCAGCCTGAGCTTCAACCAGCTCCCGTCCAAGCTGGTGATCCCTTTCGCCGCGATCACCGCTTTCGTGGATCCGGCCGTCGATTTCGGCCTGCAGTTCCAGGCCATGTCCGACGACGACGAGGAAGACGAGCTTTCCGCGCCCGAGAACGATTCGGAACGCGACGTTGCTTCGCGCATTACTCCCAGCGAGGATGGATCGAACGTCGTTTCGGTCGATTTCGGCAAGAAGAAGTAAGGCGGGCAGGAGAAAGCCCGGGAAAGCAAGGTCCATGGGCGTCACCTCGGTTCCGAAGAAAGTCGGCAAAAGCGTCGGCAGCGGCGTGAGCAAGGCCGGAGCGGCGGTCAAGAACACGGCCGCCAAGGCCCGCGCCCGCGCCAACACCTTGCGGGGGCCCAGCCCCAGCACGGCCACCAACCTGGCCATTGCCGACATCGCCCTGCGCAGCGGCACTTTCTTCGCGCGCCGGGCGGTCGAGCACGCACTGCTGGGCAAGCGCTACACCCCGGAAAAGGCCAAGCAGATCCTGCGCGGCCGTTCCTTCACCCAGTCCATGCTCCATACCGCCATTGCCCGCGTGGCCCTGGGCTCCGCGCCCGGTGCGGCGCTGGTGATCGGCGGACTGGCGGCCAAGACGCTCTACGACCGCAGTCGCGCCCGCAAGGCCAGCGTCAAGGGCGAAGCCGAGATCCAGGACATGGCCGAGGACGGCGAAGACGAAACCGGCCTGGTGCCCGACATTCTGGAATGACCTGATCCGGGGCGAAGGGCTTTCCGCTCGCTCCGCGATCCGCTGCCTTCACCTCACCCCTTGATTTGCGCGCCCGGCGGCGGCATCGGGGCACATGGTCAATTCTCCGGACAATCCCGCCGACACGCTCGCCCGGCGCGGCCTCATGCTCATCATGTCCTCGCCTTCCGGCGCCGGCAAGACGACGATCTCGCGCATGCTGCTTGAGCACGATTCGCACATCTGCAACTCGGTGTCCTGCACCACCCGCAAGCCCCGCCCGGGTGAGGTGGACGGCAAGGACTACTTCTTCGTCAGCCAGGCCGAGTTCGACCGCATGGTGGACGAAGGCGAGTTCCTCGAATGGGCGCATGTCTTCGGCCACAGCTACGGCACGCCCAAGGCCCAGGTGAAAGCCGGGCTGAAGGACGGGCAGGACTATCTGTTCGACATCGACTGGCAGGGCACGCAGCAGCTCTACCAGAAGCTGGAGCGCGACGTCGTGCGCGTGTTCCTGCTGCCACCGAGCATCGACGAACTGCGCCGCCGCCTTACCGGCCGGGGCACCGATTCGATGGACGTGATCGCCGCCCGCATGGAACGCGCACGCTCGGAAATCAGCCACTGGGACGGCTACGACTATGTCGTCGTCAATGACGATATCGAAGCCTGCTTCGAGAAAGTGAAGAAGATCCTCGCCGCGGAACGCATGCGCCGCGCGCGCCAGACCGGCCTGATCGGCTTCGTGCGCGAGCTGATGACGCCCTGATCGCGGTATCGGGAAAGCAGCGAGGGTGACGGGCAGCCGCGCGTCGCGCCGCTGCCTCTCCACGCCCTGCCCAGCAGGCGGTCCGGCATTTTTTCCCGTCCGTTCGGGCACCTGCGGGCGTCTGGCGCGTAGATGTGGAACTGGCCCTGCTCGGGCGCGCCACGGGAGAGAGCGATGATGCCGCCACGAAAGTCCGCGATCCGGTCGCTCAGCCTGTCGGGCCTGCCCCTGGCGGGCCTGCTCATGCTGGGTGCCTGCAACGCCGCGCCCGATCGGCAGCCGGCTTCGGAGACACACTCGCAAGCGGTCGCTTCGGACCCGCAAGGCCCCGCAAGCAGCTCGGCCCCGACCTCGGCATCTCCATCGGCTTCGCCTGCTGGATCGCCGACCGCGCTGGCGGAGAACGGCGCGGCCCAGCGCTCCGGCCCGCTCTCCTGCGCGGAGGAACTGGGCGCCACTGCCGCCCAGCGCCGCGCGGATCTGTGCCGCAACGTCTCCCCGGCCACACGCCCCCCCTGCAACGTCGCCAACAGCTGCGCGATGATCGAGGACGAGATCGCCCGCAGCTGCGCCTTGTTCGATTCGAAGGGAGATCCCATGCCGGGATGCCGCCCCGCGCCCAAGAGCAAGGAAGCCGCCGCCGCGGTGGTCGAACGCTATTACTCCGCGCTCAATGCCCGCGACTTCGGGACGGCCTGGCAGCAGTGGGGCGACGACGGCCCGCCGCGCCAGACGATGGCGCAGTTCACGGCCGGCTTCGCCCATACCCGCGCCACCCATGTCGCCATCGGCGCGATGGAGCCTGGCGACGCCGGGGCCGGCTCGGTCTACCAGACGGTGCCCGTCACGGTGGACGCGACGCTGGACGACGGATCGAGCCAGCGGTTCCGCGGCAAGTACGTCCTGCGCCGCGTCAACGGTGTGGACGGGGCCACGCCCGGACAACTGCGCTGGCACATCGATTCCGCCCAGCTTTCGCCGGTCCGCTGAGGCGGAGCCCGAAACCGCCGCCCGCCTGCCCGGAGAGCGCCGGCCTTATGTCCCGCGCTCCCTTCTTACTTGTCCTCGCCCACCGCAGGCTCTACGCGCGCCCGGAACAGAAAATCTGAACGACCTTTCCGGAGACGCGAACATGTCCGAACTCGAAACCGCGATCGAAGCCGCCTGGGATGCGCGCGACACCGTCACCCCCGCCAGCGCCGACGTGCGCAAGCTGGTCGACGAAGCCCTCGGCCTGATCGAATCGGGCGCTGCCCGCGTCGCCGAACCGGGCGGCAATGGTGGCTGGAAGGTCAACCAGTGGCTGAAGAAGGCCGTGCTCCTCTCGTTCCGCCTGAACGACAACGCCCCCGTCGCTCACGGCGCGGGCGGCGCGCCTGCATTCGACAAGGTGCCGGTGAAGTTCGACGGCTGGGCCGACGAAGACTTCCGCAAGGCCGGCTTCCGCGTCGTCCCGGGCGCCGTCGCCCGTCGCGGCACCTTCATCTCGAAGAACGTGGTGTTGATGCCCAGCTTCGTGAACATCGGCGCCTATGTGGGCGAAGGCACCATGGTCGACACCTGGGCGACCGTCGGCTCCTGCGCGCAGATCGGCAAGAACGTGCACATCTCGGGCGGTGTCGGCATCGGCGGCGTGCTTGAGCCGCTGCAGGCCGGCCCGGTCATCATCGAGGACAACTGCTTCATCGGCGCCCGTTCGGAAGTGGCCGAAGGCGTCGTCGTCGGCGAAGGCGCGGTGATCTCGATGGGCGTGTTCCTGGGCGCGTCGACCAAGATCGTCGACCGCGCGACCGGCGAAGTCCACATCGGCAAGGTTCCGCCCTACTCGGTGGTGGTCCCCGGCTCGCTGCCCGGCAAGCCGCTGCCTGACGGCACCCCCGGCCCGTCGCTCTACTGCGCCGTGATCGTCAAGACCGTGGACGCGCAGACCCGCTCGAAGACCGGCATCAACGAGCTGCTGCGCGACTGATCGCTCCACCGATCCCGTCCGAAAGGGGCCGGATGCCAGCGCGTCCGGCCCCTTTCTGCATCCGGTTCCCTCGGAACGGCAGGGACGATGGGGCGTTGATCCCTGGAACATCGGCCTGAAGCGATCGAAGATCGGGCCGGAAACCGGGAGATGCCCATGGATACCCGCGGCGAGGAAGTTCACGTCGAAAAGACCGAAGCCCGTGCCGGCGCGACGCCCAATGTCGTCCGCTACGTCCTGCTCGTCAGCCTGGTCCTGGCCATTGCCGCCATGTCCGCGATCTGGATCTTCGGCGCGGTCAAGGCCCCGGACGATACCGGCGGCGCCGCCGACACCCGCGAGGCCGTGCAGCGGGGCGATGTCGATCCCCAGTCCCAACCCGGCGTCCAGAGCCCCGAGCCGGCCGCGGGCAAGACCGGAAGCTGACCCGTGGCGGGGCTGGCGCGCTTCGTCGATGCCCAGTCCCGCGACTATGCCCGCGTGGTCGCGGAGCTGGAACACGGCAGCAAGCGCAGCCACTGGATCTGGTACATCTTCCCGCAAGTGGCCGGCCTGGGACAAAGCGAAACCTCGCAGTTCTACGCCATTTCAGACCTGAGCGAGGCCCGCGCCTATCTGGCCCATCCGATTCTCGGCGCCCGTCTCGATGAATGCACCGAGATCATGCTGGAATGGCTCGGCAAACGCAGCGCGGCCGAGATCCTGGGCGGTCTCGATGCCATGAAGTTTCGCAGCGCCATGACGCTGTTCGAAGCGGCCGGCGGCGAAGCGCGTTTCGGCCGCGCGCTCGATGGGTTCTTCCAAGGCGAGCGGGACGAACGGACGCTCCAGCTCCTCGGCACCGCACCGGAGCCCTAGCGCTTCGCTCGTTCGGGAACCCGAAGCACCGCCAGCGCGTTTCCCCTGTTGGCCCTTATTGCACGGCGGCCGCAGAGCCGCTCCCAAAGCTGTCGGGCCACGGGAGAGCCGAGATGCAACGCGTCGGTGATGAAGTTCATCTGGACGAAGACGAAGCCCGTTCGGGCAGCACGCCGCACATCGTCCGCTATGTACTGCTGGCCAGCCTCGTTCTGGCGATTCTGGCGATGTCCGCGATCTGGATTTCGCGCGCCTGGTGGGACCAGCCGCCGTCCCAGGGACATCCCGTGACCGCCGAGGAGCACGCACTCGGCAACTGACCCTGCCGAATTTGCTTGCCTGACGGGCCGACTTGTCCTGATCTGTGCTCGGGAGAAACGAGAAGGACCGACGTTGCCTGGTGGCGGCGCAGGATCCTCATGGAGAGGAAGACAGGAATGCAGGACACAGCTTTTGCGGCAGGGGCCGACAAGGCCGAATCCCATCCCGCGCGGACGGGCCTTTCCACTACGACGCATTCCATGACGATACATGCTCAGGAAGGCGACCTGCGGCGCGGCGGCGATGCCGCCTTGCCGATCCTTCCGCATATCCTGGCAGCAATCTTCGGCGTGTTCGCCATCGCCATCGTCATTCTCTGGCTGTCGATCGGCGTCTGGAGCCGCCCCAATCCCGATCATCTCGCGCCGGCGGGTGCCCAGCAGCAAGCCCCGGCGCAATCTTCACCCTGAAGCGTGACGTGGGGCGCTTCCATCTGGAGGCGCCCTGAACCCCGCTCCGGCCTCTGGAATTCGGCCGAAAGAACTCGCCCGAAAAATCGACCCGCGACCGGACATCGCCGAAGATGTGCGTGAAAAAATGAGCCGCCGATGGAAGCGTGTCCCGAGCGCGGCATGGCTTCATGCTGCGCTCCCGCCCCGGATCGATCTCTCGCCCCCCGACGAACAATCGATCCCTTGCACCGACGGCCCTCGTATGGACGGCGCCTTCGCGTCATCCTCTACTCGTCCGAATACTCCGTCTCGGTGGCGGGTGTATTCGCCATGTCCCCAACGGAAGACAGTCCGTTGCAGAAATTTAACGACACGCTTCGGAAACCCTGCCGGGCGCATCCTTTCCAGCATCGCCGGAGCGGGTTTACGGCGCGATTCGCGGAACGCTTGATCGCGGGGAAATCGCGGCCTAGCCCTTGGTGATGGGAGAATTCGATTACATCGTCGTCGGCGGTGGAAGCGCGGGCTGTGTCCTTGCCAATCGGCTGAGCGCGGACCCGCGGCGCCGGGTGCTGCTGCTGGAAGCGGGCGGCAAGGACGACTACCTCTGGATTCGCGTCCCCGTCGGCTATCTCTATTGCATCGGCAATCCCCGTACCGACTGGTGCCTGTCCACCGAGGCCGAAGCCGGGCTGGGCGGCCGCAGTCTCAAGTATCCGCGCGGACGGGTGCTGGGCGGCAGTTCCTCGATCAACGGCATGATCTACATGCGCGGCCAGGCCGCCGACTACGACCAGTGGCGGCAGGCCGGTCACGAAGGCTGGAGCTGGGACGAGGTCCTTCCCTACTTCACCCGCGCCGAAGATCATTACGAGGGCCCCAGCGCGTTTCACGGCAGCGGCGGCGAAATCCGCGTGGAGAAGCAGCGGCTGCGCTGGGACATCCTCGAAGCCTTTCGAGAGGCCTGCAGCCAGCAGGGCATCCCCGCGGTGCCCGATTTCAACCGGGGTGACAACGAAGGATCCAGCTTCTTCCAGGTCACGCAGCGCCGGGGTTGGCGCTGGAGCGCATCGGATGCCTTTCTCAAGCCGGTAAGAAGCCGCGCCAACCTCAAGGTGGAGACCGGTGCCAGCGTCGAGCGCGTATTGATCGAGGACGGCCGCGCCGTCGGCGTCACCTATACGGTGAGCGGCCAGCCCAGAACCGCCCGCGCGCGCGGCGAAGTCGTGCTTTCGGCAGGCGCCATCGGTTCGCCGGCGATTCTCGAACGCAGCGGCATTGGCGATGGAGACCGGCTTTCCGGCCATGGCATCACTGCTCTGCGCCATTTGCCGCAAGTGGGGGAGAACCTGCAGGACCACCTGCAACTGCGCTGCGCCTGGCGGGTGACGGGGGTGTCCACGCTCAACCAGCGCGCTGCCAATCTGATGGGCAAGGCGCTGATCGGCCTGGAATATGCGCTCAGCCGCAGCGGTCCGATGGCCATGGCGCCGAGCCAGCTTGGCGTCTTCACCCGCAGCCACGCCCGCTATTCCACGCCGAACCTGGAATACCACGTACAGCCGCTCAGCCTCGAAGCCTTCGGCGGCGCGCTCGATCCCTTCCCGGCCTTCACCGCCAGCGTCTGCAACTTGCGGCCGGAAAGTCGCGGCAGCACGCATGTGACCGGCCGCGATCCCGCCGCCGCGCCGAGCATACGCCCGAACTATCTCTCGGCCGAGGAGGACCGTGCCGTCGCGGCCCAGTCGATCCGCCTCACGCGCGAGATCGTCGCCCGGCCCGCCCTCGCCCGCTATGCCCCGGAAGAACTGCGGCCCGGCCCCGAACGCGCGAGCGAGGAAGACTTGCGCAGCGCAGCCGGCGCGATCGGCACCACCATTTTCCACCCGGTCGGTACCGCGGCGATGGGCAGCGTGGTCGATGCCCGCTTGCGCGTTCTCCAGGTGGAGGGCCTGCGCGTGATCGATGCCTCGGTGATGCCCACCATCACGTCCGGAAACACCAATGCGCCGACCATGATGATCGCGGAAAAAGGCGCGGAAATGATCCTGGCTGACAGCCGGTGATCCGTCGAGAACCAGCCCGGCGCGCCGTTCAGGCCAGCAGCGCCCTCGTGCGGGCGACCACTTCCACGAGATAGTCCCGCGCGGCTTCCACCCCCAGCGCCGCCTGAGGAAGCGAAAGGTCCAGGCCCAGCGTCTTGCCGCGCGGGAGGGCATCCACGAATTCGCGAAGGGGCAGTTCGCCCTCGCCCGGAATCAGGCGGCCCCGCTCGGCTTCCTCGGCATGATCGCCGAGGGCCTTGAGCGCGGCGTCGCAAAGGCGGACGTGGCCGATCAGCGCGGCGTCGAGTTCCGCCAGTTCGCGCGCTACCCCGCCCGCGCGGAAGAAATGCAATGCGTCGACCGTCACGCTCACCCGATCCTCGCCGATATGCGCCACGAGAGCCAGGGCTTCGCGAAGCGTGCGAACAGTCATGACAGGAGAGAATTCGAAGCCGAAGTCCATGTCGCGCTCACGCGCCATTTCGGCCAGGCGGGCCATGTAGTCGAAGGCATGTTCCCGTTCGAGCCCGTTGTCGCGGGCGCCGATGCGGCGGGTGCCGAGCCGGGCGAAGATGTCCATGTCCGCGGCATGATCCTCGGGCGGGCGCGTTGCCGAACCATTGATGCCCTCGCCCAGGCCGATGCGCAGGCCGGCGTCCGCCAGTGCGGCCTGGGCTTCGCGCCGCAGGGCCGCATCCTCGCGCAGCGACCAGGCTGCGTAGCCCTCGCTCCGCCCGGCCTCCTGCTCCAGGCCCATCGACACCGCCTTGCAGCCCATTTCGCCCGCCAGGCGGACATGTTCGAGCGGTCCCATCCCCGCGACCGTGCGGCTGTCGATGCCTAAGGGGTGGGGCATGGTATTATCCTCGTGACGGCGGGTGCGACTGTTACGCCGCCCTGAATAGCCGTCATTTCAGCCGCCGCGAAGCCTTCATCACGCGATAGCCCCAGATGACACGGCGGCGCGCCCAAACGGCCCGCAGGACAGGCAGGCCGGCGAGTGCGGCGATGGCGTATCGCGCCGGTTCTGGGGCCTGAAAGCCGGAAACGCCTTGACGGCGGCGGCCTGCCCGGCGACGGCCTCTCTCCCGATCGACGAGGACCGAGCCACGCCATGATTCCCTCCGTTACCCTGCTTCCCGACCTGACTTTCGCCAACGACCGGCCATTCGTGCTGATCGGGGGCATGAACGTCATGGAAAGCCGCGAGGCGGTGATGGACGTTGCCGCCGAATTCGTACGGGTCACCGGCGAGCTTGGCATTCCTTATGTGTTCAAGGCCAGCTTCGACAAGGCGAACCGCTCGTCTATTTCGTCCTTCCGGGGTCCGGGGCTGGACGAAGGAATGAAGATCCTCGCCGAAGTGAAGGACCGCTTCGGCGTGCCCGTGCTGACCGACGTCCACGAACCGTTCCAGGCGGAGGCCGTGGCGGAAGTCGCCGATATTCTCCAGCTCCCGGCCTTCCTCGCCCGCCAGACCGACCTCGTCGTCGCCCTGGCCCGCACCGGCAAGGTCATCAACGTGAAGAAGCCGCAGTTCCTCGCCCCGCAGGAGATGCGTCACATCATCCGCAAATGCGAAGAGGCCGGCAATGGCCGCGTGCTGCTGTGCGAGCGCGGTTCCTCCTTCGGCTACAACAACCTCGTCGTCGACATGCTGGGAATGGACGAGATGAAGGCCATGGCCCCGGTGGTGTTCGATGCGACTCATGCGCTGCAACGCCCGGGCGGACGGGTCGACAGCGCCGATGGTCGCCGTACGCAGGCTGCTGCCCTCACCCGTTCGGGCATGGCCCTCGGTATCGCCGGGCTGTTTCTGGAAGCGCACCCCGATCCGGACAAGGCGCTCTGCGATGGCCCCTGCGCCTTGCCGCTCGGCCGGCTACGCGCCTATCTCGAACAGGTCCAGGCCATCGACCGCCTGGTCAAGGCCTTCCCGCCCCTCGACATTGATTGAGCGAAACCGGGATTGAGCGAAATCGGAACTGAGGAAAACAGGGCGGTGGCTTCGCGGCGCCGCCCCCTTCGGCAATCGCCTTCAGGCGATGCCGCGTTCCTTGAGGATGCGTTCGATCACTGGCTTGTCGCCCGGGTTGTTCAGCTCGATCGCATCCCAGGACAGCGGATCGAGCGTGACGACCGAGACCGGCAGGCCAAGGTCGAGGAAGCGGAGTTGTTCCAGGCCTTCCAGCAGTTCCAGCTCGCAAGGCGGCGCGGCGACGTAGCGCTCCAGCGCGGCGCGGCGGTAGGCATAGAGACCGAGGTGCAGGTGGACCGGCGGGAATTCCCGCGCGGCGGCCTCTGCCGGAAGATAGGGCAGCACGCGCTTGGAGAAGTAAAGCGCCCGGCCGCGGCCGTCGATCACGGCGGT
The DNA here is from genome assembly GCF_004368805.1 of Novosphingobium sp. PhB55. Lineage (NCBI taxonomy): Bacteria > Pseudomonadati > Pseudomonadota > Alphaproteobacteria > Sphingomonadales > Sphingomonadaceae > Novosphingobium > Novosphingobium sp. PhB55. The sequence continues at coordinate 395,912 of NZ_SODQ01000003.1, read as the reverse complement.
GGTGCCGCCGACCCGGCCCTCGGCCTGGTCCTGGACCAGATGTTCGTAAACGGTACGTGAGGCGCGCACGGCGGGGGTGGCCATGATGGCCTCCGGATCTGCCGAAAGGCGCTCGACCAGCGCGGGGACCACACCTGCGGGAGAAAGCGGCGCATCGCCCTGAAGGTTCACGACGACATCGGCGACCGGCCCAAGCGTGGCAATGGCTTCCGCGCAGCGTTCGGTGCCGTTGGCGCAATCGGGCGACGTCATGACGACCTGCCCGCCGAAGCTCTCCACTTCGGCGGCGATCCGGTCGTCGTCAGTGGCGACCCAGACGCCGGCCGCGCCGGGAACGCCCATGGCGCAATCCCAGCTGCGGCGGATCAGGCTGCGTTCCTCGCCGGTGGCGCCGGCCAGGCGAACCAGCGGCTTGCCGGGGTACCGGCTCGACGCGAAGCGCGCAGGGATGATGATGGCAAAACTGTTGCCGCTATTCGGGGATGTCACGGAGGTTCAGCTGAGCCCGGTGCGAAGGAAATCGTGCAGGTGGATGATGCCGACCGGGATCTGGTTGATCGTGGCCACCATCTCGTCCTCTACCACCGCGCAGCGCGGGCCGTCTTCGCCGACCACGAAAGCGCATGTGATCTGCGCATCGTTGAGGAAACGCAGGGCATCCTCCGCCGCCATGTCCGCCCGCAGCATCTTGGGGCGCGGCGTCATGACGTCGCGCGCGCAGACCTGGTCGAGCACCTTGAAGTGGCGGCGCAAGTCACCGTCGGTGATGATCCCGGCAAGGCGTCCGGCCGGATCGACGACGCCGGCAATGCCGAAGCCCATGGACGTCATGCACGTGATGACGCCGTCCATCGGCAGGTCGAGGTCGACGAGCGGAAGCTTGTCGGTGCCGTGCATGAGCTGGCTGACCGAAGCGAGACGCAGGCCGATCGAACCCCCCGGATGAAGCGCTTTGAGGCTCTCCTTCGAGACGCCCTGCATGTCCATCAGCACCATGGCGATGGCGTCGCCCAGTGCCAGCTGCTGCGTGGTCGAGCTGGTGGGCGCGATATTCGAAGGACAGGCCTCGGTCGCGACCGGCAGCAACACGCAGATGTCCGAGCGGCGTTCCACCAGCGAATCGGCATGAGACGTCATGCCGACCACCGGAATTTCGCAGCGCTCCGCATGGTCGAACAGGACCTGCAGCTCGGCAGTGTTGCCGGAATTGGAAATGGCGAGGATCACGTCACCCTCCACCACCATGCCGAGATCGCCGTGGGCGGCCTCACCGGGGTGAAGGTACATGGCGGGCGAGCCGGTTGCCGAGAGGGTGGCGGCGATCTTGCGGCCGATATGCCCGGACTTGCCGACGCCGGCCACGACGATCCGTCCAGTGGCGCTGGCGAGAAGCTGGCAGGCTTTGGTGAAACTCGCGCCCAGCGATGCGGCCAGGCTATCCAGAGTGCGTGCTTCGATGTCGATGACTTCGCGTGCTCTGGATATAATGAGATTGCTTGCCCCGACTGTTATCGGGACGACCGAATTCGACAACTTTACCCCCCTGCTCGCGTGCTTTCGATTGCTGCGCATCGCCTACACCTTGCTGGCCGCACTGCACAACGCCACAGTCCTGACATGTACTGTTAGACGCCGGCATAGTCCGCGAATTTGTGCTACGCAGCACACCACCCTATGTAAACCCCACATAATCCCTGAATTGCTCGATCTGCCGCAAATTCCGCACAAGCGCCGACAGGTAGAAGTCACATATAGTTGACGAAATTTAATCGTGACAGTTCCGAGGCAAGGAAGTGCAGGCGGATCAGTCTAACGAATCTACCGCGCGCCTTATTCCGACACTGCGCCAGGGCTGCCCAGCAACTTTCTCGAACCGATCGCGCAAGGACCAAAGCCACCCGACGCGGCGCTCGGCAAGGCCCGGAAGGCTGAGAAGGTCGCCTCCCAGCCAGGGCACAAAGGGATTGCGGCGGCAATAGGACCAGATCTCGACACGCTCGATCGCCCGAACCGAATCGCCGCGCGCGTGGAAGCCCAGGGTATCGGCCACCACCAAGGTATTGGCGGGAACGGCCAGCGGCCGCGGCGCGGGCAGGCCCATCTCGGCAAGGTCCCCCGCCCGCACCCGCGGCGAACCGCGCGCGGACAGCCGGTCGATCGCGCGCGGATCGGCCAAGCTGCGGCGATATTCCCAGTCCAGCCGCGCCGTGGTCAACCGGTGCGATCCCGGCACGAAGGTGAAAGGCGCCTCGTCGGCCGTGACCGCATTCAGGAACAGCCAGGATTTCAGCGATGAGTGGAAGGCATCGGCATGAAGCGATTCCTGCGGGTCCGCCTCGTTGCTGGCGTCGTGCGTCACGATGGTCTGGATATAATGCAGCGGTGCGATGCGAAAACCGGCGACATAGTGGAACAGCGCCTTGAGATCGTCGCGGTCGAGCAGGCGGCGCAGCGCGGGAATGACCCGGAGCATCGCGGGATCGACGGCGAGGCGGCGAGTGATCGCATCTCCCTGCCGCATTTCGCGCGCTTCACCCTCGTATGCCAGGATCGCCTGGCGCAGCGCCGCAAACTCTTCGGCCGGAATGACATTCTCGATGGCGACGAAACCGTCGCGGTCGAAAGCCTCGCGCCAGTCCTTCCGCACTTTTCCCGCAAGGCGCGCCCGTCGCCAGCTGCACAGCGCCCCCGCCACTTTCACCCGCGCCCGGTGCAGGCCCCAACCGTTCAATCGCCGCGAACCCAGAAGCGGATTGTCGAGAAAACTCTTTGCAGTGGTGCCGAGCTGGAAGATCCAGACGGGTAGCATGAGTAACGACTTGACCGGCTTGAGAACAATCATATGAAGAGGGCTACCGATTTCGGGGGGCTTCGCAATGGCCCCTTTGACAGGTCGCTGGCAACTGATTTCGTGGTCCTCGGATCGTCGAATGTCCTTGGCTGGTAAATGGCATAACTTTTCAGGGTAAGACGATACATGAGGATGGGTTCCCGCGGCCGGGCGGTTCTGGCGCTGGCCGCCTGCCTGCCGGCCACTCCCGCCTGGGCAGATGCGTTCGGCGGCACGGCAGCCCTTCCGGAGGCCGGTTTTTCGGCTCCGACGGGTCGGATCGAGGATCAGGCGCTTGCCGCTGGGGTGATCACGGCGGCCGGCTGCATCGGCAGTGCCGCGCCTTGCGACGGAAATGATCCGCAGCTCGTCGCCGTCTCGCGGTGGAACCTGGCCGACATCTCCTCACCCCGCGCGGTGCCGGACCTGACGACCCTGCCGCCCGCCGCCCTGGAGCCCGAGCCGGCCGCGCCGGCCGATGTCTATGGCCCCACGAACCAGGTGGTTTCCGGCCCGGCCGCATCGCTGCCCCCCGGCGTCAGCCTCAACGGCACCGGCCACGTTCCGCGCGAATATGCCCAGTACCGCGGCTTCTTCAAGCAGGCGGGCACGATCACGACCGAACTGGCGGTCCTGGCCGTCTACATGGGCGTGCAGACGATCCCCAAGCTGACGAAGAAAACCGCGCCGTTCCACTTCAAGGACGAAGGCTGGTTCGGCAAGGATACGACCAGCATCGGCATGGACAAGCTGACCCATGCCTTCAACACTTACCTGATCGCGGACATTCTTCATGCCCGCCTTCACAAGAACACCAATGCCTCGGAAGGCGACGCCGTCACGGCCGGCGTGCTGGCCGCGGGCCTGATGGCGCTCAACGAAGTGTCCGACGCCATCGAGCCCGACAGCGGCTACTCGATGCAGGACATCGCGATGAACCTGACCGGCGCGACGCTCTCGGTGCTGCGCAACACGATTCCCGGCCTGAAGGAAAAGATCGCCTTCAAGATCGAGATCATGCCGAACGACCAGATCTACAGCCACGTCGGCAAGGAACACTACGCCCAGCAGCGCTTCATGCTCTCGCTCAAGGGCGCGGGCTTCGAAGGCCTGCAGAAGACGCCGCTGCGGTTCCTGGACCTCCAGGTCGGCTATTACGCCACCGACTTCCTCAACAGCGACCGCGAAAAGGGCATCGAGCCCAAGCGGCACCTGTTCTTCGGCGTCGGCCTGAACCTGGGCGAGCTGTTCTGGGGCAATTCGCAGTCGCGCTTCGGCAAGGCCGCCTACTCCGTGCTCGATCACGTTCAGCTTCCCTACACCTCGGTTCGTGTCGATACGCATGGAGAGTTCGGCCATTGGTAACTGGGCGATCACACGCCATCGAGGCACGCTGATCATGAACCAAAGCCTTACGCCTGCCGTCGAGCAGGCGATGCGCGACGCAGCGCGCCTCGCCGTCATGCCGCGCTTCGGCACGGCGGGCGCCGCGCTCGTGGCCGACAAGCGCGAAGGCAATGGTGGCAGCGAACCGGTTACCGCCGCAGACCGCGAATGCGAGGCGATCCTGAGCGAACGCCTCGCCGGCCTGATCCCCGGCGCTCATGTGGTGGGTGAAGAGGCCGTGCATCACCGGCCGGATCTGCTCGACAGGCTCGGCGCCGGAACGTGCTGGATCGTCGATCCGCTCGACGGCACTGCCAATTTCGCGGCGGGCATCGGGCCCTTCGGGCTGCTGGTGGCGCTGGCGGACAACGGCATTCCGGTCGGCGGCTGGATACTCGATCCCCTGTCCGGCCGGTTCTGTGCCGCCCTGTCCGGCCAGGGCGCCACCATCGACGGCCTGGCTTTTCGCACCGCTCCTGCAGCGCGCGCGCGCCCGGTAATGGCCGTGACGCGCCTCTTTCCCAACCCCGACCGGCGCGCCCGACTGCTGGCCGAATTGGCCGAAGGCGCCGAAGTGATAGACAGCCCGCGCTGCGCTGCCGACCAGTACCCCCGCATCGCCAGGGGCGAGAACGACATCACGCTGTTCACCCGCACGCTCCCCTGGGACCATGCCGCAGGCGTACTGTTCCTCAATGAAGCAGGCGGCCGGGCCGCCCGGCCCGACGGCACCCCCTATCGCTGCGACGACCGGCGCGAGGGCCTGATCGCCGCCGTCGATCCGGTCATCTGGGACCGTACGGCGCGCCGGCTGGAAAGCCTGGGCGAAACCTTGGCGCTGACGGTCGAGGCGGCATGACGGCAACCCCGTTCCTGCGCATCCCGCCCTTCCCGGGCCACCGCGCACCACCCCTGGCTCAGCCCGCTTCCGGAGAAGCACTTGCCGCGACGGACCTGTCCTCGCTTCTGCGCCAGGCCCGCGTCGGCAGTACGTTCTGGGGAGCCTCCGCTGTGCTGCCCGAAGGCCGCGACGTTCTGGCCTCCGCATCCAGCACCGCGGCAGCCGGCGAAGTCGCGAGACATCTGGGCGACCTTGGGCTGACGGAACGCGCGGCCGCGCGCGGTGCGATTGTCGGCCTTGAAAACCTCCCTTCCCTCCCGTCGGACGGCGACCCCTGGACCGCCTGCGCATCGGCCTCGCTGGTCATAGCCGATGCCGAAGACGAACTGCTGCTGGTCGCCGCCCTCTGCGGGTGCAAGGTCGCGCCGCTGGGGGCCGGGCGCTTCGCCGCGCTTTCGGATCCCGCGGCGCTGGACGCCGTCGCAGCCCGCGAAATTGGCCGCTGGACCTATCGCGACCCCTTTGGCGAAGGCAGGCTGGAACCTGCGCAAGCCATTGGACTGCTGGCAGGCTGGCGCACCCTGATCGACGCCAACCGCAAGGTCGCCGGCGTCTACGGCATCGCCCGCTGGAAGCGGATCACTGCCGACAACCTGCTGTGGGACGGCAGCGGCCCGGTGCGCCATGCCGAGGGCGCGCAAGTGGCTGCCGAAGGCTCCCTGGCGCTGGCCTGGATCGCGCGCAGCGATGCGCAGGCCCTCGCGGATCTCGAAGCGCGCGGCATCCGCATCGGTGAAATCGAGGACGGCATGATCCGCTCGACCGGCCTCGGCGCCAATTGCGTGCCGCCGCTCTCGATCGTCGTCGATGCCAATGGCCCCCATTTCGACCCGGCCCAGGCCAGCGAACTCGAAATCATTCTCGAAACCGCGGCAATCCCCCGGGCCGTCATCGAACGGGCCGGTGCCTTGCGCGAACGGCTCGTTTCGGGCGGGATCAGCAAGTACGGCCTCGACGCGGAGCGCGCGCCGCGGGCAGACGACGAAGGCGGTGCCCGGAACGGCAGCCGCAAGCGCGTGCTCGTGACCGGGCAGGTCGAAGACGACCGCTCGGTGCTGCGCGGCGGCGGCGGGCTGGACAATCTGGAACTGCTGCGCCGCGCCCGCGCCGAAGAACCTGGCGCACATATCATCTTCAAGCCGCATCCCGACGTGGAGGCCGGCCATCGCAAGGGTCATGTCCCCGACGCGCGCGCGCTGGAATTCGCCGACACGATCGACCGGACATCCTCGATCGCGGCGCTGCTGGATCAAGTCGATGCCGTCCACGTTCTGACCTCGCTGGCGGGGTTCGAGGCGCTGATGCGCGGGCGCGAGGTCGTCACGCACGGGGTGCCGTTCTACGCGGGCTGGGGGCTGACGCGCGACCTTGGGGCAGTACCCGCGCGCCGCACCCGCCGCCGGACGCTGGACGAACTGGTCGCGGCCACGCTGATCCTCTATCCCCGCTACCTCGATCCCGTCACGCGTTTGCCGTGCGGGCCGGAAACGCTGGTGGACAGGATTGCAAGCGGGCAGGCCAACGTGCGATCAGCACTTATTCGCCTGCGGGAAGTTCAAGGGAGGATGAACCGCGTGCTTGGATGGATGACCCGGCGATGAAGCATCTGCTGCTGACGACTGGGGATCGCCGGTTCCTGTTCCTTCAGGGACCACCCGGCCCGTTTTTCCGCGCCCTGGGCGAAGAACTGCGCCGTCGCGGCGCGGCGGTCCATCGCATCAACCTGTCCGGAGGCGACCGGCGCGACTGGCCGGACGGTTCGACCGACTATCGTGGCCTGATGCGCGACTGGCCGCTGTTTTTCGACCGCTACGTGCAGGAACATGGCATCACCGACGTGGTCCTGTTCGGGGACTGCCGCCCCATGCACATGCGGGCGATGCGCCTGGCGCGCCTGCGCGGCATCCACTTCCACGTTTTCGAGGAAGGCTATATCCGGCCCGACTGGATGACGCTGGAGCGTGACGGCGTGAACGGCAATTCCTCGTTCGACCGCGATCCGCAGAACCTGCTCTCCGCGGCGGCCAGGCTTCCCGATATTCCCGATCTCCCGTCGATCACCGCCTCGTTCAACCGGCGCGCGCATGACAGCTACTGGCATTACCACAATGTCGTGACCGGCCGGCTGCTGCTGCGCTTCCCGTTCTATCGCACCCATCGCCAGGGATCGATCGTGCTCGAGGGCTTCGGATGGATCCGCCGCTTCTCGCTCCGGGGCCGCCGCGCGCGGCAGGCGCAGGACACCCTGCGCGAGATCGACGGCAAGCGCTATTTCCTGTTCCCGCTCCAGCTTTCGGGCGACTTCCAGATCCGGTCGCACTCGCCATTCCTGTCGATGGCCATGGCGCTGGACTACGTGCTGGCCAGCTTCGCGCGCCATGCGCCCAAGGATGCGCTGCTGGTGATCAAGGAGCATCCGCTCGACGTCGGATTCCGCAACTGGCGCTCGGCGATCCGCCGCCGCGCCGCCCATTTCGGGTTGGCCGGCCGGGTCATGCATATCGACGGCGGCGATCTTCAGCCGCTCTGCGAGAATTCGATCGGCATGGTCTGCGTGAACAGCACCTCGGGCACCCTGGCGCTGGCCTCGGGAACGCCGGTCATCGTGCTGGGGGATGCCGTCTACGACGTGCCGGGCATCACGCACCAGGCCTCGCTCGACCGCTTCTGGCGCAGCCCCGAACTGCCCGACCGCAAGCTCTACGAAGCCTTCAAGAAAGTGCTTCATGCCAAGTGCCTGGTGCGCGGCGGCCTCGCGAGCGAATCGGCCACGCGCATCCTGGTGGAAAACAGTGTCGACCGGCTGCTGGTCCCCGTGGAAGCCCCCGAAGGCCCCGCCGTGCGCCGTCGCTATCCCCCGGCGTTCAACTTGCCCTGAGCCTTCAGGAAGACGGCTCCAGGTTCGCGTCGGGCAAGTGCCCTTGCGAACGCAGGAAACGGAACAGGCGGTTGACCAGCGGGTTCGACCAGCCCGAATTCGTGGCGAAGTCGCGCTTCAGCGTGTCGTGGTGGATCTGGTGTGCCTCCGGCGACATCAGCAGGCCCAGCTTGCGCATGCCGCGGATGAACCAGGGGTTGTCCAGCCGGTGCAGCGTCCCGTGGAAATACTGGGCGAAAGCCCCGCCCACGAGAAACGCGGCGAATCCGGCCATGAACCAGCCGGGAATCGGCCAGATCAGCGCGGCCACATTGCCCAGAAGCGAGATCGGCAGGGCGCCGGCGATCACGGTGGAGCCGATCAGCCGCCACAGCTGCCGCCGCCCCAGCGCATCCGGGCGCGGGTGGTGGTTCTTGAAATCGTAGGAAATGCGCTCGAACGGGTTGAGCCGCCGCATCCGCTCGCGGAAGAGCCCTTGGTACTCCTCGCTCTCACGCGAACCTTCGTAGAAGAAGATCGTGTCCAGTCCCATGCCCGGGCGGCACGGCCGATAGTCCATGTACATGTGAATCACGCCGGACAGCAGATCCGCCAGATACCAGGCGACCAGCATCGCGGGGATGGCAAGCCAGCTCGGATCCGCGAACGCCAGCACCATGCTGCCGGCCAGCGAGGCCAGGAAGGCCCAGAGAAGAATACGCTGCACTAAGGACATGCTCCCGCCAGTAACCCTTCGCGCGCCGCTTGCCAATCGATCCTGACCGCTGCTACGCGCCCGCCATGTCTTCTCGGGCGCCCGCTACCGCCACATCCCGCACTGGAACCGGCGCCGATCCGCGTCCTTTCGTGCTCGACGTCAGCCGCCTGATCTGGCGCCTCTGGGCCGGGCGCCTGCCTACCGGGATCGACCGGGTGTGCCTGGCCTATCTCGAAGAGTTCGCGGACCGGTCCCTGGCCATGCTGCAATGGCGCGAGCACCGGATCGTGCTCGGCCCGCGTGCCAGCGACCGCCTCTTCGCAGTGCTGAGCGCCGGGGTCGGCAAGCCGATCCGGGGGGCGCTGGTCGCGCAGCTGGCTTCGGCGATTCCCGCCGCTCTGGTTCGCCCCCCGAAAGTCGCGGGCAAGATCTACCTCAACGTCGGCCACACCGGGCTGAACGCAGCGGGTCTGGTGGACTGGCTGGCCGCACGGGCGCTGAGGCCGGTCTTCCTCATCCACGACCTGATCCCGATCACTCACCCGCAATATTGCCGCGCCGGCGAGGCGGAGCGCCATGCTGCCAGGATGCGTAACGCCCTGGCTGCGGCGGACGGGTTCATCGTCAATTCGGCCGATACCGGCAGGGCCCTCACCCGCTTCGCCCGCAGCCTGGGGCTGGAACCTGCCCCCACGCTCGTCGCTCATCTGGGAATCGAGCCGCTCGCTGCGCCGGCCTCTGCCGTCGCCTTTACGGAGAGTGCGAAAGCGGCGCCGACGGACCGGCCCTATTTCCTGTGCCTGGGCACCATCGAGGCGCGCAAGAACCACATCCTGCTGCTGCGCGCCTGGAAGGGCCTTCGCCGGACGCTGGGCGCGAACACGCCCGATCTCGTGCTGATCGGCCAGCGCGGGTGGGAGGCGCAGGACACGTTCGACCTGCTCGATTCCGAAAGCCACGATCATGGCCGGATCGTCGAACTCGCCCGCTGCACCGACGGCGAACTGGCCGCCTGGCTCGACGATGCCCGGGCCCTGCTCATGCCCAGCCATGTCGAAGGCTATGGCCTGCCCGTGCTGGAGGCACTGTCGCGCGGCACGCCGGTGATCGCCACCGACCTTGCGGTCTATCGCGAACTGGCGCCCGGCATTCCGCTGTTCCTGGCCGCCGACGACGAACAGGCCTGGCAGGATGCCGTGATCGCCTGCCTGGGCGACAGCACCGAGGCCGCGCGCCAGCGCCGCTTGCTGCAGGACTACCGCGCGCCCGACTGGGCGGGGCACATGGCGCTTGTCGAGGCGTGGCTGGGCCGGCTCTAGCCGATCGAGCAGCCGCCGCCCTCGCTGGTCTTGGACCCGTCGGGACGGTACCAGGTGGCGATCGGACCGGCCTTTTCGTCGTAATAGCAGACCGAAGAGACCGCATTCGTGGTCGCATCGACGTGGACGGCATAGTTATGCGCGCCGCAATTGTGCAATTCGCACTGCGAGGCACCGATATCGTTGTCCTTGCGCATGACCGGGCCCACCGGCCCCTTCATCGCGGCAATGGCATCGAGCACCTTGGGGTCGGTCACGGCGCGGGAAACGCCTTCCTGCACCCGTGGATGCTGGAAGAAGGTGTAGTCCCCCACTTTGTCCAGCGGATATTTGCCGACATAGACCGAGAGGCTGTCGACCGCGCCCGAAGGCGTCTCGCTGGCTTCTGATGGCTCCACTTCGGCCGCGGCGGATTGTTCCGCGATCGTGGGAGAGGCTGCGGGGCTTGGCTCGGAACCGCCCTTGCACCCGGCCAGACCGGCCATGACAAGGACTAGAGTGGCGCCGGCCAGCCAGGGGCGCGGGTCCGGATGCTGCATCGGGCTTCCTCCTTCGCGTTCGAAAGTCTCTTCGAATCGCGCCCGAGCATCGCCGGTTCCCGCCTGCGCTGCAAATCCTGATGCCGCCCCGCTTCGACGGGGGCCAAAAATCAGCCGCGAATGGCGGGGCGCAGCCGCATCGCGAAGGAGATGACGAAAGGCCAGAACAGCGTGGCGATCACGTCGCGAATGGTGTCGTGCCAGCTCCAGGAGCCATGGGCCAGGCGATCGATATATTCGTTGCCCGCCTCCAGGATCACCACCATCGCCAGTGGCCAGGCGGAGCTGAGCTTCTTCTTCATCACGATGGCCGTCAGCAGCCAGATCGTGAGGCCCGCATAAGTATGCGCGAACTTGTCGGGGGCCGGGCACTGCGCAACGATCCAGGTGATCGCGCGCTCGTAATGGTGGACGAATTCCATGCCGCCTTATGCTGCGGCGCACCAGGACGGTCCAGCCTCGACAGGCTCGGATACGGTGGAAATTCCGGAGATCGTGGCGGCAATACATCAATGCCGGCAAACCAGATAGGGTATCAGGCCAAATACGGTATCAGGGCGCGTGGACTCTGGTCCGCCGCGCCCTGACCTTCTCCCTTCCCTCGGCCGTTGCGGCTTGCGCCGCCTGTTCTCCCTGCGGTCAGGCCAGCTTGCGCTGCAGCCTTACCAGAGCGCGGTCGATCGCGTCGCGCGCCGTATCGTTGACTGTACCCGAAACCACCCGATAGACGATCCGCCCATCATCCAGCGAATAGGCCACCGTCGCCATGCCGTCGTTGAAACTGGCAAGGTAGAGCGCCGGCTTGCGCTGGATGAGGGCGAGATCGTCCGCTCGGGGAACCAGACTCTCTCTCATGAAGTAGGCGCCGATCATGTTCGGCGACATCGCGGTGGGCTCCGATCCGGAATCGCTTGCCCAGCCCGCGCCGGCCGAAGCCGCAGCGCACAGGACAAGTCCCACCTGCAATGCTGTCAGGAATCGCTTCATGACACCATCCTCTTCCCTGGCGGCTCCATCATCGCGGGCCGCCTCTCTTGTCCTGGAGACATAACATCCACCCCGGAGAATCGGAAGCGGTCATTGGCGCAAACCCGCAGAAATCCGTTATTTTGCGCTGCGACAGAAAGATATGGCACTCGCGAACACCACGCTGGAACCCGCTCTGTTCTTCCCCGCGCAGGCCCGACATGCCCTGCCCCCGCCCCGGCGGCCGGTTCTTCGTCGATCACGGACAGGATCGCGCTTGTGAAGGCCCGCCTCGGCGCGATAGCTTCCGCCCCACGGCCCGGCCTGGAGGCGATTCGATGCTGCACCCGCTAACGTCGATTTCCTCTTCGCGGATGCGGTCCAGTGCACCGGCGCGGCGTCTCGGCCGTTCCTGGACACCGATCCGGGCCCCCATCCAGCGAATCGGGAACAGGGCGCGCCGCCCTTGCGTTTGCCCGTCGCGCCCGAACCCCATTCGACCGGGCTCGGGCTGAAAGATTCCATCCCCAAGCACGCACGATCCTCATGAAAGGAAATCCGGCATGACGACCAATTCCGCCTCCGCACGCTATTCGGGCCTCGGCAAGGAAGGCAAAGGCGCCATCAGCACCCGTTCCGGGGTGTTGAGCGACCAGCCCTACGGCTTCGGCACGCGCTTCGAAGGCCAGCCCGGCACCAATCCGGAAGAACTGATCGCCGCCGCCCATGCAGCTTGCTTCACCATGGCCACCAGCTTCGCGCTGGCCAAGGCGGGCTTCTCGGACGGCACGCTGGACACCCAGTGCACCGTGACGCTGGACAGCGCTGACGGCGGCTTCGCCGTCACCAAGTCCGCGCTCACCCTGAAGGCCAGCGTGCCGGGCATCAGCGCCGAGGACTTCGAGAAGCTGGCCGACGAAGCCAAGGCCGGTTGCCCCATCTCCAAGCTGCTCAATTGCGAGATCACGCTCGAAAAGTCGCTGGAGGGCTAGGAAAGCCGCGTGGCGCCTGCCATGGCGCTTGCCTTGAGGATGGCGGGTCCGTCCTGATGGAAAGGACGACCATGGCAGGCGACAACGAAGACTACGTCTATGACGAGGACAGCGGCGAATGGATGCCCGCGTCCGAACTGGCGAGCAAGCGCGCCGCCGAGAGCAGCGTCGAAGTGCGCGATGCCGTGGGCAATGTGCTGGCCGATGGTGACCAGGTTACGCTGATCAAGGACCTTGAGGTCAAAGGCGCCGGACAGACGCTCAAGCAAGGCACGCTCATCAAGTCGATCCGCCTGACCGGCGATCCGCAGGAGATCGACTGCAAGTACCCCGGCATCAAGGGCCTGGTCCTGCGCGCGGAATTCGTCCGCAAGCGCTGACCGCCAAGGGAACGGCAGCAAGGCCCCGACGTTTAGCTCATCGGACGGGGGCGAGCGGAGATCCGCATTGCCGATGAAGATCAATGTTATGGGCGCCGTTGCCGGCGCCATCGCTTTCGGAGCCCTGGCCGGAGCATGCCTGCCGGCGGGTTCGGAAGGCGATACGAAGGCAGAGAACGCCTATACGGCCAAGCGGAAGCAGCACCTCGCCCCGACCCGGCCGCAGGAGCCTCAGCGGCTTTCGGTTGCCGACGCCTCAGGCCGGCTGGGCCGCTGACGGTCCGTCCAGGCACAACCCTGCCTGGTTTCGTCGCCCAGTTTCAGCATCGCGGTATAAGGATATGTCTGATCCGACATGCCATCGGTGCAGGTGCCCGGCCCGATCGCGAGCGTCAGCAAGGCGCCCTTGCGCTCGCCGCTGAAGGACAGGCCGCCCCGCCCGGCGAACCGGCTGACGGCGATCGCCTCACCCTTCACATTTTCAGGCGTAGTATAAGTCAGGCGCTCTCCCACGACATCCCCGCCCCAGAACGGCTCGGTACCCACGAAGCGGATGCGCTCGCCCGAACCGATCTCGTGAAACGGGGCATGGTCCTGGGCATCGCCGGGCACGTTTTTGGCACCGCTGTGGCAGGCCGAAAGCACCATGACGGCGGCAAGCGCCAGGGCGGCACGGCTCAGCGGAGCGTCGGATCGCAGTTCCATGACCATGGCCTAGTCCGCGCGCGCAAAACGCGCAATCGCCAGATGAGGCCACCCCTCTGCTCATCGCCGCGCTCGGGCGATTCGCCTGAAAGAGAACGCCGGTCTCTCCGCTGGCGGTGAAATTTTGCATGTGCGAAAGTTTTTCCGGGTGTTCCGTTACCGCTAACATGCTCGTTTGCCGCAGATTTCCGGACAATTGCGGTTTCTGCAACACCAGTGGCAAGTAATTCCATTGCGACAGCGGTGTCAAAAAACCATGTTGCACTGCAACAAGATAAGGGGTGCCCAAGGCAATCTCCTATCGTTCAGACTAAGGATTTTGCCATGCTGAAGACCGTTTTCGCTGTTGGCGCCGCTCTCGTCGCCGTTGCCACCACTGCCGCTCACGCTGAAGATTCGCGCGATTTCTCGCACGACGGCGTGCACTACAACTACACCACCGAGCAGAAGGGCAAGGTTACCGTGATCGAAGGTACCGCTTCGGGCCAGGTTCCCTTCCGCCTTTACGTCGCTGGCAACCGCGTCACCGGCACCTACAACTCGCGCAACGTGAACTTCCGCCTCGCTGACGCCAAGGGCGCTCTGGCCGGCGCCGCTGCGCAGTAAGGGTTCGTCCCTGAGACAGAAAAGGGCGCCGTTCCAATCGGAACGGCGCCCTTTTTGTTGCCCGCGTGGTATGTCGCAGGGTGTTTCGTCAGGCGCCGGTTCAGTGCCGCTTCTGATGCACGTCTTCGTGCCGCACGAACCGTATCTCCAGATCGCCGCCCGGGACAAAGCCGTGTTTTTCTGCGATGGCCGCACGCATGTCGGCAATGGCCCCGGCATCGGTGCCCGGCGGCACCTGGTAGCGCGCCAGCACCATGCCCTCTTCCACGTCCACCACGCTGAAGTGGCTGGCGATGCAAGAGGCGGCCAGTGCATCGAGATCGAGGCCATCGGCCAGGTTCCAGGTCTTGCCCTCTCGCGAACGGATACGCTTGCGGCAATAGCGGCAAGTGCAGACCAGCGTGCCGTCATCGTCCCGCTCGCGCCGTCCATCCGGCTCGTGTACGCGCGTGAACCAGCAGGGCGTGAGCGAATAGGCGTCTGACCGTTTCGTAAACATGCGTTCACCATCTCATCCGGTCGTGAACGGTTGCTTGCCCGAGGCATGGGTATATTCCCCGAAGCATTCACCTCAACGACATGGGGCCTCGGTTAGTCCTATATGAGGTAGGTGGGCTGGCGTGATGTGGAGTTGAAATGGGTTTCGCAAAGTGGTTCGTGGTGCTCGCTGCCGGTGGAATCGGCGCCGGCGTGGTCGTGGCGGGCATGACCACGGGCAAGATCACGAAGTATCCCGATCGTTATGCGCTGTCGGGCGAGCATCGGCCTGCCGCCCGTGAAGACCGGCGATCCGGCTATGCCGATCGGGAGCAGGAGGACTATGCCCTGCCAGATGAGGGCTATGCGGACGAAGGCTATGCGGACGACGCCTCTGGCGGAAACCGGCCCGGCTACGGACCGCCGCGCGGACGTATGGTGATCCTGGACGGCCCGGGCTGGGCTGACGACGGCGGCCCCGGTTACGCCCGCCCGTGGCGCAACGGCCGCGGCAGCGATCACTATGGCGACCGGGACGAACGCGGCGCCCCCTTCCCGGAGCGCGGCGAACGCCCGTACATGGCCCCGCCCCGTGCCTATCCGCCCTCCGAACAGCGCCTCTACCAAGCGGGACCGCGCAGCTATGCGCCGCAGCCCGCCGCGCCTCAGACCCGCACTTCAGGCTCGGCGCCGCGGGATTCCGCCGCCGATTCTGCAGCCCGCGCGGCTGGCGCCGCGGCGGACGTCCTGGCTGCCGAGCGTGAGGGCGCCTGAACGTTCAGGCCAGGGTGAGGAAGACTTCCGCTTCGATCACCCACTGCCCGCCCAGTTCGCGCCACTTGGCAAAATAAGTGCCCGAAGCGGTAAGCACGTCCGAGGTGCTGTCTATCCCTTCCCAGCGCCCGTGCTCCATCGCGATCGGCTCGACCGGGGAGAGCACGACCTCACGGGTCGTGCGGGTGTAGATCAGCCGCGCCGGACCGGAAAATTCCCGCCGCCAGACTTTCACCTGGCTCATGCGCCCCTGAATCAGCGCGCTGTCGGTCCCGGTGACCATGACGCAGTCGCGCGCGAGAATCGGGGCAATGGCCGCAGCGTCGCCTTCGGCAATCGCGCGGTTGAAAGCCGCCCGGCGCGCACGGATGGACAGTTCCGCCCCGCTCATGCCTGGCCCTCGGGCCGCACCGGGTTCGCGGCCCGCGCACCGACAACGGTGTTCCAGCGCCGCACCGTCCAGCGCTGGACGATCCCGGACGTGACGTAAGGGTCCGCCCGGGCGAAGGCCTCTGCGCCCTCCGGCCCCTCGCCCGCGAAAAGCAGGAGAGCCATGTCGACGGGATCCTCCACCGCTCCGCCCAGGACCAGTCCGCCGCTCTCCGCCGCATCCCAGGCCAGTGCGAGATGCGCGTCACGAAACGCCGGGCGCCGCTCCAGATAATCGGGCGCGAGGTGATAGGTCAGAAGGTAGTGGTTCATCGCGAGGCTCTCGTGCTTCGAAGTGTGACCATCCGCATTACACGAAATGCGCCGGATGTGTCGCCTCGCCCGCATTCGCACACTTCAGCGCACCAGGCCGTGAAGCGGAAAGGGGGGCATTCGCGGCCGGTTCTAGCGGCGGTTCCGGTTCAGGGTCCTATCGATCAATCCGTAATGCAGGATTTGAATCGCGAGGAAAGTGGCAGCCATCAGCATTGTCACCGGCAGGAGCATGCTTTCCTGCCCGGGCCTTGGCCTGACGTCCAGGAAGGTCAGCAATGTGATGACCGCCAACACACCAATCCCCAAAGCCGGAACGAGGCAGAGCGCGAGCACGCGAGGGGCGGTCCAATTTACCGTTCCGGCAAGCGACCATTGCATCGGCAACCGCTCGTGATGCCGAAAGCGGGCATTGGCCCGTACCGACAGCCAGGCAGAAACAACTGCAAAAACGAAGGTTATGCCAAGCACGATCATCGTCGTCAGAAGATCATGTCCAGCCATCTTCTTCTATCAGGAACATCCCTCGACATAGCCCAGCACCGGCATCATGCCGACGTGGACCATCTTGACCTTGCCGTCCTGCCCGATCTCGAAGCGAAGGGCCGGATCCCCGCTCCTGGCATTGGGTGCGGTGAGGTATTTGGCCGGCGCGGCCTCGTATTTGTGCGGTTCCTCACGGAAGCCGGCGAACCACTTCTTCACGTCCGCCTCGGTGGAGCCGACGCCGACCCCCTCCACGAGCTTGACCTGCGACCGCTGGCCAAGCGTGATCCGCTGCACTTTGCCTTTCTCGACTATGGCATAGACGCCCGGGTAGTCCGGTGAAGTGACCGTACGGCAAGCATCCGATGCCTGCGCACCGCGCTCCGCCCACGATGAGCCTGAGGGCACCGCCTGCCCCAGCCGCAAATCACCCAGCCCTTCCAGCGCCAGCACCTTGGGGTTGGCAGCCGGTCCGGCAGTCCCCGATGGCATCTCCGTAGCCGTGGCCTCGGACGCCGGCGCGACTCCCTCGGCCCCGGACATGGCCTCTTCCGGCATCGCCGAGGAGGTAGGCTCGCCAGCCTGATCGGGCGCCTTCGCAGGCTCGGACGAACAGGCCGCAAGTGCAAGGGCCAGGATCGATGCAGTGAGGAGATTCTTCATGAACAGCGCAATGCACATCCGAGGCCAAAGGTTGCGTTGTCGAGCTTTTCCAAGATTGCGGGTCATCGCGCCAGAATAGCGCCGGAGCCTTCGACAGCCTACGAAAACGCATCCGATTTGCCCCCATCTCTCACCCGGAAAAACCGTTACGGATTGATTTTGCTTTGCAAATTCTCCGCACTTCGCAGATGCGGTAGAAATAATCGGGCGCACAGGGTGACATAAATTGAAAACGATTGCGGGCGCTAGCGCCCTGATGGCGGCGCTTTGCGCCCAGACGGCGTGTGCGGAACCTCTTCGCAAAGCAGTGATCACCGAAATCGAGACCGTGGCGGATGGCTCCGTCCTGGTGGAAGTTCTGCTGGTCAATGACGGTGACTCGGGAAGATCCTTTGACATTCCGGCCAGGATCGATGCCGAAATGCGCAGCAGCAAGGTGGAAATCGCCGCTCTCGAAAGGTCGATCGATACGCCTGCCAGCCTGACAGTGGCACCGGGCGGTTTTGCCAAGGCCCACTACAGGCTGGCTGCTGGCGGACACCCATGGGCCGCAGGACAAGCCCCGCTCATCAGCATTCCTCTATGGCATACTGCCCAAGTTGCAGCCGGTCCGGCGCAATCTGCGCCTGCGCTCGCTCTGGCGTCAGAGCAGACCGCTGCCACTACTTCGGCCGCTGCTCCAATGGCTGATGCGGCGACCAGCGGGGCGGGACATCGCCCAGTGCAATCGCGACTCGAAAGAGAAGAGAACGGCTTTCTTACCGATTTTTCGCCTTACGAGCCGAGCTACGTCGTCTTCGGAAATGCCAAGGACAGCGAATGGCGCGTCCAGCTCAGCTTCAAGTATCATTTGCTTGGCAGTCATAGCGATGGCGCCCGGCCGAGTTGGCGGGATGGCCTCTATTTCGGCTTCACCAACAAATTGTTCTGGGACATCGCATCCGATTCGTCGTTCCGCGATGCCAACTATCTGCCGGAACTGTTCTACCGGACACCGGAATTCGCCCTCTCCGGGCATACAGGTGCGGGATTGCAGGTCGGCCTTCAACACGAATCGAACGGTCGCTCAGGCAAAATCCAGGGCCGCAGCGTCAACAATGTCTATATCTCGCCTACCATCAGTCAGGACTTGGGCGATGGCTACCGGCTCTCGCTGGCCCCGCGCGCAATGTTGCTGGTGGGCGGCAAAGCAGGCAACCCGGACATCCTGACGTACCGCGGCGCGACGTCGCTGGACGTCAGCCTTGGCAAGGACGACGGCCTGCTGCTTTCGGCCTCGGGGCGGTATAACTTCAATTCGGGCAAGGGCGCACTGGAAACCGACTTGTCCTATCCGATCGATCGGATCGTGGGTGGACCGAATTTCTATCTCTTCGTCCAGAGCTTCACCGGCTACGGCGAAAGCCTGTTCGACTACAACCGTCGCATGAGCCGGCTTCGTATCGGCTTCGCGATCACCCGGTAAAAGACGGCAGGGAAACGAGCCGTCGCGCTCTCGTTCGGCGGCTCAGTTTTTCAACTTCTCGATCAGCGCCATTGCCGCAGCGGGCGCTCGTTCTTTGGCGCCGTTGATGAAGAACAGGAAGGCGTCCTTGCCGGATTTCGACCAATCCTGCGCGCGCTTTGCCCATTGCGTGAGTTGGGCGGAGGGGTAGCCCTGCTCGAGGTCCGACTGCGCGTTCTGGAGGCGGGCGTAGATGAAGGGGCTGTCCTCGGCCGCGTCTTCGAAGGCGGGGTATTTGGCGCTGTCGGCGAGAATGACCGCGACGCCGGCCTTGCGGGCGAGGTCCAGGAATGCCGGATCGCGGAAACTCTCGTGCCGGGGCTCGATGGCGTGGCGCAGGACCAGCCCTTCCTGCTTTGCCGGCAGCAGGGCGAAGAAGGCGGCGATCTCGTCGGGGTCGAACTGCTTGGTCGCGGCGAGTTGCCAGTTGATCGGCCCCAGCCTGTCGCCAAGCTCGACCAGGCCCTGCTCAACGAAGTTGGTGACGCTTTCGCCTGCTTCAGCCAGGTTCTTGCGGTTGGTGCAGTAGCGCGAGCCCTTGAGCGCGAACTTGAACCCGTCCGGCACGGTATCGCGCCACTTGGCGAAGCTGGCCGGCTTCTGGCGGCCGTAGAAGGTGGCGTTGATCTCGGTGCCGGTGAGGTGCTGGCCGACATATTCCAGCTCGCGGGCCTTGGACACGCCCTTGGGATAGAAGGTTTCCCGCCAGGGGTCGTAGCTCCATCCGCCGATGCCGACATGCACTTCGCCCGGCCCCCTGGCGCTCATCAGGCCTTCTTTCGCGAAAGGCGGCGGCGATTGGCGGTAACGCGCTTGCGATAGTGGCGCACGGCCTTGTGCGCGGTCTGTTCCGGAGAGGCCAGACCGCCGGTCGCCAGCTTCATCGCCAGTTCGGCATTGGCCTGGAGCTTTTCGGTGACCATCAGCATGTTTTCGCGGTTGCTGCCCCGCCCGGTCATCATGTCGGTGGTACGCATTCCCATGACCATCATGGATTCGGCCCAGAGCCAGTAGCTGTCATGGGCGAGCTTCATCCAGTCGCCATTGGAATTGCGGGGCATTCGGGAACCCTTCGAGATGGAAATCGATGGTAGCAGCGCAATCGATTCCTGCGAAGGGGAATTGCTGAGGCCGGAATGGGCCGTCGTCCCGGGCCGGGCCCGGGACGACGTTATCTCCAACCGGCTTCGATACGCTCAGTCGTGTTCGCGGACTCCTGCGCCCATGTAGAGTTCGCTGCCGGTTTCCCGGAACACCTTGCTCATTTCGGCCATGCCCGCCTCGGCCTCGGAAATGGCGAGCTTGCCGCCTTCTTCCGCCGCGATGAAGCCGGTGCTCGGCTGGTTCTGCTTTGCCGCGAAATCCCGCACTTCCTGGCTGATCTTCATCGAGCAGAACTTCGGCCCGCACATCGAGCAGAAATGCGCGGATTTCGCGCCTTCGGCCGGAAGCGTCTGGTCGTGGTACTGCTCCGCCGTGTCGGGATCGAGGCTGAGGTTGAACTGGTCGCGCCAGCGGAACTCGAACCGGGCGCGGCTGAGGGCATCGTCGCGGACCTTGGCGGCGGGGTGGCCTTTCGCGAGATCGGCGGCGTGGGCGGCCAGCTTGTAAGTGACGACGCCGACTTTCACGTCATCGCGGTCGGGCAGGCCAAGGTGTTCCTTGGGCGTGACGTAGCAGAGCATCGCCGTGCCGTACCAGCCGATCATGGCCGCGCCGATGCCGCTGGTGATGTGGTCGTAGCCCGGCGCGATATCGGTGACGAGCGGCCCGAGGGTGTAGAACGGCGCCTCGCCGCAAGCCTCAAGCTGCTTGTCCATGTTCTCCTTCACCTTGTGCATCGGCACATGGCCCGGCCCCTCGATCATTACCTGCACGTCCTGCGCCCAGGCGCGCTTGGTGAGTTCGCCCAAGGTGTAGAGTTCGGCGAACTGCGCCTCGTCATTGGCGTCGGCGATGGAGCCGGGGCGCAGGCCGTCGCCCAGCGAATAGGCGACATCGTAGGCCTTCATGATCTCGGTGATCTCGTCGAAGCGTTCGTAGAGGAACGATTCCCGGTGATGCGCCAGGCACCACTTGGCCATGATCGAACCGCCGCGGCTGACGATCCCGGTCACGCGCTTGGCTGCGAGCGGCACGAAAGGCAGGCGAACGCCGGCGTGGATCGTGAAGTAGTCCACGCCCTGCTCGGCCTGTTCGATCAGCGTGTCGCGGAACACGTCCCAGGTCAGATCCTCGGCAATGCCGCCGACTTTCTCCAGCGCCTGGTAGATCGGCACGGTGCCGATCGGCACGGGGCTGTTGCGGATGATCCATTCGCGGGTGTCGTGGATATTGCGGCCGGTAGAGAGGTCCATCACTGTGTCCGCGCCCCAGCGGATCGACCATACCATCTTGTCGACCTCGCTCGCCACGTCGGAGGCCACGGCGGAGTTGCCGATATTGGCGTTGATCTTGACCAGGAAATTGCGCCCGATCGCCATCGGCTCGCTTTCGGGGTGGTTGATGTTGGAGGGGATGATGGCCCGGCCGCGCGCCACTTCCTCACGCACGAACTCCGGCGTGACGTAGTCGGGGATGGCGGCGCCCCAGTCCTGACCGTCGCGGGCATATTCCTTGAGCATCGCGCGGCCGAGGTTCTCTCGCTCGGCTACGTATTCCATCTCCGGCGTGATGATCCCGCGCCGCGCGTAGTGCATCTGGCTGACGTTCATGCCTGGCTTGGCGCGCAGCGGGCGCTTCACGACGTTGGGGAAGGCCGGGACGCCGCCCGAGCGGTCCGGGCCGAGTTGGCCGTTGTCCTCCGGCTTCACCGCGCGGGCTGCATAGTCCTCCACATCGCCGCGGGCGAGAATCCAATCGCGACGTTTGGCGGCGAGGCCGGCGGAAATGTCGATGGTGACGTTCGGGTCAGTATAAGGACCGGAGGTGTCGTAGACACGCACCGGCGCCTCGCCCGATCCCGGCTCCAGATAAATTTCCCGCATGGCAACGCCAAGCGGCCCGACATGAATCTTCTTCGACCCGCGAATGGGCCCGGTGGTAACATCAAAGTGCCCTGCCGGGAGGGGGATTTCCAGTGTGGAATTGATGTCGGCCATAAGCGATTTTCCTAGGGCTTATGGACGAAAGAAAGGTCGCGACAGATGAGTCCTGTGGCCCGCCCTTCCCTCCGCCCGTGTTAACGGGTTCAGGTTCAACGGGTCGGGCAGCGTGACCTGCCCCTCTCAGCCATTTGTTTCCTTCCGGTCCTCGCAAAACGAAAACCTTGGGCACAAGCTCCCCGGGGATGGGCGGACGATAGACGGGGCGATCCCGTCCGTCTAGGCCGACCGGCGACATGCCGATCATCTATCGCCTCGACGCACCCGCCCGCGATGTCGCCCGTGCCATGGGCGCCGCAGCCGGAGAGGACCCGTGGCGCGGCGGCCCGGTTTCGGGCGGCGGGTTCGCGCCAGTGGTGACGATGGGGCGCGAATTCGTGGCCGGACCCCGGCCGGAGCAACGCCAGCCGCGCCGCATGGTGCCGCGTCTCTGGGGTGTGCCGCCCCCGCCCGCCGCCTTTGGCGAGCGTCGCCACGGCATCCTCACCGTGCGCAATCTGGAAAGCCCGTTCTGGATCGGCAACTTGCGCAACAGCGAGTTTCGCTGCCTGGTCCCCGCCACTGCGTTCATGGAATGGGGCAAGGTGGACCCGCGCGACGGCAAGCGCCGCCAGAACTGGTTCGGCGCTGCCGACCAGCCGATCTTCGCGATGGCCGCTGTGTGGAAGGACAGCGAAGTGCCCAGCTTTGCCCTGCTCACGTGCGAGGCCAATGCTGCGCTGCGTGCCGAGGGGCGAGACACGATGCCGGTGATCCTCCCGCCCGAAGCGCACGATCTCTGGCTGCGGGGGGACTGGAAGCGTGCGGCGGCGCTGGTGGTGCCCTATTCGTCCTCGCTCACGACACTGCGCGTAGCGGGCGCCTGAGAACGGGCCCAGAAAAAAGGCTGGACAAGGAAAACCCGGGCCACCGCAAAGACGGCCCGGGTCACTCCCTGCGAAGAATCGCGGATTACGGGATTACTTGAACCGAATACCGACGCCGCCCATCACGCGCTGGCGTGCCGAGTGGCCGTGGTAGTCCGAATAGACGTACTGCGCATTGACGTAGACCGGCAGGCGTCCCTGGGTGAGCGTGTATTCCACGCCGCCGCCGACCTGATAGCCGTCCGCCTTGTAGTGATCGTAGACGAGGGTGTCGCCGGTCGGGCCGTCGATGCGGCGGCGCTGTTCGCCGTTGACGTAGCCGCCCTTGGCGAAGACCAGCAGCTGCGGGGTGGCGAGATACCCGGCGCGCACGGCGGCGCCCCATTCCTCGAAGCCCTTGTGGCAGATGCTGTTGCCGTCGGCCAGGCCGGTGCAGTTCTCGTTGCCGTTGCCGGGGCGCCAGTAGCTGCCTTCGGCGCCGATCACGAAGCGGTCACCCAGCGTACCGTCGAAGCCGACGGTGCCGCCATAACCGAACTTGTCGTTGTGATTGCCTTCGGACTGGAAGCGATCGCCGCCGGCATTGGCTTCGACGCGGATACCGCGGAAACTCGTGCCGTTCGAAGCGACTTCAGAACCTTCCTGCGCGAACGCAGGCTGCGCGGCGATCCCCGCCGCGAAAAGCGCGGCGATCGTGGTGGCTTTGATATTCATAATAGGTCCTTGAAGTAGGTCGGGGGTCACCGGGAAACGGCGATCCTACGGTCAAAGTTGCCCATTAGGGGTATATCCCGGGCGCAAGTGGGTCGATATGTGACGGCTGTGCAACAGTTCCACAAAGCGGAATTCCGGACATTTTCCGGCCGGTTGCCTGCATTTCCGCGGGTCTGGAGCCCATTGATCGTCGGGATCGCGGTTTCGCGCCAAATGGTCGCCGAACTTATTTTGCCTTGGCCGGGAACCGGTCTCTCCGTCCGGCGCCCGCGTGTTCGGGCGTTGGAGGTAGGGAGAGGATGCAGGAAAAAGCGCGCCCCTCCCCCCTCCCCCTTCGTCATTGCGAGCGTAGCGAAGCAATCCAGAGCGGCTCTGCGCGACTCTGGATTGCTTCGCTACGCTCGCAATGACGAAAGGTTGGGGAGAGAAACACGTCGTCCCGGACTTGATCCGGGACCGCTGGCGGTTCTTTAGGCGCTAAATGGCAGAACGGCGCCCCGCTGAACATTGGGCGCGGCTCTGCCAGCGGTCCCGGATCAAGTTCGGGACGACGCCTTCTTCAACGCCTTCTTCAAATCAGCATTTAGCGCCTGTGCTTCAGCCCAGCAGTTCGGCCATCTCCACCACGCGCTTCTCGCGCGCGCTGAGTTCCGCCGCCGCGCCGATGGCCACGGCCATCAACCCGTCGCGCGCGGTTACCTGCACTTCGCCCTCGCCGCGAACGGCGCGGGCGAAGGCCTCGTGCTGGTAGAACGTCGCGCCGTGGTGCGAGCCGGCATCCATCGCCGCTTCGTCCACCGCGACGTGCCAACGCTCGACCGCCTTCGGACCCGGCCACGGCACGCGCGGCGACCAGACGAGATCGCCCGGCGGGATCAGCACGTCGAGGCGGCCCTTGTCGCCGGTCGCGCTCATCTCTTCCTGATGCTCGGCGCCCTCGGCGAACATGCAGAGGTCGAGCAGCGCGCGGCTGCCGTCCGCGAAATCGACCGTGGTGAAGCTGTTGTCGATGATGTCGGGCTGGCGGCCGTCATAGCGCTCATCCACGTGGTTCACGTCCATCGCGCCCGAGCAATAGACGCGCACCGGCTCCGAACGGGTGATCAAGCGCATGAGGTCGAAGAAGTGGCAGCACTTCTCCACCATGGTGCCGCCGGTGTTGACCGAGAAACGGTTCCAGTCGCGCACTTTCACCAGGAACGGGAAGCGATGTTCGCGGATCGAGAGCATCTGCAGACGGCCGACCTTGCCGCCGTGGATCTCGTCGATGAAGGCCTTGGCGGGCGGACTGAAGCGGTATTCCATGCCCGTCCAGAACGGCGCCTTGCGGGCCTCGGCTCTCTCCATCACCCAGCGGGCGTCTTCCATCGTCGTGCAGAGCGGCTTTTCGCAGAGGATCGCCACGTCGCTGTCCAGCAGCGGCTCCAGCACCGCACGGTGCGTGAAATTGGGCGAGACGACCACCACGGCATCGAGCCCGGCATTGGCGATCATGCTGGCGCTGTCGGCATATTCCGCCACGCCCTCGGCCTTCTCGCCCAGGGCATCCTTGGCCCAGCCGAGCGAGGTCGGCTCGGGATCGGCGATGGCGACCACTTCGGCGCCTTCGAGGATCTTGAGATTGTGGATGTGCTCGACACCCATCATCCCGGTTCCGACAATTCCGTAACGCAGCGTATCTACCATTTCGCAACTCCGTGTGCCATGTGGCGATCCATGACCTCCCCATCGACGATGCGCCTATCGGCCCAACCCGTCCCGCTCGGCAAGAGCGGAATTTCCGTTTTCCCGATTGCCTGGGGCATGTGGCGGCTCGCCCGACCCGACGGTAACGACGACATCGGCGCCATCGTCGCCCGCATCGAGGCGGCGCTTGAGGCAGGCGTGACCCTGTTCGACACCGCCGACATCTACGGCTGCGACGCCGCGCTCGGCTTCGGCGGCGCGGAACTGCTGCTGGGCAAGGCGCTCGCCGCCCGCCCGGACCTGCGCGACCGGATGACCATCGCCACCAAGGGCGGCATCGTCCTGGGCGTGCCTTACGATTCGAGCCCGAACTACCTGAACAAGGCGCTCGCAGCCTCGCTCGAACGCCTCGGCCTGCCCTCGGTCGAACTCTACCAGATCCACCGCCGCGACTTCCTGGCCCACCCGCGCGACGTGGCCGAAACCCTCGCCGCCATGGTGGAGAGCGGCAAGGTCAAGGCGATCGGCGTTTCCAACTACAGCCCGGCCGAATTCGAGGCGCTCCAGGCCTACCTGCCCTTCCCCATCGTCTCGACCCAGCCCGAGTTCTCGGCCGCGCGCTATGCGCCGCTCTATGACGGCACGCTCGATCAGGCGATGGCCCGCGACGTGGCGGTGCTGGCGTGGTCGCCGCTGGGCGGTGGGCGCCTTGCAGCCGGTTCGGAAGACCCGGTGGCAAAACTCATCGCCGCGCAGGGCGCGCGCTACGGCACCGATGCCGCCGCCGCCGCGCTATCGTGGATCATGGCGCACCCCTCGCGCGCCATTCCCATCGTCGGCTCGCAGACGCCCGAGCGCATCCTCGCCTCGCGCGATGCGCTGAAGGTCGAATGGACCGCGCCGGAATGGTATGCGGTGCTGGAAGCCGCGATGGGAGCGCGCCTGCCGTGAGCGCGCTGGCCCCTTGCGAGATCAGCTGGTTTTCGGCGCTCTGCGATGATGACTACGAGTTCCTCGGCCAGCCGGATCCGATGCTGCGCTCCAGCTGGGAGCATTGCCGCAACATCGTCATGGCCGCCGAGGAAGGCGGGTTCGACAATGTGCTGCTGCCTTCCGGCTATGCGCTCGGCATCGACACCACCGCCTTTGCCGCCGCCATCGCCGCCGAGGTCCGCCGCATCAAGCTGCTGATGGCCGTGCGCATCGGCGAGATGTGGCCCGCCCAGCTTGCGCGCCAGATCGCCACGATCGACCAGATCCTCGGTGGCCGCGAGGGCGGCGGCCGCCTGAACATCAACGTGATCTCCAGCGAGATGCCCGGCGAAACCCTCGACGGCCCCGCCCGCTACGAACGCACCACCGAGGCCATCGAGATCCTGCGCACCCTGCTCTCGGGCCGGTCGCTCGCCCATCAGGGCCGGTTCTGGAACCTCAAGCTCGACGCACCGCGCATGATCGCGCCGGGTTCGAAGTGCCCGCCGCTCTACTTCGGCGGCCTGTCCGAACCCGCCCGCGAAGTGGCCGCCAAGGGCTGCGACGTCTACCTGATGTGGCCGGACCGGATGGAGGCGGTGAAGGAAACCATCGCCGACATGCGCGCCCGCGCCGCGCAATACGGCCGCACCATGCGCTTCGGCTACCGCGTCCACGTCATCGTGCGCGAGACCGAAGTGGAAGCCCGCGGCGCGGCCGACCGCCTGCTCTCGCGCCTCGATGCCGCGGAAGGCGCCGCGATCCGTGCGCGTTCGCTGGATTCGCAGTCGGTCGGCGTGCAGGCGCAGGCGGCATTGCGGGAAACCGCCAGCGACGACGGCTATGCCGAGGACAACCTCTGGACCGGCATCGGCCGCGCCCGCTCGGGCTGCGGCGCGGCGATCGTCGGCGATCCGGATCAGGTGCTGGCCAAGCTCCAGGCCTATCGCGAGGCCGGGATCGATGCCTTCATCCTCTCCGGCTACCCCCATGCGCGCGAGGCGGACCTGTTCGCGCGGCATGTGCTACCCCGGATCGATCACGGGCCGCTGGTTTTTTAACGCACGCCAAACCTCAATACCCCAGCCAACCTTCGTCATTGCGAGCGCAGCGAAGCAATCCAGAGCGGTTCCGCGCCGCTCTGGATTGCCGCGTCGGCTTCGCCTCCTCGCAATGACGAGTGTTGGGAGAGAATAAGACGCCGGGGCGGACATTGACTGCGTCGGCAACATACAAGCTGCGCCGCAGGGAGCGCACGACGCATAGGCGGCGCACAGCATCGACATTCCGAGGGACTGGGGGATCATCCCCCAGGATTTCTCTTCCCTCTCCGCCCTAGAATTTCTTGTTCGCCCCTGCTCTCCCCCATCGCTAGACGATCCGGGATGCAGATTTTCCCCAAAGCCCGGACGTGCCGCGCATGACCCTGTCCCCGCGCCGCCGCTGGCTGCTGTTCGCTCTCGCGCTGACGGCGGGCGTGCTCAATCTCGTGGATCGCCAGATCATCTCGGTACTGAAGCCGACGATCGCCGCCGATCTCGGCTGGAGCGACGACGACTACGGCACCCTGGCCGCCTGGTTCCAGGCCGGCGCGGCGTTCGGCTTCCTCGCGGCGGGGTGGCTGGTGGACCGGCTGGGTGCGAAATGGGCCAATGCGGCGGGCGTGGCGGCGTGGTCGCTGGCGGCGATGACTCATGGCTGGGCGCACAGTTTCAGCCAGTTCGTGCTCTGCCGCGTCGGGCTGGGCGCCACGGAGTCGATGGGCACACCCGCCGGTGTGAAGACCATCGCCACGATCTTCCCGCCGAACTTGCGCTCTCTTGGCTTCGGGCTTTCGAATGCGATGAACAGCCTTGGCGCGATCCTGGCGCCGCTGGCGATCCCGGTTGTCGCGGCGGTCTGGGGCTGGCGCGCCGCCTTCGTGCTGGCGGGCGTGGTCGGCCTGTTCTGGGTCGCGGCCTGGCTCCTGGCGTCGCGCGGGGTGGACTTCGGCGACCGCCAGCCGACGGTGGAAGGCAACCTTGTTTCGGGCGACAAGCTGTTCCTGAAGGAAGGGCGTACCTGGACCATCGCGCTGGCCAAAGTGCTGTCGGACGCAACCTGGTGGCTGATGCTGTTCTGGATGCCGGACTACTTCAACCGGCAGTTCGGCCTCTCCGGCACCGAGCTGGGGCCGCCGCTGGCCCTGGCCTATTGCGGCTCGGCAGCGGGCTCGCTGATCTCGGGCTTCGCGGCCAACCGCCTGCTTTCCAGCGGCTGGAGCGCCAACCGCACGCGCAAGACGCTGATGCTGATTTCCGCGCTCTGCGTGGTGCCGGTGCCGCTGGCGCTCCATGTCGAGGGCTATTGGCCCGCCGTCGGCCTGATGGCGCTGACCCTGGCCGGGCACCAGGGCTTCTCGACCAACCTGTTCGGCCTGATCGCCGACGTGACCCCGCGCCACAAAGTCGGCCGCGTGACCGGCTTCGGCGCGTTCTGCGGCAACCTCGGCGGCACGGCGATCAGCAAGATCGCCGGTCTCGTGCTGGCGGCGGGGCTGGGCTACGGTCCGCTCTTCGGTTTTGCTGCGGTTTCCTACCTGCTTGCACTCGGCTGGATTCAGCTCACCATGCCCCGGATTGTCCCGGCAGAGGACACCACCTCGTCCCACGCATAGGGCGACTAAAGGAAAACTATCTTTCTCAACCAAAACGGTTGACTATAGATCCGCGCGACCAAGGGAGATCCGAATGACCATGACCTCGCTCCGCGCCGCCCGCACCCTGCTGCTGGCCTCCGCGGTACTGTTCCCGGCCGCCGCTTATGCCGACGAGGCACCGGACACCGCGTCCGGCGAGATCGTCGTGACCGCGCGCTACCGCGACGAATCGCTGCAGCAGGTGCCGATCGCCATTACCGCCGTCAGCGGCGCATCGCTGAACGACCGCGCGATCCACAACCTCCAGGACCTGAGCGCCACGGTGCCTTCGGTCGACTTCCGCAACGGCGCCTCCAACAAGGACCGCACGGTCTTCATCCGCGGCGTCGGCACCATCAGCACCTCGCCGGGTGTGGAATCCTCGGTCTCCACCGTGCTCGACGGCGTCGTGCTGACCCGCCCGGGCCAGGCCACGCTGGACGTTGGCGAAGTCTCGCGCATCGAAGTGCTGCGCGGCCCCCAGGGCACACTGTTCGGCAAGAACGCCTCAGCCGGCGTCATCAGCGTCGTCACCGCGGCCCCGTCGCAGGAATTCCACGCCTACGCCGAAGGTTCGGCCACGACCGATGAGGAATACCGCATCAAGGCGGGCGTCACCGGCGGCCTTGCCCCGAACGTCTCCGCGCGGATCGACGGCCTATACGCCAATTACGACGGCAACGTTCGCAACGTCACCACCGGCAACGAGGTCAACGGCTACGAGCGTTACGGCGCCCGCGCCAAGATCGAAGCCACGCCCACCGACACCCTGAAGCTCACCCTTTCGGGCGACTACCTCTACTCGCACGACACCACCCCGAGCGGCGTCTACCTGCGCACCAGCCAGATCGCCTATCCCACCGGCGCGGTGACCAATTCCCCGGCGCTCGCCTCGTTCCTCGCCGGCCAGGGCATCACCCCCGGCGCCGAGAACCGCGAAGTCAGCACCAACTTCGACACCGACGTGCGCGACAAGAACTACGGCGGCTCGCTGACCGCGGAGTGGGGTCTGGGCGACTACACCGTCACCTCGATCACGGCCTACCGCGAATGGAAGAACCGCCAGCACCAGGACTACGACGCCCTTTCGGAGCTTTCGGCCACTTTTCCCGAAGGCGACGACCGCGGCATCGTGGACAACAAGCAGTTCTCGCAGGAACTGCGGCTGACCTCGCCCAAGGGCAAGTTCATCGACTACGTCGTGGGCGCCTACTACCTCCACGCCAAGACCGACGAAGTCTATTCACGCACGCTCACCCGCCTGATTTCCGGTGCCGAGAACGTGGTGTCGGGCGTGGCGAACTATGGAGTGACCAGCGACAACTACGCCCTGTTCGGTGAGGCCAATTTCAACTTCACCCCCTGGCTGCGTGCCATCGCCGGCTATCGTTCGACCTGGGACGACCTCAGCTACTACCACGTCCGCACGTCGAGCAACGACCCGACCAATTCGGGATCGACCGCGCTCGACGTGGCGGGCATCCGTGCCTATCACAATTCGGCCGGCTCCACCTCGACCCGCGGCGATTCCTATCGCGGCGGCCTCCAGGCGGACTTCCTGCCGAACAACCAGGCCTATTTCACTTATTCGCGCGGCTACAAGGGCCCGGCCTACAACGCCTATTTCAACATGCGCTCGCTCAACGCGACCACGCCGCTGGACGAGATCGCGCTGAAGCCGGAAACCTCGGACTCGTTCGAGGGCGGCATCAAGGGCTCGGCGCTGGGTCACCAGATCACGTATGCGCTGGCGGTCTACTCGACCAAGTTCCACAACTACCAGGCCAACTACAACGACGTGGTCGGCGGCGCGCAAGTCACCCGCCTGATCAACGCCGGGACCGTGCAGACCAAGGGCGTGGAACTCGACTTCGGCCTGCGCCCGATCCCGGGTCTCTCGCTGGACACCTCGGTGGCCTATACCGACGCCAAGGTGCTGAACTTCATCTGCCCCGAAGGCGCGCCGTCCAGCTGCAACATCAACGGCGAAGTCCTGCCGTTCGCGCCGAAGTGGAAGCTCTACAGCAATGCCGCCTACCGCTTCGCCCTGTCGGACGCGATCGACCTCGAAGTGCAGACCGACATCACGCTCAAGAGCCGCACCCAGTACCAGTTGACCGAGACGCCGGGCACGATCCAGCCGGGCTATTACATCTGGAACGGCAGCGTGGCGCTGATCGGCGCGAACGACGGCTGGCAGCTGCGCGGCTTCGTGAAGAACATCACCAACCAGAGCTACTCGAACTTCCTTGCCAACGGCACGCTGGCCGGGATCGTCCGCTACGTCCCGCGTGACGACAAGCGCTACGGCGGGATCATGCTGCGCAAGGAGTTCTGAGGAAAAGGGAGAAGCAGGGGGTCAACACCCCCTGCACCCCCAACACTGTCCAGGTCACGCGGGCCAATAGCGTAGTGCGCCCATGGCTGCGTCGGGAGACATAATGGCTGCGCCGCAGGGAGCGCACGACGGACAGGGTGCGCGCAACGGTGACATTCCGTGGGTCCGGGGGATCATCCCCCGGGTCTTCTCCTTGCCTTAAAGCCCCTCACCCCCAACCCAGTGCGCATCCGCCAGATAGCGCGCAAGGTTCCACACCTGCCGCCGGATATCGGGCACCGCAACGATCTCCCAGGCCTCTCCCTTGGTCACCGGGCCGACCGCGAAGAGCGTGTCCTGCGGCTCGCCGCCGCCATCTCGAACCCGGCCGAGATGATCGACGTCCAGCCCCAGCCGGTGCGCGTCCGAGCGCACCCTGCCCTGGGTCAGCAGGTCCTTCACCAGCGGCGCGCCGCTGCGCAGGAGGTCGCCCTCGGGCCCGGTGCAGTTGATGGTGCGCGAGACGTCCAGCCGCACCAGCCGGTCCTCCCCGCGCGGGCGGTACGTCACGGCGACTCCCCCGTCCGTCGCCTCGGCGCCGACCAGCTTGCCGGCGACGAATTCCAGCCGCCCTTCGGCTTCGATCTCGGCAATGCGGCGCGCAACGTCGGGGGCAAGGCGGTGGCGGTGGACATCCCAGTAAGGGCGCAAGTGGCGCAGGAAACGGCGCTGCCCGGCCTCATCGTGGCGGCGCCAGAGATTCTGGGTATGCGGACGCAGCTCGTCCACGGCGGCGCGCCAGCCGATGTCCGCTGCGCGCCTGCGAACGCGGGCGATCAGGTGCGATCCGCGCTCTTCGGGCGCTGGCACGTAATCGACCGAGGGCCCCCTTTCCGAATGGGCCTGCGGCTTGAGCCCGCGGCGCGAAAGGGCGGTGATCCGGCCCTTGAAGCCCGCCTTGTCGAGCGAGAGCACCATGTCCGCCGCGGTCAGCCCGGTGCCGATCAGCAGGACGTGGTCGATCTCGTCGATCTTCTCCAGCGTGCCGGACTGCCAGGGGTCGGTGAAGCGGCGATCCTCGGGGATGGGGGAGAGGACGGGGTGCGGGGAAGGCGGGAAATTTCCCAGCGCCAGCACGAGCGCCCGGGCCTCGATGGAATCCCCATCCGCCATCTCGACGACGACGCGGCCGTCCTCGAAGCGGGTCGAACAGGCTTCCCCGTTGACGATCAGGGCGTCCTGCCCGGCATCGGC
The DNA here is from genome assembly GCF_004368805.1 of Novosphingobium sp. PhB55. Taxonomy (NCBI): domain Bacteria; kingdom Pseudomonadati; phylum Pseudomonadota; class Alphaproteobacteria; order Sphingomonadales; family Sphingomonadaceae; genus Novosphingobium; species Novosphingobium sp. PhB55. Next base: position 363,517 of record NZ_SODQ01000003.1, on the reverse strand, counting down.
CAGCGCCCGGATCAGCAATTCGCGCAAGTAGAGCCCGTAGGAGAGGCGCGGCACGAAGCGGTTGGCCTGCTCGTCTCCGGCATGGCCGATCCAGCGCAGGAAATTGGCCTGGTCGTCAGGGAAGGCGCTCATGTTGGCGGCGCGGACATTGAGCAGATGCTCGGGCCAGCGGGTGCCGAAGGCCAGGCCCTTGGCGAGCTGGGCGTCCTTGCGCTCGATCAGGACGACGCGGACGCCGTTGCGCAGGAGATTGATCGCCAGCAGGGTTCCACTGAACCCCGCACCCACGATCGCGACAGGAAGCGCGCCGGTTCCGTTCTGAGTATTCAAGGGCAAGCTCCGTTGGGTATGCAATGTGCCTGTCTAGCGACAGCTGGCGGGTATTATCAACTTAATTGGTTGAGAATGTGACATCCCGGCCCTGAGGATCGACGAGCCGTCCGGTCTCCGCATTTCGCCCTTTCATTCCGGTCCAGCTTGCGGAGAGGCCAGGGGCGCGCCATCTGAACGAGGACAATGTCGCTTGCCACCGATCTTCCCGACCTGCTGACGGCCATTCGTGCCTGCCGCCTCTGCGGGGACCGTCTTCCCCACGCTCCGCGGCCGGTGGTGCAGGCCGCGCCCGGGGCGCGGCTGCTCATCATCGGGCAGGCGCCGGGCAGCAAGGTCCACGCCAGCGGTCACGCCTTCGATGACGACAGCGGCGACCGTCTGCGCGACTGGACCGGGATCGACAGCGCGACGTTCTACGATCCCGCGCTCGTCGCCCATATGCCGACGGGATTCTGCTATCCGGGCAAGGGTAAAGGCGGCGACCTGCCGCCGCAGCCGGCCTGCGCGCCGCTCTGGCACGGCCGCCTGCTCGCGGCGTTGCCGGGACTTCGGCTCACGCTGCTGGTGGGGCAATACGCGCAGAAGCGCTACCTGCCGCGTGGTTTCGCGCCGAACCTGACAGAGGCCGTGCACCGATGGCGGGATGCGCCGGAGGGACTGTTCCCCCTGCCGCATCCTGCCTGGCGCAGCCGCATGTGGATGGCGCGCAACCCCTGGTTCGAGGCCGAAGTGCTGCCGGACTTGCGCGAACGCGTCCGGCACGCGCTGCGCGGCTGAAGGGCGGTCGGACCGCCTCAGAAGGTGTAGGCGATGCCCGCGCCGACGGTCCACTGGTCGGAACTGCCGCGAAGCGACGTATAGGGCGTGTTCTTGCCGTCCTTCAGCATGGCCGAGTAATTGAGCGCCCCGAACAGTGCGAAGCCGCCATCGCGCAAGTCGCCCGAGAGGTCGTAGCCGACCAGGGCGCCCAGACCCACCGTGTCCCAGCCGCTTTTCGCTTCGTAGACCGGCAGCCCGGACGCGGCGGACTGCTCGGGCGTCACCGAGTAGTAATAGCGGGCGTAGTCGCCGTCGGCATGGTGAGCGCGGGCGTTCACCGCCACGACCATCGCCTTGCTGACCGGGGTCATGTAGGTCACCTGCGGCTGCCAGACCATGCCGCCGTAAGCGCCGTTGACGTCCCACTTCACATCCGCGGAAACGGTGAGGGAGTCGTAGGGATTGAGCAGGCGATTGACCGTCACGCCCGCCGTTCCGCCCACCTCGATGGCGGCGTCGAGCTTGCCGGCGGCGCGCACGACATCGTCCTTGATGCGGCGGTTGCGGTTGAACGACACGCCGAACACCGGACCGGCCGAGAAGTCGATCTTGGAGCCGCGGGTCGAGGGGATGAGATTGAAGGCAAGGCCGCGGGTACGGGGATTCACCTCAATGCCCTTGTACCGCCCCTGCACCACCGGGATGGGCGAGAAGGTCTCATCGTCCGAACCTTCGTAGCTCGGGCCGTAGAGGGCACCGACGCCGATCGTCAGGTGATCGCGCTCATAGACATTGTCGGAAGCGTCGGCCTCCTGCGCCAAGGCAGCCGTTGCCGAAAAAGCGGAGATGCAGGCGCCGGAAACGAGAGCGGCGATCAGGGGTATGCGCATGGGAATCCTTGTCAGGTTTCCCCGCGCAACGCCTGCACACCCCTAAGGGTTGCCCCGGAGTACCTCCGGAATGGATTGAAAAAATGGCAAAATATTCGGGAACTTTATCCGACCCGGATCATGCGGCCTGTTGCGGAAGGCTCTGGTCGCCCTCGCCGAGCTGGCGCTGCATGAGGAAGACGTCGAGCCACTTGCCGTGCTTCCACCCCGCCCCGTCCAGCGTCGCAACCGGGCGGAAACCCGCGCGGGCATGAAGCACGACAGAGGCCGGTTCGCTCTCGGCAATAACCGCGAAAGCTTGCCGGAAACCGCGCGTTTCGCACTCTTCGAGCAAGGTGGCGAGCAGGCGTCCGCCGATGCCCCGCCCGATGCAGGCCGGCGCGACGTAGATCGTCGTCTCCACACTGTAGCGATAACCGGCACGCGGGCCGTAGCGATGGGCGAAGCCGAAGCCGATCACACGGCCCTGCTCGCCTGCCGCGCCGCCTTCGCGCACGACGAGGAATGGATAGCCGGCATCGACGATATCGCGGATCCGGCGCTCGCTTTCCGCAAGGTCAGGCGGCTCCGTCTCGAAAGTTGCGGTACTTTCGAGCACATAGTGTGCATAGATCTCGGTAATGGCTGCGGCATCCTCGATAGAAGCGCTGCAGACGGTCAATTCCTCGGTCATTGTCATCACAATGCCGCAAAGCCCGTGCCCTGCCAAGTTGCGGCAGGCATAACCTGTCCTTAAACGGTACTCCGATGGCCACTTTTTCCTCCGATCTGGCAATTTTGGGCGGCGGCCTCGCCGGATCGCTGATCGCGCTCGCCATGGCGCGGCACAGGCCGGACTTGCGCGTCCTCCTCGTGGAGCGGGAAGACCGGCTGGGCGGGGATCATGTCTGGTCCTTCTTCGAGACCGACGTGGCGCCCGCGCACCGCAACCTGGTGGAGCCGCTGATCGCCCGGCGCTGGAGCGGCTACGACGTTCACTTTCCCGGCTACTCGCGGATGCTGGCCACGCCTTATGCCAGCGTGACCAGCCAGCGGCTGGACATGATGGTCCGCGCCGCCCTGCCCGCCGAGGCCCTGCTCACCGGCGTGGCCGTGGCCGAAGCCGGCCCGCAGCACGTCGTGCTGGGCGATGGCCGGCGCCTGAATGCCCGGGCAGTGATCGACGCGCGCGGTACTCACGGCCTGCCCCATATGGCGGGGGGCTGGCAGAAGTTCCTCGGCCAGATGCTGCATCTTTCGGTGCCGCACGGCCTGGAACGGCCGGTGGTGATGGATGCCCGCGTCGACCAGCTCGACGGCTACCGTTTCGTCTATTGCCTGCCTTTCGGCGCGCGCGAGGTCTTCGTCGAGGACACCTATTATTCCAGCGACCACCGGCTCGATGCCGCCGCCTTGCGCCAGCGCGTGGGGGATTACGCCCAGGGCATGGGTTGGCATGTCGATTCCGTCACCTATGAGGAGACGGGCGTGCTGCCGGTCATCGCGGGCGGCGATTTCGAGAAGTTCTGGAACTGCGCGCCGGATCCGTCCGTTGCCCGGGCCGGAACGCGCGCCGCACTGCTTAACCCGATGACATCCTATTCCTTTCCCGATGCTGTAAGATTTGCCATGCACCTGACCACTCTCGACAACCTCTCCGGCGACAGCCTAGGAAGGACGAGTCATGCATGGGCCGCAAATCACTGGCGCGGGGGGCGCTTTTACCGGATGTTGACGCGCATGCTTTTCGGGGCCGCGCGCCCGGAGGAACGCCGGGCCGTGCTCGCGCGGTTCTACACCCTTCCCGAAACGCTGATCGAGCGCTTCTACGCGGGCCGTCCCGCCCTGGCCGACATGGCGCGCGTGCTGGCGGGCAAGCCGCCGGTGCCGCTGGGCGCGGCGATGGCCAGCCTTGCAGGACACGGCTATCCGCTGGCGGACCTTGCGCCCGCAACCGAAAGCCGTAACCGATGAAGAAGGCCTGTGTCATCGGCGCCGGCTTCGGCGGTCTCTCCCTTGCCATCCGGCTGCAGACCTCCGGCATCGAGACCACGCTGGTGGAAGCGCGCGACAAAGTGGGCGGCCGCGCCTACGTCTGGGAGCGCGAGGGCTTCACCTTCGACGCCGGCCCCACCGTCATCACCGATCCCGATGCCCTGCGCGAACTGTGGACGCTCTCCTCGCAGGACATGGCGGACGACGTCGACCTGATGCCGGTCATGCCGTTCTACCGGCTCAACTGGACCGACGGCGTCACCTTCGACTATTCGAACGACGAAGTGGCCCTGCGCCGCGAGATCGCCCGCGTCGCCCCGCGGGATGCGGCAGGCTACGACGAATTCGTGCGCTACGCCGCCGGGGTCTACCAGGAAGGCTACGTCAAGCTGGGGCACGAGGCCTTCCTCGATTTCTCCAGCATGGTGAAAGCCGCCCCGGCGCTGGCCCGCTACCAGGCGTGGCGCTCGGTCTATTCGATGGTCAGCCACTATGTGAAGGACGAGCACTTGCGCCAGGCGCTCTCGTTCCACACCCTGCTGGTGGGCGGCAACCCGATGACCACCAGCGCGATCTACGCCCTGATCCACAAGCTGGAAAAGGACGGCGGGGTCTGGTGGGCGCGGGGCGGCACCAACAAGCTGGCGCAAGGCATGGCCCGCCTGTTCGAGCGGCTGGGCGGAACGCTGCGCCTCGGCGAAAAGGTCGTGCAGATCCACACGCTGGGCGATCAGGTCACCGAGGTCGAAACCGAAAGCGGCTGGAAGCAGCGCTTCGACGCGATCGCCAGCAATGGCGACATCATGCATACCTACCGCGAGCTGCTCTCGGGCAACCAGCGCGGGCAGGACATGGCGCACAAGCTGAAGAAGAAGCGCTTCTCCCCCAGCCTCTTCGTGGTCCATTTCGGCCTGGAAGGCACCTGGCCCGGCATCCCGCACCATACGATCCTGTTCGGCCCGCGCTACAAGGGCCTGCTCGACGACATCTTCGAACACGGCGTGCTGCCGCGCGACTTCTCGATCTACCTCCATCACCCGACCGTCACCGACCCATCGATGGCCCCGGCGGGCAAGAGCACGTTCTACGCGCTGGTCCCCGTGGCCAACATGGGCAAGCTGCCGATCGACTGGGCGGAAGTCGGCCCGATCCTGGAAAAGCGGATCCTGGCCGAAGTCGGCCGCAGGCTGATCCCGGACATCGACGACCGCATCGTCACCAGCTTCCACTACGCCCCGCCGGACTTCGAAAGCGACCTTGGCGCCTATAACGGCAACGGCTTCAGCCTCGAACCGCTGCTAACCCAGAGCGCCTATTTCCGCGGCCACAACCGCGACGACAAGCTGAAGAACTTCTACTTGGTGGGTGCCGGCTGCCATCCCGGCGCGGGCATTCCCGGCGTCGTCGGTTCGGCCAAGGCGACTGCGAAGCTGATGCTGGAAGGGTTGAAATGACGGTAGCCGAGCCGGCCAGGGCGCTCCACGCCCTGAACCTGGCCTGGGGCTGGACCGGCGTGGACTTCGCCGAGATCGCCGGCCAGAGCCTGATGGGGCACCTGCTGGCGATCGACCGCAAGGGAACGTTCCACTACGTCGATCCCGATATCCTGGCCGTGACTCCTCTGGGAGACGAATCCGCGGCGCGGCGCCACATGGCGCTACCCGAAACCAAGGCCATCTGGCGCGCCGATGCGCTGGTCGATGCGGCCACGCAGCGGCTTGGCCTGACGGTCCTGGGGGAAGTCTATAGCCGGACGCTTTCCGCGATCCTGTCCGGCGACTATGGGCATGAAAACCTGGTCCGGATCGACCTCGTCGACCTGATCTACCTGACCGGCGACCTCGCCCGGCAGACCCGCGATCTGCCGGACGGCGCGCGGGTACAACTGAAGGCTACCTGAGTCATGAAACGCATCGCCGTCTACTGCGGCTCCGCCACCCCCGCCGATCCCCGCTACGTCCAGCTTGCCCGCGACGTGGGCTCGGCCCTTGCCGCCCGCGGCATCGGCGTCGTCTACGGCGGCGGCCGCCTGGGCCTGATGGGCGCCGTGGCTGCCGGCGCTCTCGAACAGGGCGGCGAAGTGATCGGCGTGATCCCCGAGGCCCTCACCGGCGCCGGCGGCAAGGGCGGCGAAGTGGCCAACCACGACTGCACCGAGCTTCACGTCGTCAAGACCATGCACGAGCGCAAGGCCGAGTTCACGCGCCTGTCCGACGCGTTCCTGGTGCTGCCCGGCGGCGTGGGCACCATGGACGAGCTGTGGGAAGCGGTAAGCTGGGCCCAGCTCGGCTATCACGACAAGCCGGTGGGCGTGCTCAATTCCTTCGGCTTCTATGACGGGCTGCTGGCTTTCAACCGCCACATGGCCGAAGTCGGCTTCGTCCGCCCGGCCCACCAGGGCATCATCCTGGCCGAGACCGAACTCGACCTCCTGCTCGAACGCATGGAGGCCCACGAGCCGATCGTCCCGATCGTCAGGATGGACCCGGACACGCTGTGAGGCTTGCGGGTGGCGACTGACAACCTCCTCGAAACCGCGGCCCGGAACGGCATGCTCCAGGGCGGGGTGGCGCTCGATCGCGCCCGCCTCGTCAAGGAGGCCCACCGCTCCATCCGCAAGGGATCGAAGAGTTTCTCCGCCGCCAGCCGCCTGTTCGACCGCGAGACGCGTGAGCGCGTCTGGCTGCTCTACGCCTGGTGCCGCGCCTGCGACGACATTGCCGACGAGCAGGATCATGGCCGCGCCACCGGCCCGGTGCGGCTTGGCACCCGGCTCTCGCCCGAAGACCGGCTGGCGACGATCCGCACCCTCACCGAACTGGCGATGGCGGGCGAAACCACCGGAACGCCTGCCTTCGACGCACTCGGCCAACTGGCGCGCGAAGTGCCGCTGACGGACGCCATGGTCGAGGATGTCCTGGCCGGTTTCGCCCTCGACGCGGCCGACTGGCGCCCGCGGACACAGGCGGACATGCTGCGCTATTGCTATCACGTCGCCGGCGCGGTGGGCGTGATGATGGCCGCGGTCATGGGCGTCGCCCCCGATGACGACGATACACTGGACCGTGCCTGCGACCTCGGCATCGCCTTCCAGATCGCCAATATCGTCCGCGACCTCTGGGAAGACGACGCACAGGGGCGCTGCTACCTGCCGATCGAATGGCTGGTGGAGGCGGACATTCCGCCCGGCGAAGTGACCAAGCCGCACTACCGGGCGGTACTGGTGCCGATGGTGGCCCGCGCCTGCGCCCTCGCGCGGGACTACGAAAGCTCCGCCAGAGTGGGCGCGACGCGCCTGGCCTTCCGCCAGCGCTGGGCCGTGCTCTCGGCAGCCAATATCTACGGCGGCATCGCCCGCGAAGTCGAACGCCTCGGCGCCCATGCCTGGGATCACCGCGTCAGCACCTCGCGCGGCGAGAAGCTGTCTCATGTCTGGTCGGCGCTCGAAGAAGCGCGCAGGCTGTCCGACGCGGCAGGGGACGCGCCCCGCCCCGCTCTCTCGCGGCGGCAATTGAGAGCCCTGGCCAAGATTTGATGAACGGGGGATGCGCCGCACGGCCATCCACTGAGAAAGCCGGGGTCACGCCTGCCTTGCGCGTGACAGGACGACAGGGGATCCGGGAAAACGAAAGCCCGAAGGCTCCGGCTTGCTGGACGTCGCGGCCGACCTTGCGGCTCTGCGAAACGATATGCGGTGGACCCGAGGAACTCGCGGCGAGATGCGCCCAAGGGCGATTCGCGGTCGCAGGGAGACCATGCCGCGACTCGCCCCGGCGGACAACCGGAGCGCCCCTGCCAATCTGCCGCCCGCGCCGCGCCTGAGACGAACCGTTGCGCGGCCCGATCCTGCCCGGATTCGCCTCAAGCGCCATGAAACATATGAAAACTACGGCGAACCGGTGGGAGCCTCCCGCCCCCCGGTGCGTTTCACAATTTGTAACAATTAGGGAGAACCGCCATGCTCTTCACCATTGCCGCCATTCTGCTGGTCCTCTGGCTCCTCGGCTTCGTGGTATTCCACGTATCGAGCGCGCTGATCCACGTCCTGCTGGTCATCGCGATCGTCGTCGGCCTCGTCCAGCTCTTCCGCGGCGGCCGAGCGGTCTAGTACCGACACGGTGATCGCTCCGCCTTGCCACAAGTGAGGCGGATGGCACGAAAAAGCGATCCGGGGCCAAGCGCCCTGGATCGCTTTTTCATGTCCGGCGCCGCCGAAAGCGCGCAGCGGCCGCGTCTCAGGGACGCTTGCCGGGCGCGTAGTAGCCGGGAGGATAGTTGAGGCGGCGGAACAGCCTGCCGCGCTCGGAATAGAGCACGAAGATCAGCGCCGTCAGCCCTGCTGCCACCATCGATGCCAGGATCGGCCGGGGCGTGCCGTCATAGGCCTGCCCGATCAGCGCGCCCAGCACGGCGCCCATCACCATCCGCACGAACGACATGATCGAGGCCGCCGCCCCCGCCGTGCGCGCGAAAGGCTGGATCGCGATCGACTGGAAGTTCGAGCCGATGAAGCTCATCATGCACATCGAGAAGGTCATCAGCGGAATGAAGACCCACAGCGTCTCGCCCTCGAGAGCGAGGAAGAAGTGCAGCACGGAGCTGGCGATATAGCCGAACAGCGCCGTCTGCGAGACGCGCCGCGCGCCGTAGCGCTGCACGATCCGCGAATTGACGAAGTTGGTGGAGGCCATGACCAGCGCCATGCCGCCGAACACCGCGGGGAAGAAGAAGCCGGCGCCGAAGTGCTCGGCCACCAGCTGCTGCGCGCTGTTGATATAGCCGAACATCGCGCCCTGCACGAAGCCCACGCCGAAGAGATAGCCCACGGCCTCACGCGTGCGCAGGGTGAGCGCCATGTTGGTGGCGATAACCCTGGGCCGGATTTCCTGGCGGTAATCGGGGTGGAGCGTCTCGGGCAGGCGCAGCGCCGTCCAGATGCAGACGCACGTGCCCAGCACGCTGATCAGGCCGAATATCCAGCGCCATCCCGCCACCAGCATGACGCCCTGCCCCACCATCGGCGCGATCATCGGCACGACCATGAACGTCATCGACACCAGCGATTGCATGCTCGCCATCCGGTCGCCCTCGAAGCGATCGCGAATGACCGTCATCGGCATGACCATCAGCGCCGAAGTGCACAGACCCGCCACGGCGCGAGCGGCCAGCATCATCGGGAACGTGGTCACCACCGCGCAGGCCAGCGCGCTCAGGACATAGGCGGCAATTGCGAAGAGCAGCACCGGCCGGCGTCCGTAACGGTCGGCGATGGCGCCGGGAAACAGCGAGCCGAGGCCCGTGCAGATCAGGAACACCCCTACGATCAGCTGTCGCTGATTGGGATCGACGACCGAAAGGTCGCGGCTGATCTCGCCCAGAGCGGGCAACATGATATCGATCGAGAGCGCCTGGAGAGCCTGCAGCGCGGCCATGAGGACGACGAACTCGACCCCCCGCATCGGAAACGGCGCGGGATTCGCTGTGTCGGAGGTCATCCCCGGCGCATGCAGCACTTGGACCGGACTGGCCAGCTTTTTCGCGCCTTGGCTCATGCTTTTACCGGCCCGTGCTTTTGCCGGTCCCTGCTCTTGGACGTATACGGCCTATATCGCCGCGGCCTATAGGACCGTCATGGCAGCGCACGAAACCGAATCGGCCGCCGGGGACGAAGCGGACGGCCTGCGCAAGGTCATCCATGTCGACATGGACGCCTTCTACGCCAGTGTGGAACAGCGCGACGATCCCGCCCTGCGCGGCAAGCCGGTGGCGGTGGGCGGCTCCTCTCTGCGCGGGGTGGTGGCCGCGGCCAGCTACGAGGCGCGCACTTTCGGCGTCCGTTCGGCCATGCCCTCGGTCCGGGCGGCGCGGCTTTGCCCGGACCTGATCTTCCGCAAGCCCCGCTTCGAGGTCTACCGCGAGGTGAGCCAGCAGATCCGCGCGATCTTCCACGACTATACCCCGCATGTCGAACCGCTCTCCCTGGACGAAGCCTATCTCGACGTCACCGCCGATCTCAAGGGCATCGGCTCCGCCACCCGCATCGCCGAGGAGATCCGCCGGCGCATCAAGGCGGAAACCGGCCTGACCGCCAGCGCCGGGGTTTCCTACAACAAGTTCCTGGCCAAGCTCGCCAGCGACCAGAACAAGCCCGACGGGCTCTGCGTGATCCGCCCTGGCCAGGGCGCCCAGTTCGTGGCCGTCCTGCCGGTTCGCCGTTTCCACGGCGTGGGCCCGCGCGGGGCCGAGAAGATGGCGCGGCTCGGCATAGAGACCGGCGCGGACCTGCGCGCCCGGGACATCGGCTTCCTGCGCGCGCAGTTCGGCAGCTTCGCGGAATACCTCTACCAGGCCGCGCGCGGGGTGGACCTGCGGCAAGTGCGCGCCAATCGCCCGCGCAAGTCGGTAGGGGGCGAGCGCACGTTCTTCGACAACATCCAGGGCACCGAGGCCCTGCGCGAGACGCTCGGCAATATCGTCGACATCGTCTGGGACCGGGTGCAGCGCGCCGAAGCCCGCGGGCGCACGGTCACGCTGAAGCTGCGCTACGCCGATTTCCAGACGCTCACGCGCGCACGTTCGCTGCACCATTTCGTGGCGGACAAGGCGGAATTCTCCGCCCTCGGCCATGCGCTGCTGGAGGAGCTGCTGCCCCTGCCCCAGCCGATCCGGCTGATGGGCCTGACGCTTTCGGCGCTGGAACGCGGCGAGGAAGACAGCCGGCCGCCCAAGGATGGGCAATTGCCGCTACTCTAGCAGAAGGCGCGATCCGGCCGGACGGTCGTCCCGGCCCGCCATCAACCCCTCCGCCATCAACCCCGCCCCCGTCACCCCTCGCGCACCAGCACGACCCGCGCGCCGCTGGCGCCCGCCAGCCGTTCGACCTCGCGGTAGCCCAGCTTTTCCGCCAGCTTCAGCGACGCCCGATTCGCTTCCGCGACGATGCAGGCCGTGCGCCGCGCCCCGTGCGCATCGAACCATTCAAGCGCCGCGCGGCCGGCCTCGGTGGCATAACCCTGGCCGTGGAACCCGGAGGCCAGGGTCCATGTCATTTCCACCTCGGTTTCCGCCCGCGCGCCCAAGTCGCGCATGAAGCGGGCATGGCCGAGCTTGCCGACATAACGGCCCGACGCCTTCTCCAGCACCGTGAACTGGCCGAAGCCTTCGAGCGTCCAGTGCCCGACATCGCGCTGGAACCGCGCCCAGGCCTCGGCACGGCAAAGCGGAGATCCGCCGATATGGGCAACGACCTGCGTATCGCAGAACATCTGGCGCATCGGCTCGAAATCGGAGCGGATCGGGCGTCTCAGCAGGAGGCGCTCCGTTTCGAGGCCGATCGGCACAGCCTTGGCGCCCTCCACCCGGTCATCGCGCATATTCGGACACCCACAGCTGCAGCTCCCCCGGTAGCCGCGCGGCCATCCGTGACGGCAAGGCATCGAGGGCGAAGAAACGGGCCTCGACGATCTCGCGGCCATCGACATGCGGGCTGTCCTGCGTCCGGCCCGCAACGATGTGGACGTGATTGCTCGCGCCCACGAGGTCCTCGGTGGCGACCATGAGCAGCCGTGCATCGGCCAGCGTGCAGCCGGTTTCCTCCAGCAATTCGCGGCGCGCCGCCGTGACCGCCTCCTCGCCCCGGTTGAGACCGCCGCCCGGCGGCATCCATTTTCCCGAACCGTAGGAATGTCGCACCAGCAGCACCTGTCCCCGGGCATCGAGCGCGAGCACCCGCACCCCGTCGAGACGCGGGCGCCGCACCCGCCACACCTGCCTGCGGCCCCAGTGGGCCAGGCGGTAGAGCGTCCGGTGCAGCGGCGCCGGGAGCAGGTTCAGCAGGCCGTTCAGCAGAAGCAGGTCACCTTGTGCCGGGCCGCGCGCAGCAGCCGGGCGACGGGCAGGTCATGCTCGCCCCGGATCGCGGCGTCGAACACGGCGCGCTTGTCCGCACCGCGGATCACGAAGACGATCTCGTCGCTGTCGGTCAGCGCCGGGATCGTCAGGCTCAGGCGGTCGAACGGCGCTTCGGGCGGCAGTGGGTCGGGGGTGATCCGGCGGACCGCGTGGGGATCGTCGACCTGCGGGTCCGTGTTGGGAAAGAGCGAGGCGATGTGCCCGTCCCCGCCCATGCCCAGCCAGGCGATGGCAAAGTGCGGCGGCTGGGCCTCTTCGGTCAGCGGCACGATCCGTGCGCCGACCGGCTCCAGGCGGGCGCGGATCTTGCCGACATTGCTGGCGGCATGATCCTCGTCGACGATGCGGTCGTCTCCCGGCCAGACCGCGATGCGGTGCCAGGGCAGGTCCATCGCCGCCAGGCGGTCGAAGATCGGGAACGGGGTGGAACCGCCGGGGACGGTGATCGCGATGTCCTCCGGGCTGGTCGCCAGCGCGGCCCTGAGGCGCTCGGCAAACCAGGCGGCGATGGCGCCATCGTCGGCGCCTTCGATGATTTCGAGTTTCGGCATCCGCGTTGCTTAAGCCGGTTTTGCCGATTGCGCGAGAGGGAGCTTGCGTCCAGCCCCCGGCGGCCGAACCTGTAAACGCGAACGGCGCCGCCCCCGGTGGGGAGCGACGCCATCCTGCTTCCGGAACGGACCCGCAAAGGGACGGCGTTTCCGCGCCGGAAAGGGCCAGCCCGCAGGCGGGTGGCCCCTCACTCCTGTCAGGCGAGAATTTCGCGCAGGAACCAGGCGCGCTGCTCGGCCTGGTCGGTCCAGTCGTCGATAATGCCGTCGGTGGCGTTGTCGCCCGCTTCGCCGGCCAGTTCCTTGGTGGACTTGAGCGCCGCGACATAGGCGCTGTTGTCTTCGAACAGTTCCTTGACCATGCCCATCGCATCCAGGCCAGTATCGTCCTGGTTCGCGACCGAGGTCTTCGCGGCGATCGAGCCGATCGAGGTCATGGTGGTGCCGCCCAGCTTGCGAACGCGCTCGGCAATGAGGTCGGTCAGGCCGAAGATCTCGCCGGCCTGGGTGTCGAACAGCAAGTGCAGGTCATGGAACTGCGGGCCGCGGACGTGCCAGTGGAAGTTCTTCGTCTTGATGTAGAGCGCGAAGGTGTCGGCCAGCAGCCCGTTCAGGCTGTCGATCAGAGCGGCCCTGGAATTGTCCTTGGATGTCATGCCGTGGTTCCCCAATTGCTGTGTGACGTTGCATGCCGGCCTTGGCGATCTGGCCCTGGCCCTCGATGTCTTATGTAGATTTGTGAACGCGGAATTGAACCCCCGGTTCACGATCAATTTCCGATCAGAGTATCGAAAATTCCCGCAGGAACAGAACCAGCGCCGCCGCAAGCAGGCCAAGCCCGACGATCCGCCGGACCCAGCGCAAGGCGGCAAGATCGAGTAGATGAGGGCCAGCCCAGGCCGCTGCGGCCAGCACGGCCCCGCCCACGGCACCCGCCGCACCGGAAGCCAGCGGCGCCGCCATGCCCACGCCCATGCCGAAGATCAGGAAGCGGGCCGCGTCAGTCGCCTGGTTGGCGAGCAGCACCAGCAGCAGCGCGCCCAGCGAATTGGTCGGCTCGGCCGGGCGGCGGCGCGGCACGAGGACCAGTGATTCCAGTCCCGCCAGCCCGAGCGCCATGCCTGCGAATATGGCCCGCGCCGGTGGCGGCAGTTCCGCCAGCATCAGCCCCGCCAGCCAGGCAGCGAAGGCGGCGGTGAGCACCGCGCTCAGCAGGGCGACCAGCAGGACACCCGGCCGCCGCCCCTGCCGTGCGGCAAGACCGGCGATCGTGACCTGGTCCCGCGCGCCGAAGCCGGCGAGCAGGACCGCGATCAGCGTCAGGTAGAAGGCAGGCACCCGCCGGTTCGCGCGGGAGGCGTTGCCGTCAGCCCGCCTTCTGGCAGGCGATGATCGCCGCGATCACATTGGCGGTATCGCCGGCATCGCGCACGCAGATCGTGTCGAGGCCCATGGCCTTCGCCGGATAGTCGTTGCCGCCGGGGAAGATGGCATCACCGATGAACAGCATGTCGGCCTCGGCCACGCCGCTGTGCTCGGCCAGGCGCTTGAGGCCCCAGGCCTTGTCGACACCGGGCTGGGTGACGTCCACCGAAGTGGCGCCGCCGAGATTCACCGAAACGCCGGGCAAGCGCTTCACCAGGTCGGCCTGGATCACCTTGCGCTTGGCGAAGTCGGGATCCCAGACTTCCTTGGCTTCAAGCGGGGCCTGCTGGCCGAGCGCCGAGAAGGTGATCTGGCTGCCGCGATCCTCGATCCGTTCGCCCCAGGTCTCTTCCGGGGTGAAGCCGGTGGCGGCGAGCGAGGCGTCGAAAGCCTCCAGAATCTCGCGCTTCTGTTCGTCGGTGAACAGTTCGGCGTAGACCGGGGTCCAGGCCTCATCCTTGTGGACGTAGAGCTTGGCGCCGCTGGTCGGCATCAGCCAAAGCCGCGAACGGTCGGCATGGGCGGGCAGGCGGCTGGCCACCTGCTTGTCGAACTGGGGCCAGTCGCCACCGGAAATCACGGCGACTTGCGCCACTTCCAGCAGTCCGGCCATGAGCTGCGCCATCTCTTCGGTCAGCGGCTGCTTGCTCAGCGCCAGGGTTCCGTCGAGATCGAATGCGATGATCTGCTTCATTCCATGCCTTTTCGCATTTGCGTGTGAGAGCGCCCTGCCATCAACGGCGGGAGAAGGAAATCGTGTTCCTGCGCCAATACGATGACAATTTCTGCGACTTGTGCGGAAAATTCCATGAACCGCAGCCTCTTGGCGCCAAAATGCACCTGATTTCGCCCGTCTTTGGGACGCGCTCTCGGGCCGGTTTGGAACCCTGGAGACGACCGTTCGTTGCACTGCGACATTCGGCCGATCCGGCGCAAGTTTCGCCGCAAGAGGGGTGGCCATCCTCTTTCGAAGGTGCAAGACTGAACGTAATGACCGATCCACGCGAAAGTCCATCGCTGGCGGAACATGGCGCAATTCCGCGCGATCTGCCGCCTCCTCCTCCTCTGACGCCCGGATTTCGCCCGGAATTCGACACGGAAGCCTTCGACACGGAAGCCAAGGTCGTCTCCGCTCTCCTCGACGCGGATGAACCGATTGCGCTGTTCCTCGACTTCGACGGCACGCTCGTCGAGATTGCCGACCATCCTGACGGGGTGATCGTCCCCCCCGACCTGCCGAAAAGGATCGCGCGCCTGTCGCAGCGCCTGGACGGACGCTTCGCGATCGTGACCGGGCGTTCGCTCGATGCGCTGGAAGCCATGCTCGGGCCGCTCGACGTGGCGGTCGCCGGATCGCATGGCGGCGAGTTTCGGGCCGCGGGCACCCGCGATGTCGTCCCGCTCGCCCAGCCCCTGCCCCCGGTGGTCGCGCAGCGCCTTTCGGACTTTGCCCGGGCCAACGGCGACCTGCTGGTGGAGCCGAAGCCGTTCAGCATCGCCGTCCATTACCGCCGCCGGCCCGAAGCCATGCCCGCCCTGCTCGCCTGCGCGGCCGAGACCGGCGAGGCGTTCGGCCTGAAACTGAAGCACGGCAAGCAGGTGATCGAACTGTCGATGCCCGGTTCCGACAAGGGCAGCGCGGTCGATCGTTTCATGCAAATGGCGCCGTTCGCCGGTGCCAGGCCGCTCTTCGCAGGCGATGACGTGACCGACGAGGACGCTTTCGCGGCCGTGACCCGGCTCGGCGGCGCGGGAATTCTTGTCGGGCCGATGCGCCGGACTCTCGCCCGCTGGCGGCTGGACGGTGTACCCGCCGTGCACGACTGGCTCGCGGGCGCCACGCCAGACCACGCTTCACATTCGAATAGGGAGAACAGCCCGGCATGAGCTCGCTCGAACTCTGGCCCATCGGCAATTGCCAGGTCTCCGGCCTGATCGACACCAGCGGCGCCCTCGTCTGGGGCTGCGTTCCCCGGGTCGATGGAGACCCCACGTTCTGCGCCTTGCTCCGCGGCGCGGAAGGGCAGGACGCGGGCACCTGGCGCTTCGAGCTGGAAAACCAGGTCTCGGTCACCCAGCGCTATTCGCGCAACACGCCGATCCTGATCACCCGGCTGGAAGACGCGGGCGGCGGGGTGGTGGAAGTCATCGACTTCTGCCCTCGGTTCGAACGCTCGAGCCGGACCTATCGCCCTGTCGCCTATGCGCGCATCGTTCGCCCGGTCAGCGGTTCGCCGCGCATCCGCACGGTGCTGACGCCGATGAGCGGCTACGGCGCGCAGCTCGCGCCCGTCACGCGCGGCTCCAACCACATCCGCTACCTGGTGGAGCGCAACACCCTGCGGCTCACCACCAATGCCCCGGTGGGCTACGTCTTGGACGAGCGTTACTACCGGCTCGAAACCACCCAGCACTTCTTCCTCGGCCCGGACGAGCCCTTCACCGGCGATATCGAGCACGAGCTGGAATCGATGCTGCGCCACACCGGCGACTACTGGCGGCTCTGGGTGCGCGGGCTGGCCACCCCGCTGGACTGGCAGGACGCGGTGATCCGCGCCGCGATCACGCTCAAGCTCTGCCAGCACGAGGAGACCGGCGCGATCGTCGCCGCGCTCACCACCTCGATTCCCGAAGCGCCGGGCAGCCAGCGCAACTGGGACTACCGCTATTGCTGGATCCGCGACGCCTATTACACGGTCCAGGCCCTCAACCACCTGGGCGCGCTGGACGTGCTGGAGAAATACCTCTCCTACTTGCGCAACATCATCGACGATGCCGAGGGCGGCGCGATCCAGCCGCTCTATGCGGTGAGCGGCGGACGCGAGATCATCGAATGGGAAGCGCCGGACCTGGCAGGCTACCGCGGCATGGGTCCGGTGCGCATCGGCAATGCGGCTTATTACCAGGTCCAGAACGACTGCTACGGGCAGATCGTCCTGCCCGCGATCCAGGCGTTTTCCGACCAGCGCCTGCTGCGCATCGCCACGCACGAGGATTTCGCCAGCCTGGAACAAGTGGGCGAAATGGCCTGGAAGACTCACGACCAGCCCGACGCCGGACTTTGGGAACTGCGCACCCGCACGGCCGTGCATACTTATAGCAGCGTCATGAGCTGGGCCGCCTGCGACCGCCTGGCCAATGCCGCCGAGTTCCTGGAACTGCACGACCGCGCCGCGATCTGGCGCGAGCGTGCGGCCACCGTGCGCAAGAACATCGACGAACATGCCTGGCACGCGGTCGAGGGCGCCGACTTCGACGATGGCGGTGCCGGGGGCCACTATGCCGCCAGCTTCGGCGGATCCCAGCTCGACGCCAGCCTGCTGCAGATGGTCGAGCTGCGCTACGTCGATGCCGACGATCCGCGGTTCCAGGCCACGCTCCAGGCGGTGCAGAAGGCCCTGCGCCGCGGCGAACACATGCTGCGCTACGATAGCGAGGACGACTTCGGCCTGCCCGAAACCGCCTTCAACATCTGCACCTTCTGGCTGATCGAGGCGCTGCACCGCAGCGGCCAGGACGAAGAGGCGCGCCGCCTGTTCGAGGCCATGCTCAATCACCGCACCCGCTCCGGCCTGCTTTCCGAGGACATGGATTTCGAGACCGGCGAGCTGTGGGGGAACTTTCCGCAGACCTATTCGCTAGTAGGTATCATCAATTGTGCCGGGCAACTGTCCCGGTCTTGGCGGGACTGGCGCTGAGTCCGTTTCGAGATTTGCCTCAGGCGAATTTCGCGGAATGCTCGCCGGTCCCGCAAAACGCGTCCGCTCTGTGCTCGCGGACGCGTCACAGGGGAATGTAAATGGGTAGACTGATCGTCATCTCGAACCGGGTCTCGGTTCCCAAGGCGGCTGGGGCCGCCGGGGCGCAGGGAGGGCTCGCGGTGGCGCTCAACTCCGCACTTCGCGAACATGGCGGCATATGGTTCGGCTGGTCCGGGCAGGAGACCGAGGACTTCACCGGCCACCTCGACATGCAGCGCAACGACGGCATCACCACTGCCACGATCGACCTCGAACCGCAGGATATCGAGGAATACTACAACGGTTATGCCAATCGCACGCTCTGGCCCTTGTTCCACTACCGCATCGACCTGACCGAATACGACCGCAATTTCGGCGAAGGCTATGAACGGGTGAATGCCCGCTTCGCCGATTCGGTGCTGCCGCTGATCGAGAACGAGGACCTGGTCTGGGTCCACGACTATCACTTGCTCCCGCTCGGCTCGCAGCTGCGCGAAAAGGGCGTGAAGAACCGCATGGGCCTGTTCCTCCACACGCCTTGGCCGCCCACGCGCCTGCTGGTCTCGCTGCCGTTCCACGAACGCCTCGTGGCCTCGATGCTGGAATACGACGTGATCGGTTTCCAGAACACCGAATGGCTGGAAAGCTTCCTGCACTATGTGCAGAAGGAAATGGGCCTGAAGGTCAATCTCGACAATTCCGTCGAGTACCAGGGCCGCAAGATCATCGCCCGCGCCTTCCCGATCGGCATCGACTTCGCGGAATTCACCGAATCCGCCGCCGGCCCGGGGGCCAAGGAAGCGCATGACCGGCTGAAGTCCAGCGTGCGCGGCCGCAAGATCCTGATCGGCGTCGACCGACTCGACTATTCGAAGGGCCTTGGCGAGCGCTTCGAGGCTTTCGGTCGTTTCCTGGCCGACAACCCGGACGATGCCGGCAAGGCCGTGCTGCTCCAGATCGCGCCCCCTTCGCGCGGGGACGTCGCCAGCTATCAGCAGATCCGCGAGGACCTGGAGCGCAAGACCGGGCACATCAACGGCGCTTATGCCGATGTCGCCTTCGTCCCGATCCGCTACGTCAATCGCGGCTATCCGCGCGACCAGCTCGCCGGGTTCTACCGCGCGGCGGACATCGGCCTCGTCACGCCCCTGCGCGACGGGATGAACCTCGTCGCCAAGGAATATATCGCGGCGCAGGATCCCGAGAACCCCGGCGTGCTCATCCTTTCGCAGTTCGCGGGCGCCGCGCATCAGCTGAAGGACGCACTCCAGGTCAATCCCCACTCGATCGAGCACGTTGCGGAAACAATTCGCAAGGCGCTCGACATGCCGCTGGCCGAACGCCGCAAGCGCCACGCCAAGCTGCTCGCTTCCGTGCGCGACAATGACGTCCAGCGCTGGCGCGAGGACTTCGTGAAAGCGCTGGAAGGCAAGCCCCCGCAGCGGACCAGCACGACCAGGCAGGACGAAGTGGCCTGACGTTTCAGTTCGACCCGGAAGAACGGTCGTCCATCATGAAATCGCCTGTCATTTGCGAAACGTAACTCGCCTGCCACCAATCTGACCTCTAAACTCGCTAGAAAGGGAAATGCGGAGGCGACTCCGCAAGGTCACGCGGCAAAGCCGCGGGCTGCAGGATGACCAGAAAGGGATCCGGGAAACCGGACCCAAGAAGAACAGGCACTAGAATGAATATGAATACGACTCTCTATGGCGAGTGCGTCAGCGCTGGCGGTTCCACCGCGGTGCGCATTTCCGATCTCGCCAGCCTTGGCTGCGCCGTGGAGACCGATGCCCCGGCCGCCAGCATCGAGGGCGATCTCACGCTCTGGATCGGCGCCATAGGCCCGTTCGCGGCCACGGCCACGCGGCGCGATTCGCGCAGCCTTTCCGTCCGCTTCGCCGAGCCGCTGGACCGGCAGATCGTGCAGCACTTCGCCCTGATCTGATGGGGCGGACGAGACGCCGCCAAGACTGAGAGCCGCCAGGATCGGCGCGATTCATCGCCGCGCCAAACCCTCCCGGAATTACCGCAGGGCTTCAGAAGCGGCGGTGATCACTGCCATCCACCAGATCGCAGATGCCGCTGAAAGCATAAGGCGCGGTGCCCTGCACGCTGATCCGGCCGCTGCGGCGGTCGATGGTGACCTGGGGCTTGTTCAGTCCGTTGAGCCGATACCTGGCGCGGATCATGTCCGGCCCCTGCTCCACATCGTAGAGGTCCCACCAGCCGTCCTGCCCCCGGCTGTTGATCGGCGGGACCAGCTTCTTCGGCAGGCGGATGCGCCCACCGCCGGACCAGAGCTGCACCATCAGCGATGCGTCGAACTGCTGCCCCGTCATCTCCGTGCGATTGCCGTAGTCGTATCGCTCGGTGCGGCTGTTCCACGTCCAGCCGTAGCTCGTGGCCATGCCGGGACGGGTGCCGTCCCCGAAGCAGACCAGCCCGAGGTCCACGTTCTGGCCCTCCACCTGATAGCGGTCGCGGTCCTGGACGTAGCTGGGCGATTGGCGCTGCGATGAGGGGGCGGCGTTGTAGCCGATATCGGGGTAATAGGCCGAGCGGTCGCGGTCATTCCCGCTGCGGGCGCTGCGTCCGCAGTCCGGCGCCGGGGTGGCAACGATCGAATCGTAACGCCCCTCCCTCGTCGCGACCGAAAGGCACTGCGACCGGGAAGCGCTCCACCAGTAAGTGTAGCTGCGGTCGTCGCTTTTCTCGGCCTTGACGCGTTCGTAGCCGCGGGCGCGCAGCTCTGTTTCGCCGCCCGCGGCGCGGGCACCGACGAGATCGGCCAGGCCTTGCGGCGCTTGCGCCCCGGCCGCTTGTGCCGAAAGGGCAAGAACCAGCGCCAGCATGGGCATGGATATCCTGACGAGCGACATCGGACTGGTTCCCCTTCGAACGACGACAGATTCCGCATGGTGCAAGGCATCACGACGCCTTGAAGAACATGGTCCATGGCCCGCGCCGGAGGCTGTCCAATGGCAAGGGATGTGCTCTGCCGAAAGGATGCCGGCCCGGATGACAGACATCGGGCCCGAACCTGGCCCGGACCCGAGACTGGCTCGGATCCGGGTTCGGCCGGTGGCAACTCAGGCGAAACGCATCAGGCCGGCACGGGGCTGGGTGCCTGTTCCCCGTCGTTCCGGATCTTTTCCTTGGGACGCGTGCCGCGTCCTACCGAGAGGTAGGTGAAGCCCGCTTCCTGGACATGCTCGGGCTTGTAGACATTGCGCAAGTCGACCAGCACCGGCGCCTTGGCGATGGCCTTGATGCGGACAAGGTCGAGCGCGCGGAAAGCGTCCCATTCGGTCACCAGGACGACGGCGTCGGCGCCTTCGATCGCGGCGTAGGGATCTTCCTTCATCTCCACTTCGGGCATCAGCGGGCGGGCCTGCTCCATGCCTTCGGGATCGTAGGCGGCCACGGTCACCCCGGCATCGGCCAGCGTCTGGGCAATGGCGATCGACGGCGAATCGCGCATGTCGTCGGTATTGGGCTTGAAGGTCAGGCCGAGCATGGCCACGCGCTTGCCGCGCGCTTCGTCCACGCCGCCCAGGGCATCCACCACCTTGCGGCCCATGGCGCGCTTGCGGGCATCGTTGACCTTGACCACCGCCTCGACGATGCGGACCGGGCTGTCGTAGTCCTCCGCCGTCTTGAGCAGGGCCAGGGTATCCTTGGGGAAGCAGGAGCCGCCATAGCCGGGTCCGGCATGGAGGAACTTGCCGCCGATGCGGTTGTCGAGGCCGATGCCCCGCGCCACGTCCTGCACGTTGCCGCCCACTTTCTCGCAAAGATCGGCCATCTCGTTGATGAAAGTGATCTTCACGGCCAGGAAGGCGTTGGCGGCATATTTGGTCAGTTCCGACGAGCGGCGGCTGACGAAAAGGATCGGCGATTCGTTGAGGAACAGCGGGCGGTAGACCTCGCGCATGACATCGCGGCCGAAATCGTCCTCGGCGCCGATGACGATGCGGTCGGGCCGCTTGAAGTCGCCGATGGCAGCGCCTTCGCGCAGGAATTCGGGGTTGGAGACCACGGCAACGCGGTGCGGCGGATTGCATGCGCGGATGATGCGTTCCACTTCGTCGCCAGTGCCCACCGGCACGGTCGACTTGGTGACGATCACGGCATCGCCGGAAAGGTGCTCGCCCACTTCCTGCGCCACGGCGTAGACGTAGGAGAGGTCGGCATGGCCGTCACCGCGCCGCGAAGGCGTGCCCACGGCGATGAAGATCGCCTGCGCGCCGGCAATGCCTTCGGCCAGGTCGGTGGTGAACGAAAGGCGCTTGGCGGCCACATTGGATTCCACCAGCTCGGCAAGGCCCGGCTCGTAGATCGGCATCATGCCGTGGAGCAGCCGCTGGATCTTGGTCTCGTCCTTGTCGATGCAGACCACTTCATGGCCGAAATCGGCAAAACAGGCACCCGAGACAAGGCCGACGTAGCCCGAACCTACCATCGCAATCTTCATGGCGCTTCCATTTCCTTATGAACTTTGGGGAAGTTATCCTTGTCCCCCGCCCGGTCGGCAAGTCAGCCATTCGGGCAGGTACTTAACCGAATTCTCTCTCGACTTGGCGGTTTCGCCCCATCAGGGTCGTTCCTTTCCGAAGCGGAAAACCTGGCAAGACGCCGGGCCGGGACCATCACATCGAAAAGGCGCTCTAGGCCGGGTCGATCTCCAGCCTGCCGATCTCGCCTTCGCCCCGGCCGGAGAGGATCACGAGTTCCTGGCTCGCGCAGAACGTGTCCGGAATGAAGAAATCGGTAGAGCCTGAGGTCATTTCCGCATCGCCGAGACGCCGCGCCGTGCCATCCTCGGCATAGCAGACGATCTGGAGGACGATGGGCCGGAAGCCCGCTTCCGCATGAGCAGCCCCGTCCATCCGGGCGCGGTAGTTGCCCGGTGCCAGCAGCGCATTGCGCTTGGCGATCACGCTGCGCAGCGGCTCGCGGTTGCGGTAATGCAGGACGGTGCCCGCCTTGCTGCCGGTGAAGCTGCGATCCAGCCCGGATTCCTCGGGATATTGCCAGTCGAACGGTCCGATCGGCGCGCCGTCTCCCAGGTCTTCGCGGAAGGCGAAATCGGCGGCCCGTGTGAAGTGTCCATTCGCGCAGAGGTTCTGCCACAGGATCGACGCCGCTTCGGCGCGGCCGGAGCGGACCAGCATCAGCGTGCGCGGGGAAAGCGCGGCGCAGTCCACCCTGGCACCCTTGCGGGCCATGGTGGAGGCCACCGTTTTCAGCGCCTCGGGCCTGATCGCGGTACCGGCCCAGGGCAGGAAGGCGTTGGCCCAGTACTTCTCCTGGCCCACCTGTGCGGCGAAGGCATCCACCCCCTGAGGGCGCGAAAGCAGGTCGGCGGTCATGTCCTTGAGGCGATCGTCGTTGAGCCCGATCCGCCAGAGCGCCACGGTGCGCTGGGCGGCGATGCTCCATTCCTCGGCCTGGAGCGCCAGCATCACCAGCGTCTCCTGCGTGAAGCGGTCGCGCCAGCCCCGATCCCCCGCCAGGACCACCGAACGCAGCGCGGCGTCCTGCTCACCCTTTTGAAGCTGCCCGTAAGCGAGCAGCGCCAGCCCTTCCGAAGGAACCGGACGGCGGCGCACGAAGGCTTGCGACAGTGCCACACCCCTTGCCGCATCGCCGCTATCGTAAGCCTCGTGAGCCAGCGATTCCAGCGAGGAAGACTGGAGCGAGGCCGGCACGAAGCGGGCTACAAGCTGGGCCACGGCGAAATTGCGCCGCCCTTCCCGGTCCATCTCCACGCCCACCGCCACGATGGCGGCCAGGGCCAGGATGGCGATCCACGCCGTGCGACCGATCAGCGAGGTCATCTCGCGTCAGTCCTTTTCGCCGTAGCTGTAGTAGCTCGCGGCATAGTAGTTGTAGTCCTCTCCGCCCACCTTGGGGTCGAAGCGGTTGAGCACCACGCCCAGCATGTTGGCCTTGATCAGGGCCAGGCGGCGCAGCGCGGATTTCACCGCGCCGCGATGGAAGCTGGAGGCATCGACCATGAACAGCACGCCGTCCGCATGGTTGGCCAGCAGCGCCGCATCGGAGAGGCCCAGCAGCGGCGGGGAGTCGATCACCACCACGTCGAACTTGCGGCGCGCCTCCTCCATGAAGTGCGGCAGCCCCTCGCCCGAGAGGATCAGCGCGGGATCCGGCGGCGCGGGCAGTGCCGACATGTAGCTGAGGCTGGCGACCTCGGTGGGCTGCAGGGCCGCATCGAAGGTCTTTTCGCCGGTCAGCACGTCGGTCAGGCCCGTGGCCTTCCGGTCGCTCATGAAGTTGTGCAGCGTCGGGCGCCGCAAGTCGGCGTCCACCAGCAGCACCCGCTTGCCGAGCACGGCGATGTCGTGCGCCACCGCGCGGGCGGTCGTGGACTTGCCCTCGGATTCGCGCGAACTGGTGACCATGAGCACTTCCGGCAGGCCGGTCGCGGTGGAATAGCGCAAGTTGGTGACCAGCGAGCGATAGGCCTCGCTCACCCGCGAGCGGCGGTCGTCGAAGTGGCTGGCGACATCGCCCCCCTTCTCCAGCGGGATCAGGCCCAGCAGCGGCATGCCCAGCTTGCGCTCGACATCCTCGGGCGAGCGGATCGCATCGTCGAAGATCTCGCGCAGCAGCACCGCACCGGCGGCCAGCACCAGGCCCAGCACCAGCGAGGCAACGATATTGACCAGCAGACGCGGCGAGTAGGGCTTGGCCGGCACTTCCGCGCCGTCGACCAGCGTCAGGTTATTGGACGAGGCCCCGGCCGTGGCGTTGAGCTGATTGTAGCGCGAGAGCAGGGTGTCGTAGAGCGTCTTGTTGGTATCTGCGATGCGCTTCAGCACGGCCAGCTGAACGCCGCGGTCCTGCTCCTTGAGCGCTTCGCCGCGCAGCGATTCGACCTGGCCGGAGAACGACTTCTCGCGCTCCTGCGACGACTTGTATTCGAGATAGGCCGACTTCTTGATGGAATCCGAGATGGCGCCGATGCGGCTCTCGTATTCGGCGATTTCCGCCTGCTTCGACTTCACCGTGGTGAAATCGTCGAGGTGGCGGGTGCGTTCCTCGGCAAGGTCCGCCTCGACCTTGGCCTTCTCGGCCAGGAGCGTGGAGACGGCCGGGTTGGCGTTGACTTCGGGAATGGCCAGCGGCGCGGCCTTGGCCAGCGTCAGCCAGCGATCCTGCGCGGCGATGCGGTCCGCCGTGGCCTTGGCCGCCGCATCGTTGAGCTGGACCAGCGTGTTGTTGGTGACGGAAAGCACCGATTCCTGGTTGCCGTCCTGCCCCTGGCTGGTCACGCGGATCAGGCCCGCGGCGCTGGCATACTGGTTGAGATCGCGCTCGGACTGAGTGACCTTGGCGCGTGCCTCGTCCAGCTGGTCGGCCAGGAAACGCCGGGCGTAGGAGGAACTGTCGTACTTCTGGTTGAGGTTCCGCTCCATGTAGCGCTCGCCATAGAGCTGCGCCAGCTTGGCGGAATAACCGGGGCTGCGGCTGCTGACGCTGATGCTGACGATCCGGCTGTCGGGCGGCAGCGTCACGGTCAGGCTGCCGAGCAGCGAATCGATGGCGCTTTCCTTGCGAAGCTGGTCCAGCTTCTTGGTCCCGCCCGATTTCAGCACGTCTTCCTGCGTCGGCATGTCGGTGCCCATCGCTTCGTAGAAGGCGGGATCACGGTCGAGCCGGCCGCTTTCGACCACGCTTTCGGCCAGCGAGCGGCTCTGGATGATGCCGAGCTGGGTCTGCAGGAAGCGCTCGGCGTCCTGGACGTTGGTGACCTTCTGAAGCTCGCTGCCCTCGATGATCTGGTCGGCCTGGTCCTCGATCAGCACGCGCACGCCTGCGCTGTAGCGCGGCGCGATCAGCAGCGTGACGATCACGCCCAGCACCAGCGTTGCCGCCACGATGGCCGCGATCAGCGCGATGTTGCGGCGGACCATCCCCATGATGGTCTTGAGCAGCGCGGTCAGGTCCGGCCCGGATTCCTCGCCGTAAAGCTCGCCATGGGAAGCCCCTTGGGGAAATCCGTGAGAGGGGCCTTCGAGACCGACCCGATCGAGAAAAGCATCGTTCAAGATATGTCCCGCCATCCTATTGTTTCCACGCGAGCGGTTATTGACCCGAAGTTCGTTCATAGGTTCAGGAAACCCGTTCTGAAGGGGCGAAGGCGGTCAAGCCGTCCTCCTGCCCGGACCGGCCCCCACGCCCGCCTGTGCCCCTGCTTCCAGACCTGCCGGCCGGCCGGCTTCTGGCGCCCTTCTTACCCCCCTGTTCAGGCGCGCCGCGGCGACTTTCGGCCTCGTCCCGCTCCGCGCCGATCAGCAGCGCGGCCATCAGCGCGAAAAGGCAGAGCAGGGTCTGGCTGCGCAGCGGATAGTCGGTGATCGACTGAAGCGCGACCAGCGCGAAGGTGCCCACGCCTGCCAGCCCGATGCCGCCACGGCGCAGCGCCGCCACGCCGAGCCGTCCGAGCACGAAGGCCCAGCCCAGCACCAGCGCAATGCCCACCAGGCCGGATTCCAGCGTGGCCTCCAGGAAGTCGTCATGCGCACGCTGGGCGCGGCCATAGCTGAGGTTTTCCAGGGCCTCGTCGGCCTGGAACACATCGTCGAAGGAGCCGATCCCGCTGCCGACCGGCCAGTAACGGCGCGATGCGGCCACGGTGTCCTTCCAGATCAGCGGGCGCTGTTCGTCCTCCACCGCGTCGAAGCGTCCGAACGCGCTCTGCACGCGCTGGTTGTTCGCCAGCAGGCTGGCTGCACCTGCCAGGACCAGCACCACGGCGCCCACCGCGATCGCGGTTCGCCGGGTCAGGGTCGGCCGGCGCCAGCGCACCCAGCGCCAGGCGGCCAGCGCGGCGGGCACCAGCAGAAGCAGCATGCTCGTGCGCGAGCGGGTGAGCACGACGCCCACGATCAGCAGCACCGCGGTCGCCATGCCGCCCAGCGTCCAGATCGCGCGGATCTGCCGCAGCGGGAACACCGCCACCAGCGCCACCAATGCGATGTCGAGCATGAGCCCGCCGGTGTTGCGGTTGGCGAAAGTGCCTTGGAGATCGGGCGAGCCGATGGTCTCGGCGTAGAAGACGAGGTGGCGATTGCCGGTCGCCAGTTGCTGGGCGCCGAGCAGCACGACGATCAGCCCGCAAGCGACCACCAGCATGAGCAACTGGCGCTTGTCTTCGCGCCCCAGTTGCCAGGCGAGGACGAGGATCGCGAGCGCCGGCAAGAGCGCGAAGAAAGCAATGGCCGTGCGATTGGGGTCGAGCGAGAACGGCATCCAGACATCGCTGCCGCCGGTAAGGTCGAGCGATTGCCCCACGAATTCCCGGCCCGGCAGCGCCTGCCAGATCGCGGGCGGCAGCGGCACCAGCTGAAGCAGCGGCAGAAGCAGCGTCAGCGCCACCAGCACCACGAGCCCGCGCGGAGCAGTGCGGAAGAAAGCGGCCACGGCCGGACCGTTGATGGCCAGGATCGCCAGGCCTGCAAGCTGGACGACCAGGTTGGCCAGGCCCGCGCCGGACCCGCCGCCGCCGAACAGCAGTCCGACAAGAACGAGGATTCCGGCCTGCACCGTGCGGCTTCCCGGACGGGCTTTCGGCACGAAGACCGTGCGTTTCTCAGCTAACGACCCAGACAGAGCTTCTTCCTTATGATTGCAGATCGGGATGCGAAAATGTCTGCTTTCGCAAGTCTCGCCCAATCGAAAGGGCTTCCATGGAGCATTCCGTCGGCATCGGTCTGCGACCCGGCTGACGTTACTATCAACAACTCGACTGGTAAGAATTACAATGACAGAACTTATACTGAGATATTTCAGAAGAACCGCATCACACGCAGTCCTGAAAGAGCCCGGCCCTTAACTGCAGCTCCCAGGCGAAGTAGCGGCCAGCAATCGGCCAGCGATGGCGAAGGGCTGCACGTCTCTCTGCGTCATGAGTCCTCCTGGAACTGCGCTATACAGGTCAATCGTCTTCTTCGACCATACCGCGCTGCACAATGGAGGGCAAATTGCGAACCGGGAATTTGCCCTCGATCCGGCCCCTCTCGTCGCACTTTCAAGCCTTTCCATCGCAGTAGCCGGAAAGACGCCGGATCGCGTCGACAGTAAAACCGATTGCAGCCCCTCGCTCCCTGTCGATCCGGTGGATTCGCAGCGCCAGGTCCGACCTGTCGCCGGCGCTTTTCAGCGCCTTAACGTCGACCGCCTGCGCAGATGCGAAAAACCGGGAGCCGCCACGAAGGCCGCTCCCGGTTCAAATTTGCGCGCGTCCGGGATCTGTCGACTGGTGGCGAAGACAGATCCTGTAAAGTCGATCAGCTAATGAGACTATTGACGCAGTCCGAATACTGCTGGCGAAACCGTTCCTCACCGAAGCTGGCGGCATTGGCGATACAATCTTCGGCGCGGATATCGCCCTCGCCCTCGACGAACATGTCGATCGCGCCTACCAGGCTTTCCACCGTCTGATCCTCGAACCACACGCCCGTCGCCCCGCTGCTGCCCAGGGGCCGCACGGTCTCGGCCGTGCCGCCCTTGCCCAGGCACACGACCGGGGTTCCGCAGGCCTGTGCCTCGACCGGAACGATGCCGAAATCCTCCAGCGCCGCGAAGACCAGCGCCCGCGCCGTCTGGAATTCGGCGATCAACTGCTCGAATGGGACGTGCCCAAGGATCTCGATATTGGAGCCGGCGATCTGGCGGATCTTCTTCATGTCCGGCCCGTCGCCGATCACTCTCAGGCGCAGGTCCGGGCGGCGATTGAAGGCCTCCACGATCATCTCGACGCGCTTGTAGGGCACCAGGCGCGAAGCGGTGACGAAATGATCGCCGCGCGATGCCGTACCCGGCACGAAGTTGCCGGTATTGACGGGCGGATAGATCACTTGCGCCTCGCGGCGGTAGATCTTCCAGATGCGCCGGGCAATGAACTGCGAATTTGCCAGGTAATGGTCCACACTCTGCGCGGTGCGCATGTCCCAGAGCCGGAAGCGATGCATCATCTCGCGCGCAACCGCCCGCTTCAGCCCGCCGAGCGTGCCGCCGACCGTGGCGATATACTCGTGAGTAAGATCCCAGGCATAACGGGCAGGACTGTGGACGTAACTGACGTGCAACTGACCCGGGCCGGTTATCACGCCCTTGGCCAGGGCCGCAGAGGAACTGAGCACGACATCGTGCTCGGTCAGGTCGAACGCCTCGATCGCACGGGTCGATTGCAGCAGAAGGAAGCGGTAATACTGCTCCACCAGCGGCAGATCGTTGAGACCGGACGTCTGTATCCTGTGATCGGCGCCGAAGAACTCCCGCGTGACTTCCTCGGGAAGGAAGTTGAACAGCGTGAAGATGTCGCTGCCCGGCGTGCAGTGCGCCATTTGCTGAAGCACGCGCTCCGCCCCGGCAATCAGGGGAATCCAGTCATGGACGAGCGCGATGCGCTCGCCGCGGATCAGCGCCGGGCTCCCTGTCAGGGGTGCTTCGGCGACAGGAACACTATGTTTCATGGGCGTAAGTGGTCCTTCGAGGATGGGGCGGGACGCCGCCGGGCGAAACCCGGCCTTGCGCTAGTCGGACCCGAAGAGATCGCGCGAGAAGACCTTGTCCCTCACGTCGTCGAGTTCGGGCAGGATCCGGTTGGTGACGATCACGTCGGCGCGCCGCTTGAACGTCTCCAGATCGGCTTCGACCGGGGTGTTGAAGAAGCTGTCATCGGGATAGCTCGGCTCGTAGAGCACCGTCTCGATGCCCTTGGCCTTGATGCGCTTCATGATCCCCTGGATCGAGCTTTGGCGGAAATTGTCGGAACCGGCTTTCATGACCAGGCGGTAGAAACCCACCACCCTGGGCCTGCGCGACAGGACCATGTCGGAAATGAAGTCCTTGCGCGTCCGGTTCGCCTCCACGATCGCACCGATGATGGTCTGCGGAACATCGTGGTAATTGGCCAGCAACTGCTTCGTGTCCTTCGGCAGGCAGTATCCGCCGTAACCGAACGAAGGGTTGTTGTAGTGCGAGCCGATGCGCGGATCGAGGCCGATGCCTTCGATGATCTGGCGCGCCTCCAGCCCGCGCGAAAGCGCATAGCTGTCCAGCTCGTTGAAATAGGCCACGCGCATCGCGAGGTAGGTATTCGCAAATAGCTTGATGGCTTCGGCTTCGGACGGGTCCGTGAACAGGACCGGTACATCCTTCTTGATCGCGCCTTCCAGCAGCAGTTCCGCAAAGACCTTTGCCCGCTCCGACTGCTCCCCCACAACGATTCGACTGGGATGGAGATTGTCGTGAAGCGCCCTGCCCTCGCGCAGGAACTCGGGGCTGAAGATCAGGTTGCGCGTGCCCATCGCCTCGGAAGTCGCGGTGGTGAAGCCCACGGGGATGGTGGACTTGATCACCATGACCGCATCGGGCGCATGGTCCATGACCTCGCGGATGACGGCTTCGACCAGGCTGGTGTCGAAGCGGTTGGTCACTTCGTCATAATTGGTGGGCGCGGCGATGATCACGTAGTCGGCGCCGCGATAGGCTTCCGCGGCATCCAGCGTGGCGCGCAGATTCAGGTCGTCGCGGCGGAGGAAAGCCTCGCACTCGGCATCGACGATCGGCGAGCGACCGGCATTGATCATGTCCACCTTGGCGGCCACGACATCCTTGGCCACGACTTCGTGGTTCTGCGCCAGCAACAGCGCATTCGACAGACCGACATAGCCAACGCCTGCAACAGCGATCTTCATTTCTGCTCCTCTGACCGCCCCGGACGGGGCAGGTTCGGCAAGTGCGCCCCGGCCGCTTGAACCGGGGCTTCCGATGCGGGGAATATCGGAAACTCCCGGTAGGTGAAACTGCTACCGATGGGCACGAGTGCTCTGCCGAGGATCGCGAGCCTGTTCAAGCGCCTGCGCAGAATATGGGATAATCGGGTGCAGTAACGCGACGGAATCCATTCTTGTCCGCAAATTGACGATGAGAGAGATCGAACCGCCATGCTGCGGCGCACCTAAAAGAAGCCCGACGAGGCATGTCGCACGCACCGCCAAGCACTGTTCCGGATCTCGACAAGCGAATCGATTCGCGGCGGTGACGGCGCCCTAGCCTTGCCGCCGGGTTTGTTCATCTTGCAGTCATCTCGTTGAAGAAGAATAATAGTTTCAGCACGATTTACCAATTTCCGGTACCGATGCGGGACGTGCGGCCCCCAGTGCAGGTCAACCTCGGCTTCTGAATGGCGCACCGAATGCGCGCTTTGCCGCGCTGCAAAATCGATTGTCGTTCCGCGCCCACCTCCTGCAATCGAATTTGTAGGATGGGATCGCCGAACGCGCCTCTTTGCCCAAATCCGCTCGACTGAGAACAACCGCTCGTAAAACTGTCGGCCACCCGTTCCCTCAGTCGGACGCCTGCCCTTTCGGGCGACTTGCCAAGTGCGTCTCGGGCCTTCAGAAAGTACGGACATCTCCACAAAATCTGGACTTTAGCATGACTGATGACGTCGTCGGCAAGGCTGCCCCCCGTACGGCTTTGATTACGGGTGCCGCGGGTTTTATTGGGTACTACCTTTGCCGCAGACTGCTGGATGACGGTTTCCGGGTGATCGGCCTGGACAGCCTGAACGATTATTACGAAGTCGCGCTGAAGGAGCGGCGGGTGGCGATGCTCAGCCAGTCCGAGCATTTCCACTTCATCAAGGGCAAGCTCGAAGACCCCGAGCGGCTGATGCAGATCTTCGCCGATGAACGGCCCGAGATCGTGGTCAATCTCGCGGCCCAGGCGGGCGTGCGCTATTCGATCGACAATCCGCGCGCCTATGTGGAGGCGAACCTGATCGGCGTGTTCGAGATGCTGGAAGCCGCGCGGGCCTATCCGCCGCAGCACATGCTGATGGCATCGACCTCCTCGGTCTACGGCGCCAATACCGAGATGCCTTATGCGGAGACTCACAAGGTCGATACGCAGATGTCGTTCTACGCGGCGACGAAGAAGGCCAATGAAGCGATGGCGCATTCCTATGCGCATCTCTACGATCTGCCGATCACGATGTTCCGCTTCTTCACGGTCTACGGGCCGTGGGGCCGCCCGGACATGGCGTTGTTCAAGTTCACCAAGAACATCCTCGCCGGCAAGCCGATCGACGTCTACAACCATGGCGATATGAAGCGGGACTTCACGTATGTCGAAGATCTCGTCCAGGGCATCCGTCTCCTCATCGACAGCGCGCCGGTACGCCCGGAAAGCGCCGAGGACATCGTCGGGCACGATAGTCTTTCGCCGGTCGCGCCCTGGCGTGCCGTGAACATCGGCAATTCGGATTCGGTGCAGCTCATGGACTTCGTGCGCGCCATCGAAACGGCGACGGGCGTGAAGGCCGAGATCAACATGATGCCGATGCAGCCGGGCGACGTGCCCGCAACCTGGGCCGACGCCTCGCTGCTGCAGGAACTGACGGGCTACCGCCCCACCACTTCGGTTACCGAAGGCGTGGCGAAGTTCGTGGATTGGTACCGGGACTACTACCAGGTCTGAGCGGCCGAACCTTGCAGGAAACGGGGGGCTGCGTCACTGACGCGGCCCCTTTTTTCATGGCCGCCTTTGCCGGGACCGGGCCTGCTCGTCCGGTATCAGGCCCCGCTTCCAACGGAAGGGCCATCGGCGAACTCGGGCCGGGCAGACGCTTGGACGCAAGGTTCTTCCTGGCCCCGGCGTTTTCGCAGCGGCTCGAAGCCCAGCACGCCGGCAAGGCCGCAGCGGCGCGACAGGTCGAACAGGACCAGCGGCAGCAGCACGCCCGCCGCCGTCGATACCAGCACGACCACGGCGACATTGCCGAGCCCCAGCCGCGTCAGCACCACGCGCATGCCGGCAGCGAAGATGATGTGCGTGAGGTAGATCGGCATGGTGCGCTCGCCAAGCTTCCGGGCGCCCAGCTTGTCCAGCAGCGCTCCGCCGTTCAGGCAGAGGCCGAGGAAAGCGACGCAGGCCGCGCCGCCGCACAGATAGGCGGGCACCGTGTCGAAGGGCGAGACGGCGAGCATGAAGGCCGCCGCCTCGGCCGCGAGGAAGGCTGCGAGGCAGGGCACGAGCGGCAGGCCCCTCTCCAGCCAGCGCGTGCCCGCCAGCAGGCCCACGAAGAAGAAGGGGGCGTGCTGGAGGATCTGCCCGGTCAGGCCCTGCGGCTGCAGCACCACGACGGCGGCCAGGCAGGCCGCCGCGATCGCGGCCGCCGCGGCCCTTCCCCGCAGCACCATGGCCACCGCCTGGAACAGGAACAGCGCGAGCAGGAACCAGAACACGCTCTTGGGCGGGAACGGATAAGTCAGCACTTCGAAGGGCGAGATGCGCCCCTTGTTGCCCGCTCCGGTGACGAGATGGACGCAGCCTTCCACCCAGGCCCAGAGGCACATCGGCCAGAGCAGGTTGATCGAGATCCGCGACAGCCCGTTCCGTAGCGCGCCGCCGCCCAGCCTCTCCGGCGCCTTGAACAGCATGCCGGAAATCAGGAAGAACACCGGCATGTGGAACAAGTAGACGGTGCGGTCGATGGTCTGGAACAGGTTTGGATCGACCAGGCCCTGCCCGTCCAGTCCGCGCCAGACATGGCCGAACACGACGAAGAGGATGGCGACGCCGCGTGCGGCGTCCAGGCCCTTAATGCGCATGGGGTCCTCGGTGCATGGTCATGACGTTCCCGGCGTCCAGGGGCCCCGCGCCCAGTGGCGGTTTTCGGGGTCTCGTCGGGGGGTGCGGTAAGGATTGGGAGCGGGGCGGGGCAGCGCACGGATCGCTTTCTGCATCCGGCCGCGCGCGCCGCTCGCCAGCGCCGGATAGGCGCCGAGCGAGGCGGCAAGGCCGATCAGCACGAGCGGCGCTGCACCCTGGCAGTTGATCGTGGCGGAGAGGATGGCGATCACGAAGCCGATGTGCCGGTCCGGCCGCGGCACCCGTACCAGGCGGCGGATCAGTTCCACGCCCATCAGCACGCCGAACAGGCCGAACTGGTAGAAGATGTAGAGGAACAGGTTGTCCACCGCGCTGAACGGCGAGACATAGACGCCCGTGTAGAACGCCGATGGCCCCACCGATCCGAAACCGTGGCCCAGCAGGGCCGTCGCCGGGCCGCCATCGACGATCATGTCCCAGATCCCCGGCCAGGTGACGTGAACACGCACGACCATGCTGCTCATGCCCACCGAGATCTCTCCCACGCCGTCGATGGCGAGGAACCAGAGCCCGGCCAGAGCCGGCAGGAAGAAACAGACCGAAAGCAGGGCGCCCAGCGCCATGCGGCCCGGTCCAAGCCCCTGGAACCAGCGCCAGGGCCAGAAGTCTATCACCATGGCCACGGCCAGCGCGATCAGGTTGGTGCGCGAGGTCGTGACGTTGAGCGCCCAGAGCGTCGCCACGTAGATCAGCAGGCGCACATGCCAGGTGCGGGCCTGGCGCAGCACGATCAGCGCCAGCAGCAGCAGGATGCTGGCCGAGGCGCTGCTCGCCGCACCCAGCCCGGCGATGCGCTCCTGCCCGTGGATCCACCATTCGCGCCCGGCCTCGCGCTCGACGCCGAATTGCGAGACCGAGTAGCCGGTCCAGGGCATCGTCGCGCGGGTGTCTATCGCCACGCCGGCGATCCCCACCACCAACAGCGCCATGCAGGCCCAGCGCCAGACTTTGGCGTTGAGATACGTGGGGGGCAGCATGAGCACCGCGATCAGCGGGCAGAGCAGCTTGAAGCCGGAGAACACGGCCACGGCATTCTGGTAGACCACGATGCCGACAGCCATCTGCACCGCCGTCGCCGCGAAGAGCCAGATCAGCGGCGTCGGCAGCCGCAGCGTCACGGCCGCCAGCAGCAGGCGTGCCAGCACCACCGCGATCACGGCAAGATCGGGAATGAACCAGAGCGGCCCCAGGCCGAAGCGGTCGAAATAGTAGCGCGCCGCGCCGCCGAAGACTTCGCGCGCCATGATGAGCAGCACCGCCGCGCCGGTCAGCGTGGTCAGCAGGGCGGCGAAGTTCTGGCTCCGCTTCCTTGCGGGGCGCGGGCCGTAAGGGAGCGCGCCGACACTCATGCCGCGCTCCAGCCCTGGCTGTTGCGCATGATCCAGCCGTGCCCGCGCCAGACCACCAGGCAATAGAAGGCACCCGCCGCGCCGAGCAGGGTCAGGCAGGCGACCGGCTCGCTGAAGCCGCGCAGCGGCACCAGTGCAGCGCCGAGCGCCAGCGAGAGCACGACCACGAAGGCGGAGGCGCGCGTCAGCAGCGGTGTGCGAACATGGCGGCTCACCACCGCGTAGAACAGCGCGAAACTGCCGATCTGCGAAACCGCTATGCCGATCGCCATGCCGGTGAGGCCCGCCAGCTTCACCCCTATGATGCCGCTGGGAACCAGCAATGCCAGGTTGACCGCCGGCGAGATGATCAGCAGCCGCGTCTTCTTGACCAGTTGCAGTGCCACCGAGAGGTGGAACGTGGTCAGCGCCTTGAGGATGGCGGCGATCGCCACATAAGGCAGCAGCATGGCCACGGTGTCGCGGAACGAGGGACCGACGAAAAGATGCGCCACCCCCGGCGAAAGTGCCGCCAGCACGGCCGCGGCCGGGGCGCCGATCATCAGGTAGACGATGAAGTTCTCCGCCAGGATCTTCTCGCCCGCCTCGCGTCCCTCGTTCTCGAACGCGCGGACGATGGCCGGATAGGCCGAGAGGTTGACCGCCAGCATCAGGAAGATCACGGTCTTCTGCATGAGGTCCACGGAGACCGAATACTGGCCGACCGCCGCCTTCCCCAGCATGGAGGAAACGATGTAGCGATCCGCCACGGCACTGGCATAGCCGAGCCCCGAACTGACGATCAGCGGCGCGCCGTAGCGCAGGATTTCCTTCAGGTCCGCCGCCCGCGCCTGCAGCGGCCGCAAATTGCGCCAGGCCGCGTCCGTGACGTTGGCAAGCACCGCGCAGCCGATCTGGGCGCCGAGAATGCCGATGGCCACGCCCAGCGCGCCCATGTCGAAGAACCAGACCAGCACCGCACCCACCGCCAGGGAGAGCGAGGAGCGCAGCGTCATCATCGCGAAGAAGCGCCAGCTCAGCAGGCGAAGGCGCGCGCCGACAGTGCTGATCGCAAAGAGCATCTCGGAAAAGAGCCAGAGCCACATCGCCGGCCACCAGTCGGGCGCGACACCCATGAAGTGGACCTGGAAGCCGCGCAGCGACAGCGCCACCGGAAGCAGCAGCAGGATCAGGCCCAGCCCGACGGTGGCGAGGGCATTGGCGATGTCCGGGTTGAGCTGATGCTCGGCCGCGGGGTCGTAGAGCAGGCGCGAGGCGGTAAGGCGCAGCCACTCGAAGATCGTGGCGTTGAGGAACAGCACCGTCGCCGAGACGAGCGCATAAGTGCCGAACTCGGCCGGGCTGAGCAGGTGAGTCCAGACGATCAGCGAGAGGAAGTTGAGCCCGCTCGATATGCCCAGTGCCGCGGTGGTGATCGCGCCCTTGGAGAGTTTCATGCGCCCGAGCTTCATACGGCCAGGAGGTCCTTGCGCTTCTGCGTGACGATCCGGGCCGGGGCGCCGACCGAGGTGGCGCCGTCCGGCACGTCCTGGAGGACCACGGAATTCGCGCCGATCCGCGCCTCGCGGCCGATGCGGACCGGACCGACGACGACCGCACCGGCGTAGATCACCGCACCCGGTCCCACGACCGGATAGCCTTCCTCCCGGCCCGACTGGCCGATGGTGACGTGCTGGTAGATCGTGGCGTTCTCACCGATCTCGACATCGTGGCCCACCACGATGCCCACCGGATGCGGCAGGTTGATCCACCCCGCCGGGCGCGAAAGCGGGGAGATGTGGCAGGCATAGCGCCAGTGGATGTAGCGCCGGATCACCGTCGCCATGGCGCGCCCCATGCGTCCGCGCGGGTAGAGCCGGCACATGCGCCGCCAGAGCGAGACGAGGCCCGCGCCTTCCATGGCCCGTGCCCCGCTCATCGCCGGGCCTCCGTGCGCAAAGCCTCCGTTTGCAGGGCTTCATGGCCAAACGGACGCGGCGGCAGGATCCGCGCCGGTACGCCGACGGCGATGTGCCCCGCAGGAACCGATGTCTTGACCACGGCATTGGCGCCGATCACTGCGCCCGCACCGATCTCGATGCCGCCGATCACCGTCGCGCCCGCGAAGATCGTGGCCCCGGCGCCGATGCGCGGGCAGCGCCCGGCGGCGCCGTCCTGGCCGATGGTGACGTGCTGGTAGATCGTCACCCCGTCTCCGATCACGGCATTGTCACCGATCACCACGCCCACCGGATGCGGCAGGTAGACGGCCTCGCCGACATGAGTGGTCGGCGCGATGTAGCAGCCATAGGCGCGGCGGATGTGCCCCCGGATCACCCGCGCGAGCACCCGCCCCGCCGGTCCCGAGGCCCAGAGCCCGCTCATGCGCTGCCAGGCGCGCAGGATGCCGCTGCTCGGGCTGAACCGTCCCACCGGCAGGCCGCGCGCCGGCAGAGTGCCGGGAGCGGCGTGGAGGTCGGCCGGGGCGAAAGTGCCGTCGGTCACAGCCATTTCGCGCTCAGGCCGCATCGAACAGCCGGTCCAGATGGCTCTCGTAGCGATCGATCACCGCACCCGATGTGAACACCGCGCCCATGTCGAGCGCGCCGGCACTGTAGCGGGCATAGCTGTCGGCGGAGAGCGTGCGGAAATGCTGGATCTTCTCGGCCAGCTCGCCGGCATCCTCGCCGTCGTAAAGCTCGCCGGTCTCGGCGGGAGTGACGACTTCCGGATTGCCGCCCACGCGTGAGGCGACGACCGGCAGCGCGAAGCCGTAAGCCTCGTAGATCACCCGGGGCAACGGCTCGTTGTAGACCGAGGGGCAGACCACCACGTCGACCGCGCCATAGAAGTCTTCCGCGGCCTGCCAGCCGAGGAACTGCACGCGCGGATCGCCCGCCGCCTGCGCCTTCAGCCCGGCCACATATTCGGGCTCCCCGTCACCGGCGATCACCAGCGACCACGGCCGGCCGCCCTGCGGCAGGCGGCGCACGGCCTCGATCAGCTTCTCCACGCC
This sequence comes from Novosphingobium sp. PhB55, assembly GCF_004368805.1. Taxonomy (NCBI): domain Bacteria; kingdom Pseudomonadati; phylum Pseudomonadota; class Alphaproteobacteria; order Sphingomonadales; family Sphingomonadaceae; genus Novosphingobium; species Novosphingobium sp. PhB55. Next base: position 325,876 of record NZ_SODQ01000003.1, on the reverse strand, counting down.
CTTGGTGGGAGCGAGCCGGCCGATATAGCCGAAGACCATCGGCGCGCCGTCGGCCAGCCGCTTCGCCTCAGGCACCAGCGGGCGGTCGTTGACGTTCCACTGCACCGCACAGGGCTTGTCTTCCCCGAAGGCGCCGTGGCGGCGGTGGGTATCCGCCACGAAGGCGCTGTTGGACAGGAACATGTCGACATTGCGGGTCTGGCGGCGGTTGACCCCCCGCACCACCTTGCAGCCCGAACAGAGCGACGTGCAGTTCTCGCCCGCGCGGTACATGCCCGAGCGGCTGCAGATCAGATAGTAGTCGCGCATGGTGTGGATCAGCCGCGCACCGCTGCGCTTGGCCTCGCGCAGGATCGCGGTGGAGAAGCCGTCGATGATGCTGGTGTTGACCACGTCGGGGCGGATGATGTCCAGCATCTGGCGCACGTCCCGCGCGGCGCGGAAATTCCAGAGGTCCAGCGCGTGCCACACCGCCTTCATCGCCGGGGAGCGGCGGCGCTTGTCGTAAGGCCAGTAGATGTTGCGGATCGGCAGGACGTGCAGCGTCGGCTTGCCCGGCCCGGTCACTCCGGCCTCCATGCCGGCGCGCAAGGTGGCGGCTTCCTCCCCGCGCGGGGCCAGGCGCAGGATGTGCACGTCGTGCCCCCGCTCGACCAGGCCCTCGGCCAGGGTCTGCACGGACTTGGCGCCGCCGCCGACCTGGTCGGGCCGGTAGGAGCGGATGATGAAGAGAATTCGTCGGGACGTCATGGACGTACTGTCTCCGTTGCGGCCAGTCATGTTCATATCGCTCGCGCTCATGTGCGTTCGGGGCAGTTCAGGGTGGGTTGCGCGCCGGTCTTTTCCGGCACGAGCCGCAAGTAGACGGGCGCATTGCCAAGCTTCTGCTCGCCGCCTTCGAGGGGCTTTCCGGTCATGTCGGCCAGGCCGGAGACCTTCCAGCCGGTCGGCGCGATCTTGCCGGGCTCCAGCCGCGCCACGCCGGTCTTGGCCCAGACCAGCGCCTTCACGCTGCTGCCGCCGGCTTGCGGGTCGGCCGCGAAGATCGCACCTTCCACGCCGGCACGCTGGACCGGGCAGGCATAGCGCAGGGTACCGACCTGCCGGAGCATGGTCTGCAGCGCCAGGAACGCCGGCTTGGGCGAACCGTCGGGCAGGAGCAGGCCGAAATGATGCTGGTCGTTGGCCGGATCGGTGCCGGCGTCCTTCCAGGAATACCAGATGTTGGGCGCTACGCCCGCCGCCAGCGCCGAAACCAGCGTGCGGACCAGGTAGCGCGCCTGGGCCTGATCGTCGACGCGGCCGACGACGGGGCGGCCCCATTCGGAATTGGCGATCCGGGGCGTCTTCACCTGCCCCCCCGCGGCGATGCGGTGCCACAGCCCGTCCCACAATGCGCCGTCGCGCGCGGCATCGCCGGTCATCTGATAGGGATGGACGCTGATCCGGTCGAAACAGGTGATGGCCCTGGACCCTGCCAGCGCCGTCAGGAACGGACCGTCCACCCACTTGGAGGCGGCGGGACCGTAGACTTCGGCCCGGCCCGCCGAATGGATGGCCTGGCAGGCCGCCAGTGCCATGCGGCCATAAGCGGCGGCATCGGGCTTGGGCGGCCAGAAGCGCGGGTGATCGGGTTCGTTCCAGACTTCCCAGATCGGGTCGTAGGCCGCGAAGGCCTTGGCGGCGGCGGCGGCCCACTTGCTGTAGGCCGCGATCTGGTCCGGCGCGACCGGCGGCGAGGTGCGCCGCTCGTCGCGGCCACGCCACTGGATCCTGGTGAAAGGCGTATGGACCGGGTTGCCGTAGTCCAGGATGAACAGCGGGCGCATGCCGCGCGCATGAACTTCGCGCGCGAACTCCAGGTAGGGGCCGAAGTCGTAGACGCCCGGCTTGCGCTCGGTGCGGGCCCAGCTGAAATCGCTGCGCACGAAATGGAGCCCCAGCCCGGAAACGCGGTCGAGATCGGCGGGGGTCAGGTCGTTGCCGGCAATGCCCACCACTTGCGCCACGGGCGCGGAGACGTGCCGGTCGGACCGGACGGTGCCGGGCTGCAGCAACAAAGCCGCTGCCAGCAGCGCCCCCGGGCAAAGCAGGAGCGCGGCGCCGAACAGACCGGTGCGCAGGCGGGCGCGCCGCGCACGGCGGCGTCCCGCACCAAGCGCGCGCCCCAACCCTTCTCCGGGCCGGTTCGGGCCTTGGCCCCAGCGGATCACCGGCCGAGCACCGTCGAATAGACCTGGTTCACCTGCCGGTGCATGCGCTCCATGCCGAACCGTTCCGCCACCGTGCGCGCGGCGGATTTCTGCAATTCGACGAGCATGGGACCGAGGCTGGAGATCTCCTCCATGGCCGCGCAGAAGGCTTCCGCATCGCCGGCCAGCCAGCCGTTCTCGCGGTGGTCGATCATTTCGACGATGCCGCCGGCCGGGTAGCCGACCACGGGCAGCCCCATCGACATCGCCTCCATCACCGAACGCGGCAGCGGATCGGGCGTCTCGGAAGGCACGAGCACGGCATCGAGGCCGTTGTAGATCGCCGCCAGCCCTTCGAAGCGGCCTTCGAAGCGAACCGAATCGGCGAGGCCCAGGGCTTCGGCCTGGCGCTTCAGGCTTTCGAGGTAGGGACGATCCTCCGCTTCCGCTTCACCGCGCACCAGCAGGGTGATGTCGATCCCGCGGCGACGGGCGGCGCCCATCCAGTCGATGGCGACGTGGTGCCCCTTGAAGGGATGGATGCGCCCACAAATGCCCACGACCAGCGGGGCATGGGCGCGCGGCGCCTGCAGCGCGGCGGCAGAGGGAGCCTGGACGGACTGGAGCGGTTGGGCTGCCCCGTCCTGCTTCACGCCGTTGAACACCACCGAGACATTGCCCGGCAGCATCTCGCCCGGCCAGCAGGCGCGGCTGACGAGCACGGTATGGTCGGAACTGCGGGCGAGGCCCTTCCAGATCAGGCGCTCCGAACCGCGCACGGCGATGTCGCGAACGTGGAACACGCAGGCTTCTCCGCCCAGCTTGCGCGCCAGGCCGGCGATGCAGTGGGCCTTCAGCCCGTTGCTATGGACGATGTCGGCACCGTGGCGCTTCGTCACGGCCATGAGCTTGCGCGCGGCGCCGAACCAGTCCCCGAAGGCCGCGCCCACGCTAGCGGGGCGCACCGGGCGGCGGATCGCGGCGACCTGGCCGAAATCGACGACTTCCACGGGAATGCCCCGGCTCGCCGCCTGCTCGGACACCGGCCCTTCGGCAGGCACCACCAGCAGCGGGTCGACATGCGGGTTCGCCATCAGGTCGAACAGCGATCGCTCCGCTCCTCCTTTAAAAAAGGAGACAGGGGACAAGAAGGCCACGCGATAATTCATAGGATCGGTCCCGCCGCTTTCAGGATTCAACATAGCTTATCCTTTCACTGGGCGTTGTGTTCGCAGTACCGGAGGCACTGAATTCAGGTCGGGGCGACCTTCCAGCCCGACAAGCCGCAGCCGCGGCCGCGGCCCGGCCTGTCTGGCTCGCACCGGCGCAATGGTCGCTGCGAGGATGGCAGGAGGATCGCATTCGAAAGGCTCTGCGAGGGCCGTTGGACGGGCCCTGCGCTCGAAATCACTGTCCTTGGCCGCCACGGCCCGCTGCCGGAACGGTCAGCGGGCGAAGACTGCGAAGGCATTGAATATCGGCGCTGTTCTCAGGAAGTCCTGCCAAAGCCCCTTAATTTTCGAGAAACCAACCACCACCACATCGCCGTCCATGACGATCGGATCGGGGCTGACGCCGCCGCGAATGTCCTTCAGGTCGAAGCGCGCGGCCATGCGCTGTCCGTTGATCGTGCGGAAGATCACCACCTGGTCCAGCTTGGCGGTGACCAGCGGGCTCTGCGCCCGCGCCAGCGCGCCCAGGAGGGTGGTATTGCTGGTCAGTTCATAGACGCCGGGAACCTTCACTTCGCCTTCCACCGATACGAAGCGCGGCGCGGCTTCGTCTACCGAGATGGCGACTTGCGGGTTCTTCAGATACTTGCGCCCAAGCACGGCCGTCACGTCGCTCGACACTTCGGGCGCGCTGCGGCCGGCGGCCTTGATCTGCCCGGCCAGGGGAAGCTGGATGAAGCCCGCCTCGTCCACGCGCGCCTTCTCCACGGAGAGATCGGGCTCTCCGAAGACCCGCACCTGAAGGACGTCCTTCGGCGAGATCGCATAGACAGTGGGCGCCGGAACCGTGGCGGGAATCGTCTGATAGGCAGCTTCGCCGACCGGAACATCCGGGTTCGACGTCATGGTGGAGGTACATCCTGTCAGGATGGTACCTGAAAATAGGACAGCGAGCCCAACAAGAAGCGTCTTTGTGCAGCGCACTTACGGTTTTCTCCATAAGGCTTAAGTCAATGCCCCCGATGGGGTGACCGGATGCCTATTCGGGTAATCAGGAGCGCATTGGGGTGCAAGTGCCTGGACGGCGCTCGAAAACGGCAAAGCCCACTCCTAAAACGGCACGTCGCAAATCTCTTCCGCAAGTGCGAAATCAAACGGCCGGCAGACCTGCGTTCGAACCGATCCGGCAGCGAATCCGGGATGACTATGCAATGGATAGCAATCGCCATGACAGATGTCGGAATCGCCCTGAACTGCACTTTATAGGGTGTGTTCAGTTCAGGTACAGTATTCGCCGGGACCTGCAGGCTGCTCCGGATTGGTTACCGGAGGTGCAAGGATGGTGCAGCTTTGGACGCAGTTGGCTTTGACGCACCGCAGCGCAGCGCATAATCCTGGGGTCGTCCTTGAACCCGGTTCGCGCGCGCTGCTTTCATGCCCACTTGCGCAGCGCGAATGGGCCGTTCAACAAAGCCGCCGTAGCAACCCGTTCCAATCGATTTCTCCATCCCACTTCCTGCCGTCCATCAGAGCGAGACCATGACCTCCAAGATCCCCGTTCTTGTCACCGGCGGCGCCGGCTATATCGGCAGCCACGCCGTTCTCGCCCTCAAGGACGCCGGTTGGCCGGTGGTCGTGATCGACAACCTCACCACGGGCTTTCGCTTCGCCCTGCCGGAAGGCGTCCCGCTCTACGAAGGCGACATCGAGGATGCCGCACTGCTCGCCCGGATCTTCCGGGAAGAGGGTATCCAGGCGGTGATGCACTTCGCCGGCTCGATCATCGTGCCGGAATCGGTCGAGAACCCGCTGAAGTACTACCACAACAACACCGCCAAGAGCCGCGCCCTGATCGACGCGGCGGTGAAGGCGGGCGTGCCGCACTTCATCTTCAGCTCCACGGCCGCCACTTACGGCATCCCGGAAGTCTCCCCCGTCACCGAGGACAGCCCGAAGCTGCCGATCAACCCTTACGGCATGTCGAAGCTGATGACGGAGACCATGCTGGCCGACGTCTCCCGCGCGCATGACTTCAATTACTGCGCGCTGCGCTACTTCAATGTCGCCGGTGCCGATCCGCAGGCCCGCACCGGACAGTCGACGGCGGGTGCCACCCATCTCATCAAGGTTGCGGTGGAAGCGGCCCTGGGCAAGCGGGAGCATGTCGCCGTGTTCGGCACGGACTTCGACACGCCGGACGGCACCGGCGTGCGCGACTACATCCACGTCTCCGACCTCGCCAATGCGCACGTCCTCGCGCTCGAACAGCTGATCGCGGCGCCGGGAGAATCGCTGACGATGAACTGCGGTTACGGCCAGGGCTTCTCGGTGCTGGAAGTGCTCGACGCGGTCGACCGCGTCACCAACCGCACGATCGACCGCCGCATGCAGGGACGGCGCGCGGGCGATCCCGATTCGCTGATCTCGGACAACCGTCGGATCAAGGCCACGCTGCCATGGCAGCCGAAATATGCCGACCTTGGCACGATCGTCGAACACGCACTCGCCTGGGAGCGCCGCCTGACCGAGCTGCGCGGAGCGTAGAGCCGCCGGCAGAACGGCGGCGTCCCGGAGCAAGTCCGGGACGACGTGCGGCCGAGGATCCACGATCCCCGGCCTTAAGCGCGTCGCTGCGCGTTAAAACGCTACGCACCGGCCTTTAGCGGGTCGCTACGCGTTAAAACGCTACGCACCGGCCTTTAGCGGGTCGCTGCGCCTTAAAACGCTACGCTTAGTGAAGCGCGGGCGGAGAGATCGGTGGCGTCCTGGGTCCGTTCGGCGCGGGCAGACAGCTTCCAGGTGAAGTCGTAGCCACCGGCCAGCATCGAGACTTCGCTGACCCAGGCACCCTTCAGGCTTTCGGGCGTGATGGTGAAGGCCTCCCCGGCGTCGTACGTATCGCCGCCGTTGAAATAGGCCGTGGTGCTGCCGAGCTTGCCCGACACCACTTCGCGGCGACCGCCTTCGAACTGGAACGTCAGCGGGCGCCAGTCGGGCGATATGGTCCCGAGCGAATAGGACGCCGTCACTGTCGGCGTCACCGTGGTCATCTTGCTGGTGCGGTCTGCCACGGTCAGCGCCACCGCATCGCTGTCGGCCGTTTCGCTGTAGCCGTTCTCCTTCAGCCAGAACTGCTCCAGCTCCAGCTTGGGCTTGAGATTGAAGCGGCGCGACATCTGGAAGCGATAGGACGCACCGGCCAGGCCCGAGATCAGCCAGCCGTTCCACTTGCCATCGGCGGAATACGTGAAGTCGGTATCGTCGATGGTGCCGGTGAAGGTGCGGGTGGAATCCACCGAGATCTTCGAGGCCCCGATGCGTGCCCAGGCCATGAACGGCCCCTTCCCGGTGCGCCAGAACAGGCCGAAGTCGTGCTGGCCCACGCCGAGATCGCCCGTGCCGCCATTATCCTTCACCGTGCCGTGGAGCCAGGCATAGGAAACGCCGAAGTAGCCCAGGTTCGTCCGGCGCTCGGCACCGGCGGAGAGGCCCCAGCCGCTCGCCTTGTAACCCGCTGTCGAACCGGCATCCTTGGCGGTGCGCCAGTAGACGGGTTCGAACCAGCCGCCAACGTCGGAGATCGTGAAGAGCGAGGTTTCGTCCGAAAGGTGGCGCGAAGCCATGCGGTCGCCGTGAGTCACGGCATCGAAGACGCCGCCCGAATGGTCGGGCAGAAGCCCGGCGACCTGGCTCTGAAGCGTGGCCGAATCCTCGACCTGGAGCAGGCTGGAGGTCAGGCTGTCGTCGTTCTGGGCAGTGGCGTAGATCGCATCCCAGGCCGAAGCCTCGCTGCGGGTGAGGCCCAGTTCGTCGGTCGTCTTGCGCGCGATGGTGAGATAGATGCTGTTCGCGTCGGTCGTGACATCGCCGTTGTAGATGAAGGGCAGGTCGGTGTCGGTCGAATTGAGCGTACCCTGCACGTCGAGGCTGCTGGCGGTGAGCACCGTGTAGGTCCCTTCCGCATCGCCAAGATCGGTGACTGTCGCCGTGATCTTGGCCCCGTCCTCCAGCGTGGCATTGGCCACGGTGTAAAGCGAACTGCTGCCTTCCGAAGTGTCGATATAGACACCCAGCGAGCCGCCCGATTTCACGATCAGGCTGCCGAAGCCGATGGTGTCCGAATCGCTGGCGGTCAGCTTTGCCCCGCTGCCCACGGTGACTGTCAGGTTGTCGGCATTGCTGAAGTTGCCCGAATAGACCGCGCTGTCGGACAAAGTGAGGGTGCCGCTCTCACCGTCGAAGTCCATCGTGCCGACGAAGCTGGAGGTTCCGGCCATGGTGGCCGTGCCGGTACCGCTGCCGAAATAGACGTCGCCGGTGTAGACCGTGTTGCCGGACAGGTTCAGCGTATCGTCGCCGTCGCCGAAAGTGGTGTTGCCGGTGATCGTGCCCGACGAGGCATTGATGGTGTCATCGCCCGATCCCAGCAGGATATTGCCGGTGATCGCGGTGTAGATGATGGGATCGGTGTCCGTATCGTTGTCGTCCAGGTAGTCGGCGCTGGTTTCGATATCGGCGGCGTTGAGGTACTGGTTGATCGTGACGCCGGTGGTGTTGGCGGAGAGGTCGATCGCGGTGCGGGTGTCGGTGCTCGATCCGCTGGCCGCGATGAAGCCGGTGTTGTCGATCGTGGTCAGGGTGCCCGAGAGATCCTGGATCGCCGTTGTGGAGCCTTCGCCCTGCGAAGTGATGGAGGCCGTGATCGAGCCGCTGTTATAGAGGCTGGTCACTGTACTCCCTGCATTGATGAGCAGCGCCGTCGCGGCCGAATCGTAAGTCGTGGCGTTCAGCGAGCCGGTCACCCCGATCCCGTCGGTCAGGGTGACGTTGCCGCCCTGCCCGCCGATCACCAGGCCATAGGCATCGGTATTGCTGTAATAGGCGTTGGCGCTGACCGAGCCGTCGATGGCAATCGAGTACGTGCCGGAATTGCTCGACACGCCGCCCACGGTGATGTCGCTGGTGCCGCCGACCTGGATCGCCGGGCCGTTGCCGTAGGCGATGACCGCTCCGGTGCCTTCATCGTCATCGTCGACACCGTCGCCGTCCTCGTCGTCGTTCGAACTGTCGTTGTCGACCGGGGGCGCCGCCACGTAGATGCCGCCAGCGACATTGCCGGTGATCTCCACCGCCGCCGCGCCCGAGCGGAGAGCCGCACGCGAAAGCACGATCGTGTCGCTGTCGTCGTCCGTGTAGGAGGCGCGCTGCGAGACGGTGCCCTGGATGGTCACGGTGCCGCTGACGTCGCCGTCCACCACCAGGGCCTGGGCGCCCGCGCCGGTGGCGTAGACAGTGCCTTCCACCGTCACGTCCCCGTCCACGCTCCTGGTGGAGATGCCGACCGAGTTGTCGCCGATCACGTTGATGGTGCCGGTATTGGTCACGCTGCCGACATAGTCCGAATCGACGACGATGCCGCCGGAGTTCAGGCCCTCCACCTTGATCGTGCCTTCGTTGAGGATCGATCCGCTGGTGGTGGCGCCGGACAGGACGTGGATGCCGTAGCGGTTGCTGGCCGAAGCGATCGAGCCGTCGGCAATGCCGTTCGAATCGGTGTCCGCCGGCACGAAGTCCTCGGTGACGGTAAGGGTGGCGTCCTCGCCCACGGTGATCGTCGCGGTGGTGCCGGCATTGACGGTGATGCCGCTGGCGCCGTCGGCATCGTCAAGAACCAGAGCGCCTTCGAGATCGACGGCATTGTTGCTGTCCACCGTGATCGCGCTGCCGCTGGGCAGGGTGATGGTGCCGTCCTCCGTCACGGTCACGTCACCCGCGCTGGAGGTGACGAGTGCCTTGGTGGTGGAGGTGGAAACGGTCGTGGCGGCGAGCGAAGGCGCGGCGCAAAGTGCGAGAACGAGCGCGCCGATGCTGGAAGACGTGTGCAGCGAGGTCATGATGTTCGGATCTCTTCGTGAGCGTAAGGCTGCCGGCGCGGCGCAGGAACGATCCTGCGCCGCATCGCCATCGCCCTCAGGCAGGTTGTCGCTCGCCAGGCGGCGAGGAGTCTCGATGAGCCGCCCCTTTCGGGGCGGCGATTACGATGGAGCGCCGGTCAGGTGGCGATGCCGATGAGCGCGGTGCCGGTATATCCGGCCGTGGCGCTGCCACTCAGCGTGGGGGTCATCTGGGCGATCTGTGCCGAACTGTTGTCGCCGAAGACATTGTCCGAAGAGATCGAGATCGCGTTGTAATTGGCGATGCTGGCGGTGTAGCGCGTGTCGCCGGTGAAGACCGCGGTGTTGGTGGCCGCCGGCATGGCCAGCTGCGAGATCAGGCTGGCCGTGCGGCCCGTGCTGGCCGAAGTCAGGCCGCCCGTGAAGATCTCGAAGTGGATATGCGGCCAGCGCCCGGAATAGCAGGCCGGGTAGATCGTGGTGAAAGTCACCTTGCCCTCGGCATCGGTCACCTGCACGCCGCGCAAGTAGCTCTCCGTGGTGACCCCGCTGGAATAGAGCGAGTACTTGCCCGCAGCATCGCAGTGCCAGACGTAGATCGCCGCGCCCTCAATGGCGGCGCAGCCGTTGTTCACGTCCACCAGTTGCAAGGTCAGCTCCAGCTTGACCCCGTCTGCCGTGGTCGTGGAATTGATGAAGCTGGAGCGGATGTCCGAACGCACCACGCCGCTGACGGTCAGCACGTTGGAGGTCGAACCGCTCGCGCTGTTGGTGCCGTCCGCGGGGTAAGGCCCGTTGGTCTCGGTGGGATCGGCGATGCAGCTGCTGGAGGAGGTGCCGCCGGAGCTGGTGGAAGAGGTGCTGGTCGACGATGTGCTGGTCGAACTCGTGCTCGACGTGCTGGTGGAACTCGTCGTGGCGGTCGATCCGCTGTTGGTCGACGTGGAACCGTCGTCACCCCCGCAGGCGGTAACGGCAGTGAAGCCTCCCGCACTGGCCAGGATGGCCAGCGCGCGGCGCCGACCCATGATATTCTCACCGATCGTCTTCAGGTCGTGAAGCAGGCCGCCGTGATGCCCCTGGTCGCAGTCCAGGTCCCCGCCCGAATGGTGGTCTTGATGGTAGTCTTCCATTGCAATCTCCCCGCGTGTCGCAAGTCGCGCGACGGGGCCGGGAGACCGGCGTCGCGGATCAGGTCACGACGAGGATTGAAAGCCGGCGTTTGCGATCGGATTTCAGGTGCATTTCACCTCCATGGCGAAACGCCCTGCCGTAGCGGCCGGGCTGTCATGCAGGTGAAATGTCTCCGGACACGGAGGGCACGAAAAGATAGCCCTCGTTGCGCACGGTGCGGATGATGTCGCCGCCGCCCTCGCCTTCCGCCAGCTTGCGGCGCAGGCGCGAAAGCTGAACGTCGATGGCGCGGTCGTAGTGGTCGCTGTCCTCCCCGCGCGACCAGTCGAGAAGCTGGTCGCGGGTGAGCACGCGGCGCGGATGCTCGGCAAAGGCGCGGAGCAACCGGAATTCGCCATCCGAAAGCGAGATCAGGCGATTGGCCGGATCGAACAACAGGCGCAGGCCCACGTCCATGCGCCAGCCGGAGAAATAGAGACATTCGCCCGAATGGATGTCGTTGACCGGTCGCGGTTCCGGGGCGCCGGAACGGGCGGTGGCGGCCGAGACGACGCGGTCCACCGCGGCGCTGCCGCCAGCCCCGGCGCGCCGCCGCAGCACCGTGCGGATGCGGGCCAGCAGCTCGCGGGGATTGCAGGGCTTCGCCAGGTAATCGTCGGCACCCATTTCCAGCCCGACGATGCGGTCGACATCGCTGCCCACGGCGGAAAGCATGATGACCGGCGGCGCATCGGGGCCAAGCCCGCGCAGCGCCGTCAGCCCGTCCTCGCGCGGCATCATCACGTCCAGCACGATGAGATCGAAGTGCTCCCGCGCCAGATGCTCGCGCATGGCGCTGGGGTCGGCGGCCGTCTCGGTGGCGTAACCGTGTTTTCCCAGGAACTCGCTGATGAGCGAGCGGATGCCGTCATCGTCGTCGACGATGAGGATGCGGGTTTCGAGGTCCATCGGGGCACGTTCTAGGATCATTGTGCGCCGATAGGAACCCCGTGTTCCACGCGGATTTCAGCGGCGATACAGCTTGCGACAGCCCGGTAACGCCATTGCAATCTGCGTGAAATCCGCAGGCAAACTCGAACCGCAAAATCCAGCGACATGAACATTCGAGTTCGTCAGGTTCCGTCCTGGATGGACTGCAGCGCGTCTTCGGCGACATCCCCCGTTGCCTTCGCGGCGATGCTGCATTCCTCCGGAACGGCCGGAACCGCCGTCCGGTTAGCCACCGCCAAGGCGCCGGACGGCGCCGGGTCCGTCGCAGCGACAGGTCACGTAGTCGCACCCGCCCTGTCCTGCGACGGCCCCGGAATTATATCGCTCCGAGGATGGCCGGAAACCCTACCCGATAGTGACACAAATCGGTGGTACCCGGCGCTTCGTGCCAGCGGCTCCAGGCGGGCTGGCCAACAGAGAGATTGCCCTCCGGCACGATCGCCGGACAGGCCACGAGGTGACCGTCCCCGCCAGGCAGCGTCCCGCTGCATGATGGGGGCGCGGAGCGGGTTCGGAAGAGCGGTGTCCCTCTCTTCCGAGCCCGCGCCGCAATATCCGTCGGCAAGCCCCACTTCCTCCGGCCCATCCTTCGCCCGGGCCTTGGCGACAATCCGCAGGTTCGGCGCTGAAGCCGCCGCTCAGAATGCCACGGCTCGAAATAGCGGGCGATTCGTGGCAATGGCGCAGCCATGACCCCGCCCCGCCTGACCAACCGACTCGGACTGCCCCTGGCGATGCAGATGATCGTCATCCTCGTCTGCGCGCTGATCGGTGCGCAGCTGGTGACGCTCGGCCTCACGGTGATCCTGCCTCCCAGCCCGACGGCCCGGTGGAACATCGACGAAGTCGCCAGCGCGCTGACCACCGGCGATCTGTCCGATCGGCTGGAGCGCAAGCCCATGGTCGGCCCGCCCGACGTGAGCGGACAGGGCTGGCTGGTCTCGGAATCCTCGCGCGATGCCCTGGCCCAGCGACTCGGGCGGCACCGCAAGGACGTGGTCCTGGCCTTCTACACCCAGCTTCCTGTCGGCGGCGTCGCGGTGCCGAGCAATGCCCGGTCCCCGCTGGCGATGGTGGAAAGCAAGGGCGCGGCGATCAGCCCCGGCGCCAGGGTTTCCAGGCTGCTGGTGGGATCGGCCGATGCCCAGTCGATCCCCGGTGGCCCTCCGCCGGGCGGCGCTCCCGGTCCCAGCGGCATGCCCGGCGGGCACTTCCCCGGCGGCATGCCTCCGGGCGGATCGATGCCGCACGTTCCGTCCATGCCCCGCCCCGCGATGCCGGGCGGCGGCGCGAGGCCGGGCGGCCACGTTCCGGGCGGCGCCATGCCCGGTGGCAAGGTTCCCGGCGGCAAGGTTCCCGGCGCCGCGCCGGGCGGCCAGCGCCCTGGCGGAGGCCAGCCCGGTGCGCCATCCGGCGGCCAGACCCCCGGCAATGCCGCGCCCGGCGCCGGCACGGGCGGCCAGACCGCGGCGCCCGGAAATCCCTCGGGCGGCGTGGCGAACCAGGATGGTCATCCCGGCCAGTTCGTCTCCCCGGGCGCGCGGCCGGGCGGCATGACCGGACCCATGGCCGGCCCCATGGGCAATGGCGCGATCGGCGGGGGGCTTCCGGCCCCGGTCATGCCGAGCATGAACGACATCCCGCGCGCCACCCTGCCTATCGCCACACCCGATCCGATCGCCAGTCCCACGCTGGCCAGCCGCCCGGTCGCGGTCTCGATCCCGCTGCCGCCGGTCACGCTGGCTTCGCCCTCGGCCAGCGCCTCCGCCGTGCCCACGCCTCTGGCAACGTCCGCGGCCGAGACTGCCACGCCCCTGCCCGCAGTGCCCGGGGCGCCGCAGCCGATCCCGTTCCGCCACGCGGAAGGCAGCTTCTTCGCCCTCACCTCGCCCCCATTCATCGAGGGTGACTTCGTAGCCGCCACCCGTCAGCCGGACGGCCAGTGGCTGGCCGTCGCCCCCCGCGCCGAGCCCTTCCCGAATGCCTGGCAGAAGCGCGTGATGCTGTGGTTCGCGCTGTCCCTGGCGATCATCAGCCCGCTGGCCTGGCTGTTCGCGCGCCGCATCGTCGTGCCGCTCAAGGACTTCGCGCAGGCCGCCGAGCAACTCGGCCGCGATCCTTCGGCCACGATCCTGCCGCTCTCCGGCCCGGCCGAGATCGGCCGCGCGGCCAATGCCTTCAACCAGATGCGCTATCGGCTGCGCGCCTTCGTGGACGACCGCACGGCGATGGTCGGCGCCATCAGCCACGACTTGCGCACCCCGCTCACCCGCCTGCGCTTCCGCATCGAGGACGTGCCGGACGACCAGCGCGAGGGGCTGCTCAAGGAAGTGACCGAGATGGAAGCGATGATCAGCCAGGTCATCGCCTTCATTCGCGATGCCTCCACCCCCGGCCCGCGCAAGCGCGTCGATTTTGCCGATCTCATCGCCGGCAGCGTCGCCGATGCGCAATTGGTGGGCGGCAAGGTGACGATCGAGCACAATCTCCATATTCCCGTCGAAGTCGACCCGGTGGGCATTCGCCGCCTGCTCGGCAACCTGCTGGAAAACGCCATCAAGTACGGAGACAGCGCCAAGGTCCGCGTCAGCCTCCTCGACGGTGAGGCCGTGGCGGAGATCGTCGATGCCGGGCCGGGTATCCCCGAGGACGAGTTCGACCGCGCCTTCGAGCCGTTCTATCGTTCGGAAACCGCCCGCAAGTCGGGGCAGAACGGCACCGGCCTGGGCCTGGCGGTGTGCCGCTCGATCGCCCGCGCCCATGGCGGCGACGTCCATTTCGTGCACGGCGGCGACGGCTTCGCCGCCCGCGTGACCGTGCCGGCAGCGGCCTTCGATCCGACCCTGCGAAAGGCCGCCTGATGCTGCATTCCTTGCCGGCCTGCCTGCTGCTGGCAGGCGCGGCCGCCCTGTCGTCTCCGGCATTGGCGCAAGATACGGCGCCGCTACTCGAAGCGAGCGCCACGCCCGAAGGCGCAACCCTTTCGACCGAGGCTGCTCCGGCCGCTGCCGACTCGAGTGCCGAAGATCCCGCGAATGCCGATCAGCCCCCGCTCCGCGCCGCGCCCTGGACGGTTACCGCCTCTGCCGGGGTCAGCAACCGCGACGATGGCCCGGATGGGTCCTGGCAATCGCTTTCGCTGACCCGGCAGGTCGGCCGGGGCTATGTGCGGGGCGGGCTGATGCGCTATCACGGCACGCTGATCCAGGCCTATACGGCGCTGCCCTCTGACTATTACGTTGCCACTCTCGGCGCCGGCGGCAACTTCGACAACTGGGTGGTCGATGGCTGGGCCAGCTACGGCCGGCAGGACTACGGCCGGATCACCACCGAGCGCGGCAGCCGCGAGAGCACCGGCGCGAAAAGCAGCGGCTACTACGCGCTGGGCGGCGATTTCGGGCGCATCTTCCCCCTCTCGCCGCGCTGGTTCGTGACCCCCACGGTCGTCGGCTCCTATGCCGAAGGCCGCCTGCTGCGCCCCGCGCCGGAATTCGCCGATCTCGTCGATCTCGAAACCCGCGAACCGACCTGGACGCTCGGCAGCACCGTGCGCATCGACCATGCCTTCGGCAAGAACGCGGACCATTACATCGGCGCTTCCGTCTCGCGGAACTGGACCAGCAATGCCGTGTCCGAAGTGACGCGCGGCCAGTTCGAAGGGCTTGAGAACGTCCCCCGCTCCGGCCTGCTCGATTCGCAGCACACCGCGGACGGGTGGTGGGAGGTGGGCGTCAGCGCCAACATGAAGCTGACCGACCGCCTCCACCTGGACCTCTATGCCTCGCGCAGCTTCGACGCGCTGGCGGGGAACACCACCGCCGGCGGCATCTCGCTGCGCCAGTCCTTCTGATCCGCCCCGGTTAGCGGCTTTCAGGCGGCGCGGACGATCTCCACCGGGATCGACTTGTAGGCCGGCGTGCCGCTTACCGGATCGTAGTCGTCCAGCGGCACCAGGCAATTCGCCTCGGGGTAATAGGCCGCCAGCGAGCCGCGCGCGATGGCGTGCTTGACCACCGTGAAGCCCTTGAGCGCGCGTCCGGCCGGCGTGGTGACATCGACGATGTCGCCATGGGCCAGCCCCAGCATGTCCAGATCGACTTCGTTGGCGAAGATCACGTCACGGCGCCCCGTCACGCCGCGATAGCGATCGTCGAGGCTGTAGATCGTGGTGTTGTACTGGTCGTGGCTGCGGATGGTGGTGAGCAGCATCGACCTTGCGCCGTCTTCGCGCGCGGAGGGGTGGGCGATGAACTGCGCCTTGCCGCTGGGCGTCTTCCAGATCCGGTCGCTGGGCGGGATCGTCAGGCGGAAACCGCCCGGCTCGCGAACGCGCCGGTTGAAGGCGTGGAAATCGGGATAGACCTGCTCGATCCCTTCGCGAATGCGGTCGTAGTCGGCGACCAGACCGTCCCAGTCCACCCGCGTGTGCGGCATGGCGGCCTTGGCCAGGCCCGCGACGATCGCCGGCTCGGAGCGGACATGCGGCCCCGGCGCCTTCAGCTTCCCGCGTGAGGCATGGACCATGGACATGCTGTCCTCGACCGTGACGAACTGCGCGCCGGCTTCCTGCTCGTCCAGCTCGGTACGGCCGAGGCAGGGGAGCACCAGCGTCTCGCCCGCCGTGAGCAGGCAGGTGCGGTTGAACTTGGTGAGCACGTTGACCGAAAGATCCAGCCCCCGCACGGCGGCGAAGCAGGCTTCGGGGTCCGGCATGGCCACCGCCAGGTTGCCGCCCAGCCCGATCAGCGCCCGGGAGCGGCCCTCGCGCATGGCCTCCAGCGCTTCCACGGCATTGTGCCCATGCGCGCGGGGAGAGGCGATGCCGTAAGCGGCGTCGAGCCGTTCCAGCATGTCCTCGGTCGGGATCTCGGTGATGCCGACTGTGCGGTCGCCCTGCACGTTGCTGTGGCCCCGCAGCGGGCAGATCCCCGCGCCTTCCTTGCCGAAGTTGCCGCGCAGCAGCAGCAGGTTGGCGATGGACTGCACGTTCTGGGTGCCGTGGCGGTGCTGAGTGATGCCCATGCCGTAGCAGACGATCACCCGCTCGGCATCGATATAGACTTTGGCCATCGTTTCGATGGCATCGCGGGTCAGGCCGGACTCGGTCTCGATCCAGTCCCACGAGGTCGCGTCGAGGTCGGCCTTGAGCGCCTCGATACCTTCGGTGTGCTCGGCGATGAAGGCGTGATCGAGCGCATCGGCCGCGATCACCAGCTTCATCATGCCCTTGAGCATCGCCATGTCGCCGCCGATCCGCACCTGATGATAGGCCGAGGCCAGCGGCGTGGCGTGAGTGGAGAGCATCTCGGTGGGATGCTGGGGCGACTTGAAGCGCTCCAGGCCGCGTTCGCGCATGGGGTTGGCGACCACGATCGGCACGCCCCGCTTGGAAGCGGCGGCCAGGGTCGAGAGCATGCGCGGGTGGTTGGTGCCGGGATTGTGACCGATGCAGAAGATCGCATCGGCATGGTCGAAGTCTTCCAGCGTCACCGTGCCCTTGCCGATGCCGATCGACTTGGGCAGCCCCACGCTCGTCGCTTCATGGCACATGTTGGAGCAGTCGGGGAAATTGTTGGTCCCGAACTCGCGCGCGAAAAGCTGGTAGAGGAACGCCGCCTCGTTCGAGGCGCGGCCCGAGCAATAGAACTCGCAGGCATGAGGATCGTCCAGTTCGCGCAGCACCGCGCCGGCACGCGCGAAGGCCTCGTCCCAGCTGATCGGCACGAAATGATCGGTGTCGGGGTCATAGCGCAGCGGTTCGGTAAGGCGCCCGGCGTCCTCCAGCCGGTGGTCGCTCCAGGTCCACAGCTCGCTGACGCTGTGCTGCGCGAAGAAATCGGGATCGACGCGCTTGACGGTCGCTTCCCAGGTCACCGCCTTGGCGCCGTTCTCGCAGAATTCGAAGGAGGAGGTATGCTTCGGGTCGGGCCAGGCGCAGCCGGGGCAATCGAAACCGTCCGGCTGGTTCATCTGCAGCAGCGCGCGCGTGTCCGGGCTCGCCTTCATCTGCTCGCGCACCGTCCGCGCCACCGCACCCAGCGCACCCCAGCCGCCGGCGGGGCCCTTGTAGTCGCTGATGCCTTCGAGATTGTCGTCCGCGGTGTGCGTTTCGGCCATGACCCAGGTTCCTTTCAAGACCTTGGCATAGACGACGATGTCGCGGAGGAACAGGGTGCCGGCGGCGGGGATCGCTCGCTTCGCCGCGGGTTTGCCCTGGCGGACAGGTTTGTCCTGGCTGGGCTGGCGGGGCTGGGCTGGCGGGGCGGGGCGGGCGGGGCGGGGCTGGCCTAGCCGAGCTGGCCCTTGCCGCGCCGAAAGCGATCCGGCAGGAGGTTCCCGGCCAGACGCAGCATTTCCGCCATCGCCTGCCGCCCGCCCGGCGTGCAGGCCTGCGCCGCCACCGCGCCGAAGTAGCTGGCGACTACCGCCAGGGCCAGCAGCAGCACCGTTGGCAGTCCCCGCGCGACCAGAGTTTCGCGCGCCATCGCCACGATCCCCCAGGCGAACAGCCCGCCCGCCAGCGAGGGAAGCTGGACGAGGTACATGAACCGCTGGGACACCGGCGTGCGCCTCGTCGCATAGTGATATTGCAGCGGCAGGGTCGCCAGCTGGCCGGTGAAATAGGCGCAGGCCACCCCCACCGCGCCCCACCGGACACCGATGAAGAAGCTGATGATACTGATCGTGCTGGAAAACATGCCCCAGTACATCATGTTCCGGGTGTTGCCGGTGCTGATATAGAGCCAGCCCGTGGTGCTGGGCACGCATTGCACGATCGCGGTGAGGCTGAGCCAGAAGAAGATCGGGCTCGCCGCCGCCCAGCGCTCGCCCAGCAGGAAGGGCACGAGCTGCTCGCTGCACATCGCCGCCGCCAGGATCCCCGGCATGGACACGAGCGCCAGCGCCCTCAGAACCAGTTCGTAGACTCGCCGATAGCGCGCCGGATCGTCGCGCACCCGGCCCAGCACGGGCAGCATGACGCGGCTCAGCGGCTGGTTGAAGTTCTGCAGCGGGAACAGCATCAGCTTGTAGCTGCGGTCGTAGAGGCCCACTGCCTCGGCGCCCTCGGCCTTGGCGACGATCACGTTGTCGAGATTGCGGGCGAAGAAGTTGATGAGGTTGAAGCCGGTCAGGTTCGCGCCGAAGACCACCAGCTTGCGTACGCCCCGGAACGAGACGCCGAGACGCGGCCGCCAGGGGTAGGCGCGCCACATCATCACCGTGCTCACCACCGCGTTCAGGAAGATGCCCAGCCAGATCGCCCAGTAGTTCTTCAGGATCAGTGCCGCGAGCGCGGTGAGCACGAAAGTCGCGACGGCGACGACGATGTCGTTGATGCTGAGGGCATGGAAACGCATCTCGCGGTTGAGCAGGGCCTGGTGCTGGAGCTTGAGACCGGTGACGAGAATGGTCAGCCCGGTCGCGGCAGTGACATAACCGGCGCGCACGTCGCCGTAGAAACTGCTCACCAGCGGGGCCAGGGCGGCCATGACTAGGGCGGCGAAGATGGAAATGAGGACGCTCAGCCAGAACAGCGCATTCGAATGCTCCTGATCCAGCTCGCGCGCCTGCACCACGGCCTGGGTGAAGCCCAGGTTCTGGAACGTCATGATCAGCCCCATCAGCGGCGCGACCATGGCCGATACGCCGTAGTCGGACGGAGACAGGGTGCGGGCGACGACGATCGTGGTCGCCGTGGTGGTGAAGACCTTCACGATCTGCGCCATCCCCGTCGCGGCCATGCCCCGCGTCGCCTTGCGCCCGATCTCGTCGGTTTTCACCATGGCCTAGGCCGCGGAGACGGTGAGGACGCCGATGGTGACGGCGATGATAACGGCAGGGATCGACTGCTGTGCCGGCGCCTTCAAGCCTGCGACCTTTCGAAGCTGCAGTGGTTGCGGCAGCACTGCCGCCGTTCGCAGACTAATCCCGCCGCCGGGCCGGCACCATCACCCGAAAGGTCCGGATCCAGGCTATGGCTTCGATTGGTGGAAACGATCTTGGTTCCCGCAGCCCTTCCAAAGAACCGGGAATCACCCGCATGGGTTACGCCGAAAGCGGTAATAGTGCCGTTACGCCAGCCAACCCGTCCGGAACCCGATGCTTGCAGGCGGCCGATCGCGGACCATGGAATGTGGGGGAGGCAGATACGACTAGGGGCCGTCTTTCGACGGCCCCTGACGCTTCTCAATTGCTTGAGAAATGGTGCCCAGAAGAGGACTCGAACCTCCACGCCCTTGCGAGCGCCAGCACCTGAAGCTGGTGCGTCTACCAATTCCGCCATCTGGGCACGGAAGCGAGGGGGCTGATCTGCCGTCCTCGCCGGGTAGGAGGGCGCCTCTAAGCGGCGGCCGGATTGTTGTCAACGCTCGTTCTCGAACTTTTTTCAAATCGCGTGAAAAAAGGCGAAATCTCCTTCCGGAGCCTCCGCCCGGTTGCTCGGGAACCGGCCTTGTGCCAAGGGCGCTTATCGTGCGCGAAACCGGCGCAGGCGGCTTACTCTTCCTTCAGCCGCGCCTGCGCCACGCTGAAGGACCCGTTCTTATCATGAGCCAAGCTACCGACCCTCTTTACGGCAAGATCGTCACGCTGCTGGGCGGCAGCGGCTTCGTCGGCAAGCATGTCGCCCAGGAACTGCTCGCACGCGGTGCGCGCCTGCGTATCGCCAGCCGCAGCCCCAAGAAGTCCTACGCCCTCAAGCTGCTTGGCAACCTTGGCCAGGTGCAGTTCGCGGGTGTCGACGTGACCAAGCCCGAATCGCTGGCCGCCGTCCTGGCCGGATCGGACGCGGTGGTGAACCTGGTGGGCGCCTTCACCGGCAATCTCGACGCCGTCCAGGGTGAAGGCGCAGGCCGCATCGCCGCCGCCGCCAAGGCCGCCGGCGCCGCTGCCTTCGTTCACATCTCGGCCATTGGCGCCGACGCTTCTTCGAGCGTCGCTTATGCCCGCACCAAGGCCGAGGGCGAAAAGGCCGTGCTCGCCGCCTTCCCCGCCGCCACGATCCTGCGTCCCTCGGTCATGTTCGGCCCGGACGACAATTTTGTCATGATGTTCGGCAATCTCGTCTCGCGCTTGCCGGTCCTGCCGGTCTTCGCACCGCAGGCCCAGCTCCAGCCGGTCTTCGTGGACGACGTGGCCCTGGCCGTCGCGGAAACGCTGGGTGCGCCGCAAGTGCACGGCGGCAAGACCTTCGAGATCGCCGGCCCCGAAGTGATCTCGATGATCGACCTCAACAAGCGCATCGCCCAGGCCGCCTGCCGCAACCGCAGCTTCGCGGAGCTGCCCGACGGCGTTTCTGGCCTGATCGCCGCCCTGCCCGGCACCCCGATCAGCGGCGACCAGCTCAAGCTGCTCAAGGCGGGCAATGTCGCAAGCGGCACCCTCCCCGGCTTCGCCCAGCTCGGCATCACGCCGCGCCCGCTGGAGCTGTTCCTCGATCGCTGGATGATGCCGTTCCGCAACCACGGCCGCTTCGGCGTCAAGGCCGCCTGATCGGCCAAAGGCCGAACGGCACACGCCGGCCGGACAGAAAAAAGGGGGCGGGAAGTCAGACTTCCCGCCCCCTTTTTCGTGGCGTTCGACAAGCTCAGAGCTTGCCGAACTTCTCCTCATAGGCGCCGGTATCGCCGGCCGAGAGCATGCGGGCCTGTTCCACCCAGCTGTCGCGGCGGGGGCGGCCGGCAAAGGCGCCCAGCTTGCCGTCCAGCTCGTCCAGGTCGGCATCGGTCCAGGCGGCGATCTGCGCGAAGCGGGTGATGCCCAGGGCATGGAGCAGCGTGAGCATCTTGGGTCCGAGACCCTTGATCTTGCGCAAGTCATCGCCTTCGGCAGGAGCGTCCTGGGCGGCAACAGGAGCGGGAGCTGCGGGAGCAGGGACCGCCTCCGGCTCGGCCGCGATCGTCTGCGGCGGCGTTTTCGCCGCATCGACTTCCTCTTGCGCGGCCACGGCGATCACTTCGCCGATGCCGGCCATCGTTCCGGCCATGGCGGGCGGATCGATGTGGACAGGCGCGGTGAACTGCGCGGCGGGCGGCGCATCGTCTATCAGGGCCTGGTTACGCTGGGCGGGCGCAGCGCCTTCGTCCAGCACGTCGGGCCGATGCTGGCGCGGCGCGGGCTTGGAGGCGCGCGCAAACAGCCAGTAGGCAATCGCGATGCCGACCAGCAACGCGACGACGAATATCAGCCAATTGGCCGAAATCATTTCCACCACAACTTATCCCTTCCGGTTCCACACCAGCCAGCCGATGCCGAAACCTGCCATGTAGGTCAGCAGCACCGAAACGGCCATTTCAAGCCATAGCGGCATCGGCGGCTCCTTTCATCGTAATTTGCACCCTGACGGCGGCCCGGCCTGCGCCGGTGGCGATGCCATTCATTCCGGACCTCATCATTCCGGACCTCATCATTCCGGCCGCCCTCATTCCGGTCCCGGCGTGTCGATCGGCGTCGGCTTGACCGGCGCGGAAGCGATGACCGAGAATTCGATGCGGCGATTGGCGGGGTCGAGCGGATCCAGCCCCTCGATCGGGGTCTTCGATCCCACGCCCGAGGCGCGCAAGCCGTCGGCGGGAATGCCCCGGCCGACCAGCCCCCAGCGCACCGATTCCGCCCGCGCCAGCGAGAGCGCCCGGTTCGCCGCGGGATTGCCGGAAGCGTCGGTATGGCCGGTCACGGCGATGATGCTGCCCACGCAGGGGCGCAGGGCTTTCGCCACTTCGTCCAGCAGACGCTCGCTGACCGGGTCGATCCGCGCGCTGGCCTCGGTGAAGCGGATGGAACGACTGGCCAGGATCGCCTCGACATCGTCCTGGCAGCGCAGCTTGGTGGCATCGCCGTCGCCCTCGCTCGACCAGGATATGCCGCCGATCCCGGGCACGCCGGCCACGGCGGCGGCCACGCGCTTGCGGGTTTCGGAATTGAGGCTTTCGCCGCCCGACAGCACCGGGTGCCGGGTCAGCCAGCCATAGCGGTCGCGAAAGGCGAGATCGACGCCGGGACCACCGGCCTGGTTGCGCACGGCTTCCGCCTCGCGTTCGAGCTGGCCGATGAAGACCGGCCCCCGCACCCGGGTAGCGACAAAGGACAGCGCCAGGCAAAACACGGCACCGGCGGCAACGATGGAGGCGCGACGGGGATTCATGGCCTTAGCCTAGAGCAATTTCGAACGCGGCGGAAACGCCTCTCGGGCCGAAAAGACACGAAAATCCAGGAAAATGCCGCAGACCGTCACGCCGTCTTGGTTTTCTGGAACAGCTTTCGGTCTTCCGGGCCGAACGCCTTCTTCCAGATCACCAGGAAGTAGGAGCCCAGGATGGCCGGAATGCCGAAGGCCAGTTCCGCCCACTCCGGCAGGAACTGCGTGGCCAGATAGCCCAGCACCACCGCCGGCGCCGCCGCCCAGACCAGCGCCCAGCGCCAGTTGTTGATCGGTTCCTTCAGGAAATCCGCCAGCATCTTCGACTTGACCAGCGACGCGAAGCCCAGCGCCAGCATCAGTGCCGCGGCGGCCGTGGCCGCCTGGAACAGCGAGTTGTAGCCCAGCTTCTGCATGGCCAGAATGCCGCCCAGGGTCAGCACCGCCTGCAGGGCAATGGTCAGGACCGAGACGACGAGGTTGCGCATGCGGGCGACGTAGACGAGCGCGGCCTCGCTCACCACTGCGGTCGCCGCCACCACTTCGGCAGCGAGCAGGAACACCAGCGCGCCCGTGCCGCCCACGAATTCGCGGCCGACCAGGCCCATCACACCCTCGCCCGGTATGCCCAGCGCCAGGGCAATACCCGCCTGCGCCGCCGTGATCCAGAAGCCGACCTGGCAGACCTGCCGCGCGATCGCGGCGTAGTCCTTTTCCTTCAGGTTGCGGGTGATGACCGGCCCCAGCACCGGCTCGAAGCTGGTCTTCAGCTTCTGCGGCAGGCTGGCGACCTGCTGCGCGGCATAATAGACGCCCACCGCCGCGGCGGGAGCCAGGAAGCCGAGCAGGAAGAGGTCCACGCGGCGCGTGCCCCATTCGATCGTGTCGGCAAGCGCGATCGGCAGCGATCGCACGGCCAGCTTCTGCATCTGGCGCGGGCGCGGGCGCCAGCCCTGCGGCAGGCCATATTCGCGGAAGAAGGGAATGAAGGCCATCACCGCTGCCGCGAAGATCGAGCCGATATAGGCGATGGACAGGCCGCTTTCCGGCGCGATCCAGATCATCGCGCCTGCCAGGATCGAGATGACCCAGGGCTCGACGATGGCGCGCGACCACACGGTGGGCGTCACCCGCAGGCGGTAGGCCAGCGCCGCCAGCCAGATCTCGGTCATGGTCAGCGGCAGGATGGCGATCACCATCAGCCGGTCGATCTGGGTATAGTGCCCGCCCGGGAACATCGGCGCCGGCACCAGCCAGAAGAACAGCGATGCCGCGCAAGAGGCGATCACCGCGATGATCATGCCGTCCGCGATCACATTGGCCGGATGGACCTGCCCCTCGGTATCGGAAAGGCGCTGCGCCAGGCCGCGCTTCTCGCCCATGGTGCAGATCATCGAGGTCAGCTCGATCACCACCAGCGCCGAGGCGAAACGTCCCAGCGCCGCCGGACCGTAGACCGAGGCGCGACCGGCGATGAACAGGAAGGGGATGCGCGCGGCAAGGCGCAGGAAGAACCCGAAGAGATTGGTGCGGCCGCCCTTGGCGAGCGCGGCAATATCGTCGTGTTCCTTGCTTGCCTGTTCCGCCGCGGTGCGGGTCACGATACCGTCGGTCAAGAAAGCGGCTCCTGCTCGGCGCGAAGCGGACGGGCGAGGATCTGTACCACCACGTCGCTGGCCGGGGCCTTGCCTTCCAGCAGGCGGCACACGGCTTCGGCGATCGGCATCTCGATACCGTCGCGCCGGGCGATGTCGGCCAGCACGGGGGCAGTCGCGGCGCCTTCGGCCACCGAATTCTTGCCGGAAAGCGCCTCGGCCGCGGTCAGCCCCTGTCCGAGCGCAAGGCCCAGCGAGAAATTGCGACTGGAGGTAGAGGAACAGGTCAGCACGAGATCTCCAAGGCCGCAGAGACCCGACAGCGTTTCCGCCCGGGCCCCGCGCGCAAGACCGAAGCGCAGCATTTCCGCGTAGCCGCGCGCGATCAGCGCGGCACGGGCGTTCTGGCCGAGCTTCAGGCCTTCGACGACGCCGCAGGCAATCGCCAGCACGTTCTTCACCGCGCCGCCGATTTCAGCGCCGATGACATCGTCGGAATAGTAAGGACGCAGCGCCGGCCGCGCGATGACGGGCGAAAGGCGCTGCCACTGCGCCTGCCCGCCCGAACAGGCGAGCGTCACCGCGGTGGGCAGGCCGGCCGCCACTTCATGCGCGAAAGTCGGGCCGGACAGCACGGCGATGGGGGAGCCGGGCACTGCCTGCGCGGCCACCTCGGCCATGAGGCGGCCGCTGCCTGCCTCGATGCCCTTGGCACAAAGCACGAGATCACCGGAAAAGCCCAGGGCGGGAAGCTGCGAGAGCACGCCGCCCAGGAACTGCGCCGGCACGACCGCCAGCAGCACCGGCAGCGCCGCCAGTTCGGCAAGGTCCGACGTGGCCCGGACGCTGTCGGCCAATGCCGCGCCCGGCAGATAGAGGTCGTTGCGCCGCTCCGCATTGATGCGCGCGGTCAAGTCCGGCTCGCGCGCCCAGAGCAGCACCTCGCTGCCGTCCCCTGCCAGCGACTGCGCCAGCGCGGTACCCCAGGCGCCCGCGCCGATCACGCCGACGCGCGTCTTTTCGAAGCCGCTCATGCCTTCACTCCGGCGCCGCGCACGGTTTCCGCATCCGGGTCGAGCGGCCAGCGCGGGCGCGCGGCAACATCGAGCGGGTCGGACTGGCCCATGGCGAAGCGCTCGACGCCCGCCCAGGCGATCATCGCCGCATTGTCGGTGCAGAGGCCGAGCGGCGGGGCGACGAAATCGAGATCATGCTCGGCCGCCAGCGCTTCGAGCGCGCCGCGAATCGCCTTGTTCGCCGCGACGCCGCCGGCAACGACCAGCGCGTTGAGCGGGC
This sequence comes from Novosphingobium sp. PhB55, assembly GCF_004368805.1. NCBI lineage: Bacteria > Pseudomonadati > Pseudomonadota > Alphaproteobacteria > Sphingomonadales > Sphingomonadaceae > Novosphingobium > Novosphingobium sp. PhB55. Next base: position 300,466 of record NZ_SODQ01000003.1, on the reverse strand, counting down.
CGACCGAGGCCAGCGCCCGGCGCGTCCGGTCGATCAGGCAATCGATGGCCGCCTGCTGGAAGGAAGCGGCGATATCGGCATCGGCATATTGACCGGACTGCTTGGCGCGCATCACCGCGCTCTTGAGCCCGGCGAAGGAGAAGTGCGGTTCCTCCGACCCCTTGAGCGGACGCGGCAGCGGCACCTTCTTCGCGTCTCCCTCCAGCGCCAGTCGTTCCATCGCCGGACCGCCCGGATAGCCGAGACCGAGCAACTTGGCAGACTTGTCGAAAGCCTCGCCCAGCGCGTCGTCGATGGTGGTGGCGAGGCGGCGGAACCTGCCTACGCCTTCGACCAGCAGGATCTGGCAGTGCCCGCCGGACACCAGCAGCAGGAGGTAGGGATATTCGAGCGCGCCGTCGGCCAGGCGCGGCGAAAGTGCGTGACCTTCCAAGTGGTTGACCGCGATCAGCGGCTTGCCGGTGGCCATCGCCAGGGCCTTGGCCGTGACGAGTCCGACCATCACCCCGCCGATCAGGCCGGGGCCTGCGGTGGCGGCGATCGCGTCCACGTCGTCAAGCGTCATGCCGGCATCGGCCAGGGTCGCCTCGATCAAGGGCGCGATCCGCTCCGAGTGCGCGCGCGCGGCGATTTCGGGCACGACGCCGCCATAAGGCCGGTGTGCCTCATCCTGCGAGGCGATGCGCTGGGCGAGGATCGTGCGGTCGCTGGTCACCAGTGCCGCCGCCGTCTCGTCGCACGAGCTTTCGATGCCCAGTACCGTACGCATTTCAACTTTCCCTGAACGACCCTTCCACTGGACGACATTGACGGGTAGCACAACCCGCCGATGACGACGCAAACAGACACGCAAAAACATGGCTTCCGCCTCGGTACCCGTCGGTCGCCGCTGGCGATGGCTCAGGCTGAGGAAGCGCGCGACCGGTTGGCCGCGGCACACGGAATCGATCCTGCGCATATAGAGATCGTTGCCGTCACCGCCAGCGGGGATCGCATCCAGGACCGCGCTTTGGCGGAAATAGGCGGCAAGGCCCTGTGGACGAAGGAGCTGGACGCCTGGCTCGCCGCCGGAGAGATCGATTTCGCGGTCCATTCGGCCAAGGATGTCGAGACGATTCGCCCCGCAGCCTTCACCATCGGCGCCATCCTCCCGCGAGAGGATGTACGCGACGTGCTGGTGGGCGCCGAGAGCATCCGCGCGCTGCCGCAAGGCGCGGTGGTGGGCACGAGCGCGCCGCGCCGCGCCGCCCAGCTGCTCCACGCCCGGCCCGACTGCACGGTGGTGACGTTCCGCGGCAATGTCGCCACCCGGCTGGCCAAGCTGGCGGCGGGAGAGGCCGATGCCACCTTCCTGGCCGCCGCCGGGCTCAAGCGCCTGGGCGAAACCGGCACCGGCCATCCCCTTGACGAGGAGGACTGGCTCCCTGCCCCCGCGCAGGCCGCGATCATGATCGAGTGCCGCGCAGACGATGCGCGCACGCTCGGCTTTCTTGCGGCTGTCGACCACGGCGAGAGCCGCGCCTCCGTCCTGGCCGAACGCGCCTTGCTGGCCGGGCTCGGCGGCAATTGCCACAGCCCCATCGCCGTGCTCACCCGGCTTGACGGCGATGGGCTGGCGATGCGGGCGGCGCTCTACAGCCCCGACGGCGCAGAACGGGTGGAGGGTGCGGCCCGCTTTGCCATGGACGATCCCGAAGGCCCCGCACGCCTGGCGGCAGACCTGCTGGCCCGCGCGGTTCCCGCCATCGCCGTCCACTTCGCCGGACCGGCCTGACTCCCTCATGAGCGCCCCGCGCCTGCCCGTCATCGTCATCCGCCCCGAGCCGGGCGGGGCGGCGACGGTCGCGGCGGCAAGCCGGCAGGGTCTGGATGCCCGCGGATTTCCGCTGTTCGAGATCGTCCCGCTGACCTGGCACCCGGTCCCGCGCAAAGAGGTCGATGCGATACTGATCGGCAGCGCCAATGCCATGCGGCAGGCCGGACCGGCGCTGGCGGACTATCGCGGCCTGCCCGCCTATGCCGTGGGCGAAACGACGGCCGCAGCCGCGCGGCAGGCCGGATTGGACGTGGTGCGGGTCGCGCGCGGCGGATTGCAGTCGGTCATGGCGCAGCTGGATCCCGGTCACCGCAGGTTGCTGCGCCTGGCCGGGCGCGAGCGGGTGGACCTCGCGCTTCCCGCGCCCTGCACCATGGCCACGCGCGAGGTCTACGCCAGCGAGGCCCTGCCCATGCCCGCCGAACTGGCGCGCCTGCTGCAGGATCCGGCGCTCGTCCTGCTGCATTCGGGCGAAGCTGCCGCGCATTTCGCCTCCGAATGCCGCCGGCTTTCACTCCCGCGGACACGGATCGCGCTTGCCATCATAGGTCCGCGCCTCATCGCGCGGACCGGCGAGGGCTGGGCTGCCGTGCGCTGCGCCGCCGCCGCCAATGACGCCGCGCTGCTGGCCTTGGCCGAAGAGATGTGCCAAGGCTTCCCCTCGGGATCGTAAACTGACAGAACCACACTTGATGCAGGACTTCACCTCGCCGCAGCCTTCTCCAATCTCGCGTCCGCGTTCGCGCGGGGGCCTGTTCTTCGTGGCATTCATCGCCTTCCTGCTGGGCGGGGCGCTCGTCGTCTGGGCCGCGCAGGACGGGCTGCTGGACAAGATCCTGCCGCAGCGCGCCGCAGACCCGGCCGCGCCGCAGCCCGAGACGCAGCCGACGGCAGCCCCGGTGCCTGCCCTGCCGGCCGCTACCGCGCCTGCCTCGCCCGAGCAGCTTTCCTCGCTCAGCTCGGTGGAAGGCCGCCTTGCGCTGATCGAGGACCGCATTTCGCGGATCGATTTCCAGACCGACGCCGCTTCCGGCAATGCCGCCCGCGCCGAAGGACTGCTGATCGCCTTCGCCGCGCGCCGCATGGTCGATCGCGGGGAACCGCTCAGCTACGTGGCCGACCAGCTCCGCCTGCGCTTCACCAATGCCCAGCCCCGCGCCGTCCAGACGGTAATCGAGTTTTCGAAGAATCCGGTCACCATCGATGAGCTTTCCGCTCGCCTCGAAGCGCTCTCGCCCGAATTGAGCGAAAGCCAGAGCGACGAAAGCCTGTGGCAGAAGGCCCGCCGCGAGCTGTCCAGCCTCTTCGTGGTGCGCCGCGAATCCTCGACCCTGCTGACGCCCACGGCCCGCATCGACCGCGCCCGCCTGATGCTCTCGGCCCGCCGCATCGCCAATGCCATCAGCGAAGTCGAGCGCCTTCCCAATGCCCAGGCCGCGCAGACCTGGACCGCCGACGCCCGCCGCTATCAGGACGTGCAGGACGCGCTCAACCTGCTGGAAACCACCGCCATGCTCGAGCCGCGCCGCCTCACCGACGCGGAAGGCCAGGCCGTCGACCAGCCCAGCCCGCTGGCGACGCCGGGCGTTCTGCCCACCGACCTGCCCTCGGCCGATGCCTCTGAAGCGGTTCCTTCGGAATAAGGTCTGGATGCGAGGGCGAAAGCTCTCGTGCATCCGGCGCCAGCAAGACCCGCACGGCAAGGACGGCTGACGCCTCTGCACGCCCGTCATCCCGAACCTGTTTCAGGATGACGTGGTTTTCTCGGGCTCGAACCTCTCGCTGCACCCTTCGTGCAAGCGACAGTGCAGGCGGAGGTCCGCTTTCTATGCCTGCAGAAGCTCGGGCAGCTTGCCTGACATGCCCCGCGCCTCGTCCATGAAGAAGCGCTTGAGGCTGGGCAGCCGCTGTACCGCGCCCATGCCGAGACGGCGCGCGGCGCTGGGCAGGCGGCCGGGAATGCCGAACAGGCGGGTCAGCCCATCGGTGACCGACATGACCATGAACGTATCGAGGCTGCGCCACTTCTCATAGCGGGCCAGCAGCTGGGCGTCGCCCGGCTCCAACCCGAGGCGCATGCCCTCGGTGAGCACTTCCACCAGGGCGCCCACATCGCGCAGGCCGAGGTTGAGGCCCTGCCCGGCGATCGGGTGCATGCCGTGGGCCGCGTCGCCGATCACCGCAAGCCGCTCGTCGATGACGTGACCGGCGTGATGGAAACGCAAGGGATAGCTCATGCGCGGCGCGGACAGGGTGATCTTGCCGAGCACGCCGTGCATGCGGCTTTCCACCTCGTTGTGGAACATGGCATCGGGCATCGCGATGATCCCCGCGGCATCCTTCTCCGCGACCGTCCAGACGAGCGCGCTGCGGTGGCGGCCCTGGTCGTCGTCAAGCAGCGGCAGCAGGGCGAAAGGCCCGGCCGGATAGAAGATTTCCCAGGCCGTGTTGGCGTGGGACTTTTCGTGGAACAGCCCGGTCACCATGGCGCGGTGCTTGTAGTCCCATTTGGCAAGGGCGAAGCGGGCCTCGTCGCGGGTGGGCGACTGGCGGCCCTCGGCGGCGACCAGCAGGCTGGACTTCAGCACGCGGCCGTCTGACAGTTCCACTTCCACCCCGTGCGGGCCGCGATCCCGGCGTACCGCTTCGGTGCGGACGTGCCAGGCGATGTTCTTTTCCTCGCGCGCGGCGGCGAAGAGGGCGAGGCGCAAGTCGCGGTTGGCGAACATGCGGCCCAGCGAGCCTTCCTCGGGCTTGGGCGTGAAGTCGATCCGGCCAGGCTTCATCGAATCGGTGACCGCGATCGAATCGATCGGGCAGCCGAGATTCTTCAGCGCGGGCGCAAGGCCGATATTCGTGAAGAGGTTCCAGCTCGCCGTCGAGATGGCCGAGGCGCGGCCATCCGCGCCCTCGGCGGTCAGGTCGGCCGGGTCGGCCCGGTCGATGACGTGGCTGGTGATACCCGCCCGGGCCGCGGCAAGCGCCAGCGTCATGCCGACGAGGCCGCCGCCCAGGATGATCAGGTCGCGGTATTCCGCCTTTTGGTCTTGCGTCGCTGCAGAGTCGTTCATCGACGGCAGCTATCGGCCTCTCCGGCGTCGATGTCGAGACACCTTCCGTCCCAAGTGCCGGCGGGCGCGGTCAGGCCCACGGTTGCGGCCAGGGTCGGCGCGATGTCCACGGTCTCGACCGGGGTGGGCTGTTCGAAGCCGACCATGCCCTTGCGCCAGAACAGCATCGGCACCCGGCGGTCGTAATCCCAGGGGCTGCCGTGCGAGGCGACCTTGAAGGGCGCGGGCTTGCCCGGCACCACGCCGCGCACGGTCAGCATCTGCACTTCGCCCGAGCGGCCGGGCACGAAGGAGGCGCGGACTTTCTGCTCCATGGTCCAGTCCTGCGGGTTACCCTTGGGCTCGGGCCACTGCATGATCTGGTCCTGCGTGTAGACCGCGGCGATCTGCGGGTTGGTCTTCAGGCGTGCGACGAGCGCGGCCATGACCTTCTGCTTCTGATCGGGCGTCAGTTCGGCCGAGAACCAGACGCTGCCCGCCTCGCCCGCACCGTAGAACAGCGGTCCGTTCTTCACGGTAATGCCGGTTTCCTGCGAAACGGCAGCGGCCAGTTCCTTTGCCGAGAGCGCCGGATCGATGCGGGCGGCATCGGGATTGCCGCGCAGCTTCTGCCGCTCGGGCGCATCGAAGCCGCCATGGTCGGCGCTGAGCACGACTTCGTAGTCGATCCCGCGCGCGTCGAGGGCATCGAACAGGGTGGCCAGCGCTTCGTCCAGCACGTTCATCTGGATGCACATTTCCACGCCCTCGGTACCGAAGGCATGGCCGACCTTGTCAGTGGCCGAGAAGCTGACCGACAGCACGTCGGGCACGGCATCCTTGCCCATGCCCAGTTCGTCGACCATGCGCACGGCCATTTCGGCAGTGGCGGTATCGATGCGCGGGCCGTTGGAATAGGCATTGAAGTCGCCCGCAGCCAGCGGGAAGCGATAGGTGCCGATGGTGAAGTCCTTGATCGGCGTCGCGCGGTCTACATTGCCGCACCAGCCCGGCACCGGCAGAGCGCCGTCACCCGCGGCAACGCGCTTGGCCATGACCGCGTTCTCGGCTTCGACAGCCTTGGTGATCTTGCGATTCTCGAACGTGGTGAAACCCTTGGGGCCGATCCAGTAGACGGCATCGGTATCATGCCCGCTCATCATCACGGCGGCACGGTCCTTGGCGGAAACGGCCGCGTTGATGGTCTTCGGGTTTCGCTTCTTCATGAGGTCGCCCAGCGTCGGCGCCTTGAGGTGCGCGGCGCTGACCACCGGCTTGTCCGGCGTCGATTTCGGGTTGGTCTCGTCCTCGACGCAGTAGACCTCCTTCTCGGCGCGGCCGATGCCCGGCATGAACCAGGAATTCGCAGTGATGCCCGTGCGCGAGGGGTGCACGCCGGTCAGCAGTGTGGAGTGGCCGGGGCAGGTCTCGGTGGCGGCATGCGACTGGAAGCCCGAGGCGAAGACAGCGCCTTGCAGCAGCCGGGTGAAGCCCTTGGTGAAGTGCTCGCGGTACTGGGCGAAGAGGTCTGCCGAGAACTGGTCCACCGAAACCGCGACGATCAGCTTCGGCTGCCCCTGCGGCGAGACGGCCGAAGGGGCGGTGGAAGGGGCGGCGGAAGGCGCGGGAGCGGCCGGTGCTTCCTGCGCCGTGGCGGGGGCCGAAACGGCCAGAGCCGCGATCAGGGCCAGCGGGGCAAGCGACGAGGAAAGCAGGCGCATCGGGGGTCTTCCTTGAAATGTCGGCACAATCGGCGCAGATGCAGCGATGTCTGGAATGCGCGAATGACGCAAGCGCCGCCCAACGCACGGGAGTTTCATGGAAAAGCGCCGCTATAGCCTGTTTGTGGCACTCATGTGTCAGATGCTGGCGCTCGTACTCATGCCGCTCGCCGCGCGGGCCGCTGCACCGCACATCGCCGCCGAACTGGTGGCGGGTCCTGCCGCCGCGCCCGGCGGCGAAACGACCATCGCCATTCACATGACGCCCGAGAAAGGTTGGCACGGCTACTGGTCCAACCCGGGCGATGCCGGGCTGGGCATGCAGCTCGACTGGACATTGCCGGACGGCGCCCGGACGGGCGCGCCGCGCTATCCGGTGCCGCAGACGCTGGTGGTCTCCGGCCTGATGAACCATGTCTATGAAAGCGACTATGCGGTCCTGGTGCCGTTCACGGTGCCGGCCGGGGCAGCGCCGGGAAGCCGGATTCCCGTGCATGTGCGCGCGCAGTGGCTGGCCTGCACCGAGCAGATCTGCGTGCCCGAACAGGCCGATCTCGCCGTGGAAGTGCCGGTTGCGACAGGGCCTTCCGCCCCGGCCGACCCGCGCTTCGCCGAATGGCAGCGCCGCCTTCCCGCGCCGCTCGATGCTGCCGGAACCTTCAGCCTCGATGACCGCGCGGTGCGCCTGGCCATTCCGCTGCCCGCCGCGACTCCGCTGGAAGGGCCGCATGTCTTCGTGGGCGAGGACAAGCTGATCGACTATGCCGGCGCGCAGCAATTCGCCTGGAAGGGCGACATGCTGATCGTCACCCTGCCCCGCGCCAAGCTCGATGCGCGCGGAACGGACCGGCTGACCGGGGTGCTGCGCCTCAATGCAGCCGGCGACGGCATCGCCTTCTCCGCCGCCCCGGGCACGGTTCCTGTCGGCGGCGTGCCGCTGGCCAGCGACGACGCAGCCCCTGAGCTGCCGTCCCTGCCGCTTCTGCTGCTGGCCGCGCTGGCGGGCGGACTGCTGCTGAACGTCATGCCCTGCGTCTTCCCGATTCTCAGCCTGAAGGCGCTCAGCCTCGCCCGTGCCGGAGAGAGCGAACAGCATGCCCGGATCGAAGGGCTTGCCTATGCCGCGGGCGTCATCCTCGCCTGCCTGGGTCTCGGCGCCGTGCTGCTGGCCTTGCGCGCCGGGGGCGAACAAGTCGGCTGGGCCTTCCAGTTGCAGGAGCCGCTGGTCGTCGTCGGCCTGCTGTTCCTCTCCGCCGTCATCACGGCCAATCTGCTGGGCCTGTTAGAGTTCACCGTGCCCGGCTTCGCTTCGGGCGGCCCGTCTTCCAGCGGTTCCTCCTCCAGCTCCGCGCGCCCCGGCCATTTCAGGGGCGCTTTCGCGACCGGACTTCTGGCAGCCTTCGTCGCGACGCCCTGCACCGGCCCCTTCATGGCCAGCGCCATGGGCGCAGCGCTGCTGCTGCCGGTGCTGCCCGCGATGACCCTGTTCGCCGCGCTCGGCCTCGGCATCGCCCTGCCCTTCCTGGCGGTCGCCTTCATTCCGGCGCTGCGCAGGCGCATGCCCAGGCCGGGCCGCTGGATGGTGACATTCCGCTACTGGATGGCGCTGCCCATGGGCCTTACCGCATTGGCGCTGGCCTGGCTGACATGGAAAGTCGGCGGAACCGGCTTCGCTCTGGCCGCACTGGCCGGGCTGCTCTTGGTCCTGGCCGCGCTCTTCGTCGCCGGCCGGGCGCAGCACCGCGGCAAGTCCGCGAGGGCCGCCGCCCTGATCGCCGCGGCCCTCGCGGTGCTGGCGCTCGTCGTGCTGCCGCGCCCTGCCCCGCCCGTGGCGACATCGGATTCGCTCCTCGCAGCCAGGCCCTTCAGCGAAAAGGCCCTTGCCGAAGCACGCGCCGCCGGCAAACCGGTGTTCGTGTGGATGACCGCCGACTGGTGCCTCACCTGCAAGGTCAACGAGCAGGTCGCCATCGAGCGTGAAGACACCCGCGCCGCATTCGAGAAAGCGGGCGTGGTGGTGCTGCGCGGCGACTGGACCCGGCGCGATCCGGAAATCACGCGCTACCTGACGGCGCAAGGCGCAGCCGGGGTTCCGCTTTACGTCTGGTATGCAGGCGGCGCCGGAAAGGCCGAGCAACTGCCGCAAGTGCTCACGCCCGAACTCCTGGCGGGCAAGGCCGGAGCCTGATTACCGGCACGGGAAAGGCCTTCAGCCGGTCTCGTGCTTGAACAGGCCCATGAACAGCACCGCGCAGGCAATGTGCGCGGCGGCGATCCCGGCCAGCCAGCCCGGCATCATCAGGGAAAAGTCGACGAAGCACGAAGCGGCGGCGACGAGCGAAGCGAAGGGATAGCCGTGAGACATGCCCCAAAGGGACGCTTCGACGGTTAATTCCGGCTTGCGCAGGGCAGTTTCTTCCGGGTTAACGAAAGAAATTTCCGGCGGGCTTTCCGGGACTTGCCGTCCTCGCCGGAAACCCCGCCAGAAACGAAATCAGCGCGCGAAAGCCTTGAGTTCCGCAAGCCGGATTGCTTTCCCGCCCGCCGGCGTCATGGCCACGCGAATCCGCTCCGCCGTCACGGGCGTCCAGCTCAGCCGCGTCACGCCGTTCGCCAGCGGCGCGGCAGCGGGCGCCGCCACGACCTGCCAGCGCCCGTCGCGCCACGCCTCGACCCGGACCTTGCGCGGCGCCGCGAACTTCCCGCCGTCCGCAAAGAACGCCAGTTCGGTGGCACCCAGCGTGACCGACTTGCCGAAGTCCACGGCATACCACTGCTCGCTCGCGCCGGCGGCGGAATCCCAGCCATTGGGTAGTTCGGGATAGAACCAGGCACGGCCGTCGATGCCGTCGTGGAGCTTCTCCGCCTCGGTTCCGGAAGACGCGCTGGCCTTGGGGAAGTTGCCCCGCACAAGCTGCACCGCCAGGTTCGTCTCACGCAGGACCGGCGCGTTGGCCTTGCGCGTAAGCGGCACCTCGATCCGGCCGAGGTCGCCGCGATGCGCGACTTCGGCGCCGTCCACGGCGATGGTCAGCCCCTTGCGGCCATAACGCCTGCCATCCGCGTCCCAGGTCACCGAGACCTCGTGCCCGTGATAGGGCACGCGCTCGATGTGGAACCAGCCCAGCGCCTGGGCGTCGTTCGCCGCCGGAAGGAGCGGATTCACTTCCAGCACGTCGTCCGCGCGCGGACGGATGCCGACCAGGCCGGTCATCACCAGATCGAGATAGCCGGAATGGAAGTAATGATGGCTGCGGTCCAGCCCGACGATCGGCTTGCCGGTCTCGGGGTGATAGTCCTCTTCGAGGTCGAGGCGCGCGCTCCGGCCCTCTCCCTGATAGTGCATCTGAGTATATTGGCGCAGCAGGCGCATGTAGTCGCTGCGCGTCACCGGGCCATGCTCGTCGTAGTGATCGAGCAGATTGGCCATGCCGGTCAGCACTTGCGTCGTCTGGTAGGGCCAGATCGGGCCGTTCCACTGGCACTCGGGCGCGGTGCCGAGATAGCGGTACTGCCGCATGTAGTATTCGTAATTCTGTTCGACGGTCCGCATCCCCGCCTTGCCCCCCAGGGACGCGGGATCGAGCAGATGCGCCCAGGCCTGGGAATACTTCGCATCGTCCGGCACCAGATCGAACATCCAGGGCAGATAGCCCACCAGCTCGCGATTGCGGATCTGGTCCCAGTACTTCACATGCTCGTTATCGACCTGATAGCGATCGACGAAGTGGCCCAGCTTCGGGCTCCACAAGTCTGCCAGCACGCGCGTGCGCAAGGCCTGGGCGCGGTCGGCATATTCCCTGGCCATGGCCGTGTCGCCCGCCATTTCCGCCATGCGCGACAAGGCGCGGGCATTGGCGAACATGTAACTGTTGACCGAGGGCCGGAAGGAATCGCCGCCCCGGAATCCGTCCTTGCCGCCCGAGGCGTCGATCGAGGAGACGGTGTACTCGGTGGCATCGAGCAGCGGCTCGACGAAATAGAGGCCCTTGGTGAAGTCGAACTTCTCGTCCCACAGGCGGTAGATGTGGCGCATCGTCTTGAGGTGGGCCAACACCGCCGCGCGGTCACCGTCGACGAGATAGCGGCCCCATACCGAGTCCGCCATGTGGTCGGTGAAGTGGCGGTCGTTGCCGCCCTCGTACATGAAATTGACGTAGTCGTCGGTGAACCGGCGGTCGTTCAGCCAGCGTCCCTCGGCGATGTGGAAACCGCTGGCATCGTTGAGGCTGGCATAAGGCTCGCGCTGCCAATCCACGTCGTCGGCGAATTCGGTGGTGACGTAGCCCTGCGCGCCCAGGTCGCGCTGGTGCGCCCGGAACAGGCCCCAGCGATAGTAATAGACAGCGTCGATCTTGGGATCGGCGCTTTCGAAGAAGGGGATGCGCTGCTCGTACCAGGCGGCATCGTTGCCGAAGCGGGTCTTGGCGATGGCGGCGGCGTCGAGCTTCGGGGAAGCCACCGGAGCCACGGAAGCGCCGAGACCGGAATTACCGGCTGCAGCAGCAGAAGCCTGGGAAGATGCGGCGGGCGGCGGGCTGGCCCCGCACGCAAGAAATGCCGCGGTGGCGAGGATCGTCCGGAAGTTTCCGCGCATCGTTACCCCTTCATGGTCTGGCGAGCGTCAGCAGGTGCCGAAAATGATAAGGCGGCCGTCCTCCGGGCCTGGTTGGGAGAGGAGCCCGGAGGAACGGCCGCCCATGGCGGACCGCGACGCGGAATGGCGTGCGCCGCGGCCTGCCTTGTCAGGTTAGAACTTGAAGCGAACGCCGGCTGCGAACGTACGGTCGATCAGCAGCGTGCTCGAGTTCATCGTCGTCGGACCGCCGGCATCTTCGAACTTGTAATAGTTCTGCTGCTTCGCCTTGGTGATGTTCACCGCGTCGAAGGTCAGGCCGATGTCCTTGGTGATGTTGTAGGTGAGCTGGAAGTCCAGGCTCTTCTCAGGCTTGCGCCAGAACCCGATCGGGTTGGCGAAGGCACGCGCCTCGTTGCTCTGGAGGAAGCCCTTGCGCCACACGTACGACAGACGTGCACCGATCGGACCGCGCTCGTATGCCAGCGTTGCGTTATACGAGAACTTCGAAACCGCGAAGAATGCCGACTTGGTCAAGACAGTGTTGCCCGCTGCGTCGGTTTCGGGGATCGTCTGTTCCGAGTCCAGGATGGTCGCGCTGCCCTGGAAGCCCAAACCGTCGAGGATGCTGGGCAGGTACGTCGGGAAATAGGTCAGCCCGATTTCCACGCCCTTCAGCACGCCGTCGGAAGCATTCGTCGGTCGGGTGACCTGGAAGTAATCCGTGGCGGTGCTGCCAACGATCGTATTGTTCGGAATGTATTCAAGCGTGGTGAGCGGAACGACGAGGCCCTGGATTTCGCGGCGGAAACCGGTCACGTAGATTGCGCTGTTGCGTTCGAAGTACCATTCCAGCGCAAGGTCGTAGTTCTTCGAGGTCGTGGCCCGGAGAGCCGCGTTGCCGGCCGAACCCGTGCCGAAGCCCAGGCCCGACAGGTCACCCGTGAGGCTGACGTTCGGATTGAGATCACCGAATGCCGGACGACGCAGGGTTTCACCGTAGTTGAAGCGCAGACGCAGGGTAGGCGTGATCTCGTAGCGGGCAGTGAAGCTCGGCAGGAACTTCGTCTGTCCGGTCGAAACGCCGGTACGCGCAAAGCCATTGTAGCGATCGAAGTAATTATAGTCGGTATCGACCGTAACCAGACGGACACCGCCTTCGACCAGCAGCGGGCGACCGAAGATCTCCACCTCGCCGTCCGCCAGCAGGTAGGCTGACAGCGTGACTTCGTTGATGTCGAAGACGCGACCGAAGGTCATCTGGTCGGACAGCAGCAGGTTCGGGTTCACCGCCTGGTACATCGAGCGAATGGCATCGGCGTTCTTGTAGAGCGCAGCGCCATTGCCCAGCACCCAGCTGGTGGGAACATCGGCGCGGCCGTCGAAGAATCCGCTGTTCGTGAAGATGTAATCGTCGCCCAGCGAAGCCAGCGTACCGCCCAGGGCGCCGGCGCTCTGTTCGCGCACGAAAGTGCTGGCCTTGCGGTTATCGTAACGGAAGCCCGCCTTGACGCGCCGCAGGAAGCCCTCATCCCAGTCGTAGTGACCGTCGAGCAGGAAGGTCCAGGAGTTGCCGGTGCTCTTGTTGCCGTTGTCGAAGAGATCCCCAACGGTCCAAGCGTTAGGATCGGTCAGAACTTCCGGCGTACCGAAGCTGTAGGACGGGATACCGCCGCCGGCGTTGAAGTCCACGTCGAGATCCAGAGGACCGCGATTGGTGCGCATGGCAAAGAACGAGGTTTCGTTCTTGCTGTCCTGGTAGGTCAGGTCAGCCGTGATCTTGCCGCGATCGCCGACATCCCAATCGGCATTCAACGAATAGACGTAGCTGTCGGTCTTGTTGGTGGCGTAGTCAGCGCTGTTGAAGCCCGCGACGCTGCCAACCCGACGCGACTTGACGATGTTGGTGCCATCGTAAAGTTCGAAGGTCGAACCCGGATTGTCGCCAAGGTCACCCCACCAGTCAGCATAGCTGAACATCAGCGAGTTGGAAGTGTTACCCCGGAATCCGGAGTAATAGAATTCCGCAGTATAGACCGAGCGATCGTTGGGCGCCCACTGCAGTGCCGCGTTGATCGACGGACGCTCGCGCTTGCCGTAAAGATCGGAGCTGATGACAGCGTCACGCGACAGATAGTAGGGAACGTCGACGCCATCGATGTTCAGCGTCGAACCCGGCGTGGTGGGCAGGCCGGCGTTGAGACCCGGCGTCCAGTAGGGGTTTGCCGGATCAGTATTCGGGAAAATCCGCTGAAGCGGCGTAAGGAACGTGCCCGAAGGCGGATTCTCGGTCGCGAACGGCACCAGCGCACCGGCCTGCACGTTCATGTTGCGATACTTGGAGCGCGTATAGCTGCCGTTGATAAGGAAGCCGATTTCGCCGATGCCGGTTTCCCAGCGATCGCTGACGAGCAGAGCCACGTTCGGATTGAACTCGTCCGCCAGCTCGCTGTAGATGCCGCGCGCAAGGCCGGAGACGGTGAAGCCGTCGAAATCGAACGGACGACGCGTTGCCACGTCGATCTGGCCGGCAAGGCCGAACTCCAGCTGATCTGCCGAGCGGGTCTTGTAGACGTCGATCTTCTTGACGAGGTTGGCGGAGACGTCCTGAAGCGCAAACGAAGTGCCCGCGGCAGTGAAGATGTTGCGGCCGTTCCAGGTGGTAACCGGATCGGACAGACCACGAATGGTGATCGTGGCGGTTTCGCCGCCGGCACGGTCGGTGACCTGAATGCCGGTGACGCGCTGGAGCGCTTCGACCACGTTGTTGTCGGGCAGCTTGCCGACGTCTTCAGCCACGATCGAGTCAACGATCTGGATGTTGTCCTTGCGGCTGTTGATGGCGCCGACGATCGATGCGCGGACGCCGGTGACGATGATGTCTTCGGCGGTGGCATCGGAATTGTCAGCCGACTGCGGCGCGACATCCTGGGCCTGGGCGACGGTGGCGAGGCTCAGAGCGAAAACGGATGCTGTGCAGAAAGCGAATGGCTTCAAGGCCATGGATCAACCCTCCCATTGGGGCTGGCCCATACCATGCCCCTTCAATTACTCGGACTAATTATTAGTCTGACTAATGCGTTGCAAGCGGAAATGCGGGAGGGCCGTCAAAAAGCTCGGAGAGGTGTGGCAGAATGGTCGCAGACCCGCCCGGAACCTGCTGTTTCCGGGCGGGATTGTGTGTTTTCTTGTCTGATTAACCGGCAATCCAGCTCGTTGCCGGGTCTTTCTTGTCGGTCAGCTTCACGGTGTCGCCGGCGAAGGCGAGCGCCTTTGACGAATCGGACTTGGACACGAAGCGAACGGTGCCCTTCGCTTCGCCCGCCTCGCGCAGGAACAGGTCCGCGCTGCCGAGCGGGGCCAGGGTAACGGTGCCGTCCTGGCCGGCCTTGAAGCCGTGGTCGCGCAGGAGGATCGGCGAGAGCTGGACGGCGCCGTCGGCACCGGCAATCTCGCGGAACTGGGTCTGCGGCAGCGGCGCATTGGCGGCGAGGGCCAGTTTGGTGCCGTCATGGCTGAGCATCACGTCGCGGCGCACCGCAGGCGTGAAGCGTTCGGGCAGAGCGCCGTTGCCGACCGGCACGCCGAAGTCCGGCGCGCCCTTGGCATCGTAGTAGATGCGCTGGACGCGGGTGTGGCGATCGGGGTTGAGCAGCGGGTCGCCCTCGATCTTCTCGTAGTCGCGGCCGTGGTAGACGAGGATGTCGTTGCCGTGCTCGTCCACCGTGAAGCTGTTGTGGCCGGGGCCGTAGACCGAGGTTTCCACGTTGGTCGCAAAGACCGGCTTCTGCGACTTGGTCCAGGCCTTGGGGTCCATGAGGTTCGCGTTCTCGTCGATCGTCAGCATGCCGAGGCAATAGACGGCGCCGGTGCCGCTGGCCGAGTAGGTCATGAACAGGCGGCCGTTCTTGACGAGCACTGCCGGGGCCTCTGCCACCTTGTAGGCGCGGGTTTCCCAGTCGAGCGTCGGCACGGTGAGGCGCACGGGCTCGGCCGAGAGGGTCAGCGCGTCCTTCATCGGCGCGAGGTAGAGGTTCGAATTGGTGTCGATGCCCTCTTCGCGCTGGGCCCATGCGAAGTAGCGCTGGCCCTTGTGCACGAAGCTGGTGGAATCGAGGTTGAAGCTGTCCCACGGCATCTTGAATTCGCCCAGGACCGACCACTTGCCGGTCATCGGGTCGGACCCGTCGCAGACGATGGCGTAAGTGCGGATGCGGAACACGTCCTCGCCGCCGCCGCTCGGGCCCGCAGCGAAGTACATGACCCACTTGCCGTCGACGAGGTGCAATTCGGGCGCCCAGAGGAAGCCGGACATCGGGCCGGTCTTTTCATGGCGCCAGAGCACGCGTTCCTCGGCCGTGGCGAGGCCGGCCAGCGTCTTCGAGCGGCGCAGGATCAGGCGGTCGTACTCGGGGACCGAGCCGGTGAGGTAGTAGTTGCCGTCCTCATGCCGGAAGACCTGCGAATCCGCGCGGTTCTTCACCAGCGGATTGATCGGGCCCTTGAGCGGGTCGGTGACGGCGGCCTTGTCATCGCCGCCGAGGGCGCTGTCGCCAGCCTTGGAACAGGCGATGGGCAGAAGGGCGGCGCTGGCCGCGAAGGTGCGGCGCGAAAGGGAAAAGTTCATGTCATCCTCTCCGAGATTCTTGATTCGTGGCGCTGGTCACTCTGTCCGGCGATAGGAAAAAAGGGCACCCCGGTCGGGGGACCGGGGTGCCGTCAGGTGGGTTCAGTATTGGGCGACGGGCCACCCGTCCGCATCCCAGCGGAGCGGCGCGATGCGCAAGGTGGGAGCCCCGTTCGCCTGCTTGTCGTAGGCGTGGTATACGACGTAAGTGGTGCCGTCCTTGTCCGTGAAGGCGCCGGCATGGCCGGGGCCGCGGAAACGCTGCTGTTCTTCCAGGTCGGCGCGCAGGAAAATGGTGCCGCGGCCTTCCATCATCGAACTGCCGTCCTTGCCGAGGTAAGGCCCGGTGATCTTCTTCGAGCGGCCGACCACGGTGTAATAGGTGCTGTTCACGCCCTTGCAGCAGTAATCGTAGCTGGCGAGCAGGTAGTAGAAGCCACCGTGCGGGATGATGAACGGCGCTTCCACCGGCGCCGGGCCGCCGGCAGGGGCAAGCCGGCGCGCGATCGAATAAGGCTCGGTGCCGGGAGCGACCTTGCCGGTCTTCGGATCGAGCGGGAAGAGCTTCAGCCCGGTCCAGAAGCTGCCGAGCGAGAGCCACTGACGGCCCTGCGCATCCTCGACGAAGTTGGGGTCGATGGCGTTGAAGTCGTCCTCATGCGTGGACATGACGACGAGGCCCTGGTCCTTCCAGCCGTAGCCCTTGGCCTTGGGATCGAGCGTCTTGCTCGTGGCGAGGCCGATGGCGGAACGGTTGGAACCGAAGGTCGAAACCGAATAGTAGAGCCGGTATTCGCCGTTCACATAGGAGATGTCCGGCGCCCAGATGCCTTCGGTGCCGGGGATCGCCTGCTTCGCCCAGGCCGGGATCTCGGCGAAGACCGAACCGGCGTCTTTCCAGGTCTTGAGATCCTTCGAGGTCTTGATGCCGACGTAACGGCCCACGGTGCTGAAGACGTAGTAAGTATCGCCTTCCCGGATGATGACCGGATCGTGCACCGTGAGGTCGCCGGTAAGCTGGGAATTGAGCGTGCCCGCTCCCTTCTCGCCGACCTGCACTTGCGCATCGGCCGCACCGGAGGCGGCCAGCACGGCAAGACTGGCGGCAGCGAGGAATTTCCTGAACACGTTAACTCTCCAAATCTGTCTTATGCTGCGCAGGCGTTCCATGCGGCGACGATCTCGGCGGCCTTGGCCCCGACGGTCGCGGCATCGAAGCCGGGCTTGTAGAGGCTGCCGCCCACGCCGATGCCGAACACGCCGGCCGCGCGGTATTCCGCGACATTGGCAGCGCCCACGCCGCCCACGGCCCATACGCGGCTGGTCTTGGGCAGGACTTCGCGGATCGCCTTGATGTAGCTGCTGCCCAGCACCGAGCCGGGGAACAGCTTGAGATCGCTGGCGCCGGCCGCGACGGCGGCGAAAGCCTCGGTCGGGGTCAGGAAGCCGGGGAGCACGTCCATGCCGAGTTCGATCGCGCGCTTGATGACGGCGGGATCGACATTGGGCGAAACCATGAAAGTGCCGCCGACGCCCGCGAGCGTCTCGGCCAGATCGGTGCCGATCACGGTGCCGCCGCCGATCGCAGCGCGGTCTCCCAGAGCCTCGGCCATGGCGCCGATCGAACCGGCCGGGTCGGGCGAGTTGAACGGCACTTCGATGATGCGCACGCCGGCTTCGACCAACGCGTGGCCGATTTCGACCGCTTCGTGGGTCTGGATGCCGCGCAGGATCGCGACGACCGGGGCAGCGCCTTCTGCCAGAACCTGTTCGATCTTCATGCTCTCAATTCCTTTGCGATACGCAGGCCGGCGAGAACCGCCGCGTCGCCGTCGATGCGGCGGGCGGTGCAGCCGATCCCTTCCAGCGCACGGTCATAGAGCGCCGATAGCGCCGGGTCGCCTATCAAGATCACCGAAGTGCCCGGCTGCACACGCGCTGCAACTTCGCCGCCGATTAGCAGGCCGGAAATGTACCCGCGCGACCAGTCTTTCGAGCGGCCGTCGAGCATCCGCGCGCCGCGTGCTTCGAACAGCGCGCCGGTCAGCGGCTCTCCGCAGCGTTCCAGACCGCGCGCGAAGCCTTCGTCGACAGTGCCCTCGCCGGGGGTATCCGGCCCGGTCAGGGTCGACTTGCCCGCCAGCAGGGCGAACAGCTCCCCGGTGGGGTGCGTGCGGAAGCCGGTGATCGTGCCGTCCTTGACCGTGACCCATTTGCAGTGGGTGCCCGGCAGCGCGATCAGGTGCTCGCCCTCGCCCAGTTCCGGGTGAAGCGCGAGGGCGCCGAAGACTTGCGCTTCCTCGCCCCGCATGACTTCCGGCGCGCCGTCCGCATGGCAGCTCAGCCCGGGCAGCACCGAAACCGGAACGCCTGCCACTTCAAGCTCCGTGCGCGAGGACAGCCACTTGGCGGCGTCCGCCGGGCAGGCCGCATAGCCTGCCGCGACGAGCGCGCCGGGTGCCCCGGCCATGCCGCAAAGCACGACTTCGGCCAGCACGGCACCAGACTGCACGACACCGGACTGCTCATTGGCAGCCTTCCAGAGTTCCAGCCTCTCGGCCAGCGCCTCTTGCGCATTGCCTTCGAGCGCGCCCGGCCCATCGAGCCGGGCAACTACGTCCTCGCCGTCAAGGCGGAACAGCCGCAGGCGGGTCGTACCCCAATCGCCGAGGACGTAGTTCACGCTCATTGCAGTTCGAGCACCACGACCGACTTGGCCGGCAGGGTGACGACAAGGTTGCCGCCCTGCACGGTCGCGCCGGAGAAGGCCTCGGGCTTGACGGCATTCGGAGTGTCGAAGGTGTTGTGCGAATTGATCGCCGGTGCCGTCAGGATACGGCCGGTGACTGCCGAAGCGCTCACACCGTCGAGCTTGATCGTCACCGTGTTCGACTGGTTCGGATCGAGGTTCGACAGGCCGACATGGATCTTGCCGTCCTTCGCCTTCACGGCCGAACCGCTGACGGCCGGCATCGAGAACTCGTCCTTGTGATACCAGGGCGACTTGATCTGGATCGGCAGCACGGTGGCGTCCTGCCACGGCTTGTACATCTCGAAGACGTGGTAGGTGGGCGTGAGCACCATCTTGTTGCCGTCAGTGAAGATCATCGCCTGGAGCACGTTCACCATCTGGGCAATGGCGGTCATGCGCACACGGTCGGCGTGCTTGGCGAAGATATCCAGGTGGACGGAGGCGATCAGCGCGTCGCGCAGGGTGTTCTGCTGGCGCAGGAAGCCCGGATGCGTGCCCGGATCCTGGGCGTACCACGAACCCCATTCGTCCACGGCCAGGAAGACCCGCTTTTCGGGGTCGTACTTGTCCATGATCGCCGAGTGCTTGGTGATCAGCTCGTCCATGTGGCGCGCGCCGTTCAGCGCATCGGCCCAGCCATGCTCGTCGAAGTCGACGGCAGGCGCACGCGGCGGCCAGCCACCGGCCGGGTGGACGTAGTAGTGCAGCGAAACGCCGTCGAGCTGCGGGGCCGCGACGCGCATCATCGTCTCGGTCCAGTTATAGTCGTCGACATTGGCGCCGGCGGCGACCTTGAGGATCTTGGTGCCGGCGGGGGCCTTCACGAACGTGGCATAGCGACGGGTCTCATCGGCCGCGAATTCGGGCCGCATGTTGCCGCCGCAGCCCCACAACTCATTGCCGACGCCGAAGTAGGCGACCTTCCAGGGCTCCTTGTGGCCGTTCCTGGCGCGTTCGTCCGCCAGCGAACCTGCGGGAGAGGTCATGTATTCGACCCACTCGGCCATTTCGCGCGGGGTGCCGTCACCGACGTTGCCGGCGATGTAGGCCTCGGCGCCGACCTGGCGGATCAGCTCGAAGAACTCGTGCGTGCCCACGGTGTTGGGTTCGGTCACGCCGCCCCAATGGGTGTTGATCTTGACCGGGCGCTTGTTCTGCGGGCCGATGCCTTCACGCCAGTTGTACTCGTCGGCGAAGCAGCCGCCGGGCCAGCGGATCACCGGGACCGAAAGGTCCTTGAGCGCGCTGACGACGTCGTTGCGGAAGCCGTTGGTGTTGGGAATCTTGCTGTTCTTGCCGACCCAAAGGCCGCCGTAGATCCCGTTGCCGAGGTGCTCGGCGAACTGGGTGAAGACTTCCTTGTGATAGACCGGGCCGGGCTTGGCGGCGTCGATCGTCGCGGTGGTGGCCTGTCCGTCGGTATCGGCGTGAGCCGTGCCTGCGAGCGCGGTGGCGCTCAGCAGGGCGGCAGCAGTGGTAAGGCGAAGCGCCTTCAGCATTGTCAGTCCCCTCCCTGGGAAATTCAGTCGTGGAATTCTTCGACCATATCGCGCTTGCCGCGCAGGAAAGCGTCGGCGACGAGGCGCAGCGGCGCGATGTCCACATCGCTGCGACCGCCGCGGATCAGGTTCGCGAAGCGCGAATAGAGACCCGGATATTCGAGGTCTTCATTGTGCTCGGTGCCGCTGGGCAGCGTGAGCACGGCACCGCCGTGCGAGAGCTTCAGCGTTCCCGCATCGGTCTCGACGATGATGTCCCAGGACTGCGGGCCGGTCTGGCGCCAGTCCAGGTCCATGTGGATCTCGGCCCCGGCCGTGTCGCGGAACTCGATGTCGGCGGCGATCGGCGCGGCGCGGTTGGCGGGCAGGCTGAGCGTCGCTTCCTTCAGGAAGAACGGACGCGGCAGGATGTGCGTGGCGATCGAAAGGGCATTGATGCCCGGATCGAACACGCCGAGGCCGCCCGGCTCCCAGATCCAGGCCTGGCCCGGATGCCAGACGCGCACATCCTCGCGCCAGATGATCTTTGCGCTCAGAATCTTGCGCTCGGCCAGCCAGGCCCGAGCCGGGGCGACGCCCGCGGCGTAGCGGGAGTGCCACGATGCGAAGAGCGTCACGCCCACCTTGTCGGCGCGGCTTTCCAGCGCGGCGACTTCGGCCAGGGTCGCGCCCGGCGGCTTTTCGAGGAAGACGTGCATGCCCTTGGCCAGCGCCTGCGCGGCCAGGTCGTAGCGGACCTGAGGCGGAGTGCAGAGCGCCACGGCGTCGATCGCCGGGCCGTTCTCGATCAGGTCGTCGAGGCTGGAGAAGTGCGGGATGCCTTCAGGACCGCGATGGTGCGGGCTGACGGTGGCGCCGAGGCTGAAGTTCGGGTTGCCCTCGATCGCGGGGATGTGCTGGTCCCGCGCGATCTTGCCCACGCCGACGATGGCGATGCGGATCGGATCCATGGCTCAGAGCGCCTTCACGGTCGTGGTCGCTTCGGCCGAAGCGGCGGCGCGGGCGAGCGGGTTCGAAACCGGCAGGGTGAAGGGCGCGGCGTCGATCTCGAACACATCGCCTTCCTGCGTGGTCACGCCGTCCGCGAACGACAGGGTGGCGGTGCCGAAGAAGTGGACGTGCACGTCGCCGGCGCGGCGGAACAAGTCGTACTTGAAGTGGTGGTGCTCAAGGTTCGCAAACGTGTGCGACATGTTGCCTTCGCCCGAGAGGAAGGGCTTTTCCCAGATCGTTTCGCCACCGCGCACGATCTTGCTGGTGCCTTCGATCTTCTCCGGCGGGGTGCCGAGCAGCAGTTCCGGGCCGAGGGCGGCCTGGCGCAGCTTCGAGTGGGCGAGCCACAGGTAGTTGTGACGCTCGGTGATGTGGTCCGAGAACTCGTTGGCGAGCGCGAGGCCGAGGCGGTAGACGTTACCGTCTTCACCGACCAGGTAGATGCCGGCCAGTTCGGGCTCTTCGCCGCCGTCCTTGGCGAAAGCAGGCATGGTCAGCGCTTCGCCGGGGCCGACGAGCAGCTGGCCGTCGCCCTTGTAGAACCATTCCGGCTGCTGGCCTTCGGTGCCGGCGGCGGGCTTGCCGCCTTCGAGGCCTTCCAGGAACATGCGCATGGAATCGGTGACGTGCTCACCCGAGGCGGCAGCCTGGTGCATCTTGTTGCGGCCTTCGGCCGAACCGAGGTGCGTCAGGCCCGTGCCGGTCATCAGCAGGTGGGCAGTATCGTCGTGGTCGATCGGGGCAAGCAGGTTGCCCGCCGCGAATTCGGCCTTGATGTCGACCGCTTCGCCCTGTCCGGCAGCCTTGGCGGCCTCGGCCAGCGTCACGCCTTCGGCGATGGCGCGCGACGCGAGTTCGCGCGTGGTGGTGACGCCCTGAAGGAAGTGGGCGGCATCGCCCTCGGCCAGGATGACGGAGCGCACGCCGTCGGGCGCGCGATGCTGGAGCAGGCGAAGGTAGGTCATGGAGGTCTCTCCCAGGTCCGCAGCGCGCCTTCTTGAGGGGGCGCGCTGCGGGGATTGAGTGGGGTTAGTTGAGGGTAAGCGTGCCGTCGATCAGGCGGGGCGCGCCGTCACCGAAGGCTGCGTCGCGCAGTTCGGCCGGAAGCACGTCCTGAGCGAGGTTCTGGTAGCTGACCGGACGCAGGAAGCGGTCGATCGCCATGCTGCCGACCGACGTGGTGCGCGGGTCGGAGGTCGAGGGGAACGGGCCGCCGTGCACCATCGCGTGGCACACTTCAACGCCGGTGGGCCAGCCGTTGGCGAGGATGCGGCCGACCTTGCGCTCCAGCACGGGCAGCAGGCGCGAAGCTGCGGCTTCGTCGGCGGCGTCCATGTGCAGGGTGGCGGTCAGCTGGCCTTCCAGGCCTTCGAGCAGGCTGGCGAGTTCGGCTTCGTCCTTGCAGCGCACGACGATCGACGCGGCGCCGAACACTTCGTGGCCGATCGCCTTGTCGGCGAGGAACTGCTCGGCCGTGGTCTGGAACAGGATCGCACCGCCGGTGGTCTTGCTGCCTTCTTCGCCCTTGGCGATGGTCTCGACGCCGGCATTGCCTTCAAGCGCTTCGACGCCCTTGGCATAAGCGGCGGCGATGCCGGTGGTCAGCATGGTCTGCGGCTTGGCTTCCGACACACCGCCGGTGGCGGCGGCGACGAAAGCGTCCAGGCCTTCACCGTCCACGGCCAGGATCAGGCCGGGGTTGGTGCAGAACTGGCCGGCGCCCATCGTCAGCGAACCGACGAAAGCGGTGCCGAGAGCGGCGCCGCGGGCCTTGAGCGCTTCGGGAAGCAGCAGGACCGGGTTGATGCTCGACATTTCGGCATAGACCGGGATCGGCACTTCGCGGGCCTGGGCCAGCTTGGCGAGGGCGAGACCGCCACCGCGCGAACCGGTGAAGCCGACCGCCATGATGCGCGGATCCTGCACGAGCGCGGCGCCGAGTTCGTTCGACGGACCGACCAGGTGCTGGAACACGCCTTCAGGAAGACCGGCGTCCTTGACGGCCTTGGTGATCGCGGCGGCAATCAGCCCGCCGGTGATCGGGTGGGCCGGGTGGCCCTTGACCACGACCGGGCAACCGGCGGCCAGCGCCGAGGCGGTGTCACCACCGGCGGTCGAGAAGGCGAGCGGGAAGTTCGAGGCGCCGAACACGGCGACCGGGCCGACCGGGATCATGCGCAGGCGCAGGTCGGGGCGGGGCAGAGGAGCGCGGTCCGGCAGGGCCGGATCGATGCGCAGCTGCTGCCACTGGCCCTTGCGGACGACATCGGCGAACATGCGCAGCTGGCCCATGGTACGGCCACGCTCACCTTCGCCGCGGCCGCGCGGCAGGCCGCTCTCGGCAACATAGGCGTCGATCAGCGAATCGCCGATGGCCAGGATCTCGTCTGCGATTCGCTCAAGGAACGCAGCGCGGGTTTCACGGTCGGTGGCACGGTAGGTATCGAATGCGGCAGCCGCTGCGGCGCAGGCGGCGGTGACATCGGCAAGGCCGTTCACGGCCAGCGGTTCGCCCTGGGGCTCGCCGGTTTCGGCCACGATGGAACGGAATTCGGTCATTTGGGATCTCCCTATTTACTCCGACATATTCCCAGCGCATCAGAAACGCAATGTTTGTCGTTCCTTCGCGTGAGAAGGACTGTTAGGTTCCATCGGAGAGGTGCCAATAACAGTGTCAGAAGCCAATTTCGTGAACGATGAAGAAAGTGGAAGGCCGGCCGACGAAGCCCGTGGTCCGGGCCGCCGCCTGCACGGCGCTATCGCCCATAAACTGGGAACGGCCATCTTGTCCGGCAAATATGCACCGGGAGACATACTTTCTGGTGAAGTCGCCTTTGCCGAGGAACTCCAAGTCTCGCGCAGCGCCTATCGGGAAGCCATCCAGGTCCTGAGTGCGAAGGGTCTGGTCGCCAGCCGGCCCAAGGCGGGAACGCGGGTCCTTCCTCGCGATCGCTGGAACCTGCTCGATCCCGAAGTGCTGGGCTGGGCCTTTGCCGGAGAGCCGGACATCGAATTCGTGCGCAGCCTGTTCGAACTGCGCGCCATCGTCGAGCCAGCCGCCGCGCGCTTGGCCGCGCAGCGCCGGGAGAAGCACGATCTCAAGGCGATGAAGGACGCGCTGACGGCGATGCGTCGGCATACGCTCACCACCGAGGCCGGCCGCGCGGCGGACCGCGATTTCCACAATGCGATTCTCCAGGCGACGCGCAATGACGCCTTGCTGGTGCTCAGCGCCTCGATCGGCGCGGCAGTGAACTGGACCACCCAGTTCAAGCAGCGCGCCCGCGCCCTGCCCCGCAACCCGATCCCCGACCATGTCCGCGTCTACGACGCCATTGCCGCCGGCGATGCCGCCGCGGCAGCCGAGGCGATGAACGTGCTGGTAGACCTGGCGCTGGAGGATACCCGCAGCGCGATGGAGAAAAAATAGGGCAACCGTCGCCCCGGACTTGATCCGGGACGACGGCTTTACTTACCGCTCCAAAAAGAAAAAGGCCCCGGCGAGCGATCGCCGGGGCCTTTTTCGTTGATGCTGGATCGTCCGGTTACTCGGCGGGTTCCGGCACGAGGTCCGGCTCCGCGTTGGTCACCTTGCTGCCCCACAAGGCGTAGAACAGCACGTAGAGTTCGCAAACAGCCGTCAGGATGAAGGAGTTCTGGAGGCCGAAGTTGTCGGCCAGCCAGCCCTGCACGATCACCAGCGCGCCGCCGGCGATCGCCATGACCAGCAGGCCCGAGCCTTCTTCGGTCAGCGGGCCGAGGCCCTTGATGCCGAGCGTGAAGATGGTCGGGAACATGATCGAGTGGAACAGGCCGACGAGGATCAGCGACCACATGGCGACGGGGCCATGCGCGAAGATCGTCACGACCATCACCGCGAAGGCGCCGACCGAGAAGAACGCCAGGACCTTGCCCGCATCGAAGCGCTGCATGATCGCGGAACCGGCGAAGCGGCCGACCATCATGCCGCCCCAGAGGAAGGTCAGGTACTTGCCTGCCTGCTCATGCGTCAGGTTGGCGATGTCCGGCTGGCTGACGAAGTTCACGAAGAGGTTCGCCACGCCGATCTCGGCGATCAGGTAGATGAAGATCGCGGGAATGCCGAACACGAGGTTGCGGTGGTTCCACAAGGACAAGTGCTTGCGCTGGTCCTTGGCAAGGCGCGAGTTCGCCGAACCCATCGAGGGCAGCGGGAACTTGGCGATCACCACGGCCAGGATCACCAGCACCACTGCGACGAGCGCGTAAGGCAGGATCACCGAGTGCGCGTCCGCCAGGCGTTCGGCATCGGTCAGCACGGTACCGGCGGCGGAGGTGCCGCTCTTGGAACGGCCGAGGATCAGGTAGGCGCCGAAGAGCGGGGCCAGCATGGTACCGGCCGAGTTGAGCGCCTGCACCAGGTTGAGGCGCGAGGACGCGGTCTCGGGCTTGCCGACGACAGCGACATAGGGGTTGGCCGCAACCTGCAGCAGGGTGATGCCGCTGGCGATGACGAAGAGCATGACCAGCGTCACGCCGTAGGACGGGATGCTGGCCGCCAGCATCATGCCCAGCGCGCCCGCCGCCATGATCAGCAGGCCGACGACGAGCGACTTCTGGTAGCCGACGCGCTCGATCAGCTTGGCCGAGGGGATCGAAGCCACGAAATAGGCGATGAACCACACCGATTCGATCAGTGTCGTCTGGGTGTAGCTAAGATCGAACACACTGCGCAGATGCGGCAGCAGCGTGTTGTTGATGACGGTGATGAAGCCCCACATGAAAAACAGGCTGGCAAGCAGCGTCAGCGCAGGGCCGTAGCGGACGCCCGCTGGCTGCGCGTGAAGCACTGGGGCATCTCCAGATGAAACCACTGGGGGCATGACTATCCTCTCTTTACCAGAGAACCGCGCCGTGCCCTGCGGCAAACCGGCTTGCGCTCTTTCTATTTGTCGGACTATATGCGCGACACGGCGTCGTCAATGGGCCGCGTCGGAAACCAATATGCAGAATCGACTTACACTAAGAAATGGGAGCTAGGGCAATGAGGAAACTGCGCAAGGCGTTTGTAGCGATGGCGGTATCCGCCTCATCCTTTGCCCTTTCGGCCAATCCGGCGCTGGCCGCCGATGCCTCGCAGGCTCCGGCCGGTGCGCTGGCGGACGGCACGCAAGTCTCGGCCGTGACGCTGAAGGCCGCCAATGGCGTCTCCGCCACGATCCTGACGTACGGCGCCACGCTGTGGAAGATGATGGCCCCCGACCGGGACGGCAAGCTGGCCGACATCCTGCTCGGCTATGACGACGTTGCCAGCTACGAGAAGCGCCCGAACTACTGGGGCGCCACCATCGGCCGCTACGGCAACCGCATCGCGGACGGCAAGTTCACGCTCGACGGCAAGAGCTACCAGCTCCCCCAGAACGACCACGGCCAGTCGCTGCACGGCGGCGGCAAGGGCTTCGACGTCCAGAACTGGAAGGTCGAATCGGTCAAGTCCGGCGCCGTGGCGACGGCGGTGTTCTCGCTCGTCAGCCCCGACGGCGATTCGGGCTACCCCGGCACGGTGAAGACCAAGGTCACTTACTCGCTGGACGAGAAGGGCAACCTGCAGATCGTGTTCGAAGCGACGACCGACAAGCCGACCGTGCTCAACATGACCAACCACGCCATCTTCAACATGGCCGGTGAAGGCAGCCCGCGCGACGCCATGCAGGAAGTGCTGACGATCCCGGCCGGTCACTACACCCCGGTCAACGACAAGCTGATCCCCACCGGCGAACTGCGCGACGTTTCCGGCACCGTGTTCGACTTCCGCAAGGGCCGCCTGGTCGGTGAAGGCATTCGCGACGGCAAGGACGAGCAGATCGTCATGGGCCGCGGCTACGACCACAACTTCGCGCTCGACAAGGGCGTGACCAAGACCCCCGAACTGGCCGCGCGCCTGGAAGACCCGGCCTCGGGCCGCGTGCTGGAACTGCTGACGACCGAACCCGGCGTGCAGTTCTATGCGGGCAACTTCCTCGACGGTACGTTCATCGGCAAGAACGGCCACCTCTACCGCATGGGCGACGGCATCGCACTGGAACCGCAGAAGTTCCCGGACTCGCCGAACCACGCGAACTTCCCGTCCACCCGCGTCGATCCCGGCAAGCCCTACAAGCATGTCATGATCTACCGCGTTTCCACTTCTTCGCGCTGACCTCGAAAAGAAACGATCGCCCATGACCGACAACAAGACTGCACCGAAGCTGCGCTCGCGCGCCTGGTTCGACAATCCCGACAACATCGACATGACCTCGCTCTACCTGGAGCGCTACCTGAACTTCGGCATCAGCCTTGAAGAGCTTCGCTCGGGCAAGCCGATCATCGGTATCGCCCAGACCGGCAGCGACCTGTCGCCCTGCAACCGCCACCACATCGTGCTGGCCGAGCGCATTCGCGAAGGCATTCGCGAAGCCGGCGGCATCGCGCTGGAATTCCCGGTCCACCCGATCCAGGAAACCGGCAAGCGCCCGACCGCCGGTCTCGACCGCAACCTGGCCTATCTCGGCCTGGTCGAAGCGATCTACGGCTACCCGCTCGACGGCGTGGTGCTGACCACTGGCTGCGACAAGACCACCCCGGCGCTGCTCATGGCCGCCGCCACCGTGAACATCCCGGCGATCGCGCTTTCGGTCGGCCCGATGCTCAATGGCTGGCACAAGGGCGAGCGCACCGGTTCTGGCACGATCGTGTGGAAGGGCCGCGAGATGATGGCTGCCGGCGAACTTGACGCCGACGGCTTCATCAAGCTGGTCGCCTCGTCGGCACCGTCCACCGGCTACTGCAACACCATGGGCACGGCGACGACGATGAACTCGCTCGCCGAAGCCCTGGGCATGATGCTGCCCGGCTCGGCCGCGATCCCCGCGCCTTACCGCGACCGCCAGGAATGCGCATGGCGCACCGGCAAGCGCATCGTCGACATGGTGCACGAGGACCTCAAGCCCTCCGACATCATGACGCTGGACGCCTTCCATAACGCCATCGCCGTCAACGCCGCCATCGGCGGTTCGACCAACGCCCCAATCCACCTCGCCGCGATCGCCCGCCACATCGGCGTCGATCTGCCGCTGAAGGACTGGGAGCGCATCGGCCACAAGATCCCGCTGCTGGTGAACCTCCAGCCCGCAGGCGAATACCTGGGCGAAGACTACTACCGTGCAGGCGGCGTCCCTGCCGTGGTCGCACAGCTCATCAAGCAGGGCCTCATTCACGAGGGCGCCATGACGGTGAACGGCCAGACCATGGGCGACAACTGCCGCGACGCCACGATCGAGGACGAGAAGGTCATCAAGCCCTTCGACCAGCCGCTGGTCGAGGAAGCCGGCTTCCTGGTCCTGTCGGGCAACCTGTTCGACGCCGCGATCATGAAGACCAGCGTGATCTCCAAGGAATTCCGCGACCGCTATCTCTCGAACCCCGACGACCTCGACGCCTTCGAAGGCCAGGCCGTGGTGTTCGACGGTCCGGAAGACTACCATCACCGCATCGACGATCCGGCCACCGGCATCACCCCCCAGACCCTGCTGTTCATGCGCGGCGCCGGCCCGATCGGCTACCCGGGCGCGGCCGAAGTGGTGAACATGCGTCCGCCTTCGTACCTCATCACCGAAGGCGTGCACTCGCTGCCCTGCATCGGTGACGGCCGCCAGTCGGGCACCTCGGGCAGCCCTTCGATCCTCAACGCTTCGCCTGAAGCCGCAGCCATGGGCGGCCTCGCCCTGCTGGAATCGGGTGACCGCGTGCGCATGGACCTCAAGAAGGGCCGCGTGGACGTGCTGATCTCCGACGAGGAACTGGCCGCGCGCCGTGCCGCTCTGGAAGCCAAGGGCGGATACCCCTACCCGGCCTCGCAGACCCCGTGGCAGGAAATCCAGCGCTCGGTCGTCGGCCAGATGGACACCGGCGCGATCCTCGAAGGCGCCGAGAAGTACCAGCGCATCGCCCAGACCATGGGCCTGCCCAGGGACAACCACTAAGGGCGACAATCACTAAGATCGACATCCTGTCCGATCTAGCCGTCGGATGACCTTTCGGCCCTCGTCCCTGCCTGTCCCCACAAGGGAAAGGACGGGGCGGGGGCCGATTTACTGTTAGGGAGAGTTTCATGACGCTTTGGCGCAAGATCGATCGCGACGTGCGCGATACCCTCGGCGAAGGCGCGCTCTGGTGCGCGCGCGACAATGCCTTCTACTGGGTCGACATCCTCGCCCCTGCCCTCAACCGTCTCAGCCTGGACGATAACACCGTGACCCGCTGGGACATGCCTGCCCGTCTCGGCTGGGTCGCCCCGCGCGCCGAAGGCGGCCTGATCGGCGGCTTCCAGGACGGCGTTGCCAATATCACGCTCGACCCGCTGACCATCTCGGAGCGCAACGACCCCGAACCGCACCTGCCCGGCAACCGCATGAACGACGGCAAGGCCGACCGCCACGGCGCAATCTGGTGCGGCACGATGGACATGGCCGAGGAGAACGTCTCCGGTTCGCTCTACCGCCTCTCGCCCGCGGGCGAATGGCAGGTGATCGACAGCGACTACACTGTGCCCAACGGTCCGGCCTTCTCGCCCTGCGGCCAGTGGCTCTACCACGCGGACTCGGCGCTGCGCGTGATCTACCGCTTCGCCCTGGATGAAACCGGCGCTCACTCGCGCGAGGAATTCATCCGCTTTTCCGAGGAAGACGGCTATCCCGACGGCATGACCACTGACGCCGAGGGCTATCTCTGGACCGCCCATTGGGACGGCGGCAAGATCAGCCGCTTCGCCCCCGACGGCACCCGCGAGCGCTCAATCAAACTGCCCGCAAAGCGCATCACCAACATCGCCTTCGCGGGCGAGAAGCTGGACCGCATGTTCGTGACTTCGGCATCCAAGGGCCTGCCGGAATCCGAATTCGACGGGGCGCTGTTCGAGGTGGAATCCGGCGTTACCGGCAACCCGACCGGCGTCTACCTCGGATAACCGACGGGGGCGGATTGCCCCCATACGTTCGTCATTGCGAGCGCAGCGAAGCAATCCAGAGCCGCGCAGAGCCGCTCTGGATTGCTTCGGCGGCTTCGCCTCCTCGCAATGACGAAGGGAAGGAGGTTCGCCTCCTCACGGGCGGCGAACAGAGGGAAGTTTCGCCTCCTCGCGGGCGACGAACGGAAAGAGCATGCCTGGAGCGGAACCAGCGCATCCGGCGCCTCGTCAAACGAGATCTGCCACGCCCTTCAGGCTTTCGCGCAGCTTCGCCAGCGCCTGCGCCTTCAGCTGGTGTACGCGCGGGATCGAGACTTGCAGCACTTGCGCGATCTCGGCCAGGTTCAGCTCCTCCGCGAAGTAGAGCTGCACCACCAGTTTCAGCCGGTCCGGCAGGTCGGTGAGCGCTTCCACCACCGCGCCGCGCAGTTCCTCGTCGGCCAGGAGCGCGTGACTGTCGGGCCGCTCGTCGGCGAAGGCCATGTTCTGGTCCGAATAGACCTCGTCGATGGCCTCGAAGCGAAGCGGTTGGCTGGATCCACGCAGGACGGCAAGGTCGCCCTCGTCGATACCCATGGCCGCGGCCAGCTCGTGCGGGCGGGGATCGCGGCCCAGCGTGCCGCGCAGCTCGGTTTCCTTGGCGGCAAGCTGGCGCCGCCGCTCGCTCGCCCCGCGCGACATCGGCACGGCGCGGCGGATCAGGTCCACCATGGCCCCGCGCACCCGCATCTTGGCATAAGCCGCGAAGCCGTCCTCCGTCGGTCCCTGATGCTTCTGCGCGCATTCGGTGAGCGCCACGAGGCCGGCCTGTATCAGGTCCTCCAGCTCGATGCCCGGCCGCCCGGCGCCGTGCCCGCTGCCATGGACATGCCAGGCAAGGCGCCGGACCATCGGCAGGAACCGGCGGACGCGGTCGCCAACGTCGCCCTGGTAGGCCCCGGCGATACGGCTGGACGTCTTGTGGAAGGAAGTCTGGTCCTGCTTCATGCGGCCATGCTTTCAGCTTGATCGTGATGGGAATCGGGGTGGGGAAGGCCGGGCACCGTGCGCTCGGGCTGGGCGGCGCCGACCACGTCCACCACTTCTATGGGCTGGGTCTGGGGCAGTTCGGCGATGGAGAGCACCAGGCAGGTCGGCGCGCGCAGGCGCAGCAGCGCGGAGAGCGCACGGCGGGCGCGGGGCTGGACCACCAGCGCCAGCGGCACTTCGCCCGGCCCGCGTTCCTCGCAGAGCATGGCGATCCGCTCGCCGATCATGCGGGCAAGGTCCGGCTCGATCACCGGCTGGCCGGTGACGGGATCGATCATGCCCTGCACGATCGCCGCCTCCAGCCCGGCATCGAGCGTGATTACCGGCAGGCGCTCATGCGGCGGGCACACGCGGCCGACGATCAGCGCTCCCAGATCAGCCCGCATCAGTTCCACCAGCCGTTCGTGATCGACCGTCTGTTGCACCGCGCGGCTCAGGCTGGCGAGGATCGGCAGGGGATGGGCGATGGGGATGCCGTCTTCCAGCAGCGCGCGCAGGAGCCGGGTGATCGCGGCGAGCGAGAGCGGCTGGGGATGGATAGTCTCGACTAGCCCCGCCGAATGCGCCCTGATGCCTTCGAGCAGCGCCTTCACCTCGTCCGGGCCGAGCAGGTCGTGCGCCCGCTCGGACAGGAGCTGGTTGAGGTGAGTGGCGATCACCGTACCGGCATCGACGGTCAGGAAACCTTCGGCCGTGGCATGGTCGCGCGCGGCGGGGTCGATCCAGAACGCCGGGCAGCCGAAACTGGGATCGCGCGTCGCTTCTCCGCGCAGGCCATGGTTGGCGCGCGCCTCGCCCGCGTCGATGGCCAGCACCCGATCGGCGCGGATCGTGGCGCTGCCCAGCGTCACCCCGCCAAGGGCGATACGATAGTCGTGCGGCGGCATGTCCAGCGCGTCGCGCACGCGGAACTGCGGGACGATGAAGCCGAACGACTGGCTGAGCTGCTTGCGCACGCCGGTAACGCGGCTGACCAGCGGCGCGCCGCGGCGTTCGTCCACCAGCTGGACCAAGCCGTAGCCCAGCTCGATGGTGACGAGGGTATGGTCGGAAACGTCCTCCAGGGCGATCCGCGAGGGGTCCGCCATGGGAGGGGCTTCGAGGACCGGCTCGGGCATGGCCTGCCGCTTGCGCAGCGCGTGCCAGAGCCAGAAGGCCAGCGCCGCCGCCGGGAGGAAGACGGTCTGCGGCATGGCGGGGATCAGGCCGATCGCCGCCAACACCACGCCGACCGGCAGCCATGTGCGCGGATTGGCGAACTGGCCGCCGATCTGCCCGGCCAGGTCCCTGCTGTCGGAAACGCGGGTGACGATGACGGCGGCGGCGATCGACAGCAGCAGCGAGGGCACTTGCGCCACCAGCGCATCGCCGATGGCCAGGGTGATGTAGGTCTGCGCGGCCTCGGTGGCGGACAGGCCGTGGCTGATCATGCCGAGGCAGAAGCCCGCGACGATATTGACGCCCAGGATCAGCAGCGCGGCGATGGCATCGCCTTTCACGAACTTGCTGGAGCCATCCATCGAACCGTAGAAGTCCGCCTCGGTGGCCACTTCGCGGCGCCGGGCCTTGGCTTCGTCAGCGGTCATCAGCCCGGCCGCGAGGTCGGCATCGATCGCCATCTGCTTGCCCGGCAGCGCATCGAGCGTGAAGCGCGCGGACACTTCCGAAACGCGTCCCGCGCCCTTGGTCACGACCACCAGGTTGATGATCATCAGGATCAGGAACACGAAGATGCCGACGGCGAAGTTTCCGCCGATCAGGAACTTGCCGAAGGATTCGATGACCACGCCCGCCGCGGCCTCGCCTTCGTGGCCGTGGACCAGCACCACGCGGGTCGAGGCGACGTTGAGCGCCAGGCGCAGCAGCGTGGCGAAGAGCAGGACCGAGGGGAAGGACGAGAAGTCGAGCGGCTTTCCCGCATTCATCGCCGCCATGAGGATCGCCAGCGAAAGCGCGATATTGAGCACGAAGGACACGTCGAGCACGAAAGCCGGAACCGGCACGATCATCAGCACGATGAGCGTGAGTATTCCCGCCGGCAGCGCCATCGTGCCGAGATCGCCGAAGCGGCGCAGAAGCTGGTTCACAGGCCCAGCCCCGCCAGCCGGGCATGGGCCGCGCGGACATGAGCGGGCGCGCTGGTGCCCGCCGCGCCGAACATGCCTTGCAGCGTGTCGGCCATCGACGTGCGCGGCGGGGATGGCGGGATGGCGGGGGCGCGGCCTCCATGCCCGGCAGGGGCTTCCGCTGCCGCCGCGCGAAATTCGCGGGCGATCGGGCCCATCGGCATGTCCTCGGCCACGGCTTCGTAAGCGAGCTGCGGCGAAGTCGGCCAGCCGGTGCTCCCGGCATCGTACCGGTTCTCCAATGCCCCACCCATCGCGCCGGCCATCTTGCCGCGCATGAGGTCCATCACCCCGCCCAGGCTGCGGGCTGCGCCGCCCTGGTAGAAG
Source organism: Novosphingobium sp. PhB55 (assembly GCF_004368805.1). Taxonomy (NCBI): domain Bacteria; kingdom Pseudomonadati; phylum Pseudomonadota; class Alphaproteobacteria; order Sphingomonadales; family Sphingomonadaceae; genus Novosphingobium; species Novosphingobium sp. PhB55. Next base: position 266,967 of record NZ_SODQ01000003.1, on the reverse strand, counting down.
ATCCCGCGGTTCGCCGCCGCCGCACTGGGCAGGATGGCCGCCGCGCTCTGCGAAGGATCGGCCGCAAGCGCGCTGAGAAACTGCCCGGCCCCTGCCGAACCGAGGAAGTGCGCCAGGTAAAGCTCGGTGGAGTCCGGCTCGCGGCCCAGCCGCGCCGTCAGGTCGGCCTTGTTGTCATTGGCCAGTTCGGCCGCCATGAGCGCGGAAGCGTCGGCATCGTAGCGCAGGCCCATGATCTGGGCGCGCGTGCCGGGGTTGGAGAGACCGCCGCCGCTGATCGCCTGCTGGACCCAGGCCATGCCGTGGTCCGCCGCGTGGCGGCCCAGCGTGTTCAGCCAGGTGCCGTTGGTGAATTGAAACAGCCCCGCCGCGCTGGAGGTGGAGGCATGGGCGCCGGGATCGAGGCTCGATTCCAGCCGCGCCTGCGCCATGAGGTACTGGAAATCGACGCCCGTGGCCTGCGCGGCGCGCGCGATCGCAGCGCGCACTCCTGCTCCATTACCCTGGCCGCCGACATTGACGCCCGCGCCGATATCCGTACTCCGTGCCTCGCTCAAACTGATGCTCCCGATCCGGTTGGTTCGGAAGAATGTTCAGCAAGCACCGTGCCAGATGGCTCCGATCCGCCCCGACCGGACAGACGCGGGCAGCACTCAGCCAGACGGCTCAGACCCGGCCGACAGCGCTTTCGGCTCTCCGGCCGCCGCCGGTGCGGGCGACCAGCGCATAGTTGCCCCCCGCGCGGTAGAGCTGCGGCGCTCCGGTCAAGGTATTGAGACGGCGCGCGACATTGGCCGCGATGATGTTGCGGACCTGCCGGTTCACTTCGTTGAGGCGCCGTGCCGTTTCCAGCATGCCCCGGCATTCCTCGTCGAGATCGCCAAGCGGATCGATCTGGCCGGCCACGTCGAGCGCGGCGCAGAGCCGGTCCTTGTCGCGCGTGGTACCGACGATGGCGTCGAGGTCGAGCCCGGCAAGCGCTTGCCGCTCCGCTTCGAGAACGGCAAGCATCTGCCGCAAGCTGTCGTGCAGGTCGACCTCTTCGGCGCCGCCCGTTCCCGGTCCCGACCCCGGTACCGTTTCCTCTGTCATCCGGGGGGTCATTCGCCGTGGCTCCGCAGCAGGACGCCGGCCGCGATCATGGCATCGGCGATCTGGGTGGGGATTACCGGGTAAGTGCCGTTCTCCACCGCCTTGCGGATCATGGCGACGCGCTCGGCATCGACGGGGGCGGTGCCGGGATCGAGCGCCGCAGACGCTTCCACGGCCGGGCTCTCCGCCCAGGCCGAAAGGCTCGTCACCCCGGCATTCGCAGCGCTTTCCGGCTTGCCGACGGCGCGCGCGAGCCGGGCGTTGATGGCGCCCAGGGCGCTGGTGGATCCCATTTCGATGGGGGGCATGGTCTGGCTCCTTGCGATGTCCTTTCCCTCAAGGACGGCGCCGACCGGAAAGCGTTAAGGGTCTCGGGCGGGATTTTACCGAAAGCCCCGCTGAAAGGCCGGGCAGTTCGGTTAAGGCAGCGGTAGGGAAACGAGGCCAGGCCGCACGATCAGGGCGCGCATCTCCTCCCCCCGCGCCCCGCCGAAACCCTTGCCGACCGCCGCGGTGCGCACCCTTATCCAGGCGCCGACCGCACCGCCTTCCAGTGCCTCTCCGGGCTGGGAGACCGAGAAGCCCTCACCCTCGACCGAGATCGCCACGGCATCCCCGCGCCGCACCGCCCAGGTCGACGAAGCGGAAGCCACCGGCCCGGCGCGGCGCACCGGCACGAAGAGACGCCAGCCTCCGGCATCGCCGCAATGGACCACCACGCTGTCCTGCGTGGCCGTGCGCCAGGCCAGAGAGACGACCGAGCGGCATGGCTGGAGACGCAGACGCCGATCGACCGGCGTCGCCGCGCCGCCTTCCTCGCCCGCGGCAGCGCCGGTGAAAGCGGCCACCTGGCGGTCGATCGCATCGAGATCGGCAAAGGCGCCCGCCGCGCCGGGATCCGCTGCGGCACTGGCACTGACACTGGCAGCGGCGGCCATCAACAGGAGACCGGGCAACGCTGTGGTCTGATTCATGGCGCGGAGATTCCTTCGGAAGATGCGGGCCTGCTTTCCAGCAAGCTCCGTGCCACCGGCTCGGGCAGGGCCGGATCGTCGAAAGCGAGCGCCACCCGCGCCGGGCCCCGCCCCGGCTCCGCCACCACCCTTGCCCGCAGGCCCATGGCGCCCGCTGCCCGCGCGAGGCGCGCGGCTTCGGCCAGCGCGGCAGGAAGCGCGGTGGGCGTGGGGCCGTAGAATGTCGTCACCGTCAGCCGCTGGCGGGGGTCCGCCGCCTGCCGGGCCAGCCACGCGCCCAGCGGCGGGGCATCGGGCGTCGCCAGATAGACGGCAAGCGGCGCGGCCGAAGCAGGTGCGTCGGCAGGCTGGGCCAGTTCCTGTCTGCGGTCACTGTCCTGCCTGCGATCAATGGCCTGCCTGCGATCAATGGCCTGCCTGCGATCAATGTCCTGCCGGCGGTCGTTCTCCTGACGGCTGAGCGCCGCAGCCGCGATCATGAACAGGATCAGCGAAAGGTCCGCCAGCGAGGTCTGCCAGCTTGTCGCAACCCGCGCGCTCAAGACCTGGCGCCCGACGTCTCGCGCACGGGGTGCTCCATGCGCGGCATGGCATCGGCCACTTGCGCCTCCAGCCAGTCGATCACCGTCTGCCGGTCCCGCTCCTCATCGGCGGCGCGCCGCGCCACCACGCGTGCCAGGGGCGTGAAGAACAGGTTCCCCAGCAGCAACCCGTAAAGCGTCGTCAGCACCGCCATGGAGATGGCCACGGAAAAGTCTCCGCCCGGCTGGTCGAGCGGCGGCAGCTGGTTGAGCGCGACCAGCGTTCCCGCAAGGCCGAAGACCGGCGCGAGGTCGCCTGCCTGGATGAACGTCCGGACCGCGGACTGGCTGCGCTCCACGCGGCGGCGCTTGTGCGCGGCATGGGCCAGCTGGAGCGCGCCGAGCGAGCGGCTGCCGATCAGCAACGCGGTGGCCTCGTCGAATTCGGCATCGCCGGTGGGCGCGGGGCGGGAGCGGATCACGCCGTCCTGCCGGATTTCCTGCACTTGCACGGCCAGTTCCGCACGGGCGTGCTCCGGGTCGAAGGGGCGGTGGAGCAGCAACGCACCCACCGCCGTCAAGGCCGTGAGGCAATCGCCGCTGCCGCAGCGCAGGACAGTGGCAAGACAAGTCCCGCCGAGCACGATGAGCGCGCTGGCGGGGTCCAGTAGATGTTCGGGCTGCATGACGGGCGCTTCTCCTTTGCACCCGGAGAACGGCAGCCGGCGGCAAGTTTCAGCCCCGGACCCGGTTTGCCGCCCAAACGGCAAGCATTTGCCGCCCGCCCGGCTGCGATGGGGGCGGCCCGGATGCTCGAAACGAGAGAAATCCGCCGGTTACATCGATTGGCACACCCCTTGCGATGAAGGCGGCGAACCACTCGCCGGAGCCAGATCACCATGTCACAAGACCTGTTCGGGATTCATGCCGCGGCGCTGGAGCTACGCTCGCAGCGCATGGGCCTGATCGCCTCGAACATCGCCAATGCCGCGACGCCCGGATACAAGGCCCGCGACATCGACTTCACCGCCGCCCTGCGCAACGCTGCCCGGAACGGCGGCGAGCATGGCACCGGCGTGGAACAGGCCGCCAATGGCGCCATGCTCTACCGCGTGCCGGTGATGCCCTCGCTCGACGGCAATACGGTGGAGTTGCAGAACGAGCAGCTCGCCTTTTCCGAGAACGCGGTGGGCTATTCGGCCACGCTGCAATTCATCCGCGGCCGGGTCGATACCGTCACCCGCGCGCTGAAGGGCGAGTGACGATGCCCGGCGCCCACGAACCGATGACCATGTTCACCCTCGCCCAGCGCGGGATGTCCGCGCAGCTCGTACGGATGAACGCGGCGGCCTCCAACCTGGCCAATGCAGGCTCCGTCTCGGGCAGCGAGGACGGGGCCTACAAGCCGATCCGCACCGTCTTCGCCGAAGACCTCGACCAGGCCAGCGGCCTGGCCTCGGTTTCGGTCCAGGGGGTGATGCGCGAACAAGGCGCCGCCGTGCGCCGGCATGAACCCGATCATCCGCTGGCCGATGCCAATGGCGATGTCTGGACCGCTCCCGTCGATGAGAACGCGGAGATGGTCGAAATGCTCGAAGCCTCGCGCCAGTACCAGAACCTGGTCGAGGCCCTCTCCACCGCGAAGCAGCTGATGCTCGATACGATGAGGCTGAAATGACCGTTATCAACACCGCGGCCGCCACTTCGGCCAACAAGACCACCGGCGCCAGCGGCAAGACCTCGCTGGGCGATCTCGATCAGGGCGATTTCCTGAAGCTGATGATGGCCCAGATGAAGCAGCAGGACCCCTTCAGCCCGGTCGACCAGACGCAGATGCTTGCGCAGATGGCGCAGTTCTCGTCGCTCGCCGGGACGACCGAGATGGCGGACACGCTCAAGACCATCTCGTCCAAGCTCGACACGCTCGTGAGCGCGCAGACCGCCACGCAAGAGGCGATCGCGGCCCTGGGAACCGGCGGCACAGCCAGGACGGCCGCCGCAGGCACCACGGATACCGAAACCCCCACAGGCACCGGCCAGAACGCCGCCTGATCCCCCTTTCCAGGAGAATACGATGTCCTTCTACACTTCGCTTACCGGGCTCAAGAACGCCCAGACCGACCTCAACGTCATCTCGAACAATATCGCCAATGCCGAGACCTCGGGCTTCAAGAAGAGCAACACCGCCTTCGCCGACATCGTCTCGTCGTCGATCCTGACCGACCCTTCGCTGACCACCGGGATCGGCGCGCGCGTCGCCTCGATCAAGCAGGACTTCGGCCTGGGCGCGATGGAGCAGACCGGCTCGGCGCTCGACGTGGCGATCAATGGCGAGGGGTTCTTCACCGTCACTTCGCCGGTTTCGGGCGCGGTCCAGTATACCCGCGCGGGGTCCTTCGCGGTGGATGGAGACGGCTTCATCCATAACGCGCAGGGTGCGCGGTTGCAGATCTTCCCGGTCGATGCCGGCGGCACGATCTCCGGCACCACGCCGCAGTCGGCCCAGATCCCGCCGACCAACGCGGCCGGTTCGGAATTCGCCGGCGTCACCATCGAAAGCACGGGCCAGGTCGTCGCGACTTATGCCGATGGCTCGAACGGCGTGGTCGGCGTGGTCGCCCTCGCCTCCTTCATGGCCCCGACCGGGCTCAAGCAGCTGGGCGACGCCTCGTGGTCGGCCACCGGCCGCTCGGGCGACGCGACGTACGGCCAGCCGGGCGCCGGCCTCTACGGCAGCCTGCTCTCGGGTTCGATAGAACGGTCCAACGTCGATATTTCCGAGGAGCTGGTCAGCCTGATCACCGCCCAGCGCAATTTCCAGGCCAATGCCAAGGCCGTGGATACCGCCTCGCAGATCTCCCAGACCATCATCAACCTGCGGACCTGATCGCAGCCGCCATGGACCGTCTGATCTACACCGCCGTCTCGGGGATGAACGCCTCGCTCAACCGCGAGCGCGTCATCGCCAGCAACATGGCCAATTCCCAGACCATCGGCTTCCGCGCCGAGATCCTGCAGGCCACGCCGAACACGCTGGAAGGGCCGCAGCTCGAAGTGCGCGCGCTTTCGGGCAGCGAAGTGAGCGGCGCCTCGATGAAGGCCGGGACGGTGACCCGCACCGGCCAGCCGCTCGATGTCGCCATGCAGGGCGATGCCATGCTGGCGGTCCAGGCGGACGATGGCGCGGAGGCCTATACCCGGCGCGGCGACTTGTCGGTGACGGTGACGGGCCTGCTTCAGAACGGGGAAGGCCGGCCGGTGCTGGGCGAGAACGGCCCGATCACGCTGCCGCCGGGCGCTGCCGTCACCATCGCGCAGGACGGCGGCATTCTCGTCACCGATCCCGCCGCGCCGGGCGAACCGCCGCAGCGGGTGGACCGGCTCAAGCTGGTCGATCCCACCGGATCGCGGATCGCCAAGGATCTCACCGGCCTGTTCCGCGTGACGGGAACCGGCGCGCAGCCCGGCGGCGTGCTGCCGGACGACGAGAATGCGCAAGTGATCCCCGGCGCGCTGGAGGGATCGAACGTCAGTCCGTCGGAAGTGCTGACCGAGATGATCTCGGCCCAGCGCCTTTTCGACATGCGAACCAAGCTCGTCGAGACCGCCCGCCAGCTCGACGAGGGCAGCGTGCGCCTGATGCGCATCGATAGCTGAGGAAACCCCGACAATGCCCACTTCCGCTTTGCAGGTCGCCCGTACCGGGCTGGAGGCGCAGGACACGCGCATGCGCGTGATCGCCAACAACCTGGCCAACGTCAGCACCACCGCCTTCAAGAAGGACCGCGCCAACTTCGCGACGCTCGCCTACCAGGACGCGCGCGTGGCCGGCGCCCAGTCCTCCAGCGAGACCACTTACGCCACCGGGCTCAACCTCGGCACCGGCGTGGCGGTGCAGTCCACCACCCGGATGGAGACGCAGGGCTCGCTCCAGGCCACCGGCAACAGCTTCGACCTTGCGCTGGACGGCGACGGCTACTTCCAGGTTTCCCTGCCCGGCGGCGAGCTGGCCTATACCCGCGCGGGCAACTTCACGCGCTCACCGCAGGGCGAACTGGTGACGTCGCAGGGCTATCCCGTGCAGCCCTCGATCACGGTACCCGAAGGTGCGACGACCATCACCGTCTCGGAGGACGGCACCGTTTCGGCGCAAGTGCCCGGCCAGTCGGACCCCAGCCAGCTCGGCCAGCTCACGATCGCCAGCTTCACCAACCCCACCGCGCTCCAGGCCACTTCGGACAACTTCCTCAAGGAAACCGCCGCCAGCGGTCCGGTCCAGCTCGGCATCGCGGGTGAGGAAGGCCGCGGGCATATCCGGCAAGGCATGCTCGAAGGCTCGAACGTCAATATCGTCGAGGAGCTGGTCGACATGATCGAGACCCAGCGCGCCTACGAGATCAATTCGAAGATGGTCTCCGCCGTGGACGAGATGCTGCGCAACGCGAACCAGACGCTCTGACGGCCATGATCCGCAAGATCCTCCTGGCCGGCACGGCGCTCATGGCTCTCGCCGCGCCGGCAGCGCTGGCGAAGAAGCCGCCGAGGCCCTCGGGCTTCGAGCCGACCCTGCCCGCGCCGCCCGCTGCCCTGCCGGGGCCGGCGACCGGCGGGATCTTCAGCGTTTCCGCCGGTTACGCACCGCTCTACGGCGGCACCCGCGCCGCGCGCGTGGGCGATCCCCTGACGATCCTGCTCGTCGAATCGACCAGCGCCGCCAAGACCGCCGGCTCCAAGAGCCAGAAGGGCGGTGGGGCATCGATCACCCCGCCCGCATCGGGGCCGCTGTCGTTCCTCAACCCCAATGCCCTTAATGCCAGCTCGTCCTCGACGTTCAATGGTCAGGGCAGCGCGTCGCAGACCAGTTCCCTGAGCGCGACCCTGTCCGTGACCATTGCCGAACTGCGCCCCAACGGGACCGCGCTCGTAAGAGGAGAAAAGAAGATGCTCGTCAGCCAGGGAGACGAATGGGTCCGGTTCTCGGGCATCGTGCGCCTTGCCGACATCGACGAGGACAACCAGGTCGCCTCGACCCGCGTCGCCGACGCCAGGATCGAATATACCGGCAAGGGCGCGATCATGCGCAGCGGCCGCCAGGGCTGGCTCGGCCAGTTCTTCAACATGATCTCGCCGTTCTGATGCCTCGTCCGCCCGCCTCCCGTTCGGCCCCGGCCTCACCTGCCGCGCGCTGGCTGCCCACGCTGCTCGCCGCAGCGCTGGGAGCACTGATCCTGTTCCTGGCGCCGATCCATGCCCATGCCGAGCGCGTGCGCGATCTGGGCCAGTTCCAGGGCGTGCGCAGCAACCAGCTGACCGGCTACGGCGTCGTCGTGGGCCTGCCGGGCACGGGCGACGACAATCTGGAATATACGACCCAGGCGATGAAGGGCGTTTCCGGCCGTATGGGCCTGACCCTGCCCCCGGGCATCTCGCCGGGGCTCAAGAACGCCGCCGCCGTCATGGTCACTGCAGACCTGCCCGCCTTCTCCAAGCCGGGCCAGCGCATCGACGTGACCGTCTCGACCATCGGCAAGGCCAAGAGCCTGCGCGGCGGGGCGCTGATCCTCACCCCGCTCTACGGGGCGGACGGGCAGATCTATGCGATGGCGCAGGGCAACCTGGCGGTCGGCGGGCTGGGCGTCTCGGCACGCGACGGCTCCAACGTCACCATCAACATCCCGACGGTGGGCCGCATTGCCGAGGGGGCCAGCGTCGAACGCGCGGTCGCCACCGGCTTCGACAGCGGCGACACGCTGCGCTGGAACCTCTTTACTTCCGACTTCCTGACCGCCGCCCGCGTGCGCGACGCCATCAACGGACGCCTTCCCGGCACGGCGACCGTGGAAGACGGCGTCACCGTCGCGCTGCGCCTGCCGGCCGATCCGGATACCCGCGCCTCGATGATGGCCGCGATCGAGATGATCGACGTGGACCCGGCCGAAACCCCGGCGCGCGTCATCGTCAACAGCCGCACCGGCACCGTGGTCATCAACTCGGCGGTACGCCTCTCACCCGCGGCGATCAGCCACGGCAAGCTGACCGTGCGCATCCAGGAAAACCCCAGCGTGGTCCAGCCCGCGCCTTTCAGCCGGGGCCGGACCGAAGTGGAGCAGCACTCCTCGATCAGCACGGACGAGGAAAAACGCTCGGTCGCGCTGTTCAAGGGCGGCGCCTCGCTCTCGCGGGTGGTCGATGCCCTCAACATGCTCGGCGTCACGCCATCGGACCTCGTGGCGATCCTGGAGGCCCTGAAGCAGGCCGGCGCCCTCAAAGCGGAAATGGTAGTGATATGAGCACGATCCTCAGCAACCTGCCCGGCATGGCCATCAAGCCCGGCGCCACCGACCGCGAGAAGCTGGCCGTCACCGCCAGGCAGTTCGAGGCCGTCTTCGTGCGGCAGATGCTGGCCGAGGCCCGCAAGACCCACTTCGGCGGCGAACAATTGCTGGGCGGGCAGGCGCTCGACACCTTCAACCAGATGCAGGACGAGCACTTCGCCGACGTCACCGCGCAAAGCGGCGTGCTGGGCCTGGCCAGGATCATCGAGCAGCAGATGGCGCAGTTCGTGCCGCCCGAAACCACCGGGGCGGCCACGGGCGAGAGTTCCGAAACGACCGGCAAGACCACCAGTCAAACCGCCAGTCAGGCGACCAGCCACACCCCCCGGGGCGACGGGACCGGAAAGGACATGAAGTAAGCCATGGCCGCCGATCTCATCACCATTGCCCGCTCCGGCACGCGCGCCGCCCGCGCCGCGCTGGACGTGACGGCGCAGAACATCGCCAATGCTTCGTCCGAAGGCTACGTCCGGCGCAGCGTCTCGCTGTCGGAACTGGCGGTCAATTCGGTCGCCTCCTCGCCCGGCGCGATCAACCTTGCGGGCGTGCGCGTCAGCGGGATCGTGCGCAATGCGGACATGTTCCGCCAGTCGGAAGTGCGCCGCACCGGTTCCGACGCGGCGCGGGCCGGCGCCGAAGTGCAGGGCCTGGAGAACATCGAAAGCGCCGTGGAGCAGACCGGCGTCTACGATGCCATCGTCGGCTTCGAAGCCTCCCTCAAGCAGCTCCTGTCGGATCCCACCGACGGGTCGCTGCGCGCCGCGGCGCTGGAGCAGGGCCGCACGCTGGCGCAGACCTTCAACACCGCCGCCTCCAGCCTGGACGCGGTGGGCGAAGGGCTTCGCTTCGAGGCGCAGGACGGCGTCGATTCGGTCAACACCACCGCCCGGGAACTCGCCCGCGTCAACTTGCGGCTCGCCCGCGCGTCCGACGCGTCGAGCGACCGGACCAGCCTGCTCGACCAGCGCGATTCGCTGCTGGAGACGCTGAGCGGACAAGTTGACATCGCCACCAGCTTCGCCTCGGACGGCACTGTGCAAGTGCGGATCGGAGGATCCGGCGGCCCCAGCCTGGTGAGCGGCGGCAACGCCGCGGCCATGACGATGGCCACCGCGGGCGACGGCACGATGTCCTTCATGCTCGGCAGCGCCGCCGCGACGCTGTCCTCGGGCGCGCTGGCGGGCAAGGGACAGGCGCTCACCGAACTTTCGGGCGTGCGCCAGCAGCTTGACGCCATCGCCTCGGGGGTGATCGCGACGATGAACGCGGCGCAGGCCGGCGGGGCCGATCTCGCCGGCGCGAACGGGCAGCCGCTCTTCACGGGCAGCGGCGCCGCCGACATGAAAGTCGCCCTCGCCAGCGGCAGCCAGATCGCCACCGCTCCCGCCGGATCGGGTGCGAACAGCCGCGACGCCGCCAATCTCGTCGCCATGCGCGGCGCGCTGGACAGTGCCGATCCGGCCGGGGCGATGGACACCCTGCTGTTCGGCATCTCCAGCGCCGTGGCCGGACGCACCGTGACCCGCGACGCGCTCGAATCCATCGCCGGCACCGCCAAAGTCGCGCTCCAGGCCCAGGCCGGCGTCGACCTCGACGAGGAAGCGATCAACCTCACCCGTTTCCAGCAGGCCTACCAGGCTTCGGGCCGGGTCATGCAGGTCGCCGCCGATATCTTCGATTCCATCCTCGCCATCAGGTAATCACGCAATGTCGATCGTATCCACCAGCACCAGCGCCTTCTTCGAACGCGCCCGCCGCGACATGAAGGACTTGCGCACGCAGGCCGAGACCTACCAGTCGCAGATGTCGAGCGGCAGCAAGCTGGAGCGCTCCTCGGACAATCCCGTAGCCGCCTCCCGCCTGCGCGCCCTGGCTCGGCAGGAGAAGCTCTCGGGCATCGACCAGACCAACGCCAACCGCGCCAACGCCGATCTCTCGCTGGCCGATTCGGCGATGACCGACATGGCGGACGCCCTGATACGCGCGCAGGAACTGGCCACCGAGGCATCGAACGCCACGCTTACCGATACCCAGCGCGCCTCGATCGGGCAGGAGCTGGACCAGATATTCGGCAACCTCGTTTCCCTGGCGAACGCCCGGGATTCGAACGGCCATGCCCTGTTCGGCGGCGAAAGCGCGGGAGACGCCTATTCGCTCGATGCCACGGGCAAGGCCGTCTACGTCGGTACGCCCGGCTCGGCCGAACTGCCCCTGGGCAACGGGCAGAGCGTCACCCGCTCGATGACCGGCCCCGCCTTCCTGTCGTTCAACGCGGCCGACGGCAGCGCCACCGACCTGATGGCGGTGGTCAAAACGCTCGCGGAAGCACTACAGGGCGCCTCCACCGATCCGGCCGGTGCGGCGGGCAGTGCCCTGGCAGACCTCAAGACCGGGCTGGATACCCTTTCCACCGGCCAGACCGTGATCGGCACCCGGCTGGCGTGGATCGAGGTGACTGACGACCGCCGCGTGAACCTGTCGGAACTGCGCGCCTCGGAAGAGACCGACCTGGGCGGCACCGACCTGGCGACCACCCTCGCCCAGCTGCAGGAAACGATGACCGTGCTGGAGGCCAGCCAGGCCAGCTTCACCCGGCTCGCGTCGCTGAACCTCTTCGACCAGCTCGGCTGAGAACGCCTGACACGCAAGATTCCCGGGCCGCGTCACCCGCGCGCCGCGGGGACCGCCTGACATACGGGGGACTATCCAGATGTTCGTGATCATCGGCGTCGTCATTCTGCTGGTGATGGTCTTCGGCGGCTTCGCGATCACCGGCGGCGCGCTCGGTCCGGTGATGGAGGCCATTCCGCACGAGATGCTCATCATCGGCGGCGCGGCGGTCGGGGCGATCGTCACCGGCAATTCGATGCACGAGATCAAGGGCCTCGGCGGCGGGCTGAAGAAAGTGTTCAAGGGCCCGCGCCATAACCGGCAGGACCATATCGACGCGATCATCCTCACCACCCGGCTGATGAAGATCCTGCGTTCCGAAGGCCCCGTGGCGCTGGAAAGCCATGTCAACGACCCCAAGGCCTCCTCCCTCTTCGCCGAATTTCCGCGGCTTCTGGCAAACGATCCGCTCGTCCACCTGATCTGCGACACGCTGACACTGATCGTCGTTTCGTCCGGCACGCTGGAAGTGCATGCGGTGGAGGACGTGATGGACAATGCCATGAAGACTCATTTCCACGAGATTCACGAGCCGCAACACGCGCTTCAGGGCCTTGCCGATGCACTGCCGGCGCTGGGTATCGTCGCGGCCGTGCTCGGCGTGGTGAAGACCATGGGCTCGATCGACAAGCCGCCCTCGATCCTGGGCGCGATGATCGGTTCCGCGCTGGTCGGGACGTTCATGGGCGTGCTTCTGGCCTATGGCATCGTCGCGCCGCTGGCCGGGCGGCTGAAGCAGGTGCTGGAGCAGGACGAGCAGATCTTCCAGGCGGTGAAGCAGGTGATCATCGCCTCGCTTCACGGCTGGCCGCAGCCGCTGGTGGTAGAATCGGCCCGCTCCGGCCTGGGCCATGCCTTCCGCCCCGGGCTTGCCGAACTGCTCGATGCGATGAGGGGGCGCTGACGTGGCCAAGAAGCCGGAGCCGCCCCGCCCGATCATCGTCAAGAAGATCACGATGGTCGCGGCCGGCCACCACGGCGGCGCCTGGAAGGTCGCCTATGCCGATTTCGTGACGGCGATGATGGCGTTCTTCCTGCTGCTCTGGATCCTGGGCGCCACCACCGAGAAGCAGCGGCGCGGCATTGCCGACTATTTCACGCCCACGCTCGTCAAGACCAAGCAGGGCAGCGCCGGTTCAGGCCGCGGGGTGCTGGGCGGCGGGTCGCTCACCGAAGTCGACAACTATCCCTTCAAGTCGGGGCAGACGGGCACCAAGACCCTCACCATCCCGCGCGATGCGACCGGCGGCCCCAAGGAAGGAGGCTCCAAGGTCAAGCGCACCGCGCGGGCGAAGGAGGCGCTGCAGAAGAAGCTCGCCTCCTCCGAGCGCCTGCGCCGCCTTGCCCGGCAGGTCCGCATGGTGGACACCACCCAGGGCGTGCGGATCGACATGGTGGACGATGCCGATTTCTCGATGTTCCGGCTGGGCACCACGATCCTGACGCCCCAGGCCGGCGAACTGCTGTCGGCCATTGCCGAGGCCATCGGGCCGGACCGGGGCGCGCTGACGATCCGGGGCCATACTGACGCCTTGCCCTACAGGCAGGGCATTCCCGGCAACAACTGGTCGCTCTCGGCCGGCCGCGCCGAGACCACCCGCCAGCAACTGATCCGCGACGGCGTGGAAAGCGCGCGGTTCAAACGGATCGAGGGCGTGGCCGATACCGAACTGCTGATCCCCGCCGACCCGCACGACCCCAGAAACCGGCGCATTTCCATCACGCTGGCGGATTGACGGGTTCGAAACCGGATGGAGGTCGGAACCTGCCGAAGCGAAGCGCAGAAGCGAGGGCCGAAGCGCAGAGCCCCCTAGCGCATCTGCGCGTCGGGTAGCGGCGCGGTGCGCGCCTCCAGCCGGCCGGCGCCGCGATAGACCAGCGCGCAGCTCGAACTCCCGGCGCAGAGGCCGTGCACCGGCGCAAGGGCACGGCTGCCGTAGCGATAGGTCAGCCCGCCCTGAGTGATCTCCAGCCCGGAAATGTCGCGCATGCGGTGCTCGCGGGCGAGCAGCACGGCATTTCCCCGAAGCACCGGCGCCCAGCCCGACCACTGGTCGTAAAGGCGGTGATGATAGCGGAACGTCAGGTTGCCGGAGGCGCGATTGTCCAGCGAGGTCGGCCAGCCGTCACATCCCGCGAGCGACGCGCAGGCCGCCAGCAGCAGCGCAAGTCGTATCGTTTTCATGGGCCGCTGTTGCCCGATCTGCCGCCCGGTCGCACGAGATTTCGGCACTGTGCGCGTTTTATCGACAGAAACGTTCAGTCCACCGCCACTGATCGGTCAATCCGATCAAGCCAATCGGATCAACGCCCTACACATCGTCACACGAGGGCCCTATCTCCCTCCTCGAACTTCAACACCCAATCGAGGGAGATCATATCCATGGGTATCGTCGGCAGCCAGATCAAGCCGTTCAAGAACACCGCTTTCCAGGCAGGCAAGGACTTCTTCGACGTCACCGAAGCAGACATCGCCGGCAAGTGGGCCGTGTTCTTCTTCTACCCCGCTGACTTCACCTTCGTCTGCCCCACCGAGCTGGAAGACCTCGGCGAGCAGTACGAAACCCTTCAGGGCCTCGGCGTCGAAGTCTTCGGCGTTTCGACCGACACGCACTTCAGCCACAAGGCCTGGCACGACACCTCGGACAAGATCGGCAAGATCAAGTACGCGTTCCTGGGTGACCAGAACCACGCCCTGACCAACAACTTCGGCGTGCTGCGCGAAGGCGTTGGCCTGGCCGACCGCGCCACCTTCGTGGTCGATCCGGACGGCGTGATCCAGCTGGTCGAAATCACCCCCGAGGGCGTGGGCCGCAACGCGGTCGAACTCGTCCGCAAGATCAAGGCCGCCAAGTACTGGCGCGAGCACCCCGGCCAGGTCTGCCCGGCCAAGTGGGAAGAAGGCGCTGAAACGCTTGCTCCCTCGCTCGACCTCGTCGGCAAGCTCTAAGACTATCCGCGACACCCTTAGGGTCGCGTGAAGGTGCGCGGCCCGGGGCTTCCCTCTCCCGGTGCCGCGCCCTCACGGCGCGGCCACGCGGAACCGAAGCCCCGGCCGCCCCTTTTTCCCAACGCATTTCCAAAGGACGCAAAGACCATGCTCGACGCCAACCTGAAGCAACAGCTCTCGCAATATCTCGGCATGCTGCGCGAGCCGATCGAGCTCGTCGCCTCCCTTGGCGATGACGCAAAGTCCACCGATACCCGCGAGCTGCTGACCGTGATCGCCTCGCTCTCGGACAAGGTCACCGCCACATTCGACGGCGACGACAAGCGCCGCCCCAGTTTCATCATCCGCCGCGCGAGCGACGCAGGCGCCTGGGTGCGCTTCGCCGGTCTGCCGCTCGGCCATGAATTCACCTCGCTGGTCCTTGCCCTGCTCTGGGCCGGCGGCCATCCGCCCAAGGTTTCCGACGAGGCACTCGAAATCGCCCGCGCCATCGAGGGCGAGCACGAGTTCGAGATGTATTTCTCGCTCTCCTGCCACAACTGCCCCGACGTGGTGCAGGCGCTGACCCTGCTCGCGCTCAACAACCCGCATGTGAACGCCACCCTGATCGAGGGCGGCACGTTCCAGGCGGAAGTCGACGAGCGCGGCGTCATGGCGGTCCCCGCCGTCTTCCTGAACGGCAAGATGTGGGGTTCGGGCAAGATGAGCATCGAGGAAATCCTCGCCAAGCTCGACACCGGCGCCGATGCCAAGGCCGCCGCCATGCTGGCGGGCAAGAAGCCATTCGAAGTGCTCGTGGTCGGCGGCGGCCCCGCCGGGGCCTCGGCCGCGATCTACACCGCGCGCAAGGGTTTCTCGACCGGCGTGGTCGCCGAACGCTTCGGCGGCCAGGTGCAGGACACCATGGGTATCGAGAACTTCATCTCGGTTCCCTATACCGAAGGCCCCAAGCTGGCCGCCGCGCTGGAATCGCACGTCGCTGAATACGATATCGACGTGATGAACCTGCAGCGCGCCGAAAAGCTGATCCCGGCCAGGGAACTCGGCGGCTATCACGAAGTGGTCTTCGCCAACGGCGCCTCGCTCAAGGCCCGTTCGCTGGTGCTGACCACCGGTGCCCGCTGGCGCAACCTGGGCGTTCCGGGCGAAGCCGAGTACAAGAACAAGGGCGTGGCCTATTGCCCGCACTGCGACGGCCCGCTGTTCAAGGGCAAGCGCGTGGCGGTGATCGGCGGCGGCAACTCCGGCGTGGAAGCCGCGATCGACCTGGCCAATATCGTCGGCCATGTCACCCTGATCGAATTCGACTCGCAACTGCGCGCCGACCAGGTCCTGGTCGACAAGCTGAAGTCGATGAAGAACGTGGTGATCCTCACCAGCGCCCAGACCACCGAGGTCGAAGGCGACGGCGATAAGGTCAATGCCCTGGTCTACAAGAACCGCGAGACCGGCGAAGAGCACAAGGTCGAACTGGAAGGCGTGTTCGTCCAGATCGGCCTGGTGCCCAATACCGAATGGCTCAAGGGCTCCGGCGTGGAGCTTACGGGTCGCGGCGAGATCGTGATCGACGACAAGGCGGCCACCAACCTGCCCGGCATTTTCGCGGCGGGCGACGTGACCACAGTGCCTTACAAGCAGATCATCATCGCCATGGGCGAAGGCTCGAAGGCGGCCCTGTCGGCCTTCGACTACCTGATCCGCAACGAAGCGCCGGAAGAGATCGCGCAAGCGGCGCAGGCCGCCTGACCGAAACACCGCGAAGAACTAAAAAACGGGCGGGGGTCGCGAGACTCCCGCCCGTTTTGTCATGCGCTTATGCCAGGGCGATGGGCTGGGACATAGGCAAGCCGTCCGCTTTCCCGGCGAAAGCCCGATCAGTGCCGGAAGAACAGCGAGACCGAAGCGACGTGGTTCACCCGCGTCCGTCCGCGAGTCTGGTCGATCACCTGGTTGAGATAGCCCAGCTCGACGGTCGTCGCGTCCTTCACGCCGAGTTCCACGCCAACGAAGGAGCGCAACTGGTCGAACCCGCCGCGCGCACCCCAGTCGGTGTCGTTTAGCGCCAGGAACCCTTCGGCATAGACCAGCGCGTTGACGGTGTTGGTGCCCGGCTTCAGCGGCTTTTCGTAACGCAGCATCTCGCGCAGGCGCCAGCCCGTATCGCCGCCGTCCGAACGCCAGCGCTGTTCGAGACGGGTGCGCGACGAGAGTTCGCCGCCCCAGGGCTTGCCCATGAGCCAGCCCAACTGCTGGAAGCTGCGCTCCTCGTTCACGTCGCGGCCGCCCTCCACCGGCACGACGATATGGGCATAGCCCTGGTAGAGGGTGACCGCCGGGGACAGTTTCAGCCCTATCGCGCCGCGCAGGAGAAGCTGGTCCAGCCGTGAAGCGCCGTCGCCCATGCGCGGCTGAACTTCGGCAAAATAGACCACGTCGCCGGCAATCGGCCCCATTGCCGTAAGGTTGACCCAGACCTGTTCGTCCTCGCGCGTTTCAGCCGCGGCAGGGGCGGCAAGCGCCGGGAACACAGCGACGGCAAGAGAGCAGGCAAAAAAGCGGCGCATGATCGGTCCGGGTTTCGGGAACGGGAACCAGGGTCTTTATGAACCGCCTGTTTCCGCGCCGTTTCCCTGCCATGTTCGCTGATGGCTCACGCACGCAAACGGGCCCGGCGCGTGGGGGGTGCGCCGGGCCCTGCAGCGAGCCCGCTGAGGGCCGCCGGCTTGTCCTGCGTGCTTAGCGCAGCAGCGACAGCACGTTCTGCTGGCTCTGGTTGGCCTGCGCGATCATTGCGGTCGAGGCCTGGCTGAGGATCTGCGCCTTGGCCATCTGCGTGGTTTCCGTCGAATAGTCGGCATCCTCGATGCGCGACTTCGCGTCGGACAGGTTGGTGACGTTGTTAGTCAGGTTGTTGACCGCCGATTCGAGGCGGTTCTGCCCGGCGCCGAGCGAGGCGCGCGTCTTGTTCACGTCCGCAAGGGCAAGGTCGACGTTATCGATCGTGTCCGAAGCGGCCGAGTCGCTCGATACGTCCAGCGCCGAGGCATTGATATTGGTGCCGTTGATCGCGGAAGAGGTCAGCGTGATCGTCTCGCCCGAATTGGCGCCGGTCTGGATGTCGAACGTGACATCGGTGCCCGACGTGGTCGAGAACAGCGTGTTGCCGTTGAAAGTGGTGTCGGAAAGGATGTCGCCGATCTGGCTGGTCAGCGCCGTCACTTCCGACTGCATGGCATCGCGGTCGCTGTCCTGGTACGTGCCCGAGGACGACTGGATCGCCAGTTCGCGCACGCGCTGAAGCATGTTCGACACTTCCGACAGCGCGCCTTCGGCGGTCTGCGCCAGCGAGATGCCGTCGTTGGCGTTGCGGATGCCCTGGCTCATGCCGCGGACTTGCGCAGTCATCGAAGTGGAGATGGCGAGGCCGGCGGCATCGTCCTTGGCCGAATTGATCCGCTTTCCGGTCGACAGGCGCTCCATGGCGGTGCCGAGCATCTTGTTGGCGGAGGTCGAGGCATTCGAAGCGCGAATCGCGCTGATGTTGGTGTTGATGACAGACATGGTTGTGGCTCCCGTTGAGTGTCCCGATGAGGAAACAGCCTCTGCCGGCCCATCCGGCGCGGCTGTCGAGACAAAGACCGGCAGGTCGGGGGGGAATTTAAGCCCGCATCCGGCACGGCTCGTCCCTGCAAACCCACGGAGCTGCGCCGAAATTTACCTTCACTAGGGGTCGCTACGGGGCCTTAAATTTCCCAAAGATTCGCCGTTACGCACGCATATCGATCCCCGCCAATGCATTAATCCCACGGGGACGAGAAACATGGTCGAACTGGTTTTCGACACGGAATTCAACCGGCGCCACGGGCCGCTTGCCCATCGCGCCGCCGCCATTGCCGGATCGCTGTTCGATTGTTCGGCGATCGCCCTGCGCGATGCGGCGGACGAGACGATCGGGTCCGGCCCGGTCGCCGCTCCCGCGCGCGAACGCGTGGTGCGGCTCTCGCGCGGTATCCAGCCGGTCCTGTCCCGCAAGACCGCAGCCCTCACCGATGTCGTCTATGCCGACCCCATCGGCGAGGCATCGCTGGCGATGCTGCTGGCGGCCATGGCCGGCCCGGACGATCCGATCGCGGCCGATCCCGAGAGCCTTTCGGTCTTCGCCCTGGCCGACCGCCTGGCGAACAGCGACATTCCCGTGCTCGTCAACGGGCCGACCGGCACCGGCAAGGAAGTGCTCAGCCGCTTCATCCATGCCCGCAGCCCGCGCCGCGACGGCCCCTTCATCGCCGTCAACTGCGCCGCCATGCCGGAAACCATGCTGGAGGCCATGCTGTTCGGCCACCAGAAGGGCGCCTTCACCGGCGCCACTCAGGCCAGCGAAGGCTTCATGCGCGCGGCCGACGGCGGCACGCTGCTGCTCGATGAGATCGCCGAACTGCCGCTGCCGCTCCAGGCCAAGCTGCTGCGCGCGCTGCAGGAGCAGGAAGTGGTGCCGATCGGCGCCACCCGGCCGATCAAGGTGGACTTGCGCGTGATCGCCTGCGCCAACCGCGACCTACCCACCGAAGTCGCCGAGGGCCGCTTCCGCGCCGACCTCTACTACCGGCTCAACGTTTTCCCCCTCACCTTGCGGCCCTTGCGGGAGCGCCCGGATGACATCGCCCCGCTGGCCTTCGCCATGGCCCTGCGCCACGCCCCGGACCCGGCGCGGGTGCCCTGCCTGAACGATGCGGCGCTCGCCATGCTCAAGCTCCACTCCTGGCCCGGCAATGTGCGCGAACTGGAAAACGTCATCCGCCGCGCGATGCTCCTTGCCCACGGAAAAACCATGATCGCCCCCGAACACATCGCTTTCGACAGCCCCGCCCGGCTGTTGCCTTCCGCCATGCCCGCGCTGCATCATGGCGCCCTGCCCGGTGCCGAGCCCTTCGACATCGACGGCAACCGCAAGCTCGCCAGCATCGTCCAGAACTCCGAGGCCCGCGCCATCGTGGAAACGCTGGAAGCCTGCGGCGGCAACCGGGTACGCGCCGCCCGTGAACTCGGCATTTCCGAGCGGACCTTGCGCTACCGCCTCGCCTCGCTGCGCGAAGCCGGGATCGACCTTGGCCCCAACACCCCGCGCGGCGCGGTGGGAGGCCTGCGATGAGCACGGTCCCCGGGCTTTCCGGCGCTGCGCTGCCCGGCAGCGGGGGCGGCATCCAGCAGATCATGGCGATGCGCCAGCAGATCATCCAGCGCAGCGATCTGCTCCAGCAGATCCACGCCGCACAAGGCAGCGGAACGGCGAATGCCGTCGGCGGCTCGCAAGTCCAGCCCGCCGGACAGGGTTTTGCCGACACGCTCAAGTCCGCGCTGGACGGCGTCAACGCCGTGCAGGCCCGCGCCGAAGGCGTGACCGACGCCTACCAGAAAGGCGAAGTGACCGACGTGGCGAAAGTCATGCTCGCGCGGCAGGAAGCCGGCGTCGCCTTCGAGGCGACCATGCAGGTCCGCAACAAGCTGCTGTCCGCGTACCAGGACATCATGCGGATGGGAGTCTGATCCGAAATGGCCGACCTCGTTCCCGCCCCCGCGGCTTATGCCGGCACCGCGCAGCTTCCCGCGACCGGCTCCCTCTTCGCGCCCTTCACCGATCGGTCCGGTGGATCGGTGCTCACCCGCCTTGGCACCTTCACCGCGCAGCCGGGCGTGAAGAAGATGCTGCCCGCCTTCATCGGCCTGGCCGCGATAGGCGGCGCCTTGCTGGCCTGGGCGACTCTCGCCCCCTCGCCGCAGCGCGTGCTCTATGCACAGCTGGACGATTCCGACCGGGCGGGCGTTGCCGCCGCGCTCGAACAGGCCGGGATCGGCTACCGCATCGACAACCAGACCGGCGCACTCACCGTAGGCGAGGGTGATTTCTACAAGGCCCGCATGCTGGTCGCTTCGGACGGGGCCCTGGCCGCTCCCGAAAGCGGCGACCAGATGCTGGACAAACTGCCGATGGGCGCCAGTCGCACGCTGGAGGGCGAGCGCCTGCGCTCCGCCCGCGAGCACGACCTGCAATTGACCATCGGCGAGATCGACGGGGTGGAATCGGTCCGCGTCCATGTGGCGGCGGGTGAAAAGTCGGTCTTCGTGCGTGACAACGTGGCGCCGACCGCCTCGGTCATGGTGCGGCTGAAGGCGGGCCGCCAGCTTTCCGCAAGCCAGGTCTCCGCGATCGTGAATCTCGTCGCCAGTTCGGTGCCGGGGCTTTCGCCGGACGCGGTGAAAGTGGTGGACCAGCACGGACAGTTGCTCTCGCAGGGCGGCGGCGCGGAAGCGGACCGGATCGACCTGCAATCGCGGCTGGAATCGAAGATCCGCGAACAGGTCTCGGGCCTGCTGGCGCCAGTGCTCGGCCCTGACAACTTCACCACCGAGGCGCAAGTCGCGCTCGACATGGACGACGTGACTTCCGCGCGCGAAAGCTACGACAAGGACGGCGCCGTGCGCAGCGAAACGCAGGAACAGTCGCAATCGACCGGCTCCGGCCCTGCCGCGGGCGTTCCCGGCGTGCTCTCCAACACCCCCCCGCCCGCCACGCAGGCGCGCCCCGGTCCGCCGCAGGGCACCCAGCCCAGCCCTACGGCCACCCCACCGACCAACGGCGAGACCTCGTCCAGCCGGACATACGAACTGGGGCGGCAGGTCTCGGTGGCCAATACCCGGCCGGGCGGCATCAAGCGCATCTCCGTGGCCGTGGCGATCAAGGCCGATGCCATGAAGGGCGCGCGGGCACAGGACGTGCAGGATATCCAGTCGCTGGTCAGCGCCGCCGTCGGCGCCGACCCTCAGCGCGGCGACCAGGTGAAAGTGGTCATGCGCAAGTTCGAGCCGGTGGGCGAAAGCGCCACACCGTTCTACGAGGCGCCGTGGTTCGCGATGGTGGTGCGCAACGGCGCGGCCTTGCTGGCGGTGCTGATGGTCCTGCTGCTGGGCGTGCGCCCCCTGATCCGCGCCATGCGGGGCGACAAGCCGGCGCCGAAGAAGCGCAAGGGCCGCAAGAACAGCAGGCTTGGCGAAGACGGCGAGGCGGAGGACGGGTCCGACGCCCTCGGCCCCATCGCGGAACGCAGCCTCGAAGCGCTGGTACCGGCCGGCAGCCTGCCGCTCCGACCCGAGATTCCCGGCGCGGACGGCCTCGACATCGACTTGCGCCGCGCCGACCTGCTCTCCCGTCAGGTCAATCTGGCCCAGCGCCTGGTCACCGAAAGGCCGGACAATGCCGTGGCCGCGCTCCGCCAGATGATCAACGAGCCCGCCTCGGAAGCCGCCTCCGACAAGGCACGGGCCAAGGCCGCCTGATGAGCGAGACCGCCCCCCTGCGCGCGCCTGACAGCGCAGCGATCATGATGATGCTGCTCGACGAGGACCAGACCAGCCGCATCCTTTCCGAACTCGAACCGGACGAACTTCGCCGCCTTGGCGAAAAGATGTGCGCGCTGGGGGAGATCGGCCCCGAGGTGATCGCCGAGGCCATCGCCGGCTTCGTCGCCAAGACCGAGGCGCTCGGTCTCGTCGCGCACGACCGGGTCGGCCAGGTGCGGGGCATGATCACGCGCGCGGTGGGGGAAGTGAAGGCGGACAACGTGATGCGCCGCATCCTGCCCGCAGCGCCTCTGCACTCCACGCTCGAACTGGCGCGCTGGCTGACCCCGGATTCGCTGGTGCCGCTGGTGCGCGGCGAACATCCGCAGGCGATCGCCGTGCTGCTGGTGCAGCTCGATCCCGAGGTGGCCGCTGCCGTGCTCCATGCGCTGCCCGCCCCGGAACAGCCAGAGATCGTCCACCGCATCGCCACCCTGGGACCGGTATCCCCGCAGGCGATCCTGATGCTGGAGGAGCTGCTGGCCCGCCGCATCGCCGAGTGCCACGGCCAGCGCCCGCTCGCCATCGGCGGCGCGCGCGAGGCGGCGGAAATCATCAACGGCGTCGGCAAAGTCGTCGAAAAGCGCGTGCTGGGCGAGCTCACCCGCCGCGACAAGGTCCTCGCCCGCCGCATCGAGGAGGAGATGTTCAAGTTCGAGCACCTCTTCGTACTCGATGCCAAGTCGATGGGCACATTGCTGCGCGACGTCCCCAACGACACGCTGATCGACGCGCTCAAGGGCGTAAGCGAGGAGGAGCGCGAGCTGTTCTTCCGCGCCATGTCCAGCCGCGCCGCCGACGGCGTGAAGGACGAGATCGTCGCGCGCGGGCGCACCCGCCTGGCCGATGTCGTCGCCGGGCAGAAGGAAGTCGTGGCCATAGCCCGCCGCCTGGCGGCCGACGGCGCCATCGCCTTCGGTTCGGGGGACGACGACTATGTCTGACCTCGGCTTCTTCGTCCGCCGCCCCGGCAAGCGGCTGATCGACGCGCTTGCGCAGCCGGCCGGCTTCCAGCCCGACTTGCGCTTCGGCGGCACCTTGCACCTCGGCCCTTCCGAGCCGGAGCCGCCGCCCACGGTGGTCCCGGTCGAGGCGGCGGATCCTGTCGGAGAGGCCTTCAGCCACGGCTTTTCCATGGGTCACGAGCAGGCCGCCCGGGAAGCGCAGCAGCGGGCGGAGGCCGAAGATGCCGCGCGGGATGGCCTTTCGCTCGCCTTTGCGCGCCTGGACGAAGTGCTGGAGGAGGAACTCCGCCTGCGCCTGCGCGATACCGTGGCCGCGCTCTGCGAAGCGGCCGTCGCGCCCCTTGCGATCGAGCCGGAAGCGCTGCTGCGGCGCGTCGGCGTGGCAGTCTCGATGCTTTCCCGCGCCGAGGACGAGCGGCTGATCCGCCTCCACCCCGAAGATCTCAAACTGGTTTCGCCGCGGCTTTCCGCCGAGTGGCAGGTCCAGCCCGACACCTCGCTCGAACGCGGTACTGTCCGCATCGAGACGGCGACCGGCGGGGTCGAGGACGGTCCCGCCAACTGGCGCCGCGCGATTGCCGAGGCCTTGCACCGCTGCTGAAAGGGCCCCCCGGCCGATGCTGAAGCTCTGGGAACCGATCCTTGCCGATCTTGCCGCCGGGCCGCTCGATCTCGGCCCGCGCCGCTTCGGGCTGGTGGCCGCCTGCGACGGCGGGCTGCTGGAAGTCAGCGGGCTTTCCGTGCCGGTCGGCGCGATGTGCCGCGTGTCGCATGCGCCGGGCCAGTCGCTGGCGGCCGAAGTGATCGGCTTCCGCAACGGCAGGACGATGATGATGCTTCTGGGCGACATGATCCTGCTGCGCCCCGGCGCGCGGGTCTGGGCGGAAGGTCGGCCCGGCCTGCTCCCGGTCGGAGAGGCCTTCCTCGGCCGCGCCGTCGATGGCGAGGGTCTGCCGATCGACGGGGGCTTCGCGATCCACAGCCGCATGGAATGGCCCTCTGGCGGAGTGCGGACATCCGCGCTCGATCGCAGCCCGGTGCGCCTGCCCTTCGACACCGGGGTGCGCGCCCTCAATGCCCTCACCACCTTCGGTGTCGGCCAGCGCATCGGCGTGATGGCCGGTTCGGGCGTCGGCAAATCCGTGCTGATCGACATGATCGCGCGCGGCGCCTCGGCCGATATCGTCATCGTCGGTCTCATCGGCGAGCGCGCGCGCGAAGTGTCGGACTTCGTGGAGCGGCACATGAACGCCGCGAAGAAGGACAAGACGGTGGTGGTCGCCGTGCCCGCCGATCACGCGCCCAATCTTCGCCTGCGCGGGGCCATGCTCGCCACGTCGATGGCCGAGCACTTCCGTGCGCGCGGCCGCCGCGTGCTGCTCATCATGGACAGCCTCACACGCGTCGCCCATGCCGCGCGCGAGATCGGCCTTCTGCTTGGCGAGCCCGGAGCGGCGCGCGGATACCCGCCCTCCGCCCTCGCCACGATCACCAAGCTGGTGGAGCGGGCGGGCAATTCGGCAGCTTCGGGCGGATCGGTCACGGGGCTCTACACCGTGCTCGCGGATGGCGACAACCAGGACGACCCGGTGGTCGACACCGCCCGCTCGATCCTTGATGGGCACATCGTCCTTTCGCGCGATCTGGCGCAGCGCGGGCAATATCCCGCGGTGGACATCGCCGCCTCGCTCAGCCGGGTCATGAACGACATCGTGCCGCCCGAACACCAGCAGCTTGCCCGCCAGTTCCGCGCACTGACCGCGAGCTACGAGGCCAATCGCGACCTCGTGCTGATGGGAGCCTACCGCGCGGGCGCCGACCCGCAGCTCGATCGCGCCATCGCCATGCACGAGCGGCTGGCCGCCTTCCTCGGCCAGCCCCAGGGCGACATCGTCGACCTGGGGCGCAGCGCCGCGCAGCTCGCGGCCCTGCTGGGAGGCTGACCGTGAAGGAAGAACGCAAGCGCCTCGTCCGAATGCGCCGCCTCGAAAAAATCCGCGCCATTGCCAAGCAGACCGCCGCCATCGAAGCGGCGCAGGCCGAAAGCACCCTTTCGAAGCTGCGCGACTTGTCCGAGCGTACCCGCCGCATGGCGGACGATTATGGCGGCCGCCGTGAAATGACCGATGGGGCGGCGCTGCACCAGGTCGGGCGCTTCGTCGGCGGGCTTCAGGCCATCCGCCGCACGACCGAGGGCGACGCCTCGCGGGCGCAGTCGATCGCCGATGCCAAGCAGTTGCTCCTGGCCGAAGCCGAGCGCCGCCGCGCCGCCATCGAGGACCGCGCAGCCCATCAGGAACGAACCATCGCCAAGGCCGGCGAAACCCCGGTCCTGGGCGGCCGCAAGCCATCTGGCACGGCTCTTGAATAGCAATTCCCACCATCTTTTCGAACGCTTGATACGAGGAACCTGCAAGGCATGATCCAGTTTTCCGGCCCGGTATCTGGCCCGGCACCAGTCGGCGCCCCGGCATCGGCACCAACAGTCGCCCCGGCCCCATCCGGAAGCGCGCCAAGTTCCGCCAAGGCCGCCGAAACGGGGGGCTTCGCCGCCCTGCTCGGCGCAGCGGGCGGCCTCGTGGCTTCGGTGGAACCGGCGTCGGGGATGGTTGCCAGCATCGCGGCCGGGGTCGAAGCGGCCGTGAAGCGGGTGGCCGGGACCGTCCTGCCGGGCGGCAATGTCGGCAAACCGGGCGGCAAGATCCTGCCGGACGGCGAAGCAGAGGCCCCTGCCACCGAGGACGGCGCAAAGGATGGCACCACCGCCGAGAGCGAGGATCGGGCCGCGCCGCCGCTGCTCCCCGCAACCCTCACCGAACTGACCGCAGCGCTTGTCGCGCCGCCGATGCCGCCGACGATGGTTCCGGCTTCGACTGCCGCTGGTTCCGCCGCCGCACCGCGCGGCGAGGCGACGATCATCGCGGCGAGGCTTCCGCAGCCCCGCATGCCCTTGCCCTCGGCTGTCGCCCCGGCTTCCGCCCCGACCGCCGCAACGCCGCCTGCCGCCCTCGATACCGCCAGCATTGCCCTGGCGCCGATCACCGTCGTCGCAGTGGAAGTGCTGGAGGTCGTTCCGGGGCAGAGGCCCGTGACAACAAGCCCGACACCGTCCGCTCACGCTCAACCCCTGGCCGTCTCTTCAAACCGGGAAGCGCAGCCTCCCGGAATGCCGACGCCCCAGCCTCTCGCCGGAGTGGCAGGCGCCCCCTCGCGCGGCACCGAGACACCGGTTTTGCCGGCGGTATCGACCGAGATCGCATCCGCTCCTAGCGATTCCGCGCCGGAAGCCCCCCGCCCTGCGCTAGCTGCAGCGGTGCAGGATGCCGCGTTCCCATCGTCGCAAATGCCTGCCCCCGTCCTGCAATCGCCCCCTGTCCCCGCCCCGATCGACAGCCCAGGTCCGTCGCGACCCGCGGAAGCGCCTCAGGACTTTGCCACGCTCGTCGGCCGCCTGTCCGAAGCGCGCGAGGCGGCCAGCCCGCATCTCGTCCGCACCGCTCTCAACCATGCGCAGTTCGGGCCGGTCTCGCTGGAGTTCCGCCACGAGGACAGAGGGCTCTCCGTGACCATGGCCAGCGCTTCGCCCGGCTTCAACGGCTCGGTTCAGGCCGCCCTGGCCGCCTCGCTTGCCGGCCCCCTTGCCGGTGGCGCGCAGAACGGAGCGGCCGGAGACCCGCCGCGCGATAGCGGCCAACCGGCCGGGCAACACCAGCCCGCAACTTCGGGCAATGCCGCCAGTGGCGGCGGCGCCGATCCGCGTCAGCAGGCGTCCGGCGCCGATCGCGGCGGTGCAGGGGAGCGTCAGGGCGCGGGCGGCCAGCAGGGCTCCTCGCGCGAACGGCAGGCACACCACCATCGATCGTCCCGGCCCGAGCCGCGCGATGGCGACCGCAGCGGCATCTATGCCTGATCCGGCACCAAGGGGGGATTGCGTACAGTGAGCGAAAAGGCAGCGCAGGACGGCACCGCCGAGGCCAGCGGCAAGGCAGGAACCAGGCGCAGGGGCAAGTTGACTCTCGTGCTCATCGCCGCGGGCATGCTGGTGGTGGGCGGCGGCGGCGTGGCGGCGCTCATGATGAGCGGGATGATCGGCGGCCATGCCTCCAGCCGCGAGGACAACCAGCCCAAGCTGGTCCGCAAGGGCGAGGACGATCCCTATATGCCCAAGGCCGAGGGTGAAGAGGGCGCTGCGCCGCCCGAGGTCGAAGGCGACGGCGGCGATCCCTATCGCACTGCCTACTTCACCTTCAGCGAGGATTTCACCTCCAACCTCAAGGACTCGGACGCCCTCGTCCAGCTGAGCCTGGCCTGCTCCACGCGGCGGGATGGGCGCGTGGTCATCTGGCTGAAGAAGCACGAACTGGCGATCCGCTCCGCCCTGCTCGAAATCCTGGCCGATACGCCCGAGAACGACGTCTACACGATGCCGGGCAAGGACCGGCTGGAGAAACGGCTGACCGCCGCGATCAACAACGTGCTGATCCGCAAGGAAGGGTTCGGCGGCGTCGACGGCGTCTACTTCCGCACTTTCATCATCCAGTGAGACATCATCCAGGAAGGCAGCGGTAATGGCGGCTCCAGACTCGTCCCGCGGGCATGCAGCCCGCTCCCCGTCCCGTCCCTCGGCCCGTCCCCCGGCACATCACTGCAGCGAACTGCTGGGAACGGGTCCCTCGAACGCGGATCTGGTTCCGGCGTTCTCCCTGATCGGGGAAAGGTTGACGCGTGCGCTTGCCGTGGGCCTTGCCCGGCTGTCGGGCGGCGAGGCGCCGCTGGTGCGCGCCGCCATGCCGGTGGCTGCCACGCTGGCGACGGTCGAGGCCGGGATCGCGGGGCTGGCGGCGCATACGCTGATGGGCATGGGCGTCTCCGGCCTGCCGCTCCTGGCGATCTTCGAGGCCGCGCCGGTCTTCCGGCTGGTGGACCGAGCCTTCGGCGGCCCCGGTGAAGTGCCCGATCCCCTGCCCGAAAGCTTCCCGCTTTCCGCCGAACTCCTGCTCGCCCACATCGAGACTTGCGTGGCCGAAGCGCTCAGTTTCGCGCTCGACGGCCAGGGCGGCGAGGAGCACCGCGTCCGTCCGCTGCGCCGCGATGTCAGCCTGCGCCAGCTCGACCCTTTCCCCGCCCATGCCGACCTGCTGACGCTGTCGTTGGACATCGAGGAGCCGGGCCTGTCGGCCTGGTCGCTCACTCTCGCTCTGCCAACCACCACGCTGGCCGCCGCCACCACGACGCCCCGCCACGGACCCCCGCGGCGACGGCGCTTCGTGCATCCGGAACCGGCCGAGGAGCCCTTCGCCTCCATGCCGCTCGAAGTGACGGCGGTGCTTGTCGACATGCAGCTCGGCATGGCGCGCCTGTCCAACTTGCGCCCGGGCGAGATCCTGCCGGTGGCGGTGGCGCGCAGCGTCCCGCTCCAGATCGGTGGCCGCACGCTGGCCAGCGGCACGATCGGGGAAATCGACGACCGGGTCGCGGTCCAGGTCACGCACGCGTTCTGACGCCTTCACCCCGCCTTCCAGACAACAGGGACAACGACCGACGATGAGCATCCATCCCCGCGGCCTCGATTTTCTTCGCGACGTCGACGTGCGCCTGACCGTGGAACTGGGCCGGACCCAGATGAAGCTGAAGGACGTGCTCTCGCTCGGCCCCGAAAGCCTGGTCGTGCTGGACCGGCTGACCGACGAGCTGCTCGACGTACTGGTCAACGGCAAGCCGATCGCGCGCGGCGAAGTGGTGTCTCACAACGGCCGCTTCGGCCTGAGGATTGTGGAGATCGCGGGGCTGGAGGGCGCGGAGGGCGGGTCGGCGGAAGATGCCCTGTCCCCGGCCCTGCCCGACGGCGAGGAAGGCGCGGCCTGATGCTCTGGTATCTGGCCAAGCTGGTCGTCCTGCTGCCGCTCATCGGGCTGCTGGCCTGGGGCTGCCTGATCCTGGCCCGCAAGATGCAGGAGCGGGCGGGGCTGAACGCCGGCAGCCGGTCCTTGCGGATCGTGGAGACGCTGATGCTCTCGCCCACCCAGCGCCTGGCGGTGATCGCCTTCCACGACCGGGAAATCCTGGTGGCAGCCACACGCCACGGCCTCACGCGCCTGGCGGAAGCCCCCGCGCGTCCGGATTTCGACGCCATCGTTGCCGCCGGGACCGCGGAGCCATGAAGCGCCTGTTCGCCACCTGCCTGCTCGCGGCTCTTTTCGTGCCGCTCGCCGCCCATGCGCAGGAGGCGATACCCGGCGCACTGGACCGCGCTTTGGGTTCCTTGGGAGGCAGTGGAGCGGGCGGCTCCGGAAGTTCGGGGGGACTGAGCATGTCCCTGCAGCTCCTGCTGGTCATGGGGCTGCTGACGATCCTGCCCAGCCTGATCCTGATGATGACCAGCTTCACCCGCATCCTGGTGGTGCTGGCCATCCTGCGGCAGGCGCTGGGTCTGCAGCAGTCCCCGCCCAACCAGGTGCTGATCGGACTGGCCCTGTTTCTCTCGCTCTTCGTCATGGCGCCCACGCTTGAAAGGGTGAACGCCGATGCCGTTGCGCCCTACGCCGCCGGCCGGATCAATGCCGAACAGGGAATCGCGGCGGGGGGACGCGCCTTCCATGCCTTCATGATCCGCCAAACCCGCGAGCGGGACCTCATGATGTTCGCCGACATGGCCGCCCGGAACGGCAACGGGCCGGCCCGCTTCGGCAGGAGCGAAGACGTGCCCTTCTCGATCCTGCTTCCTGCCTTCGTCACCAGCGAACTCAAGACGGCCTTCCAGATCGGCTTCATGCTGTTCCTGCCGTTCCTGGTGATCGACCTGGTGGTGTCTTCGGTGCTGATGAGCCTGGGCATGATGATGATGAGCCCGATGGTGGTCTCCCTGCCATTCAAGCTGCTGCTCTTCGTGATGATCGACGGCTGGGCCCTGCTGATGGGTTCGCTGGCGGCGAGCTTCGGCTAGGCGATGGAAGACATCACCGCCCTGCTCTCGCTGGCCGACCGCATGCTCTGGGTGACGGCACTCGTCGCCGCGCCGGTCCTGCTGGCGTCCTTGGCGGTGGGGCTGGCGGTGGGCGTGGTCCAGGCCGCGACTTCGGTGAACGAACAGACGCTGACGTTCGTGCCGAAACTGGCCGTCACCGCCGTGGTGCTGGTGGTTTTCGGCGGTTCGATGATGACCCTCGTCGGCGAGTTCGCACAGGAAGTCTTCGCGCAGATCGCCCGCACCGGACTGGCCGAGCAGGCCGCGCCGTGATCCAGCTGGACTTCGGGTTCGGGCCGCTGGAGACCGAATTCTGGCGGCTGGTCTTCGTGATGACCCGCATCGGGGCGACCCTGGTCGCGGCCCCGCTCTTCGGCATCGCCGGCGTACCCCCGCAAGTCCGCGTGATCGGCGCGGGATCGCTGGCCGTGCTGGTCTGCGCCTGGACGAACGTCGCCGCACCGGCCGCGCTGTTCTCCGCCGCCGGGGTGCTTTGCGTCCTCGGCGAAGTGCTTGTCGGCCTGGCGCTGGGCTTCGTGCTCCAGCTTTCCTTCGCCGCGCCGATCCTGGCGGCAGAGCTGATCGGCGGCGCGATGGGCATGAACGTCGCCACCGCGGTAGACCCCAATTCCGGCGCGCAGTCTCCCGCACTCGGGCAGTATTTCGCGGTGGTGCTCTCGCTGGTCTTCCTGGCGCTGGGCGCCCATCTGCAATGGTTCGCACTGATCGTCGACAGCTACCGTGCCTTCCCGCCGGGGCACACCTGGCTCGGGGCCGAGCGCCTCGCCGCGATTGCCGGGTTCGCGGGCCGCATGTTCGCCACGGGCGTGACCATCGCGCTGCCCGCCTGCCTGATCCTGCTGGTCGTGCAGATCGTCACCGGTGTGCTCGGCCGCTCGGCGCCTTCGCTCAACTTGTTCTCGCTGGGGCTTCCGGCAGGCGTGCTTGGCGGTATCGCCGCGCTGCTGGTGGGCGCCCCGGTGCTGACCGACCTGGTGGTGCGTCTTTCGGCCGACGCCGTCGAACAGACGGCCGAACTCCTGCAATCCGGCGGTGGCAGCGCGCCATGAGCGAACAGGAAGGCGAAAAGAGCTTCGCGCCTTCCGAGAAGCGCAAGCGCGAGGCGGCAAAACGCGGCGACGTGATCCGCTCGCGTGAACTGGCGACGGCGGCCTCGGTGGCGATCGGCGCGGCATGGCTGTCGCTGGCGGGTCCCTGGGTGCTGAACATGCTGGCGGAAGTGCTGCGCGCCGGCTTCACCTGGGACAAGTCCGCGCTGGACGACTTCACCCCCGGCCGCCTGCTGATGGGTGCGCTCCTGGCCGGGCTTCCGCCGATCCTGGTGCTCGGCCTGGCGGTCGTCCTCGCCTCGCTGGTCTCTCAGCTCGGGTTCGGCGAAGGGCGCTGGCTCGGGGGCAACCTGGCGCCGAAGGGCTCGCGGATCAACCCGATGTCCGGCCTCAAGCGCATGTTCGGCCTGACCGGCGTGATCGAGATGGCGAAAGGCATCGCCAAGGTCGCTCTGCTCGGAACGATCGCCTGGACCTGGGCCGAAGGGCGGCTGGAAGCTTTCGCACGGCTCGGGCGGGGCAACCTTTTCGCAGAGCTGGCCTATGCCTGGGACGCTCTGGTCCAGCTTCTCTTCTGGCTCTCCGCCGGGCTGTTCGTGATCGCCCTCGTCGACCTGCCGGTGCAGCTCGTGCGCCGGATGATGCGCCTGCGGATGACCCTCCAGGACGTGAGAGACGAGCAGAAGGAAAGCGAAGGCTCGCCCGAAAAGAAGGCGGCCATAAAGGAGCGGCAACGCAAGATCGCCATGGGCGGCCTGGTCCCGGCGATGAAGGATGCGCAGTTCATCATCACCAACCCGGCGCATTTCGCCGTCGCCCTTGCCTACGACCCCGCCATGGCGCCTGCCCCGCTGGTCATCGCCAAGGGCCGCGGCGATCGGGCGCAGGCGATGCGGCAGATGGCGCCGGAGTTCTCCCTGCCGGTGCTCTCCTACCCCGCGCTCGCCCGCTCGGTCTATTTCACCACGCGCGAAAGGCAGATGATCCGCGAAGACCACTATGTGGCGATTGCCGCGATCCTCGCCTTCGTGCTGGCCCTTCGGCGCGGGGAGCATCGCCACCCGCCGCAAGTCTCCGTTCCTGTCACCGTCCGCTTCGATGCCGAGGGGCGTCCCGATCCCCGCCAGGGCTGAGAAATTCTCCCGAGCCGCCCCTTAACGAATGCCCACCCCTGCCGTTCTCCGACCCATGGCTACCACCACCGCATCGACCGCCGCGACTTCGTCGCTGACCAGTTCCTCGCTGGTGACCGCGCTTGGCGGCGGCAGCGGCGTGGACATGGCAGCCCTGGCCAACAATCTGGCCAATGCCCAGTTCGCCAGCCGGAACGACCGCCTGACAGCCCGCTCGGACAAGCTGGGCACCCAGATTTCCACGGCCTCCAACATCAAGTCCATGCTGCTTTCGCTCGATACCTCGTTAGGGACGCTGGTGCGCTCGGGAGACCTGGCGCGCACGCCCAGCCTTGCCAATGCCGCGGTCGGCGCGGCCAGCCTCACCGGCACCTCGACGCCCAAAGGCACCTATTCGCTGGAAGTCACCCAACTCGCCCGGGGCCAGCAACTGGCGAGCAAGGCCTATCCGGCAGCCACGGACAAAGTCGGCGCGGGCACGCTCACCTTGCGCTTCGGCACCGTCTCCGGCAGCGCGTTCACGCCGGATAGCAGCCATGCGGCGGTCGATGTGACGATCGCGGCGGGCGCCTCGCTTGCCGACGTGGCCAAGGCCATCAACGCCGCGAACGCCGGCGTCAGCGCCTATGTCGCCCAGACCGTGGACGGCGCGCAACTTGTGCTGAAGGGACAGGAAGGCGCCGCCAACGGCTTCATGCTGGAAGCGAGCGAGGACCCCGCCAATCCCGGCCTCTCGAAGCTGGCCTGGAGCCCCGCCAACGGCTCCGCTCCGGGCCAGGCCCAGCTTCTCGCTGCCGCGCAGGATGCTGCCTTCAAGGTCGACGGCCTGGCGATGACGGCCAGATCCAACACCGTCAGCGACGCCATTCCGGGCGTGAAGCTCCTGCTTGCCGCCACCAATATCGGCGCGCCTACCACGGTGAGCTTCGCCAATCCCGCCACCTCGATCGCGGGCGCCATGCAGGACTTCACCGACGCGCTGAACGAGGTGATGTCCGCGCTCAATACGGCCACCGCGATCGGCGGCGATCTCGCCAACGACGGCGGCGCGCGCGCCCTGAAGCGCGCGCTTTCGGGTCTGGCCGGATCGACCATCATGCCGAATGCCACCGGCACGGCGAAGACCCTGGCCGACATCGGCCTCAAGACCCAGCGCGACGGCACTTTCGCGCTCGATACCGATCGGCTGAACACGGCCATCGCCGCCGATCCCGAAGGCGTGACGGCCATGTTCACCAACGGCCTCCACGGGGTCTACGCCAGCTATGACAAGATCTATCGCGCCGCGACGTCCAGCACCGATACCAGCTCTCTGGGCGGCTCGATCTCGCGCTATACCAAGTTGCTCGCGCAGATTTCCGATGACCGGAGCAGTCTGGCGGAACAGCAGGAGAAGCTCCGCGCCCGCCTCTCCTCGCAGTTCTCCGTCTCCGAAGCGCGGATCGGCGTGTCGAAATCGACATTGACGATGCTGCAGAACCAGATCGCCCAGTGGAACAAGAGCAGTTGAGATGCGGCGCCAGCTTTCCCCGGTCGAAGCCTATCGCCGGGTAGACTTCGATGCGCGCGTCAGCGGGGCCGGGCCGGCGGAACTGGTCCACTTGTGCTACGAACACCTCGTGGCCGCGCTGGGCACCGCCATCCATGCCGACCGCAACGGCGACAACGGACTCAAAAGCCGTTCGCTGACGCGCGCGCTCACGGCGATCACCGCCCTGCATCTTGGCGTCTCGGGCGAGAGCGAGGTGGCCGCGGCGCTCAACCAGCTTTACGACGCCGCGCGCCGCACCGTGCTGGACAGCGCCATCGCTTTCGACGCCCGCAGCCTTGCGGCCCTGCGCGCCGACTTCGCCGAGATCGGACAGGCCCTGCTCGCCCCGCGCTGACGGTTCACGGCGCGGGAAATGTTGCCGTTTCGGTTGCCGAAACCCGCCGTGCCCCGCGCGTCTCGATACCGGGAGGCGGGTCATAGGTCGATTTTGGAGCAGGTCCGGCGCGCAGGAAAGCGATCATGCGATATCCCCCTAGGCACAAGCCGGAAAGGGAGAATACGCATGGAGCGGATTTCCAATCTCATCCTGATCGACAACGATCTGCGAAGACGCGCCGCCATCAGTCATGCCCTCTCAACCGGGCAGATACATGTCGAACCCTTCGAGAATATTTCCGAGATCGCCAGCGCCTGGCCCCGCTCCGGGGTCATCCTCATCCACGACGAGCCCGGCGTGATCGACGACCTGATCGACAACATGGCCCGTCATGGCGAGTGGTTCCCGATCATCGCCTTCAGCGAACATCCCCACGCCAACCGCATCGTCCAGGCCGTTCTCGACGGCGCGATCGACTATATCGCCTGGCCCATCGCCGCGGAGGAACTCAACGCCACGCTGGCGCGCGCGATCGACCGCGCCGAGCATGTCGGCAATGCCAAGCTGCGCGAAGTCATGGCCCGTGCCCGGATCGATCGCCTGACCCGGCGGGAGCGCGAAGTGCTGGGCGGCGTCGCCAGCGGCCTTTCGAACCGGCTGATCGGCGAACGGCTCTCGATCAGCCCGCGCACGGTGGAAATCCACCGCGCCAACATGCTGAACAAGCTGGGCGCCAACCACACGTCCGACGCGATCCGCATCGCCATAGAGGCTTCGCTGGTGAACTGACGGGCAAGCGGACACGGACATGACCCTAAGGGCCGCCCTACCAATGCTTAAGCGATCCCGTGTCACAACGCTCGCGCCGGCACGCCACTCCAACAGCGCCGGCCCCGCGCGCTTCGGCAAACCCGGCCGTATTCCCCTCCCGGCCCGAAGCGTTCGCGGGAACGCGAATGAACCCGAACTGGCGGCGCCTCCGCTCGACGTGCGACCGTGCGGAGCGCCGCCCCGTTCGCACATCTGCGCCGCCTGTTCCGGAAAAACCGGCCCTTGGCCCGGCTTAGTGGAGGCGTACTCCCGAAGGCAGCGTGACGGGCGCCGCTTCCGTGTCTCGGCGCTCCATTCCGGTCAGCAGCTTGGAGACATAGGCCGCCAGAAGCGCCAGCGACAGCGTTGCCGCCTCGCAGATCATCTCTTCGGAGCCATCCGCCATCACAAGAGTGGCGAGGCAGGTTCCGTTCAGCCCGCGCGAAAGCATGAAGGTATCGTTGGGACCGATCAGCGCCAGGACTGCACTCTCGGTGGCGCCGCAAGCCAGCATGGTCTCGATCGCGGCGGGGTCCAGCTTGTGCGCCGACTTCGGCTCGGGTTTCTGGCCAGCGCCAAGCCGTTTCTCCCCTCGTGCAGGATCGTGAAGGAACAGCAACAGACCCTCGCGAATACGGTCGTGTTCCTCGGAGGGCGCACTGCCCGCACAATCGTGCAGGAAGTCGCGCAGGCGCGCGATCCACACTTCCGTACTGCATACGTGCTGGGTCAAGGGACTCGCCACCGTGTTGTTGCTTGGTACGCCAAAGTCCCCAACCGGCGCGGACTGTCAATCCGCGCGCCGGGTCGGATCAAGGGCGCGTGCCATCCTGCTACAGGGGCGGGGCCATTCCTGAAACGCTAATCGCGGTTAAATCTTCTGCACGTGCGACCAGCAGATTCAAGGGCTTGCTTTCGGAAGCCTGCCCAAGAGCAATCGAGTCAGGTGCCCTGGGCGATGGCATCAAGGCGTTCTGCGACCCATTTCGGCTCGGTCAGCATGAGGTCATGCCCCGTGTCGATATCCCACACGCGCCCGTGGGAGCGCGCATCGATCAGTGTCATGTCGCGACCGGGAATGGTCGATGTGCAGATCAGGTGGCTTTCCGGGATCGCCCGCATGGCCGCCTCGTTGCGGAAGACGATCTTCTGCTCGAAGCACTTCCAGGGCTGCGCCGTCAGCCTGGCATCGGTCCAGGCGCCGAGTTCGGGATCGGTCACCCCGAAGAACGCCGCGAAGCCCGGCATCGGCGCCATGACCATCGGCACGCCGCCCACGTCGTGCAGACCCTGCCGGGCCATGTGGATCTGCTCATGGGCATGTTCGTAAAGCGATTCGCCGTCGCGCGGATAAGCGGCATCGAGGTAGACCCGGTGCCCGACCCGCTCCGGCTTGCGGTCCGCTGCCCCGGTAATGACCATGCCGCCATAACTGTGCCCCACGAGAATGGCCTGCGTCAGATCCTCGAACTCCAGCAAGCCGGCCACGTCATCGATATGCGTATCCAGGTCGATCGCATGGCTGAGCACATGCGCACGATCCGCCAGACCGCTCAAGGAAGGCGCATGCACCTCATGCCCCATGGCCCGCAGCCGCTGGGCGACCAGCTTGTAACACCACCCACCATGGCCGCCGCCATGAACCAGCACGAATGTGGCCATCGTTTCCCTCCACCCTTCTTTTCTCAGCAAGAGAAGCGCCGAGGCGCGTCCCCGGTCAATCGCAGCGCGTTCGCAGGGGCGATGCCTGACAGCGCCCCGAAAAGACTTCCGGATCTGGCGGATCTCGCAAAGAGCCGCAGCGCTGTTCAGGTTAAATCTCTGAAATCAGGCCTTACTATTTGGCAGGAAAGGCGAACAAAGTTAAGCAATGCGGTGCCGTGCCCGTTCCACAAGAATGGCTTGGACACGGCGGTACGGACACCGCGATGATCTTCGCCCGGCGGGACTGACGCCGCGCAAGGAATTCGAGTGCCGAAGCGGGGGATGACCTCGCGGGGAGAGAGGGAGGATCGACGTGCGACGCGCTCTGGCCTGTCTTGCCGCTGCGGGGCTCGGATGTGCGGCACTGTTCGCCCATTCACGCGCACAGACGCCCGAGCCTGCCGCCGCCGCGATTCCCTCGGGCGAAGACATCGTCGTGATTGGCCGGAAGATACGCCGCGTAAAATTGAACTACGCGCTATGGGGCGCGCATATGAAGCGCTGCGATGTCATGATCTCCAGCGGCGATGCCGACATCGATCGCTTCGTCTGCACCGTGCTCAATGCCTGCATCAAGGACGGCTTCCGTGACGTGGTCCCGGCCAAGGCCTGCCTGGCCGAGCGGATCGCCTCGGTCGCCTATCGGCCGCCGCGCTGGGATCCTGCCGAGAGCGAGCCGGCCGATCTCGCCGCGACCGTTCCGCGCCTGCCGCCATCGACGCCGATCGCCGTGCCCAGGGAAGCGCCGGCTGCGGAAATCGTCGTCATCGGCGGGCGGCCGCAAGTCACGCCGGGCTTGTGGCAGCTCAAGGAGTCCGCGACATTCAAAGAAAAGCCCTCACGGGAATTTCAGCTGAGGCCTGGAAAGACCTATACCGTCTGCATTGCTGCGGGCGAGCATGACGATGCGCTGGAGCGACTTCTCGCCGCCGCCACCGGCCTTGCGGAAGACGGATTGTGCACGCGTTCGACCGTGAAGATCAAAAGCGGCAAAGTGACCGGCGGCAAGACTTGCGCGGCCGGCATGTATTCCCTGAGCTACGACGTACACGGCAAGGTAGGCGCCGATACGATGGACACGGCCGTCTCGATCTTGGGCGAGGGTTCGAATTTCAAGCAACGGTATCGCAGGCGGGTGACGGGATCGCGGATCGGCGATTGCCCCACCTGAAACGCCTCAGGCCGAACGCGCTTTTGCCCTGCTCGCGAACCACGGCACCATGCGCGCGATCGCCTCTTGCACCAGGGCGGTCGAGACCGCGAAGCTGAAGCGGATGAAGCGGTGCCCATCGACCGGGTCGAAGTCGATCCCCGGAGCCGTGGCGACTCCGGTATCGCGCAGCAATTGCTGGCAGAAGGCCAGGCTGTCCTCGGTCAGATGTCCGATGTCGGCGTAGATGTAGAACGCGCCGTCGGGCGGGGCGATCCGGTCGAGGCCGAGGCTGGGCAGCGCGGCCAGCAGCAGTTCGCGATTGCGGGCATAGCCCTCGACATGGCCTTCCAGTTCGGCGGTCTCGTCCATGGCGATCAGGCCCGCGTGCTGGGCCAGGACCGAGGGCGTGAGGAACAGGTTGTTCATCCGCGCGCGCGCCGGGGCGACGACTTCGGGCAGCACCACCAGCCAGCCAAGGCGCCAGCCCGCCATCGAGTAATACTTGGAGAAACTGTTTACCACCACCGCTTCCGGCAGATGCTGCAGCGTCGACTGCGCCGGCGCGCCATAGGCCAGGCCATGGTAGATTTCATCGGAGACGACGCGGATATTCTTACGGCGGCAGACCTCCGCGATGGCCGCGAGTTCCTCGGGCGCGATCACGGTTCCCGTGGGGTTGGCCGGGCTGGCCAGGATCAGCCCGTCCGGTGCGGGGTCCAGCGCATCCAGCGCCGCGGCCGTCACTTGATAGCGCTCGGCCGGACCGCAGGCCATCTCCACCGGTTCGAGGTAAAGCGTCTTCAGCGTATTGCGGTAAGCAACATAGCCGGGCCGGGCCAGGGCGACCCGCGCGCCGGGCACGAAGAGACTGGAAAGGGCCAGCACGAATGCGGGCGAGGCGCCGCAAGTCAGGATCACCTGCTCGCGGTCGATCCCGACGTCATAAGCCTCGCGGTAGTGCCGGGCGATGCGCTCCAGCAGAGCCGTGCTTTCCCAATAGCCGCCGGGGTCGCTGTCCAGCACGCGGTGGGCGGCGGCAATGGCGGCCGCCGGCGCTCCGGTGGAAGGCTGCCCATATTCCATATGGATCACGTCCCGCCCTTCGCCCGCCAGTTCGTAAGCGAGGCGGCCGATGGCCATGGCGTGGAAAGGGTCTACCCGGGCGATCTCTGAAACGGTCATGGCCGCGTTGCTAGGCGGCTTGCCATCGGCAGGCAATCCTGTTGCCGGCTGGCGTGACGGCCGGGACGGAAACGGAGCGTGATCTGCCTCACGGCGCGGCTGGCGAGAAGCTGTCATAACCATCTTGTTCGAATCGGAAGTGGCAACGCATCTGGCCCGGACACTGCCGCGAACCGGCCGACCCGTGATGCGACCCCACGGCAAGGCTCTACCGGCAGGCAAATTTCATAACTCGGCGGCAGCCTGACCACTATCGGCTGAATTCAGCCCATGGCGGCTGCCGCCGGCTTTGTACGGTTTCCAATCCGGCCCCGACCGGATCGCGGCGCCGGCCCACATTCGCCCAGAGCGATAATCCCGGGGGGGAAGTTATCGCAAGGGGGTGACCTCCTCGCCGAGGTCTGGCGGATCGAGTGGCCGGCGCCGCGCCTCTGGGGCGCCCCGTTTTCGCACTCAGCCCGGATTGGCGCTGGCGATGCCGGGGCGCTCTGCCCCCATGCCCGAAAACCCGATGCAATATCCGCCGTCCACCGGCAGGACCACGCCGGTCACGTAAGCCGATTCGTCGCTGGCGAGGTAGAGCGCGGCCTGGGCGATGTCCTTCGCCAGGCCCCAGCGCCCCATCGGAATGCCCGCGAGCACCGGAAACTCGGCCGGCGGCTCGGCATGGGTGCGCGATGCCTCGACCAGCCCGGTCCACATCGTGCCCGGCGCTATGGCGTTTATCCGGATGCCCTGGTCCGAATAATCCAGCGCCGCTGTTTTCGTGAGCTGGTTCACGCCCGCCTTGGCCGCGCCGTAGACCGAATGATGCTTCCATCCGACCACGCCCGAGGCCGATGTCGTATTCACGATCGCCCCGCCGCCCGTCTTGAGCATGGACGTGATGCCGTACTTCATGCCCAGAAACGCGCCGCGCAAGTTGGTGGCGTGGACCCGGTCCCAGGTCTCCAGCGACTGGGTGTGCAGCGGCGCCATCGGCCCGCCGAATCCGGCATTGTTGCAGAGCACGTCGAGCCGCCCGAAACGGTCCTCGGCCGCGGCGATCATCGCCTGCACTTGCGCCTCGTCGGAGACGTCGCACTGGACGCCCACGGTGTCGCCGCCCAGCGCGGCCGCCACTTCGTCCTGCTTGCCCGAAATGTCCGCGAGCACCAGCTTCGCGCCCTCCGCGTGGAACAGTTCGGCCATCGCCTTGCCCATGCCCGAACCGGCGCCGGTGACGATGCAGACTTTATCCTGAAGCCTTCCAGCCATGTTCATTCTCCCTCAGGCGCTGGTGTCGATGGTCGGGCGGATCGAGATTTCGGAGATGTTCGTCCGGCGCGGCATGGCGAGGATGAAGACCAGAGCCTCGCCGATATCGCGCGGCTTCACGGCGCCTTCCTTGCTGACATGGGCCTTGATCGCAGTGCGCCACTGCGGGTCGGAGATCGAATCCGCCACTTCGGTCTCAGTCGCGCCGGGCATCAGCGTGGTGACGCGGATGTTCTTGCCGCCCAGTTCCTGCCGCATGCCATCGGTCATCATGTTGACGGCGTGCTTGCTGGCCGAA
This sequence comes from Novosphingobium sp. PhB55, assembly GCF_004368805.1. Taxonomy (NCBI): domain Bacteria; kingdom Pseudomonadati; phylum Pseudomonadota; class Alphaproteobacteria; order Sphingomonadales; family Sphingomonadaceae; genus Novosphingobium; species Novosphingobium sp. PhB55. Next base: position 226,626 of record NZ_SODQ01000003.1, on the reverse strand, counting down.
TAGGCGCTGGTCATCGGACCGCCCTTGCGCCCGGCGAGCGAGGAGATGGTGATGATGTCGCCCACGCCCTGCTCCAGCATGTGCGGCACGGCGGCGGCGCTGGTGTAGACGGTGCCCATCAGGTTGATGTCGATCACCCGGCGGTAGATCGCGGTATCGCAGTTCTCGATCCCGCCGGCTTCCATGATCCCGGCCGAGTTGATGAGAATGTCGATCCGCCCGAACGCTTCGACGGTCTTCTCCACCGCCCCGCGCGCGTCGTCTTCGAGGGTCATGTCACCGGGGATCGCCAGCGCCTTGCCGCCCGCCGCCTCGATCTGGGCGACCAGCCCGGAGAGCCGCTCCACCCGGCGCGCACAGACGGCGACCGTCGCCCCCGCCTCGGCCAGGCAAAGCGCCGCGGCCTCCCCGATCCCTGACGACGCGCCGGTAACGAGCGCGACCTTTCCTGCAAGCTGGCCCGACATGCCTTCTCCACTCGTTCGCGCGGCACCTGTCGGCCGCTTCGTATCCATTTGCTGGCAAGGGCTCCGGGCGAAGTCAACGAAAAATGCTGAACAAGTGTTCAAATCGCTGCTGCGAGGTCTGGTGAATGTATCCAAGCTGAGAAGGGACAGGAAAGAAGCAGGGGACCCTGCCCCAAGGCTTCCCTCTGCTTCCTTCAAGCAATCGCCAGCACGCTGCGATGGATGAACCGCACCAGATCCGCCTGCCCCCGGGCTCCGGTTTTCGCGTAGATACGCTTAGAGTAGGTCCGCGCCGACTCCACCGTAAGCCCCACTTCCGGCCCGGCCTCGGCGATCGACAGCCCCCGGCTCAAAGCCAGGGCCAGCCGCGCCTCGCTGGCGGTGAGGTCGAACAATTGTGCCAGTTGCCCGCAACGGTCGGCCGAAGACCAGTGATCGGCGTGCAGGTAGCAAAGCACTGCCGGCGCCGCCCGCGTCGTGCCCATGCGCCGGCCGGAGGGCACGAGCAGCAGGTCGAGCCAAGGCTCCCGGCAGAGCACCAGCGCACGCGGCCGGGCGTCCGGGTCACGCGCCAGTTCGCCGACCGCTTCGGAGAGTTGCCGCCGCAGCCTCGCATCATGCGCGCTGAGCCGCCCATCGCGCGTCTGCGTCAGGCCGTTCGAGCCCGCCAGCATCCGCGCGCCCAGCGGATCGGCATCCAGCACCCGCCCCTCCCCGTCGAGCGTCACCCAGCCGAAGTTCATCCGCCGCACCGCCTCCCGCTCGATCTCGGCACCCATGCGCTCACGCTCCAGCGCCACGAAGCTGCCAAGCGCGGCGCGCAGATGCGGGGCGAGGTCTTCGAGCAGGCCGTCGACGCCCTCCGCGAACTCCCCGTCGCGCCGGGTAATCGTGATCCAGCCGTTCACGCCGCCCGCCTCGGCAAAGCGGATCATCCGCATATGGTTCATGCCCGAAGGTGCGAGCAGCTGGTCAAGATAGGCGTCGTGCTTGGGGTCTCCGAAACGCAGCAATTCGTGCAGCGCATGAGTCCGCCCCTCCTGCATGGCGTGATAAGGCATCGGGTCGCGCAGATAGAGGCTCTCCCGATAGAGCCGCGAGATCGGCGGGGGAGAGGGCTGGCCGGAGTAGAGGTGGATCACCCGCGCCTCGGGCGTACCCATCGGCAGAGGCCGGAACACGAGGCTGGCATAGTCCGCTGCAACGCGCGCCCGCAAGGCATCGAGGAAGCGCCGCCAGGGCGGGTCTTCCACCAGTCCCTCGATCAGCGGCACCAGCAGGGCCGCGTCCTCTCCTTGCAGCATGTCCGTGATCCCCAAATGGGAATGGGCCTGAGCCGAGGGCTAACCCACAAGCGGCCATGGAGACAACGAGCGGCGCCGAACCATCACCCCAACGATTGGCGAACGCGGCCTGAGAGGATCACATCATGAAAGTGCAGCCCGCAGCCTTCCTGCGAACCACCCTGCCGCTGGGCATCGACATGGCGCAGGACTACGATTCGGGCCGCTATCATTCGATCTGGCTGCCCGATCACATGGTCAGCTTCTGGCCCGATTCGATCTGGACGCCGGAGTTCACCGATCTCGCCAAGGCATCGCCCAGCCCGCACCGTCATCTCGATGGTCTCGCCGTCGCCGCCGCTACCGCCGTGCTGACGAAGAACACGCCGCTGGCGACCACCGTGGTCGATACCGTGCGCCGCCATCCTTCGCTGCTGGCACAGACGGCGCTGACGATCAGCCACTTGTCCAAGGGCCGCTTCATCCTCGGCCTCGGTTCGGGCGAACTGGAAAACACCGTCCCTTACGGCTTCGATTTCGACAAACCGGTGGGGCGGCTGGAAGAGGCGATCAAGGTCATCAAGCTGCTGTGGCATGCGGACGGCCCGATCGATTTCGACGGGCATTTCTTCCACCTCCACCACGCGCGGATGGATACGGAGTTCTATGACGGCAAAGCCCCGCCGATCTGGCTGGGCGCAGCGGGTCCGCGCATGCTCTCGATCACCGGACGCGAGGCGGATGGCTGGTGGCCGGCGGGATCGTGGACGCCGGAAGACTATGCGGCGAAGCTGAAGGTCATCCTCGACGCGGGCGACGCGGCGGGGCGCGACATGAGCCACTTCACCCCTGCGATCACCCAGATGTGCCTGATCGGCGAGCCTGACGAAATCGACGAAATGCTGCGCGCCCCGATGGTGAAGTCGATCATCCTGATGATGACCGCCAAAGATCTTGCGCAATTCGGCTACGAACACCCGATGGGCGCGGACTGGCGCGGCATCATGGACTTCGATCCCGTGCGCCTCAGCCGTGAGAAGATGCTGAAATTCTGTGACGAGATGAACCCGCAGGCGATCCGCGACGTGCTGCCCACCGGCACGCCCAAGGAAGTGGCACGGAAGATCAAGGGCTTCGCGGATGCCGGGATGCGTGTCTACAAGCTGATGGAATATGGCGCGATGGGCGGCATGAAGTTCTCCGCCAGTAGCGCCGCCAAAGTCCGCGAGACCGAAGACGAAATCGCGCGGCTGGTGGAGGGCTGACATGAGCGACCTCAACGCGCAGCTATTGCTGCAGGAAGCGCAGCAGCGCACCGGCCTTTCGGACTGGGCCGATGACGGCTTTCCCGAACGCTTCGCCCTCGCCGTGGACCACATCAACGGCATCGCCATGGACGCGGCAGGGCGCGCCGCAGCAGCGGAGAACGTGCTCTGGCTGCTGACAGACCGTTTGCGCTTCTTCGAAGACCGCAAGCGCTTCCCTCTGGCGGAGGAAGTGATCGACCGCCCCATGTTCGTCAGCGGCGAACCCCGCTCCGGCACGACCTTGATGCACGCTCTGCTGGCGGTCGATCCCGGCGCGCAGGCGCTGCGGTTCTGGGAGGTCATGCACCCCTCGCCTCCGCCGGGTACCGTCGAGGGCACCGATCCCCGCAGCCCGCAGGCCGATGCCGAATGGCGCGAGATCAACGCCAAAATGCCGCGCTGGCTGCACTGCCACCCCTACAACGACATGCTGGGCGATGGTCTGCCCGAAGACGAGCGCACCTGGGCCTTCGACTTCCGGGTGATGACGCCCACCGCATGGTGGCGCGTGCCGATGCAGAACCTCTCCTTCGGCCTGCCCACCGATCCGCCCGCGCAATACCGCATCCACAAGGCCATGCTGCAAGCGCTGCAATACCGGCGCCCGCCGCGCCACTGGGTGCTGAAGGGCTTCCACACCACGCGGCTGGACGCCTTCTTCGACACCTACCCCGATGCCTCGCTGGTCTGGCTCCACCGCGATCCGGTGATGGTCGCCGCCAGTTCGACGATGATGATGGCGGACATCATGGATGGGATCGTTGGCAAGATCGATCTGGTGAAGGAAGCCCGCGCGCATCTGGAACGCGTACGCTGGTCGATCGGCAATACGATGGTCCATCCGCTGGCGAACGACCCGCGCATCCACCATGTGCGCTACCGCGATTTCGTCGCGGATCCGATCGGGACCATCCGCGATTACTACGCCTTCGCCAGCCGCCCCTTCACGCCCGAAGCCGAAAGCGCGATGCGGCGCTACCTCGCCGAGAACAAGGGCGATCGCCACGGCAAGTTCCACTACTCGACGCAAGTCCTGGTCGATGCCGGCTACGATATCGACGCGCTGAACGCAGAGTTCGCCCCCTTCCGCGCCCGCTTCGGCGTCGAGATCGAGCAGCGCTGATGCACCCCCGCGTCAGCCTGCATCAGGTGGCGATGATGGACCGGGAGACCGGCCCATTCCTCGACTTCTGCTGTGAGATCGGGGTGCAGCATGTCACGCTCGTTTCGCCGCGACTGTTACAGGCAAGCGAGCTTCGTGCTGCGCGCGAGACGGTGCAGCATGGCGCGATCCAAATCGGCTGCATCAACCACCCCTTCGCGCTCCAGCCAGACCTTGAAAGCCACACCGAAAGCGCTGCTGATGGGTTGATGAAAGTGATCGACATGGCCGCTGAACTCGGCGCGCCGTCGATCTATCTCATCACCGGCGGACGCGGCACGCTGCTCTGGGAACAGGCCGCCGAGCGCTTCGCGGACCTGCTCGCCCCCTGCCGTGCACACGCCGCAAAGCAGGGCGTGGCACTGCTGGTCGAGAACGCCTCGCCACTGACGGTCGACATCCACATCGCCCACACCCTGCCCGATGCCCTGCGCCTCGCTCGGCTCGCCGAGATAGGCCTCTGCGTCGACCTCCACGCCTGCTGGTACGAGGCGGACTTGCATGAGAAGCTGGCCGAAGCCCTGCCCCTCACCGGCCTCCTGCAAGTCAGCGACCATGTCCCCGGCGACCGCACCACCCCCTGCCGCGCCGTGCCCGGAGACGGCGCGGTGCCACTGGAAGCGATCCTGCGCGACGTGCTGGACCTTGGCTACACCGGCCTGTTCGACCTCGAACTGCTCGGCCCACGTATCGAGGCGGAAGGCCCCGCCAAGGCCTGCACCCGCGCGGCAAACACCCTTTCCGACCTCCTCACCAAGCTGGGAGCCTGACACGATGGCCTATGGCGACGGAACCGACGACGCAGCCCTCAAGACCGCGTGGGAAACCTTCTGCGAGCAGCTGAAACAGGCGGGCCTATCCGCGTTCAAGGACGCCAACCCGGCAAACCCGCTCCAACGCGCCGATGCCTTCCGCTTCCTCACCCAGAACCTCGGCCAGGCCTTCGACCTTGCGCTGGAAACGCGCGATCCGGCCTTCCCGCAGATCCACCCGTTCACCACGCCAACGATGAAGCTGGGCGGCGACCTGGCGGACTTCACCTACCGCCAGGCGTGGATCTCCGGCGACCACGTCTACCGCCTCAGCGGCAAACGCGGCAGCGCCCGCTGGCTCAACGTCACGGTGCAAGGCCCGCGCCCGGACAAAGTCCCCGGCACCGATTGGCCCAGCCTGCACGAACCTTTCGGCGACATTCCCGAGGCGAACCTGTTCGGCCATCAGATCGAAACCGAGGCCGATGGCCGCTTCGACGTGACCATCGGCGGCCCGGCTCTGGAAAAGAACTGGCTTCCCACCACGCCCGGCACGCGCAAGCTGTTCATCCGCGAAGCCTTCGACGCCTGGGGCGAAACGCCGACCACGCTATCCATCGAACGGATCGGCATGGACTCCCCCCGCCCCCTGCCCACTCCCCCGCAGATGACCGAGGCGATGGACTGGGCGGGCCAGTTCGTCACCGGCCTGATGCGCGACTGGCCCGAACACGCCTGGCTCACCTCACGCGGAGTCTGCGACCCGGCCAGCCTCAACACGTTCCCCGCAGACAAGGCCGCCAATGACGCCAACGACGCCAAGCGCGGACGCATGGCCGCGCACATGGTCTGGCACCTCGAACCCGATGAGGCGCTGATCGTCGAGATGGACTGGCATCACGGCTTCTGGCTGTTCGGCATGGGCGGCGCGCTGATGGGCTCCATGGACTTCCTCCACCGCCCGGTCAGCTACACCCCGGCGCGCACGAAAGTCGACGAAGACGGCGTCGTCCGCCTGATTCTCGCGCATCGGGACCCCGGCCTCCATAACTGGCTCGACACCCAGGGGTTTTCGGACGGCAACCTCACTTACCGCAACCTGATGAGCCAGCAGCCCGCCACCTTCCGCACGCATCTGGTAAAGGCTGCGGAGCTTGCGAACCACCTGCCGAAATCCACGGCAAAAGCCGATCCCGCAGCCCGCGCCGTCATGCTGCTGGAGCGATATCGAGCCATCAAGCTGCGCTACGGCCTGTGACCGGAAAGAATTCGAAAAAGTTCATCGCCTTTGGCCGCAAAGCCCCTTGCGCGATCTTGCGCCGCTCGGTAAAGGCGCCCCCTGCCCCGGTACGGCTTTCAACCCGAACCGGCCAAGGCAAGCCGCTTTAGCTCAGTTGGTAGAGCACATCATTCGTAATGATGGGGTCACAGGTTCGAATCCTGTAAGCGGCACCACCTACCTTAAGGCACTTCCACCCAGACATCGGCGGTTTCCCACGGGAGGAGCTTTCCAGCTTGGGGAGCGCTTGGGTCAAGGCTGGGGCGTGTTTGGTGCTCGCCCGTAAGCGCGGTGCTGATTGAGGCTGACAGCAGATTGCTTCCTGAGCCCAAGCCAAACCGCCGGAACAAGCGGTGCGAGGGTTGGGACATCTATGCCGAGAAAGAGCATCTGAGAGGCGCCGAGTCCGATGAGCGTGGACCTACGACTTTCTAGCCTAATCTTCGAATCGTAGCGAAATGCTTGCCACCTTTGACGCCGAGAGTGGTTCGGACTACTGAAACAGTTGCCAAAACCCGGTAGGATCAAGCATGAATCGCGTGAAGAAAAAGGTCACTGTCAGTTTCTTCTCGATCGAAGCCGCTGATGATTTTTTCCGAGGTTTCATCTCTAGCTTTAAAGCAACAAGGGAGAGCGCGAAGGGCGCGCGAGTTTTCAACCTGAGATCAAAGAAGCATCTGATAAAAGCTTCGAACGAAGACGCAATCTTTGAGCAGGCGGTATACGCTGTGACTGTCGTAAAAGAGCGAAACACTTGGCAAACCAAGGCTACGAGTGATGGAAAAATTTCAGGCTTCAACCTCAATCAAGGCATCATAGGCGATCCTTATTTTTTTCTAGTCGTTCCAGATACAAAACTTTTACTTGGCTTTACATCAGGCCCGAGCGGGAGTTTGCGAGGTGTTGCCGGGGTAATGCTGGAGCAGTTTAACAGCAGCCGTTCAAATTCTGTCGAACTAGAGTTTTTGCCTAAAGAAAAGGATGGGTCCGCGCTTCATGCGGTGCCTAGAGCGGGGGAATTGCACTTGAGGATCGGTCGATCAGCGTTCGCTGAGCTTCACGACGAAGCGCCTCAGATAATTAAAGATATCGGCCGATCTCCGCTAATGGAGCATGATATCCAGCTCGCGCTGAACCTCGAGTTCTCTGATCAAGAGAATGCCGCCGTATCAAGGAATAGTGCAATTGAATTGATCAGTTATTTCGCTGACAATGAGGGGTGCAAAGCTCTGAAGGTTAAAGGCATGAGTGATTTAGGCGATCTAATGAGATTAGATTTCTCAAATGCTTTTTTCAATTATACAAGCGAGATATTAACTCGCCAAAAGTATATTGAAGAAGAATCGTCACTGGAAATACTTCATTCAGCATTCCGAGAATATACCAGATCCATGCCTAAGAGCGGCTCAATAGTCTCAAAAGTTCCTTCTTCGTAACAGGGTGGATATCATCCAGCGCGCCTGAATTCAGTAGCCGCATGACATCCCGTGAAGATCCAATTTCGACGCCCTCATTGAGTGCACCATGAATCTCACGGGCCGACTCCCTAGAGAGCCCAATGTTGATAAGGCTAATCATCCGCTCATCGCAGGCACCTATTTCGAGATAGGAATGCAATTTCACGCTCGCCCGGTCGATGCCCTTGTCCACCAAAGCATTCTTAAGCAAAATATCGTAGCATCGAAGCGCGCCAGACAGACGAAATCCGATATCGCTATTGATTACCTTAATCACATTCCTAACCGATGTGTTTACGGAAGGCGGCGCTTTTCCGTTTCTCTCAGCTGCCTGCTTATCCCATTCAACTTGACCGGATATTATTTCCTTTAAGCCTTTACCCTGAATCCATTGGCAGGATATCATGCAAATGTAATCCAAGGTATAATCTTCACTGGGTACGTATACACCAGACAGCTGCAATTGCCTGCAGATCTGCAGCAAGATCTCATACAGTTTCGGCGATTTCGGATGCGGTAAAATCCAACCATCATAAATTTCGACAGAATTCAGGAACTCATACATAAAATTCTGCTGAATGTACCCAATCGTCGGACTCGCCTCCAACGTAAATGGCGCGACTTTCAGCTTCTCGTTGGCCGTCTTGATAGATTTATTTAGAGTCAACAAATCTTGTTCACCAAGCGTTAGCTCGGGAGCACCCAAGGTGTCTTCCAAGCGGCCATTATCGTATTCTTTAATAAGCTTGTTTGCTATCGTATAAAAACGATATTGATCTTCCTCATCAAATTGATAATTCCCTTCGAGCGCCGATAATATTTTCGGGAGTTCTTCATTTATTGCGCGATAATAAGAAGGTATTTTCTCCGCTTCCTCGAAATCCTCCTCAAAATAATCATCGAACGTCCATTTACTCGGTTCGATGATAAATATATTCCCTGTGAAGTGCTCGAGCATCCTGCCTGCCCGTCCAGTTATATTCCGCATTTTCACGTCCTCAATCCGAGTGGATGGACGGCCGCGATGTGTTTGGATGGGATTTTTGAGGAAAAGGTTTTTTGCAGGAAGGTTTACCCCTTCGGCAAGTGTGCTCGTGCAAGCGATGAAACGGATCGAATCCTCTTTGACTAAATTTTCGATCATTACGCGAACTGAGCTTGGAAGCGGGCCATAATGGAACGCCACGCCATGGCGGAGATTATTGGCGAGAGAGTAATCATCATGAATGAACTTCTCGATGTAGTCTGCAGCCTCATTTAAGCGATCATCATCAATCTCATCTGAGATTAGATCACAAATGGAGTCCGCCATTCTTTCACAATTATATGGCCCATTTTGGTAAATTATATTGGACTCACCTCTTCCCAACCTGAAGGCGATGTCCGCTAGGCTCGCCCCAGTGAAATTTTTTGGAAGAAAATGCTTGCGGGTCGAATCATGTCGCGAAAGTACTAGGTTTCGGCCTTTCGGCTCAACCGATATGAGAAGTTTGGCGACAGGAGAGGTTTTGGTAATTGCCTTTACAAAATCAACGTTATCAAAAATTGTTGAAAATGTGTCCTGATATTTTTCAGATGGCATGCTTATGATAACTTGAGGTGTACTCCCGTCTAAGAGCTTATCTATAGTCATGTGGAGCAAAACGCCGCGCGTTTTGTCTGAGATGTTATGTGCTTCGTCCAGGAAAAAATAGTTGAAGGTAATGTCTCCCGCCAATAGAACATCATGTAGGCGTTCTTGAGTCATTACAAATAAAGTTTTTTGATTGAATTCGCCATCTCTAGGGACAGTGCAAATTTCGATTTTATCAGAAAGTCCGCGACTTTCTATTAGCTCATATATCTTCCCGGCAACTTCCGATATCAGCGCTCTCGTAGGCACAACAATAGCCGCAAAAGCTCCATCGCTTTTGGCGATTCTATCCACCAGATAGTGAAGGATGATGAAGGTTTTGCCAGCCGATGTTGGTGCTGACGTGATTACATCATCATCGCTAATCAGGTCTTCCCAAAGTTTACGTTGATAATCGGTAAGAAGGAAGCCCAGCCCCTCCACTGAATTCATTTCTTCTCGAAATTCTAGTTCTGCGAAAGAGTGAATGCTGTGCCGAAAGCTCGAACCAGGGTGCCGGTCGGAAAGCAACTGGCGGTTCGGAAAGTCACCGGATTCTATGAAGACTTTGCTCGCGATAGCGATAATTTCCGGGAAATCATCCGCGCACACCCCAAGCAGCATCGACAGCAGGACTGCGCCCTCACGCCTAAGCTCATCGACATTAGATCGATAGAAAATCTGTGCAGTTAAAATCAGCTTTTTAACGTTTTGCCGATTAAGTTGCCTCTTTTCGCCAATCAGTTTCGCAGCATATGCGCCAAACAAAATATCAGATGCAGCGAGATAAGCATCCGCCTCAAAAATATTTTTTGCTAGCTTTTTGAATAATTCGGTCAATTTTCGATGCCCATGTATTCTACAAACTCATCGACCAGATTATCGACGCAGGTGAAAGGAAGTATGAGCAGTACAGACTCATTGGCCGGGAGGCCATATTCGCGAATTTGATCGTAAAACTCTTTGAAGTGCTCTTTTGCAATTAAATTATAAGCGTTGAGAAATTTATCAAAACCCCCATCTGTCGCAATCAATATAGGATTGGTAAATCCAATGAAGCATGGAGAATGAACGATATCTGCCTGATGAGATTCCGAAAACGGATTTAAGATAGATAAAATCTCAGATTCAGTTTCGTCATCTATGTTGGGAAAATCAATGTAGCTGTCCAGAAGGTCGAATTCGTCATCGTATTTCGCTTTTGCGGAGCTAATTGATGTGGCCGCCTTCTTTGCGGCGGCCTTGAAATCTTTTTGGAGCTTGGACTCTCCAAGATACAAGCGGAATGCCCCATCATGGAATTGGCCATGAACTGCATCTGCTCCATAAACAGGCATTCTTGGGTTTGTCTTCATGGAGACTTTGCTCAATAGCTTTGGCGCTCCAAGATATACGTCGAGGAGTGTGAACAATATCAGCTCACCAAGCTCTCCCTTTGCAGTGTGCCTACTTAGTTTTCGTAGAGCTTTTTGAAGCAACTCCTCGGCATCTATTTTTCTATTTGATCCGGTTTTCTTCTGTATTTCAGTGCATGAGAATACGAAATTTTCAAGAATTCCGTTCTTTATTAATTCAAAGAACTGATCGTAACTGCTCTTTCCGTCCATTGCCGGCAAATACATTGCCATCGCCTGTACTTCGTCACCGCTCTCGAGCGCGATCGTGAACGCGGCGTGCTTCAAAACTGCTTTCACCGCCTCTGGGTCACCTAACTGAGTTGGCAACTGCTTCATCGGGGCTAAGCCTTTTGTTACGAAGTCTTTGGTCACAATGGAAAGATCCCTACCCGAAATTGCATTTTGCGAGCCAGAAAAAAATGCCTTTCAGGATTCAAGCCCGTTGATAATTTTTTATTTCCGGAGTGGTGCGGGCGTCCGTCGTCGAGACTAACGATTAGCAACTCGAAGATTCCCTGCCGTCCACGCAAAACGGGGTATCTTATATGGAGAGCAACTACTCGTGCGGTGCGACGCCAAGTGCGTCCGCCAAACGACCGAGAGCCCGAACAGACGGGTCCCTCGTGCCGCGCTCCAAGTCGCTGACATGCTCAATCGAGCAGATCGCCTAACGCGCATCCCATCGCTTTTGCCACGCGCTCGACGACGGTGATGGTTGGGTTTTTCACCTGACGCTCAATGCCGCTAATGTAGGTCCGATCAAGCTCTGCCTCATCAGCCAACGCCTCCTGCGACCAGCCGCGCTCTTTGCGCAACCGTTTCATGTTGGTCGCTAATCTTTGCCGGACGTCCATTCACCAGCATCAGCCGGAATGAAGACGATCCGACCACGGACTATGAATCTCATTTTTACTGGCAATCGATCGACGTTCCGATAATTCCATCGGCGCGGTCGCATCGCCATGTCGAAGGAACGAGTATGAAGTACATGACTGCATGCGCCGCCGTGGCGCTCGCCGCTCCAGCCGTCGCCCAGCCTACTTTTGAGGAGTTGAAGCAAGAGACGGCTGACATCACGAGCCTGATCGATGCCGAGAATGCCAAAACCGATCTGTGCAAACGGTACGTCGGCACCGTGGTCACGCCGACCACGTTCGATGCTCTGGCGCTTTCACTACCGAAAATGACCGACAAGGGCGAATACGAGACCACGGCACAGCACGAAGCCAGAAAGGCGGCCGCCCCGACCGGCCTGTCTGGCCTCTTCGATGAATCGTCGCCCACGGCATCGGATCCAACCGAGTCAGCCCGCAGCCTTAAACCGATCTTGGCGTTGACAATCTATTGAAATTCTCCAACTTCCTTCACAGGACAGTGTCTGTTACCGCCATAATACAACGGCGAACTATGAGAAGTTCAACAATACACGAAATCCGAAATGAATAATAATAAATCTGGCAAGAATATTTGCCCTAAAGGCGCCTCTTTAAAGAAGAGGAAAGTTAAGTCGATAGATTGTAAGGGTTTTCCCGATCAGCCCGCCGGGGCTTATGGGGTATTACCTGCTACAATCGAGAACTTTCAGCACCTTCTCGAGTCTTTCGGAATCGTAGTGCGATTCAACGTCACAACGAAGAAAGTAGAGGTGCTAATCCCGGACCGCGAGGGTAGCATTGAAAACAGCGCAAATACGGCGACCACAAAAGTCCAAAGTCTCGCTATCCGACATGGATTGGCCATTGGCCTCACTCAACCTTTCCTGGACTTGATAGCAGACCGTAACCCCTACAACCCCGTTGCCACTTAGATACAGAGCAGGGAGTGGGACGGCACCAATCGCCTGCCCCAAATTTGCTCGACGTCGGTGACGGAAAGGAATTCCCCACAGACTTCCGTGATCTGCTTGTCAAAAAGTGGCTGCTCAGCGCTGTCGCGGCCGCACTGAAACCGTACGGTTTTCGGTGTCGCGGTGTTCTCACGCTGCAGGGTCCGCAAGGCCTCGGAAAAACGAGCTGGGGCCGAAATTTGGTGCCAGATCAAGCCCTCGGCGCCGAGGTTGTCAGGCTCGATCACCATCTTGACAGCAACAACAAGGATAGCGTCCTCATCGCCATTTCTCACTGGATTGTTGAGATTGGTGAGCTTGAATCGTCATTTAAGCGCGACGTCGCCAGGCTAAAGGGCTTTCTGACGCAAGACATCGATAAGGTTAGGAGGCCGTACGCCAAGGAAGCGACTGAATACCGCAGGCGCACGGTTTTCTTCGCTACGGTTAATTCATATGACTTTTTAATCGACAGCACAGGTAACGCCAGATTCTGGACGCTTCCTTTAGTGGACGTCAAGCATGATCACGACATCGACATGCAGCAGGTCTTTGCTCAATTGGCCGTTGAACTGAATGGTGGTTGACGGAGGATGAGTAACGGCAACTTGCAAAGCTGAATGCTCGGCATCGTGCCTTCAGTCCTGTTCTTGATGTGCTGCAGGCATTTATCGACTTCGATGCCCCCGAGGCATCCCGAAATGAAGCCCTGACGGCAACGGAAATCTTGATTGAAGCCGGGATCGATCGCCCAACGAGCCAACAGGTGAAGGAAGGTGCTGCCCTGCTGCGGGAGCATCTCGGTGCCCCCAAACGCATTCGCGGCCGCGACAAGTATTGGTTCAACCGCAAACCGGAACAGCACCTCATCGACGACGAGGAAGGCCCGGATGAAGAAGAATGTGATTCTATGGCGGCTGACGGCCACAAGCCTCGAAAGCCGAACTTTAGCTAAATGAGCGGGGATGTGTGCGCCACAGGCCTTCCCCTCCCCCTCCGCCCGGACGCCGTCGACTCTGGTCAACCACGCCCGCGCTCATGACTTAGCTTCGCCCGTCCTGGGCATTCCCACGAACGCAGCAACCACCTGGGCGCAGCCCTGAACCCGACCCACACGGCCGGGGCCGACGCGCTGTGCGCTTCGCCCGCGAGCAATCCCAAGAAAGCTTGGCCATTCAAATCAAACTCATCGCGCCCGGCCGTTCCGCGCCGCTCCATCAACATCATACCCAAAAGGATATCCACAATGCCGAGAGTCAAACTCGATGCCTCGTTCTGCCTCACGGCCCGGTGCGAGCCGGGCAAAAAACGTACGGATTACTATGACACTTCCATTACTGGCTTCACTTTGGAATGTCGCTCGGGCGGGGGAAAGTCATTCACTCTGCGTTACAGCAACGAATATGGAAAACAGTGCCAGCGAAAGATCGGCGTATATGGTGATATCACCTACGACCAGGCCCGACGCGTTGCTCAACGGTGGCGCTCCGAGGTCGTACTCGGCGGCGACCCTGCGGCCCAGAAAGCGGCCAAGAAGGCGATTCCTACCTTTGCCGAACTTGCCCGACAGCACATCTCGCACAATGAGACGTACCAGAAGACGCCTCACAACACAGAGCGGATAATCCGCTGCCATCTCGTGCCGAAGTGGGGAACCATGCGGCTGGATGAGATTAAGCCTCAAGCTATCGCCACATGGCTGGCTGAAAAGCGCAAGGTGCTGGCTCCGGCAACTGTCGAGAAAATTCGTGTGACTATGAATAGATCATTCGAATTGGCCGCCGAATGGAACATGCCGGGTGCCTCCCCCAACCCCGTCCGATCGGTCAAACGCCCGAAGTTCAACAACAAGCGCGAGAAGTTCCTGACCACCGAAGAGGCAAAGCGGCTTCTGGCTGCATGTGATTCCTCGCTGTGCAAGCAGCTTGGTTCGATCGTTAGGCTTCTGCTCCTGACCGGGGCGCGGAAGATGGAACTGCTTAGGGCGAAATGGTCGGACATCAATCTGGAACGGCGGGCGTGGCACATTCCGGAGACTAAAACCGGCGTCCCCCGATACGTCCCGCTGTCATCCGATGCCGTTACCGTTATCCAAGGCCTGCGTCGATGGGACAAGTGTCTGTGGTTGATCCCCAACCCTGAAACTCGCAAGCCCTACACGGACCTTAAGCGGCCATGGGATACAGCCCGCGACAAAGCAAGCCTTCCAGCCTTACGCCTCCATGACCTGCGCCACTCCGCCGCGAGCTTTCTCGTGAACAGCGGCGTGGATCTTTACGCGGTCGGCAAAATCCTTGGTCATGCCGATCATCAGAGCACCATGCGATACGCCCACCTCGCCAATGACACGTTAATGTCTGCGGTCGAGGCCGGTGCCGCCAAAATGCAACTCACCTGAAACTGTGCGCCCTCTCCGGCGGGGGAGGCCCCCCCCCTGCACTGAAGGGCTTCATATGACACAGCAACTTATTGGGGGAATCACCCTTGCGGATTGGGCTCGGGAATGGAAGCCAGTCAAAGGCGGCCTCTCCACGCGCCACGATGAACTGAAAGGATCGGTCGGAGTGTTCCGCCTTCGGCATCGTAACGAGGTACTCTATATCGGTTGCGCGCGAGAATACGCCAATGGAGGCCTTATGAAGCGGCTATTCGATTTCATCCGCCCCGGCGACAGTGGACGCAAACATTACGCCGGGCAGAAGATTTTCGAGCACCGCGAAACCCTTGAGGTGGATGTGATCGTGACTGGCTCCGACCACAAGGCCGGCTGGACTGCGCAAAGTCTGAAGACCGCCCTTCTCAAGCAGAAGAAGCCCGCCTGGAACGCCACCTGCAACTAACTCTCACCGCCCCGGATTTGCATGTGCAGGTCCGGGGCTTCCTTATTGTTTTTGCGATTTCCCCAAGGCTACAGCGCCAGTTGCCAAGTTGACTGACCCGTAGCGCCGCCGGACAGCGGCGCGCTCTACGGCATCAGTAGTTTGGACGATTTCCGCCTTAGCGGCGGTCTACAAGCATTAACGCGGTTTTCCAAACATCTATGGCGCATGAAATGGAATGTTAGGATCGGACGGTTATCCCCCTCACTATGATCGACGATACGGCAGAGCGCGGCAGCCCAGAACAAACTTGGGATACCCTATACGCTAAGGTGAATGCTTGGCGGGGCGAGTGCATGCACCATATCTCCTGCGTCGAGCAGGCCGTCACTGAAACTTTGCTCGCCATCGATACAGCATTCCCAACGCTTCACGTGAAGCTTCGCCATTTGACCGGGCAAAGATTTGAAGATCTGTTGGCCGTCCTTGCTACCGATGGACGGTTTGGCGAACACGGGGCGAAAGTCGTTGACGCGCTAACTCATTACCGCTCCTCACACGAAGCGTTCCGCGCCTCGCTGTGCCATGGCGTCATCAAAGTTCTGCTGGAACGCGGCGGTCGCCCGACAATTCTGATTCGGAGTCTGACAATTCGTGCTCGGCAGGCTGAAAAGGTCACTTTGGCATTGGAAGAGGTCGAGGCAACTGCAAAGGTGGAAGCCTTACGACGTGATCGGATGAAGCTAGTAGGCCTACTTGCCCACGTTCGTAGAAACGTTGCGGGAACACACCGTCCCACTCCCTTGGCGAATGGCGCGTAGTGCTTGCGCACTGCAGTCGCCGGTTGCAATCATCTCCCCAATGATCGAATTCGTCGCCCCAGCTAACGAAGACCCCGCCCTTGCCCAATCACCGTTGTTGCACGGTGCCTTGCTGACCCTCGGCTATCTTGTGAAAAACGGCCCTATTGGTCTGACGCAGAGCAAGGCGTTGAAGCGGTATTTTGTGACGTGGGCAGCCGAAACGTTCAACTGGCCGCATTACACCGCCGAAGACCTGTACGCGGTCAACGAGGTGCTGAACGAAGATGACTTCCCGCCGCTGGTGGTGCTGCATGACCTGCTGGCGAGCGCCAAGTTGGCTGGGCATCGCAAAGGCTTCCTGCACATCACGAAGACAGGGAAGGATCTTCTACAGCATCCCGGCAACCTCTGGATCACCCTGGCCCATCACGTCCTCTTCGTCCTCGATCATTCGCGATATACGCGGTACGGCGACGAGCTCGCCGGAGATTGGCTGCTGTTCCTCAACATCATCAACGTCGAGGCTCATACCGGCCTAACCTACGAGCGCTTCGCAGAGGTGCTGTTCGGGGCTGGACCGGAAGACCATCGGGCTTATGCAATGGCCTACATCCACATCCTTCGGCCTCTGTGCTGGCTCGGTCTGCTGGACGAAACCCGTCACGGCAAACTCTATCCGACAGAGAAGCTGTTCACGAAGACCGCCTTATGGCCTCGGGTTATCCAGGCGGAATCCGACAAGGTGTTGCCGGACGTTACCCGGCATTGAGCATTTTCGCGCCGATAACGCCCCTTATTTGAATCAGCTTGGGCCGAAATCAAGAGTAACCGCTTTGCGCCCAGTTCGGCCCCCTTTTATCTTGATCGTAGGATTCCAGAGCGGGCATTCGCTGCGGAAGACATTGGCAGGCTGCCGGACAACGGTTAGCAAAATCTGTGCAGCCCAAACAAAAACGCGATCGAAAATTCATCATCTGGATTGCGTGGCTGGAGTAAACGCCTCTCGACTTATCCATGAAAAAAGACCGAGCGGTTCGGATACCTGAATAGATTTATGCTCATCGTAAAGTCTGCAAAATTCCCTTGTAACGGGCATGCCGTCCCAAAGAGATTGAAGTTTTTTCAGTACCGCCTCGCTTCCTACGATCAACGGTTCAAATTCTACTCGCATCAATGAAATATCCGCCGCGCCTCGATGCCAAGCCGCGAGTGTTCCTTCTAACCGATTAAGCCATTTAACCCATAGATGACGAATAAAAGCGCTGTGCTCAATGGTGATACGAAAGCTTCCGTCTTCAGGTGGCTTAGAAAAAACATCATTTGTAAATTCAGTTCGGAGCAAGCTCGTCATTGTTTCGTAATACTTAACCGGAACCAGCACGGATTCGCGGCATTGGATTGCCGTAATGACGTAAGACGGTAGCTCTGCGGCCATTCTTATTGCTCGACTAGTTTCCCAATCCAAATGATTGGCCCAATCATATATAAGTCGTACTGCAAGCTCGCGTCTACTTCTTTCCAAATTCAGCAATAGGGCTTTCGTGGCCACAATTAGGCTAAAAATTGCGATGATAGCAGCAATACCCTGCAGCATATCTTTGGGCTCTATGGTCACTTTTAAGCCCCTTCGAGTGCGACGTTGGGTTCGCGGGCAAAACGACCCGATTCGCGCTCCAGAGTTGTCCCAAGGACATCGCGAGGTAGATGATCAGCGAAATACCCGAAAGCATTATTACAATCTTCAGCGTATCTTCTGGTCCACAGGATGTGCTCCTGCCAAACTAACTCAACTGCAGGAGGCAGAAGATACGCTTTGTCCAGCTTGCCACAACCAAAGGCGTTGGCATATTCCGCTACAGCATTCCGCGCGCGCATTTCCGTGACTCCAAATCGCAACGCGATGCGTGCCGGAAGCCACGAAAAACGGGGTGGGATCGCTTTGTCAACTTCACCTAAATCGTTCCATAGAAGCTCAGCATATGACGCATTTCTGAACCGATAACGTGGAGAGTCCCAGCCAGATTCTGTCCATTCGGTCGAAATTTCGGTCAGCGCATATTTTTGACGCATAAATGCCAGGGACAGTTTGAAATTGCGTCTGAGGGTTAAGGCATCCTCCTCACACATGTCTTCCGCGCGCACGTGCGATCCGACGTGGATATCTTTTATCACATGATGAAGAAAGCCGCCGAAAACGCCAGCGCATATCTCTCGATATAAGCGCGTATCGAGTATCAGTTCATGCCAAGCCCAATCCGCAATTTGGGGCAAAATAATGAGCATCTTGGGCGACGAAATCTTGGCGTGAAGGAAGCAGCGAAGGTAATTTCCAGCTAGCTCGCAATCTCGCTGGGTCACTGCAAATTTTAGATAAAGACGCTCTAGAACGTCATCGAAATCCAGGCGCAAAGGATCCATCATCACGCTCCTCCAAGAAACGCAGGACTACGCTAATCTCGCGCGAATTCATTAAAATGGCAATAGAGAACGTGAGCGTTACAAGGCCGCCAGAATCCGACATCTCAATCGGTTAATAATAGGCGTCGACCGTTCTTGTCGCGCCCGTTCCCGCTCCTCCTTGTCTTCTTCTACGAACCGCTGAATTACGCCTACGATGGCAGGCATCCCAGTGCCTTCTTTCTGCTCCCGGTGATAGATTTCCAAACAAGCGGCCGCCGTTTACAACGAAACCGCCAGAAGGCTGCTATTCACGGCTAGCCATTGAAGTCCCAACTATTCAATACCCGCGAGACAAGCGGCGTCGGATCAGCGGCAGGGTTTCGCCAGTCGGCACGTCCGGGATGCGTGACAGTCACTACCGTCCGGCCATTCGCCGCCCCATGAGCTTCACTCTTCCAGCGCCGAGCATTCGTCTCCCGGAAGCTGTCGAGTAACTGGTTCGCTCCGACCTTTTCTCGCACCCACTTTCCGGCCGTCCCACCGAAACATATGATTGTTTTGACGCTCAGTTCGTCGATTACGGCTTGATGGACGGGCCAGCACATATCGAGCAATTCGCTTTTCTCAGCCTGAAGCATGGCTTCAGTCGCGGATCGAACGAAGACGACGTTGCTAGCCGGCGTAAGGCGAGGATCTAGGTTAAGCTCGCGCAGCATGTGAAGGACGCGAGGCTGGAGCCCCCATGTCCCCGGTGCCGCGCCTTCCCAACTGTCATCGGCATAAGCGGACCACTTGCGTTCAAGACAACGATAATTGGCGATGCTCATGCCAATTGTCTCCGAGGCCTGTCTATCGGGATTGCCCCCTGGATTGAGGCCTAGGAGATATACTGGCCGCGTTCCCGTGAATGCCTCTGGTCCAGTGTAGAACACCGACCCAGATCGATTCAGAAGCCTAGCGGGCAAGCCGCCGAGCGCAGCGTCAATCGAGTTTCGCGTTCCACGGTCTTTAGTGCTGTCGGTTGGCGGCGAGGAAGTTTGACGCGGCGTGCGAGAGCGAGCAGCCGATAAAGCAACAGGTGGAATGCGTTGCTTTGTTTTTGTAGATTGGGATTTCTGCTTCTTTGGTTCAGGTCGCCTCATTTGCCAGGCGAATGCGATAACGATGGCAAGAATGATCACGACACCAGCGCCGCCAAACACCTCGAACGTCCTTATGGCGATCCACAAAAAGGCAAGGAATCCAATCAACCGAAACATCAAGCAGCCTTACCAAAATAAGCTTTTGATAAACGATATAGAAAATTGACGATGCCGCACAAAAATAAGCAAATTTCGATAGGTTATGGGTAGAGCGTTAATATGCACTGCATCCCAACGTCCAGCCGAATCTTTCCCTGCCAACCCTCGACGGCTGATAACGCGGTTTATGTGAACCAGACGGGGCTGCCCGCCGCGAGGCACCCGCTTCTCAGCTATCCGTCTGCTCAAAGCGTTTGATAGGCAGCCTGTGGAATGAAAACCGATGAACGGTATCCGTCGGCATTACAAGTTTTTAACTCCCGCTAATCCGCAAGAGACGAAGTTGTGGATGCGATGATCCATCATCCTTTTATGTGGCGAATTCGGGAGGTAGTGCAAAAGACGGGAGCATGAGAATCCTTCGACGGCTACTTTGGGGAATTACAGTTGAGCGAGAATCGGACTGCGGCCATCCAGGAAGCAAGAATTTGCCTCCTCGCTGGCGCACGAGTGAAGAATAGTGCTGATCCCTCAGATGCGCTTCTAGTGCTGATCGCCGCACCACTTAGCGAAATGCACGGATCGTTGTTTGATTCAACAAAGCTTGCTCAGCTGACCGAAAAGCACTTTGGTTGGACTATAAGTGCTTCAACACTTGACTTTTTTGTCCCTAAAATGCGGCAGTTAGGCTGGCTTGAATCTCGCACAAAGTTTCCCGCGCGCGGACCATTCTTCGTTAACTTACCAACTCCGGACTTTACCGATGAGAGTTTTGACACAGAAGCCACGCTGAAAGATGTGGGCGAAGGCTTTTTAAAGTATGCTCGCGAAATATCGCCCCTAAGTGTACTGCCGCCTGAACCCAGTGAAGCAGGAGCGATCTTGCTCCGGTACGCCGTTGACGCGAATGTCTCAGCCTCAAATAAAGATAATGCTGGCGCAGATGAAACATTTCTAGCAGCAAGATACATTGAGCATGTGAACACAAATAAATTGCCTCAGAAGGAAGCTATTTCTAGCCTTTCTGCTGTAGGATATCTTTTTAGAGTAGCAGAAGAGCTCCAGAATCCCACTAATTCTTGTAGGAAATTCGAAGTAACGATTGTTGTTGACGGCCCTATATTGCTAGATCACTTGGGGTGCTCTGGGGCGCTTCGAAGCGGTGCTTCAAAGGAATTGTTCGACCGTATGCGGGCGCTCGGCGCTTCTGTAACCACGTTCCATCATTGCGTGGATGAAGCGCGAGACGTTTTGGCATCAGTCCTGAGGGCCCCTGCACCTGAACGATATGGACCTACTGCTGACGCCTTGCGGAAAGGCCTCGTGCATGAGACTGCGCTACAAAATATGTTGCAGGCATTCGACATGGCGGTCAGGAAGGCGGGAGTAGAAATCCTACCGGATACCTTGGACTTTATGCCAAGCAGCCATCGTTTTTTCAACGACGAAAAGTCCAAGGCGCTGGAATCTATAGTTAACTGGCATGACGCAGACAATGAAAATGCGCGCTACGCAGACAGTGATACTGCTGTATTCACAATAAGAAGGAGAGCTGGAGCTAAATCTTCTGACTTATTTACCAGCAAATTCGTTTGCGTAACCACTAATGATACTTTTGCGGGCGCCATAAGAAGGCATTTGTGTGAAACATATTATTATAATAAGCGGCATATTCCGCCAATTATAACAATGAGGGAGTTGTCTGCAAAATTGTGGCTGGAAGTAGGCAATATCGATAGGAGCGCGCGGCTATCCTTGCCTAATAGTCAGCTCCTTGTCACTTGCGAAAAGGCACTCCGTTACAATCGAAAAGTGGTGGACCGAGCGCGGGATTTGTTGCGTGAAGTAAAGCCGGAGCAACTAGACCAATTTGAAATTCTTCTAGAAGTTCCTAGGTCGGCTAGGGCTGTTATGGACTTTGCGCTCAATAATGAAGGTTATGTATCCGGCGATAATGTCGAAGGTCTTGTTGAGGCTGCTATTCAAGCTGCCGGAAAAGAAGTAGCCGACAAAGCTAAGGCGCAACGCGAGAAGGATCTCCGCAAACATCAAGAGCAATTGGCGTTAGCAGAAAAGGCAACCGAAGATACGAGAACTCTTGCAGAGGAACAGATCGCACAAGAAAGGGAGCGCGCAGAAGCTATCCTCGAAGCGGAGAAACGTAAGTCTGAAGAAGCAGCTCGTTCTTTGCAGGCTATCAGCGCAGAGCATGCTAGAGTGGAAACTCGTGCACGAGAGGCAGATAACTCAATAACTGAAGCAATTGGCGAACGGGCGACTGAGCGTTTCGGATTTCAGAAAAGTTTCATACGAAATGTTAGCGTGATCGTAGCAATAGTGCCTCTCGCCATTACTTGCTGGTCGTTTCTTTACCGCGAAAATTCTGGTTTAAACTGGTACGGGATGTTCTTTGCTGCTCTCGTTGCAATCCTCGGTGCAGCAACCGCCATGGACCGCCCCGGCGCCTGGCTCTCTAAGCAGCTGCAGCAGCGTATCGAATCTTGGGCAGATCGTCGAGTGCGTGAACTTGGTCGACATGATCTAGCCTGTGAAATGGAACTGCATTGGCATGACGGCAAGGCTACAGTTACGTCCCATGGGGAATGAACTCGCTACAATTTTCCAATTTGAGAGGCATCTGCACGCCCTTCTATGTGATTCATTCACCGCACCCGTAAGCCGGGTTCTGACTGGGTCGAAATTCGAACTTTCACCGAACCAAAGTGCTTTCGATAGGAAGACGCCCAGTTCGGATTTCGGCACAATCTGGGTATAGCTTGGTCGACTGGAAAGACTGGGCGATTTCCGGCATCAAGAGCCTCGGAAACCTTGGATTTCTGGGATTCTATCGCTTGTGTTCGTAATGATGGGGTCACAGGTTCGAATCCTGTAAGCGGCACCACTCTCCTGATATTTCCGAAATTTCAGCCCGCGCTGGCGAAGCGTATGGGATCGTCGCCTGTTTGCCACGGTGACAGGCGGAGCATCGCCGCCGTGAACAGGGGCGAGTGCAGGTGGTCGGCCAACCAGGCTTGAAGGTGCTTCAGCGGCTGCGCTTCGAACCACTCCGGCTCGACGGCGGCGAACTGGCGGACGAAGGGCATGATGGCGGCATCGGCGATCCCGCGCGCCGGGCCGCAGAGATGGCGGCTTCCTGCCAGCCGGGCGTCGAGTTGGCGCAGGAACGCCATCCCGCTTTCGCGGTGTGCGAGCGCGTCGCTGTCGTGGCGGTGCGGGTATTTGTAACGGTCGAGGTCGTGCTTGAAGCCGCCGTCATTGGCCGCGATCAGCGCGGTATCGTCTCGGGTGAGCCAGTCTTCGGGATCGTGCCGGGACAGCGCCCAGCGCATGATGTCCAGGCTCTGGTCGATCACCGTGCCGCCGGGCAGCACCATCACCGGCACCGTTCCCTTGGGGGAGGTCTCCAGCATTTCGGCGGGCTTTGCCGACAGCTTCACTTCGCGCAGTTCGCAGGCGGTGCCGCTCACCAGCAGCGCCAGGCGCGCCCTCATCGCGTAAGGGCAGCGGCGGAAGCTATAGAGGATCGGATCAGCCAGCGTCCCGCTCCGTTTCGCTCTCTCCCGCCCTCGCCGCGTCTGCGTGCGGGTCCTGGCGCATGGCGCCGACGTGAAGCTCCCCGCGCTCGGCCGCCAGCGCTTCCTGGCGGTGGCGCTCGCGATAGGATGCGCGCTGTTCGTCGCTGCGCTCGTGGTGGCAGGCAAGGCAGCTGACCCCTTCCTCGAAGAGCGGCGAGGCCTGGTCCGCCGCGTTCACCGGGCGGCGGCAGGCATGGCACAGCGCATGGCTGCCCTGGACCAGTCCGTGGCCGATGGTGACGCGCTGATCGAACACGAAGCATTCGCCCTGCCAGAGGCTCTCCTCTTCGGGAACGGTCTCCAGATACTTGAGGATACCGCCCTTGAGGTGGAACACGTCCTCCACCCCTTCCTGCTTGAGGAAGGCTGTCGACTTCTCGCAGCGGATGCCGCCGGTGCAGAACATCGCGACTTTCGGCGGTTTGCCCCCGGCGCCGGTCGCCGCCATCAGCTTCTCGCGCTCGGCGCGGAACCATTCGGGAAAATCGCGGAAGGTCGCCGTCTGGGGATCGATGGCACCCTGGAACGTGCCCACCGCGACTTCATAGTCGTTGCGGGTATCGATCACGATCGTGTCCGGATCGGCGATCAGCGCGTTCCAGTCCTGCGGCTCGACATACGTGCCGACGATGGCCAGCGGATCGATGTCGGGCTGCCCCATCGTCACGATCTCGCGCTTGAGGCGCACTTTCATGCGGTGAAACGGCATGTCCTGCGCGCCCGAGAGCTTCACGTCCACGCCTTCGCAGCCCGGCAGCGCCCGGACATGGTCGAGCACGCGCGCGATGCCGTCGTGAGGACCGGCGATCGTGCCGTTGATGCCTTCCGCCGCCAGGAGCAGCGTGCCCTTGATGCCCTGCTCCTCGCAAAGGCGCAGCAACGGTTCGCGCAGCGCCGCGTGATCCGCGAAGCGGGTAAACTGGTAGAGCGCCGCAACGCACACGGG
The DNA here is from genome assembly GCF_004368805.1 of Novosphingobium sp. PhB55. NCBI lineage: Bacteria > Pseudomonadati > Pseudomonadota > Alphaproteobacteria > Sphingomonadales > Sphingomonadaceae > Novosphingobium > Novosphingobium sp. PhB55. The sequence continues at coordinate 202,280 of NZ_SODQ01000003.1, read as the reverse complement.
CGCGCGGCCGACCGCCTCGGCGGAATCGTTCATCTGGGCACAGCCATCTTGCATGACGCGGCCCTTAGCGCGGAATCGCGCGGAAATGAATGCCGCGCGAACAGCAAGACGCCCCAGGCAGCCTGGCTGCCCGGGGCGTCTCGAATTTCGTGCGCGTCGTCAGGCCGTTATCGAGCCCGACCTGCGCTTACTGGCAAGCCAGGCATTCGTCGTAATCGGTCGTCTCGCCGATCTGGAACTTGGGCGCCTCGGGCGTATTGTCCGCCTCGACGCCGCCGCCAGCACCGGCGAAGCCCGCGCGCTGCAACGACTTCGAGCGCAGGTAATAGAGCGACTTGATGCCCTTCTCCCAGGCCTGGAAGTGCAGCATCATCAGGTCCCACTTGTCGACGTCGGCCGGGATGAACAGGTTCAGCGACTGGGCCTGGTCGATATAGGGCGTACGGTCGGCCGCGAATTCGAGCAGCCAGCGCTGGTCGATCTCGAAGCTGGTCTTGTAGACCCCCTTCTCGTCCGGCGTCAGGAAATCGAGGTGCTGGACCGAACCGCCGTGTTCGAGGATCGAATTCCACACATTGTTGGAATCCTTGCTCTTCGAAGCGAGCAGCTTCTGGAGGTACGGGTTCTTCACCACGAACGAGCCCGAGAGCGTCTTGTGCGTGTAGATGTTGGCCGGGATCGGCTCGATGCAGGCCGAGGTGCCGCCGCAGATGATCGAGATCGACGCGGTGGGCGCGATCGCCATCTTGCAGCTGAAGCGCTGCATCACGCCCATTTCGGCCGCGTCCGGGCACGGGCCGCGCTCGTTGGCGAGCAGCAGCGAGGCCTCGTCCGCCTTGGCGGCGATGTGCTGGAACATCTGCATGTTCAGTGCCTTGGCCATCGCGCTTTCGAAGGCGATGCCGCGCTTCTGGAGGTACGAGTGGTAACCCATGACGCCCATGCCCACCGAACGCTCGCGCGCGGCGGAGTAGCGCGCGCGGGCCATCTCGTCCGGCGCGCGGTCGATGTAGTCCTGCAGCACGTTGTCGAGGAAGCGCAGAACGTCTTCCACGAAGCTCTTCTCGCCCTTCCACTCTTCCCAGGTTTCCAGGTTGAGCGAGGAGAGGCAGCACACGGCCGTACGGTCGTTGCCCAGGTGGTCGCGGCCGGTGGGCAGCGTGATTTCCGAGCAGAGGTTCGAGGTCGAGACCTTGAGGCCCAGATCGCGGTGATGCTTGGGCATCATGCGGTTCACGGTGTCGGAGAACACCAGGTAGGGCTCACCGGTGGCGAGACGCACTTCGACCAGCTTCTGGAACAGCGAGCGGGCGTGGACGGTGCTGCGCACCGAACCGTCCTTGGGGCTGCGCAGCGCGAAGTCGGTGCCATCGCGCACGGCTTCCATGAACTCGTCGGTCAGCAGCACGCCGTGGTGCAGGTTCAGCGCCTTGCGGTTGAAGTCGCCGGAGGTCTTGCGGATCTCCAGGAACTCCTCGATCTCGGGGTGCGAGACGTCGAGGTAGCAGGCGGCCGAGCCGCGGCGCAGCGAACCCTGCGAAATCGCCAGGGTCAGCGAATCCATCACGCGCACGAAGGGGATGATGCCGCTGGTCTTGCCGTTCAGGCCCACCGGCTCGCCGATGCCGCGCACGTTGCCCCAGTAGGTACCGATGCCGCCACCGCGCGAGGCGAGCCAGACGTTCTCGTTCCAGGTGGAAACGATGCCTTCCAGGCTGTCGTCCACCGAGTTGAGGTAGCACGAGATGGGCAGGCCGCGACCGGTGCCGCCGTTCGAGAGAACGGGGGTGGCGGGCATGAACCACAGCTTCGAGATGTAGTCATAGAGCCGCTGCGCGTGGTCCTGATCGTCCGCATAGGCGTCGGCCACGCGGGCGAAGAGGTCCTGGTACTTCTCGCCCGGCAGCAGGTAGCGATCGTCCAGCGTTTCCTTGCCGAAATCGGTCAGCAGCGCGTCACGCGAATCGTCGGTGACGACGGTGAAGCGGCGTGCATTGATCGTCTTCGAATCGGGACGCGCCTTCGGGGCTTCCGGAGCAGCGGCAGCGGCCGCCAGCAGGGCGTCGGCCACAAGAGCGGCCGTAGCGGTATCGGTCTTGTCCATCGCTATTGCCGGGCTCTCGCCCGCCTCCTTTTCCGTTTTCGCCGGCTTTTTCACGGGCTTGGCCAATTCGGACTTGATCCGTTCCAGCTTCACCGGCGCGGCCTGTACTTCTTCCACCTTGGGGGCCGGGGCCCGGGGCGAAAGCTCGAAACCGGGCATTTCCACCTGGCCATCATTCTGATTCATATCTGCCTGCATAGCGTCGGAGCTGTTCACGTCAGCGTCGCTTCCGTTTCTGAAATCCAATTTTCGCCCCCGTTAGCTCAACTGTTCAAACTCTGGCCGTTCAACCTGCGGCCCACCCCGATCAGGCCACCCTGATCCGGCCACTTGGCGCTAGGCCGCCCGGTCCTTGGTTTCCCATTTTCCGAGCCACGTCATCGAAGCGCCAAAAAGCGCGTTCAGCATTGCACCCGGACCGGCCCGAACATCCTTTGCCTGTCCGCGATTCGTCGGAGCGAAGAACCGACCGACATACCACTGACAGGCACAAAAAGAGAACGAAATCTCTGACCGACCCTGGCGCGAGCCCTTCGCAAGAAGCACCGGACACCGGAAAACCGCCTTTAGGGACACCTGACGGCCCAAGGACGATTTCTCTAGGTTTAGATGCCCCGCGATCGACGCGCCACAACCCATAGTGCCTGTTCTGGATTTTGACGCAAGGGGGCTGCCCTTCCCCGCGGCCCCGGCAAGTCTTGCCCCTTTACAGCCGAGGGGGTCTCGCGACGCGTGGGAACTCCTTCACCGGCCCCATGCGCAAGTGCCTATTTCGAAGGTCGTACTAAAAATTTTTCCACATAAAACGGCGGTGAAGCGAATCTGTTTTGCGACGAAACGAGTCGCCGTTTTCCGGACATTTCGCCTCTGTCGAGACACTTGCCCCGGCATTTCCCCATCTCATTGGAGGGAGGCCGGGAACGAACCACGCCGCGAATCCCACCGAGCGCCTCGACGGACCGGGTCTGCATCCTGCAGAACCGCGATTGAAACCGTCCTGTCGTTCGCGGCTTCTAGGGCATGATCCCCGGGGCGGCAGGTCCCGGATTTATAACGAGGGTTTTCCAGGTCATGATCAATATCATCGGCGCCATCATCAGCGGCCTCATCATCGGGGTGCTGGCGCGATTCTTCTATCCCGGCTCGGTCGACATGGGCTGGATCGCGACGATCCTGCTCGGCATCGGCGGCTCGCTCGTGGCGGGTCTCGTGACCACCCGCGGCCAGGCGGACTTCCAGCGCGCCGGCTGCCTCGCCTCGATCGTCGGCGCCGTGGTGCTGATCTTCCTGGGTCGCCTGCTGGGCATCTCGTTCTGAGCCCGGCCCAAGCCGTCTGAAAAAGCCCGCGCACATCGCCGCTCTTTCGCCGCGCGGATCCGCGCGGTAGAAGGCGGCCATGGCCGACATCATCAATCTCCGCATGGCCCGCAAGGCCAAGACGCGCGACGCCGCAAGGCATGAAGCCGACGCCAGCCGCGCGCGCCATGGCAGAACCCGGGCCGAGCGCGGCGCCGCCGAAGCGGAAGCCGCGCGCCTGGTCCGGGTGGTGGACGGTGCCAAGCGCGAGCGCAGCGAAGAAACGCCCGAAAAGGGAACGGACTGATGCGCAGCACTTATCTCGAAGCCAGCGTGCGCCTCTATCATCTCGACGGCGGCTCCGACGGCGGCGCGGCCAACACCCTGTTCTACGGCCCGCTGTCCGAGGCGATGAACGTCGCCGCGCTCCAGAGCGAGGACGTGCAGGACGGCCTCTTCATCGCCACGGACAATGACGTGGTGGCTTACCTCGACCTTGTGGAAGACTGGTAGGCGCGCCGTCGAAAACGATAACGGCCCCGGCCTCCTCCTGGAGCCCGGGGCCGTTTTTCGTTCAGGGCTGCCTGTCAGCAAACCCGGGCAAACGTCCTCAGAACCGCGCTTGCAGGCCGGCCGCAAGATAGTGGTCGCCGAAATTGCCCTTCACGTCGATGCGCGGGAGGATCGGCATGGCCACGGTGCCATAGGCCCGCAAATCGTCACCGATCAGGCGTGCGCCGACGCCGAAGCCCAGCGACATCGGCAGGCGGTACATCGCCTCGACCTTGCCGAAGATCTTGGTGCCGGAATTGTCACACTTGCCGTCGGAGACCTGGTTACCGCTGTCCTTGTTGAAGCACTGCGAATCCTGGTTGACGTAGCCGGGGTGGTCGCGGTGGTGGAAGAACACGCCGGCGGCAGGGGTAATGCTGAAGCCGCCGTCCGAGATCACCGGCACGCCGAGCGCCAGTTCGCCGCCCCAGTCCCCTTCCGAGCGCGCCACATTGGCCTCGGCCGTCACTTGCGCAGCGGCAGGCGTGGCGGCGACGACGGCGCCGATCGCCAGTGCGGCGGAAAGGACAGCCTTGCTGGCGGCACCGGGGACGGAGGGACGGAATTTCATGGTAGGTCCTTGATTTGAGACATCTGCTTCTGATCCCAGAGGCCTAGGATTCCAGCGGGTCGAAACGCAAGACGGCCGGATTCGGTCCATCCCGGCCCAGGCTCTGTCCGTCCCGCCAGCCTCTACGGCGCGTTTACCAATCCATCGCCGGCCGCACGCCGCACTATCCAAAAGAGACGCGCCCGAAACGGATCGGCGCTCTTGTCCGCCGAGGGTCCAGGGCGCAAAACCGCAGCCCGCTACACCCGCGGGAGGCAGGCATGATCTTCGAGCAGATCGCGACGGGCGGCTGTCAATCCTATCTGGTGGGCTGCGAAAGCAGCCGTTCGGCGATCCTCATCGACCCCGAACAATCGCAGGTCGATCGCTATCTCGGCCTTGCCGGCCAGCTCGGGGTCCATGTTCGCTACGTGCTGGACACCCATACTCACGCCGATCATTTCTCCGCCAGCCGCGAACTGGGCAAGGCGTTCCAGGCGCCGGTGGTGATGAACCGCCTGAGCCCGGCGCCCTATGCCGAGATGCGGCTGGACGACGGGGACATGCTGATCGTGGGCAACCTGCGGCTTCGGGCCATGCATACGCCGGGCCACACCCGCGATTCGATGTGCATGGTCATGGAGGACCGGGTCTTCACCGGCGACACCCTGCTGATCGGCGGCACCGGGCGAACCGACCTGCCCACCGGCGATCCCGAGGCGCTTCACGGCAGCCTCTTCGGCAAGTTGCTGGCCTTGCCGCTCGAAACCCGGGTCTATCCCGCCCACGACTACAAGGGCCGCAGCCATTCGACCATCGGCGCCGAGATCGCTGAAAATCCACGCCTCAAGAACAGCGAGCGCGCGGAATTCGTGGCGATGATGCAGCACCTGGACCTTGCCGCGCCGACGCACCTGACCGAGGCCCTGCGCACCAACATGAACGGCGGCAGGACCGTGGCGCAGCTCCTAGCCGATGCCGCCACGCGGGTGCCGTTCGTCTCGCTGGCGGAACTGCGCGCGCGGATCGGCCGGCAGGACGGCCTGATCGTGCTCGACGTGCGCGAAAGGGACGCCTTCGAAGCCGGCCATGTTCCCGGCGCCATCCATCTGCCGCGCGGGCAACTGGAACTGAGGGTCAATGCCATGCTCACCGATCCGACGGCCCGGCTGGTCACCTGCTGCGAATTCGGCAAGATCTCCACCCTGGCCGCAGCGACCTTGCGGGAACTCGGCTTCCCGCGCGCTGCGGCTCTGGATGGCGGCATGAAGGCCTGGATCGAGGCCGGCTACGAGGTCGAACTGCCCGACTGACCCGCACCTTCGGCGCCGGCCCGATCCTCGGCGCCGGCATCAGGCCTGGAATACGACCTTGGTGCCCGCCGAGACCATCTGCGCCAGGCGCGCCGCGTCCCAGTTGGTCAGGCGCACGCAGCCATGGCTTTCGGTCTTGCCGATGTTCTTCGGTTCGGGCGTGCCGTGGATGCCGTAGTGTTCCTTGGACAAGTCCAGCCAGACGACGCCGACCGGCCCGTTCGGACCCGGCGGGAGCAGCTTGTCCTTGGCATTCTTCTTGGCATCCCAGAACAGGTCCGGGTTGAAATGATAGTCCGGATTGCGGGCCTCGCCCACGATCTTCCAGGTGCCGAGCGGCAGCGGATCGTGGCCGCTGCCGGTGGTCACCGGGAACTGCGCGATCAGCTTGTTGCCCTGATCGTAGACCCGCAGCGCCCCGTCGGACTTGTCGACCACGATGTGATCGGCCTTGGGCTCCTCGGCAGGAACGCCCAGGCTCTGCAGGGTCCTGGCCCAGCCGGTCTTGTCATCGGGAATGTCTGCCAGCGCGGCGTCGGGGATGTCCGGCACCCGGATCGTGCGTCCCGCACCCAGCACCGTGCCCGGCCCATTCAGGGCCAGCAACGTCTCGGGCGTGGTGTGGAAGCGTTCGGCCAGCGCCTCGGACATGCTGCGATAGCCGAGATGGTCGAACTCGGCCTGTCCGGCCATGTTCTGCGGAAGGTCCGGGAAGAACGGCCCACGCGCGAAGGCCTTGGGAATGACGACATTGCGCGTGGCGCCCTGCCTGTCGGAAATGAGCGCCTGTTGCGTCGCGGGATCGAGCTTGCCACTTACCGGCAGGCCCTGCGCTTCCTGGAACCCGCGCAAGGCCAGGCCGTAGGATCCGCCTTCGCGGCCATCGATCACGCCCGAGGAGAAGCCCTTCCGATCTAGCGCCACCTGGGCGCGCATGACGAGGCTGTCTGCCGCCTCGGTCGCGCCGCCGCCGGGGGCCGAGGCGAAGGCCATGGGATCGCCGGACTGCGCGGTACTCTTGTTGTCGCCATTACCGCCATCGCCTCCCGCGTTGCGGTCGCCCGAATGGCAGGCGGAGAGCAGGAGAACGGCGGCGAACGTCAGCGGCAGGGATCGCATCAAGCGGGCATCCTTCGATTTTTCGTTTCCCTGCTTAACGCGCGAGGGGCCTTGCGGCTTCCTGCGCCGCGCGATTTCATGCGCCATGCCGCCCGGCCTGCCGTCGCCCGATGCAGCAAGGGCACGGCGGCGATCTCTTTCCGCAACCGCCGCCCATTGTGCCGAAGGCCCGCTTGCCATACCGGCTGGCGCCATGAGCAGGCTCGATTCCTTCTTCGCGGCGGCGCTCGGCCGCATCGAGAGCGCCGGCCAGCGCCGCATCCTGCGCGCCGCGTCGCTCGAAAACGGCGGCCGCGTCATGCGCGACGGGCGGGCGTTGCTCGACTTTTCCAGCAACGACTATCTCGGCCTCGCCCGGCACCCCCGCCTCGTCGAGCGGGCGCGGGAATGGACGCAGGCCCATGGCACCGGCTCGGGAGCCTCGCGGCTGGTCACCGGCACCAGCGAGGCGCACCTCGCGCTCGAAAGGCGGATCGCCGGCTTCAAGCATGCCGAAGCCGCCCTGCTGTTCGCCAGCGGCTGGCAGGCCAATGCCGCCGTGATCCCGGCGCTGCTGGCCGCCGTTCCGGGCGCGGCGGTCTTCACCGACCGCCTGATTCACGCCAGCATGCACGCCGGCCTCGCCATATCCGGCACGCGCCAGCACCGTTTCCGCCACAACGACCTCGATCACCTGGAAGAGCTGCTGGCAGGCAAAGGCGCCGACACGCCGGCGCGGCTGATCCTCACCGAGAGCGTCTTCTCGATGGACGGCGACCGCGCCGACATCGCCCGCCTTGCCGCCATCGCCGCCCGGCACGATGCCTTCCTCTTCGTGGACGAGGCCCATGCCACCGGCGTGCTCGGACCGGGCGGGGCCGGTCTCTCGGCCGAGGCGCCCGGCGGGATCGACCTGATCATGGGCACTTTCAGCAAGGCCCTGGGCGGCTTCGGCGCTTATGTCGCCGGATCGCGCGTGATGATCGACTACCTCGTCAATGCGGCGAGCGGCTTCATTTTCACGACGGCGCCGCCGCCGGCCGTGCTCGGCGCCATCGACGCCGCGCTCGACCTGGTGCCCGGCATGAACGCAGAGCGCGCCCATCTCGCGGCGCTGGGCGAGCGGCTGCGCAGCGGTCTCGCCGCGCTCGGCATCGACCATGGCGCGTCCAGCACGCAGATCGTGCCGGCCATGATCGGCGGCGAACAGGCTGCTCTCGACCTGTCCCGCGCGTTGGAAGAGCGCGGGGTTCTGGCTTCCGCGATCCGCCCGCCCACGGTGCCCCCCGGTACCAGCCGCCTGCGCCTGGCGCTGCGGGCGACTCATGCGGAAAGCGACGTAGACACCCTGCTCAACCTGATCGAGGGCTGCCGGTGAACCTGCTCTTCGTTCATGGCTGGGGCTTCGACCGCAGCTTCTGGCAACCGCTTGCCGCGCTTCTGGCGGACCTGCCGCAGGCGATCGACGATCGCGGCTATTTCGGAACGCCCGAGGCCGTCTCCTCAGGTGGGCCTTGCATCGCGGTGACTCATTCCTTCGGCACCATGCGCGTGCTCGCCGCGCCGCCTGCGGGCCTCGTCGGCGTGCTGGCGATCAACGGATTCGCGCGCTTTGCCGCCAGCCCGGACTATCCCGGCGTGCCCCCGCGCGTGATCGACCGCATGCTGCGCCGCTTCGACGAGGCCCCCCGCGCGGTGCTCTCCGAATTCCGCCGCCAGTGCGGCGGGGATGCCGACTTCGGCGAGATCGACGCCGCCCTGCTGCACGAAGACCTCTCCCGCCTGCGCCACGACGAAGCGCCATTGCCGCCCGTTCCGGTGGTCTCGCTGCAAGGCACCCGCGACCCCCTTCTGCCCGAGGCGATGCGCGCGCAAGTGTTCGAGGGCGCGGCGGTGCGCCGGGTGGACTGTGCGGACGGCGGCCATCTGCTTCCGCGCGAGGCGCCGGAATTCTGCGCGGCGGTCCTTCGCGACATGATCGGAACGCCGGCATGACCGCGCCGCGCGAACGCGTCGGCCGCGCCTTTGCCGCCGCGCCCGACTACGACGGCCATGCCCGCGTGCAGCGCGATGTGGCGCAGGCCCTGGCCGCCCGCATCACCGCGCTGGACCTGCCCGAACGCCCCCGCATCCTGGAAATCGGCTGCGGCACCGGCTTCCTGACCCAGGCTCTCGCCGGGCTTGGCGGCGACTGGCTCGTCACCGATCTTGCCCCTGAAATGCTGCAACGCTGCCGCGCGCGGCTGGGCGAGGCCGTCCGCCACCGCTTCGCCGTGCTCGACGGCGAGTATGGAACTCCGGAGGGTGGCCCCTTCGACCTGATCTGCTCCAGCCTGGCCGTGCAATGGTTCGACGATGCCCCGGCGGCCCTTTCCCGCATCGCGGGCTGGCTGGCGCCCGGCGGGCACCTCATGGTCTCCACGCTCGGCCCCGGCAGCTTCGCCGAGTGGCGCGCGGCGCACGATCCCGAGGGGCTGGCGCCAGGAACACCGCGCTTCGCGCCCATCGCGGATTTCGGCGCCGGCGTTGCGGCCGTGGAACGCCGCGCCGAACATCACGAGAGCCCGCTGGCCTTCCTCCATGCCCTCAAGGCCATCGGCGCGCAGACGGCCGAGGAAGATCACCGGCCGCTGTCGCCGGGCCAACTCCGCCGCGTCATGGCGCGTTTCGCCCAGAATGGATGCAACGTGACTTACGAAGTCGTGACCTGCCACCTAAAGTCCCGGAATTGAGCACTTCATGATCGTAGAGCCCCTGATTTCCCGCCCCCTCACTTCCCGCCCCCTGATCGTGACCGGCACCGATACGGAGATCGGCAAGACCGTCTTCGCCGCGGCGCTGGCAGGTGCGCTCGGCGCCCATTACTGGAAGCCGGTGCAGGCCGGGCTTGAGGAAGACGGCGGCGATGGAGACCGTGTCGGGCGGCTTTCCGGCCTGCCCGCCGATCGCATCCTGCCCGAGGCCTATCGCCTTGCCACGCCCTGCTCGCCCCATCTCGCCGCCGAGATCGACGGGGTGGACATCGCCCCCGAACGTCTCGCCCTGCCGCAAGTGGAAGGCCCGCTGGTGGTCGAGGGTGCAGGCGGGGTGATGGTCCCCCTCACCCGTTCGACGACATATGCCGACCAGTTCGCGCGCTGGAATGCCCCTGTCGTGCTGGTGGCGCGCACGGTGCTGGGCACGATCAACCATTCGCTGCTCTCTATCGAGGCGCTGCGCAGCCGCGGTGTCGAAGTGCTCGGCGTGGCCTTCGTCGGCGATGCCGTGGAAGACAGCGAGGCCACCATCTGCGCCATGGGCCGGGTCCGCCGTCTGGGCCGCCTGCCCCGCCTCGACCCGCTGACGCCGGAGGCCCTCGCCCGCGCCTTCGCTGAAAACTTCAACATCGAGGATTTCACCGCATGACGTCATCGGTCTGGCATCCCTTTACACAGCACGGCCTTCAGGAGCCGGTTCCGCTGGTCACCCATGCCGAGGGAGCGCTGCTCCACACGGCGGATGGCCGGGCGGTGGTGGATGCCGTGTCCTCGTGGTGGGTGACGACGCACGGTCATTCCCATCCGCGCATCAAGGCCGCCATCGCGGAGCAGGCGCAGAAGCTCGACCAGATCATCTTCGCGGGATGGACTCACGAGCCGGCCGAACAGGTCGCGGCGGGACTGCGCGCCATCATGCCCGAGAGCCTGACGCGGGTGTTCTTCTCCGATTCGGGATCGACCAGCGTGGAAGTGGCTCTGAAAATGGCGCTCGGTTACTGGCACTGGCGCGGCGAGGGGCGCCACCGCATCGTCGTGATGGAGAATTCCTACCACGGCGACACGATCGGCGCGATGTCGGTGGGCGAACGCGGGGTGTTCAACCAGCCTTACGCCCCGCTGCTGTTCGACGTCGGCCGCATCCCCTTCCCCGCTGCCGGCGCGGAACAGGCGACGCTCGACGCGCTCGAAGCGCTCTGCCGCCAGCCGGATACGGCCGCGCTGATCGTGGAGCCGCTGATCCTCGGCGCGGGCGGCATGCTGGTCTATTCGCCGGCGGTCCTCGCGGCGATGCACGACATCTGTGCCCGCCACGGCGTACTGTTCATCGCCGACGAAGTGATGACCGCCTGGGGCCGCACCGGCACTCTTCTCGCGTGCGAGCAGGCGGGGATCGTCCCCGACATTCTCTGCCTCTCCAAGGGCCTGACCGGCGGGGCGGTGCCGCTTGCCGTCACCATGGCGAGCGAGGCCATCTACGAAGCGCACTATTCCACCGACCGCGCGCGGATGTTCTTCCATTCCTCCAGCTATACCGCGAACCCGATCGCCTGCGCCGCCGCCGCCGCCAATCTGGCGATCTGGCGCGAGGAGCCAGTTCTCGAACGGATTGCCGCGCTGGCCGCCAAGCAGGCGGGCTGGATCGAAAAGCTCGGCCAGTTCTGCCACTTCGACAATCCCCGCAGCCTGGGCACCATCGCCGCGCTGGACCTCAGGACCAGCGGTGCCAGCGGCTACATGAGCGACCTTGCCCCGCGCCTCATGGCCTTCTTCCGCGAACGCGACGTGCTGCTGAGGCCGCTCGGGAACACTGTCTATGTCATGCCGCCCTACTGCATCACCGACGATCAGCTTGCGCAAGTGTGGGATGCCATCGGCGAGGCGGTGATTTCTTTCTAAGCGCCGGCCACGCTTTAGGAGCGGGCACCAAGGGTCCGGGGAAACATCCCCGGGGCTTTTCCTCTACTCGTCGACGTCGAAGTGATCCGGCAAAAGTCCGGCCAGGCGCCGCCGGTGCATTTCCTCGAAAGCCGCCTCCACCCGGCGTGTATAGACCGCGGTGCGAAACAGCGGTGCCGTCAGCCGGTTGGCGGCGAGGCGATCACGCAATGTCCCAAGCGCGTCCGGGTCTCGCGCCAAGGCCAGCGCCGCCGCCTCGTAGGCGTCCCGGTCCGGCACCGCCAGTTCCGGAAGGCCGACGGCATGGACGAGGCTGGCCGCCACCCGCGCGGCGAACTGGCGTCCGGCCATGGTGAGGACGGGCAGGCCGCCCCAAAGCGCGTCACTGGCCGTTGTATGGGCATTGACCGCGAAGGTATCGAGAAACAGATCGGCCAGCGCCAGGCGCCCGAGGTGCTCGCCATGCGGAACGCTCTCGGCAAAGACCAGCCGCCCCGGATCGATGCCGCGCGCCGCCGCCTCTCGGCGCAGGTTCTGCTCCGCCCAGGGATTGGAGCGCAGCAACCAGAGCACGCTGCCCTCCACGGCGCCGAGCAGCCGCATCCAGATCGTGAACGCGTCCGGCCCGATCTTGTAGGTATGGTTGAAGCAGCAGAACACGAACCCGTGCTCGGGCAAGCCCCAGGCCCAGCGCCCGCGCCGGTCGGGCACGATGATGCGGCGATCGTCGTTCGCCTGATAGCTATGCGGCAGCCGCACGATCTTCTCGGTGAACCAGACCTCCTGCCCGGGCGGCAGCGAAACGGCGTCGGCGATGAAGTAGTCCATGCAGGGATGGCCCAGGGTACCCGGATAGCCCATGTAGCTCACCTGCACCGGCGCCAGCCTGCGGCCGAACAGCGCCGTGCGCGTGCCGCGCGTATAGCCCTTGAGATCGACCGCGATGTCCAGCCCGTCCGCCCTCGCCCTGTCGACGACAGCGGCATCGGCCAGGTGCCCGATCTCGATGAAGGCATCGACCTGCCCCCGCAAGGCTGCGCGCGCCGCATCGCCTTCGCGGCGCGGGCCATAGCTGTAGAGGCGAATATCGAAGCGGCTGCGATCGTGCTCGCGAAACAGGCCGCTCATCAGGTACATCGTCGCGTGATCGTGAAAGTCCGCCGAGAAGTATCCGATACGGATGCGTCCATCGCAGGACAGCGGCGGATCGGGAAAGCTCTGCGGCCCCTCCCTGAACTTCACCGCCGCGCAGGCCAGCGAGCGGCGATACTGGTAGCCGGGGTCGTCCACGAAAGGCAGCGCCGCGAAAGGCTGCACCGCCGCGGCCGAAGGACTGTCCGTCAGGGCGAATTCGGCCCGGCGGCGCCAGTCGCAGATGTGCGCTTCCTCGAACAAGGCCTGGAGAAGCGCCGAGCGGTCGTCGGGAACGAGCGTCCAGGCCTTGCGGAAAGCCGCGATGGCGTCCGGCAACGCGCCCTTCAGCACCAGCGCCTTGCCGCGATTGACCATCGCCTGCGTACCGGCAGGCTCGGCCTCCAAGGCACGGTCGTAGGCAGCGAGAGCCTCGTCCAGGCAGTCCATCAGCAGCAGTTCCCCGCCCATGTTGTTCCAGGCCAGGGCATGACCCGGCCGCAGCGCGACCGCACGGCGATAGGCGGCGACCGCCTCTTCCCGCGCCCCGCGCTTCGCAAGCAGGTTGCCCAGATTGTAGTGTGCCTCGGTATAGCCGGGATCGAGCGCCACCGTCCGCGCCAGCTCCTCTTCGGCCTCGTCCCACCGCGCCTGCGCGTCGAACAGATTCGCCAGGTTGAAGCGCGCATCGGCATAGTCCGGGTGGCACGCGATCACCGCGCGGTAGATTTCTTCCGCCTCGGCCGACCGATTCTGGCGGCGCAGCGTCACGGCCAGGTTGTTGCGGCAGGCGGCGGCATCCGGGTCCAGCGCTATGGCGCGGCGGAAAGCGGCTTCGGCCTCGGGCAGGATACCCAGCGCCAGCAGCGCCGCGCCTTGCAGGTTGTGGACGGTGAAGCTCTGCGGAAAGACGCCGGCCAGTCGGGCGCCCTCCCTGGCGGCTTCGTCCATGCGGTCGGAACGATAGGCGGAGACCATCGCCGCGAGTTCGCCGGGGGCCGGGTCGGCCTGCGCCGCATCCAGCGCCTGAAGCGCCGCGCGTGCCCGACCGTTGCGTGGAAACCGATCCAGCGCCTCGCGGTAGAGCGCGCGGGCGGTCTCGGTCTCGCCCCGCCTGGCCGCACCCTTGGCCTTGATCAGCAGTGCTTCCAATCCGCCCACGTTTCCCTCCGCCGATTGCAACGGACGGGGTTAGGCGAACAGGGTTCACGCCGGATAAGCGCGCGATTAGGGACATCCACCTGGTGTGGATGTTCGCGATCTGGAATGTCTGGATTTCCACCGAAGGAAAACTGGAGCGGGCGAAGGGATTCGAACCCTCGACCCCAACCTTGGCAAGGTTGTGCTCTACCCCTGAGCTACGCCCGCTCTGGCGTTTGGAGACTTCCGGCTAACCGGAAATCCCTATGTGAACTGGAGCGGGCGAAGGGATTCGAACCCTCGACCCCAACCTTGGCAAGGTTGTGCTCTACCCCTGAGCTACGCCCGCTCTGACGTTCAAGACCTGCTGGCGTAACCGGCAGGTCCGGGGTGGAGGCGCGCCACTAGCAGTGCCTTTTGAGGGCCGCAAGAGGAAAATCGAAAGAATTTTCAGAAGCCCCGCAGAACCACACCTAACTGGACATGAACCCTTCACAAATCCGTCCCGAAGGACGATCTAGGGTGCCATTCGTTTTTCACGGGAGCACGTATCTTGGCCAGCATGGGTCTCAACCTCGACGAACAGAAAGCGGTCGACCGGTTCCGCAAGACGGTAGCCGAACCGTCGATGACGCAGTTGGTGATCCTCGATTTCTGGGCCGAATGGTGCGGCCCCTGCAAGGCGCTGACGCCGGTGCTGGAGAAGGTCGCCGCGGAATATGCCGACAAGGGCGTGATCCTTGCCAAAGTGAACGTCGATGAAGAGCAGTTCATCGCCTCGCAGTTCCAGGTGCGCTCGATCCCCACAGTCTATGCGATTTTCCAGGGGCAGCCGGTGGCGGACCTCACCAATGCCCGCACCGAATCGCAGCTCAAGCAGACGCTGGACCAGCTTCTGACCCAGCTTCCCATCCAGCCGGGCGGCGCGGAGCCGCAGCAGGATCTCGCGCCGCTGATCGCCATGGGCGAGGAAGCCCTGGCCGGAGGCGACGGCGAACGCGCCGCCGCCATCTTCATGCAGATCCTCGAAATGGCGCCGGACAATGGCGAAGTGCTCGCCGGGTTCGTGCGGGCACTCGTGCTCGCCGGTCGCCTTGACGAGGCCGAGCAGGTTCTTGCCAGCCTCGAACCGGAACTGGCGGCCGACCCGCAAGTCGAACGCGCCCGCACTGCGCTTGCCCTTGCCAAGGACAAGCCCGAGGACAGCGAACTCGCCGCCCTGCGCGCTGCCGCCGCCGAGCGCCCGGCCGACATGGAAGCGCAGCTTGCGTTTGCCAACGCCGCCTTCGCCGCGGGTGAGCGCGACGCGGCCGCCGATACGCTGCTGCGCATGGTCGCTGCCGACCGCGAATGGAACGAAGGTGCCGCGCGCGCCAAGCTGCTCCAGATCTTCGATGTCACCGGCCTCGAAGATCCCTGGGTGTCCGCCACCCGCCGCAAGCTTTCCACCGTGCTGTTCGGCTGACGGTGGCGCGAATCACCATCTTTCCGCTCCCGGGAGCGGTGCTCTATCCGGGGCTGCAATTGCCGCTCCATATCTTCGAGCCCCGCTACCGGGCGATGGTGAGCGACGCCCTGGCGCGAGATCGCCGCATCGGCATGATCCAGCCGCAGCGCCCGGCCGAAGGCGCCCCGCTGTTTTCAGTGGGCTGCCTTGGCCGCATCGGCGATGTCGAGGCACTGGAAGACGGCCGCTTCAATATCGTGCTCACTGGCGAATCGCGGTTTCGCCTGCTGCGCGAACTGGATGTGCCGACCCCGTTCCGCCAGGTCGAAGCCGAACTCCTTGCGGAACGCGACGACGAAGTGCTCGCCCCGATCGAGCGCGCCAGCTTCGAACGGGAAGCCAAGCGCTTCGCGGATGCCCAGGGCTATGCGGTGGACTGGGACCAGGTCGGGCGGCTCGACGATCAGTCGCTGATCAACGGCGTCTCGCAGATCGCGCCTTTCGATGCCGCGGCCAAGCAGGCCCTGCTGGAGGCGGAAACCCTGCCGCTCCGCTGCGAACTGCTGGTGCAACTGATGCAGTTCTTCGGCCGCCACTCGGACGACGATGACGACGTGACCCTGCAGTAGGGGTTAAAGCTGCGCCCACGCGTCCCGGTTCTGCCTGTCCCCCGGCGATCGGCCCCGCTCGAAAGCGTGTCCTAGCGCTTGTCTTTACCGGGTAACCTGGCCTGACTCTCCAGCACGCGTGAGCGCATGTAGAGTTCGTCCGCTTCGCGCGGCGACATGCCGTCGCTGCCGTAGCGTTCCGCAAGGGAGCCGATCTGCCGCTGTTCCTTGCGCAGACCCTTGGCTTCCTGTTTCGAGAGACGACCCGACTCCCGCCCCTCGCGAATGGCCTGGTCCGCCTTGCGCAAGTCTATGCGGTAACTGGCCTCGTCGGCGGTCTGCCGGGCCGCGTCAGGGGAGGCGGTGCCGGGCCTCGGCGCCGGGGGACCGACGATCTGCGCCTCGGCAATGGGCGCGGCCAGAAGCAGCGCTCCAGCGAAACCGGCAGACAGCAAGCGGAGCATCGCACCCTCCTTTTGCGGCAGAGAAGGGCAAGACTGCCCCCAGGCGCTGAACCCGCGATGAATTCGCCTTATTGCAGAAGGACCGTCTTCACCCCGTCAATCACATATTGCGCCGCCAGCGCCGCCAGCAGCACGCCCAGCAGCCGCGTGATGACGGCTTCGACTTTGTCTCCCAGCACCCGCATGAGCGGTCCGGCAGCGGCCAGGGCAGCGAAGCTCAGCAGCATGACCGCGACCATGGCGGCCAGGATCGCCATGGTCTGCTCCGCCCCGTGCGCGCGGGACGTGAGCAGCATGATCGTCGCGATCGATCCCGGCCCGGCCAGCATCGGCATGGCCATCGGGAAGACCGAGACGTCGTCGATCTCAGGCGTCTCGGCATTGTGAGCGATGATCTTCTCGGCCCGCTCCTCGCGGCGCTGGGTGCGCTTTTCGAAGACCATGTCGATGGCGATCATGAACAGCATGATGCCGCCGGCGATGCGGAAAGCGTTCAGCTCGATGTGGAGCGCGCCGAGCAGGCGCGCGCCGAACAGCGCGAAGACCACCAGGATGGCGCTGGCGATCATGCAGGCGCGTGCCGCCATGGAGATCGCCTGCGAACGGCTGGCGTCGGCCGAAAGTCCCGCATAGATCGGCGCGCAGCCGGGGGGATCGATCACGACGAAGAGCGTGACGAAGGCACTGAGGAAGACTTCATACATGCCGTTCGTTGCCCCTAGTTCCGGTCTTTCGGCGCGGCCACTTCGCTGCGCAGCACTTCGGTCATCGCCCCGTTCTTCTTCATCGATACGGCCAGCCAGCGCGAGTGATCGGCTTCGACATGGTAACGCCACGTCAAGGTGCCGTCCTTCGAGCGCCCCCGGCCGTCCATGCCGGGCGCGGCCTTTTCGCGGTCCCGCTCGACCAGCAGCTCGTCGCCCGGTCCGCCGGCGCAATCGGCAACGGATGCCGAAAGCATTTCCGGTTCCTTGAGCGGCTGCGCAAGCGCATCCCCCTGGTCGAGAACCCAGCGATAGTCGCCCTTCTTGCGCTGCTGCCAGATCGTCGTGAAATAGCCCACCGTGCCGTCGTGCTGCTGCCAGGCGCCCTTGGTCACGCCCATGGTGCCGTCGCAGCTCATCCAGACCTGATGGGCCTGCCACTGCACCGGCGCCGCCGGCTCCTTGCGGCCGCTGAGCCATTCCTTGGCGCGGACGGGTTCCGGCACGAACATCACGGCTTCATCGTCGGCGAATTCGTCGAAGGCTTTCCATTGGCCCTTCTCGCGCGCCGTTCGCGCGAAAGCGATTTCGGCGGCGACAAGGGCGCTGGGATTGGCCGTGCCGTTACCCGGCGCATATTCCGGTCGGCGCCGGGCATCGGCCGGGCCGGCGGCCAGCGCGAAGAGCGCCAGCCCGCCGGCGACAGCGGCCAGGACCCGGGCCGGCGGCCGGCTCAAAGGGCGCTCTCGTCCAGCGCCAGGCCCGCGCTGCGGTGCGCGGCGACGATCGTGTTGCGCAGCAGGACGGCAATGGTCATCGGACCGACCCCGCCGGGAACCGGGGTGATCGCTCCAGCAACCTCGGCCGCCGAAGCGAAGTCCACATCGCCCACCAGCCGGGTCTTGCCTTCCTCGGCACCCTGGTCGGTACGGGGAACGCGGTTGATACCCACGTCGATCACGGTGGCGCCGGGCTTGATCCAGTCGCCCTTGACCATCTCGGGACGGCCGACCGCCGCCACCACGATGTCGGCCCGGCGCACCACATCGGCCAGATCCTTCGTGCGGCTATGCGCCACGGTGACGGTGCAGCTTTCCGCGATCAGCAACTGCGCCATCGGCTTGCCGACGATGTTGGAGCGACCGATCACCACGGCATCCAGGCCCGAAAGCGAGCCGAGCCGGTCCTTCAGCAGCATCACGCAGCCCAGCGGCGTGCAAGGCACGAAGCCCGGCAGCCCGGTGGCGAGACGCCCGACATTGACGACGTGGAAACCGTCCACGTCCTTGTCGGGATTGATCGTGGCAATGACCTTTTGCTCGTTCATGTGCGCGGGCAGCGGCAACTGGACGAGGATGCCGTCCACCGCCGGGTCGGCATTGAGCTGCTCGACCACGGCCAGCAGGTCGGCCTCGGACGCGTCTGCAGGCAGCTTGTGCTCGAAGCTTTCCATGCCCGCCGCCACGGTCTGCTTGCCCTTGTTGCGGACATAGACCTGGCTGGCCGGGTCTTCGCCCACCAGCACGACCGCGAGGCCCGCCTTGCGGCCGGCCTTCGCCTCGAAATCGGCCGCGACGGCGGCGATGCGGGTGCGCAGGCCCTCGGCGAAAGCCTTGCCGTCGATGATTCTGGTGTCTGCGCTCATGTCAGGCGTACGCCATCGGCTGGAGGATCATGATGAGGACGTTGAGACCGATGATCAGCACCATCGGCGAAAAGTCGATCCCGCCGGTATTGGGCATGATGCGCCGGATCGGGCTGAGGATCGGATCGAGCAGCGCATTGAGCGCGCGCCAGATCGCCTCGACGAACCGATTGTGCAGGTTGACCACGTTGAAGGCGATCAGCAGGCCCAGCACGAACTGCACGAGCACGAGGGTCGTCAGGATCTGGACGAGGTAGATAAGGGCGTTGATCACACCGCCGAGCATGGGCGTGGGGCCTTTCTGAGGAATGGAGCGTCCGCCTGATAGCCGAGGCGGGGGGCGGGGAGCAAGCGCAGGAGAGGACCGGAAGGTCCGAGCAATGCTCGGTTACAGAGCAAGGGGCCGAAAGCCCGGCGAACCCCGCCTGCCGCGGCCTCTGGGCCGGGCGCCTGCGGGATTTGCTGCGAGAGATTACCGGGTGACGGTCGACATCCGCTCGATGCGCCAGTTGAGCTGTTGCTCGCTGGCGCCCGGCAAGTCGTTGATACGGCGCAGCACGATGCTGCCGCGGCGCGAGGGGCGGCCATCGGCGAAGTCCAGCACCACCGGCGCCTCGTAATAGAGCGTACCGGCTGCATTGCTGCTGTCGCCGCGGCCCAGCGCGATGCGCGGGCCGGCATCGCCGCCGAATTCCTCGGCCAGGCGGCTGGGCGTCATCTGCGCGTCGAGCGTCCAGGCCTTGGCGGCATCGTCCCAGTCGCCGATGCGCAGGGCATTGACGTAGTAGCGCAGGAGACGTTCGGGATCGCGGCGTTCGCCCAGCGCGGTCTGGTCGAGCTGGGCTGCAAGGCCATTGGTGGCCGCTGCGGTGGCATCGCCGGAAGGTTCTTCGCTGGCAGCGATCGCTTCGCTCGCAGCGCTGGTCGGATCGCTGCTGGATTCGGCCACCGGCTCGCCATTGCAGGCCGCAAGCAGGAGGGTGATGGCCGAAACGGCGCCGGCGATGACGAGGGTATTACGCATGTGGCTCGAAGTGCCTTTCAGCCCGATAGTTCCTCTTTGCAGTTCTGGCCCAACCGGAACAGACCGAACCTGAACAGTTTTGGGCCTGAACAGATTTGAGCCGGAGCGAAATCAGCCTGCGCGGATCAGCGTTCCGGCGCCTTCCTGCGTGAATATTTCCAGCAGCATGGCATGCGAAACCCGCCCGTCAAGCACGACAGCCGCCTCGCAGCCGGCCTCGACCGCATGGATGCAGGTTTCCAGCTTGGGGATCATGCCGCCGGAAATGGTGCCGTTGCGCTGCAGGTGGACGATGTCGGCCGGGGTCAGGTCGGTCAGCAGCTCGCCCTGCTTGTCGAGTACGCCGCGCACGTCGGTGAGCAGGAACAGCCGCGAGGCGCCCAGCGCTGCAGCCACGGCACCGGCCATGGTGTCGGCATTGATATTGTAGGTCTGCCCGTCTTCGCCCGGAGCGATCGGCGCGATCACCGGGATCATGCCGGCCGAGGAAATCGTCTCGATCACGCTGATGTCGATATGGGCCGGTTCGCCCACGAAGCCGAGGTCGACGACACGCTCGATATTGCTGTCGGGGTCCTTGGCGGTGCGCTGCACCTTGCTGGCGGTGACGAGGCCGCCGTCCTTGCCGGAAATGCCCATGGCCTTGCCGCCGGCCTGCGCGATCCAGCCGACGATTTCCTTGTTGATCACGCCCGAGAGGACCATTTCGGCCACTTGCGCGGTCTGCTTGTCCGTAACGCGAAGCCCGTCGACGAAGCGCGATTCCACGCCCATGGTCTTGAGCATGGCGCCGATCTGCGGGCCGCCGCCGTGGACGACCACCGGGTTGATGCCCACCGCCTTGAGCAGGACCACGTCTTCCGCGAAATCGCGCGCCAGTTCGGGGTCGCCCATGGCATGGCCGCCGTACTTCACGACGAACGTGCGACCGGCATAACGCTGCAGGTAGGGCAGCGCATCGACGAGCGTCTCGGCTTTCGAGAGCATGGCGGGATCGTGCGGAATCGGCATGGGCCGCTATTAGACCCCTGCGTCAGGAATTAAACCCCAATTTCGGGGAAAAACGACCGATTATTTCGCTCCCGCCCCGTCGGTTGCCTGTCCGATCTGGCGGCCGTGCAAAACGGGCGTTCGCCCGTCTCGTTCCCCCAACAACGACTTGCGCCGCTGCCGACAGAATGCGCCCGAAGCGGATTTCAGGTCAGACGCCGTCCAGCTTGCGGCCCAGCTTCACGAAGAGCCAGATGAACGGGGGCACCATGATCGTCGAGAGCACCAGCTTGGCGATGATCTGCCCGCCCATGATGTCCCAGATCGGCAGGACCCCGGCGAAGGAGATCGTGATGAAGATCAGCGTGTCGACCACTTGTGACAGCAAGCTCGCGATCCAGGCGCGCATCATCAGCATCCGTCCTTCGCGACCGGCCGAAAGGCGCGAGAACACGGTGACGTTCAGCGTTTGCGAGACGCCGTAGGACACCAGCCCGGCAAACTGCATGCGCGCACCCTGCCCCAGGAGGCGGGCATAGGCTTCCTGATCGTCCCAGAACGGGGCAGCCGGGACGACGTGGATCACCAGCGTAAGCAGCGTCATCGACACGATCAGCGGGATGAAGCCGAACCGGACCAGCCGGTTGGCGACTGCCGTGCCGTGCAATTCGGCCACCGCACTCGACAGCACCACCAGCAGCAGAAACGCGAAAATCCCCGATTCGACGGCCAGGTCGCCGAAGACCGGCCAATGTCCGAGATAGGCGATCTTGATGCCCAGAACGCCCGCCAGGACGACCAGTCCGCCATAGAGCGTGGAGAACACGAACATCGAGCGGGGAATGGCGATGGCGCGGGATTGCGCGCTTGCAGGGGCTTGCGGTTCCATGACGATGCTCTAACGGGCGCGGAACAATTGCACTAGCCGTCATGGATGCGCGCCTCTAGGTTTGCGCACAGATTCAGCACGTATTTTCGGAGAAACGGGGACGATGCACGTCGCCTACAGTCTGCTCGGCATCGTTCTCATCATGGCCGTCGCCTTTCTGCTCTCCACCAACCGCCGGGCGATCCGTCTGCGCGTGGTGGGCGCGGCCTTCGCGCTGCAGGCGGGCCTGGCGGCGCTCGTGCTCTACGTTCCTTTCGGCAAGGACCTGCTTGGCGGCGCGGCGGCCGGCGTGGAAAGCCTGCTCGGCTATGCCCACGCGGGCGTCGACTTCCTGTTCGGCCCGCTCGCCAGCCCCGAGATCGGCGGCCACAGCTTCGCCATCTCGGCCCTGCCGGTAATCATCTTCTTCGCCTCGCTGATCTCGATCCTCTACTATCTCAAGATCATGCCGCTGGTGGTGCGCTGGATCGGCGGCGGGCTGGAGAAGCTGACCGGCATCAGCAAGGTGGAGAGCCTCTGCGCGGCCTCGAACATCTTCGTCGGGCAGAGCGAAGCTCCCTTGGTGATCCGCCCCTACCTGGCCAATCTCAATCCCTCGCAGCTGTTCTGCGTGATGAGCGTCGGCCTGGCCGGCGTGGCCGGCACGATCCTGGCCGCCTATGCCTCGATGGGCATCCGTATCGACTACCTGGTCGCCGCCGCCTTCATGTCGGCGCCGGGCGGCATCTTCATGGCCAAGATGATCATGCCCGATCCCCGCCCCGGACAGGTCCAGACCATCGCGGGCGAAGAGCTTGCCGTTCACGAGAGCACCCTGCCCCCCGCCGGTGCCGCTGCCGCCGCGCTCAACCGCGCCGACGTGACCCACTTGCCCGGCGTCCACGTCGATGAGCCGGAAGCGCTCGAGCACGAGGAAGAAAAGCCCGCCAACATCATCATGGCCGCCTCGCAAGGCGCCCAGACCGGCGTGAAGCTGGCCGTGGCCGTCGGCGCCATGGTGCTGGCCTTCGTGGCGCTGATCGCGCTGGCCAACGGCCTTGTCGGCTGGATCGGCGGGCTGTTCGGCTTCAGCGGCGTGACCTTCCAGGGCCTGCTCGGCTACATCTTCGCGCCGGTATTCTACCTGCTCGCCGTGCCCAACTGGAACGAGGCCATGCAGGCCGGCAGCCTGTTCGGCAGCAAGATCGTGCTCAACGAATTCGTCGCCTTCATCGACCTCGGCCAGATGACCGCGCTCAGCCCGCGCACCGTGGCCGTCGTCACGTTCGCGCTTTGCGGCTTTGCGAATTTCTCGTCGATCGCCATCCAGATGGCCGTCACCGGCAGCCTCGCCCCCAACCAGCGCCCGATCATCGCCCGGCTTGGCGTGCGCGCGCTCTGCGCCGGCAGCCTCTCGAACCTGATGAGCGCCGCCTTGGCTGGCCTGTTCCTCGGCCTGAGCTGAGAGTGTTTTTGTCCGGGCTCACGCCCGGAAGCGGCACCGGCCCACGCTCCCACCCGACCTCCCATCAGGATATACTAGTGGGAGGTCGGGTGGGGGCGTGGGCCGGTGCCGCAAGCCTTCGACGGATGTCGAAGGCGCACCCAACAAAGACTCGGGCCGCTGCCGCGAGCCATTCGCGGAGGCGAATGGCGTACCAAACAATTGCCTCCAGCCGCGCGGCGCCTATATCGGGGGCATGACCATGACCGATCCGCGCTCGCTCCTCTATCGCCAGCTTTCGCCCGAGGACGCCCAGGCGCTCGCCGCCGAGACCTTGCGCAATTGCGAGGACGGCGAACTCTACATGCAGTTCATGGCCACCGAGGCCTTCGGCTTCGATGACGGCCGCCTGAAAACGGCTGACTATTCCCGCGACGCGGGCTTCGGCCTGCGCGGCGTCACCGGCGAGATGACCGGCTTCGCCCATGCCAACGAGATTTCTCCCGCCGCCATCCGCCGCGCAGGCGAGACGCTGCAATTGCTCGACCCGGCAGGCGCCGTGCGCGCTGCGCCGCCGCAGAAGAGCAATCGCCACCTCTATACCCATGTCTCGCCGCTCGACCTCGTGCCCTTCGAGGAAAAGGTGAAGCTGCTGGAGACGATCGACGCCGCCGCGCGCGCACGCGATCCCCGCGTCTCGCAAGTCAGCGCCAGCCTCACCGGCCAGTGGTCGGTCATCGAGATCGTCCGCCCGGACGGCTTCATCGCCACCGACGTGCGTCCGCTGGTGCGGCTCAGCGTCTCGATCGTCGCGGAAAGCAACGGCCGCCGCGAAACCGGCTCCTTCGGCATGGGCGGCCGCCATCTCTACGACGCACTGTTCGACCCGGCTAACTGGAACCGCGCCATCGACACCGCGCTGAACCAGGCACTGGTCAACCTTGAAAGCGTGGACGCCCCGGCGGGCGAGATGACCGTGCTGCTCGCACCCGGCTGGCCTGGCGTGATCCTGCATGAAGCAGTGGGTCATGGCCTGGAGGGCGACTTCAACCGCAAGGGTACATCGGCCTTCGCCGGCCGCATCGGCGAGCGCGTGGCCGCGCCCGGCGTCACCATCGTCGATGACGGTTCGATCGCCGACCGCCGCGGTTCGCTCTCGATCGATGACGAAGGCACGCCCACGCAGGAGACGGTGCTGATCGAGGACGGCATCCTCAAGGGCTACATGCAGGACCGCATGAACGCGCGCCTGATGGGCGTCGATCCCACCGGCAACGGCCGCCGCGAGAACTACGCCCACGCCCCGCAAGTCCGCATGACCAACACTTTCATGAAGGCCGGCAACGACGATCCGGCCGAACTGCTGTCGCGCATGAAGAACGGCATCTTCGTGAAATCGATGGGCGGCGGCCAGGTCGACATCGTTTCGGGCAAGTTCGTGTTCTCGTGCAACGAGGCCTACAAAGTGGAGAACGGCAAGCTCGGCGCGCCGATCAAGGGCGCCACGCTGATCGGCGACGGCCCCTCGGTGCTGACCCGTGTCACCGGCATCGGCAATGACCTCGAACTCGACCGCGGCGTCGGCGTCTGCGGCAAGGGCGGCCAGAGCGTGCCGGCGGGGGTGGGCCAGCCCACCCTGCTCATCGAGGGCATCACCGTGGGCGGTACGGCGTAACCGCCGCACGTACCTGACGTCCTAAGGAAATCCCCGGGTTTACGCCTGCCAGGCTTCAGCCCATGTTCAGACGAAACGTGGCATAAGCGCGATCTAGGGTTGGGAAAGTGAGGTAGAGACCATGTCACTGAAGCATGTCGTCGGCGCCACGCTGATCGCGGCCAGCCTGCTGGCCGCGCCCACCGTGTTCGCACGAGAAAAACTGACCGGCGAACAGCAACTCGCCAAGATCCTCGATGGCCGGGTCGCCGGAAAACCGGTGACGTGCATTCCGCTGAACCAGGCGCAAAGCACGCAGATCATCGACAAGACCGCGATCGTCTACCGCGTGGGCAGCACCTATTACGTGAACCGCCCCACCAACGCCGATCGGCTCGATTCGGACAATATCCTGGTGACGAAGCTCTATTCGAGCCAGCTCTGCCGTCTCGACACCGTGCAATTGCGCGATCGGACCACGCCCAGCATGTGGAACGGTTTCGTCGGCCTTCAGGACTTCGTGCCTTATACGAAGCCGAAAACCACGTCTGCCAAGTAACCGAAAAGAGAAGTTCCGCGAAAAGGGCGGCTGCGGAAACGTCCGTGGCCGCCTGATGCGTTTTGGAGCGGGCACCTGACGCGCCGGACCATCTCGCTCTGGATACTCGGCCTGCTCTATGGCGCGGCGGGTATTCTGCACCTCGCGCTGCCCGGACCGTTCGTCGCCATCGTTCCGCCTTGGGTGCCTGCCCCCGCCCTGGTAGTCGCCCTCACCGGAATTGCCGAGATCCTGGGTGCAATCGGCATGCTGCAACCGGTTTCGCCCGCGCTGCGCCAGGCTGCAGGCTGGGGCCTTGCCGCCTATGCCCTTTGCGTCTGGCCCGCCAACTTGCAGCATATGCTGATCGACCTTGCCCACCCCGGTCGCGGCCTGCCCCTTGCTTACCATGTCCCGCGCCTTGCCCTGCAGCCGGTGCTGATCTGGTGGCCACTGTGGGCCGGCGGCGTGACGGACTGGCCCTGGCGGCGGCGCTGACCTAGTCTTCCGCTCCCGCCTTGCCGCGCCCATCCCAGGAGACCCGCTTCATGGCGCTCGCCCGAAGCACAATGCCCTCGCCCATCGGCGAACTCACCCTGATCGCCAGCGACTCCGGCCTCGTCGCCGTGCTCTGGGAGAACGACAATCCGGCCCGCGTCCGCCTGGAAGCGACCGAGGATGCCCACGACCATCCCGTCATCACGGCGGCCAAGGCCCAACTCGGCGACTATTTTGCGGGCAAACGGGAAGTGTTCGACCTCCCGCTCGATTTCCGCGGCACGGATTTCCAGAAAAGCGTCTGGGCTCAACTGCTCGCGATACCATTCGGCGAGACGCGCAGTTACGGCCAGATCGCATCCGCGCTTGGAAATCCCGGCGGCAGCCGGGCGGTAGGCGCGGCGAACGGCCGCAACCCGATCTCGATCATCGCCCCGTGCCACCGCGTCGTTGGCGCCAACGGCACCCTCACCGGCTTCGCCGGCGGCCTTGAGGCCAAAGCCTTCCTGCTGAGACTGGAAGGCCCCCGCACCCTGCTCTGAAACGAGAAGAGCCGGCACCCCGCAGGATACCGGCCCTTCGAACCTCAGCGCTTTCGCGCGATCATTCCCACTCGATCGTGCCGGGCGGCTTCGAGGTGTAGTCGTAGACGACGCGGTTGATGCCCTTCACCTCGTTGATGATGCGGGTGGCCACGCGTGAGAGGAAGGCGGAGTCGAACGGGTAGATGTCCGCGGTCATGCCGTCGGTCGAGGTGACCGCGCGCAAGGCGCAGACATTGTCGTACGTGCGGCCGTCACCCATTACACCCACGGTCTTGACCGGCAGCAGCACCGCAAAGGCCTGCCAGATCGCGTCGTAGAGACCCGCGTTGCGGATTTCCTCAAGGTAGATCGCATCGGCCTTGCGCAGGATGTCGCAGCGTTCGCGCGTCACTTCACCGGGAATGCGGATCGCCAGGCCCGGCCCGGGGAACGGATGGCGACCGACGAAGATGTCGGGCAGGCCCAGTTCGCGGCCCAGCACGCGGACTTCGTCCTTGAACAGTTCGCGCAGCGGCTCGACGAGCTTCATGTTCATGCGCTCGGGCAGGCCGCCGACATTGTGGTGGCTCTTGATCGTCACCGAAGGACCGCCGGTGAACGAGACCGATTCGATCACGTCCGGATAGAGCGTGCCCTGCGCCAGGAACTCGGCGCCGCCGATCTTCTTCGCTTCGTCCTCGAAGACGTCGATGAAGGTCTTGCCGATGAACTTGCGCTTGGCCTCGGGGTCGGTCACGCCGGCCAGGCCGTTCAGGAACAGCGTCGACGCATCGACGTGGACCAGCGGGATATTGTAGTGGCCGCGGAACAGGCTGACGACCTGTTCGGCCTCGCCCATGCGCAGGATGCCGCCGTCAACGAAGACGCAGGTCAGCTGGTCGCCGATCGCTTCGTGGATCAGGAGTGCGGCAACCGCCGAATCGACGCCGCCCGAAAGGCCGCAGATCACGCGCTTGTCACCGACCTGGGCGCGGATCTCGTCGATCTTGGTCTTGCGGAACTCCGCCATGGTCCAGTCGCCGGCAAGGCCGCAGACGTGGCGCACGAAGTTCTTCAGCAGCTTGCCGCCGTCGGGCGTGTGCACGACTTCGGGGTGGAACTGCATCGCGTAGATGCGCTTCTCGTCATTGGCGATCACCGCGAACGGCGCGCCTTCGCTGGAGGCGACCGGGCGGAAGCCGGGGGCAAGGCTGGTCACCTTGTCGCCGTGGCTCATCCACACCTGGTGCTTTTCGCCCTTGGACCACAGCCCATCGAAAAGCGCGCAGTCGTCACCGATCTCGATGAAGGCGCGGCCGAATTCGCCCGAATCGCCGGAAAGCACTTCGCCGCCAAGCTGGTGCATCAGCGACTGCTGGCCGTAGCAGATGCCCAGCATCGGCAGGCCGCTTTCGAGAATCTCGTCCGGAATGCGCGGTCCGCTCTCATCGAGCACCGAGGCCGGCGAGCCCGAGAGAATGACGCCGGCCGGTTTCATGCGGGCGAAAGCTTCCTTCGCGGCATTGAAAGGGGCGATCTCGGAATAGACGCCGGCTTCGCGCACGCGGCGGGCGATAAGCTGGGTCACCTGACTGCCGAAGTCGACGATCAGGATGGAATCGGACGGCTGTGAAGTCTGGCCAGAAGTCTGATTAGTCATGGGCGGCCACTATAGCGGGACAGTGCAGGTGTCCAGTATCCGCGGGCGCCCCCGCGCCATTTTGACCCGTCAGCACGCCGCCGCACGCAATTGCAAAACATGCAAGCAATATTGTTTCTTTCGACGTTGTGAAAATTCCAAGAGCGCCTATCTCGCACCTGCAGCATGACGACGAGAAGCGCCATGCATGCGACAAAAAACAGAACAAGAAGTTTGCAGGAGCAATTCCATGACCATCGTCGAAAAGACGTTCGGTTTCGCTGCAGCGCTGGGTGTGAGCGCTCTGGCATTTGCCGTCACCCTCATCTGAGGCCGGCATTTCCGACAAGACAGAAGGGCGGCCCGCGTGGCCGCCTTTTTTGTTGCCTGCCCGGCAGGGGCGCCTTCCCTCTCTCGTGAGCGGGGTGCAACTTTTCGCAACTCGGCGCTGTCTGGCGGCGGAGCGGCGCAAGCGGCTCCGTCTCTTGTGGAAAAGCCCCGAGGCGGACCCGGTTTTGCTTGGGTTTGCGCCCGTCAAACCCTATATGCTCGCCATGGCA
This sequence comes from Novosphingobium sp. PhB55, assembly GCF_004368805.1. Taxonomy (NCBI): domain Bacteria; kingdom Pseudomonadati; phylum Pseudomonadota; class Alphaproteobacteria; order Sphingomonadales; family Sphingomonadaceae; genus Novosphingobium; species Novosphingobium sp. PhB55. The sequence continues at coordinate 173,834 of NZ_SODQ01000003.1, read as the reverse complement.
AGCACCGAAGATAACACGCCCGCGACCGCAGCCGCCGATGCCAACGTTTCCGACAGCGGCAAGAACCAGAACAGCTACGGCGCGGATTCGATCAAGGTCCTCAAGGGACTCGACGCGGTCCGCAAGCGTCCGGGCATGTACATCGGCGATACCGACGATGGCTCGGGCCTGCACCACATGGTCTTCGAAGTTTCGGACAATGCCATCGACGAGGCACTGGCAGGTCATTGCGACCTCGTGCTGATCGAACTCAACGCCGACGGATCGGTTTCGGTGGAAGATAACGGCCGCGGCATTCCCACCGGCATCCATGCCGAGGAAGGCGTCTCGGCCGCCGAAGTCATCATGACCCAGCTTCACGCGGGCGGTAAATTCGAGAACACCTCGGACGACAACGCCTACAAGGTCTCCGGCGGCCTGCACGGCGTCGGCGTCTCGGTGGTCAACGCCCTGTCCGAATGGCTGGAACTCACGATCTGGCGCGAGGGCCAGGAACACTGGATGAAGTTCGCCCATGGCGACGCCGTGGCCCCGCTGGAAGTGCGCGGCGTAGCCCCCAAGGTCAGCGACAATCCGGACGACAACGGCTTCAAGAAGGGCACGCGCGTGACCTTCCTGGCCTCGACCGACACGTTCAAGAACGTCACCGAATTCGATTTCGACAAGCTGGAGCACCGCTACCGCGAGCTGGCCTTCCTCAATTCCGGCGTGCGCATCAAGCTGCGCGACAACCGCCATGAGGAAGCGATCGAGCACGACCTCTATTACGAGGGCGGCATCGGCGCTTTCGTGAAGTATCTCGATCGCAACAAGCAGGCGCTGATGCCCGAACCGATCGCCATCGGCGCGGACAAGGACGGCATCGGCATGGAAGTCGCTCTGGAATGGAACGATTCCTACTACGAGAACGTGCTCTGCTTCACCAACAACATCCCGCAGCGTGACGGCGGCACGCACCTTGCCGCGTTCCGCGCCGCACTGACGCGCACGCTCAACGGCTACGCAGAGCGTTCGGGCCTGCTCAAGAAGGAAAAGGTCTCGCTATCGGGCGAGGATATGCGCGAGGGCCTGACCGCGATCGTTTCGGTCAAGCTGCCCGATCCCAAGTTCTCGTCGCAGACCAAGGACAAGCTGGTCAGCTCGGAAGTGCGCCAGCCGCTCGAAGCGCTCATGGCAGACAAGATGAGCGAATGGCTGGAGGAAAACCCAGGCCACGCCAAGACGATCATCCAGAAGGTGGTAGACGCCGCCGCCGCGCGCGAAGCCGCCAAGCGCGCCCGCGAACTGACCCGGCGCAAGGGCGCGATGGACATCGCCTCCCTGCCGGGCAAGCTGGCCGACTGCCAGGAGCGCGATCCCAGCAAGTGCGAACTGTTCCTGGTCGAGGGTGACTCCGCAGGCGGCTCCGCGAAGCAGGGGCGCGATCGCAAGATCCAAGCGATCCTGCCGCTGAAGGGCAAGATCCTCAACGTCGAGCGCGCACGGTTCGACCGCATAATTTCCTCGAAGGAAGTCGGCACGCTGATCCAGGCCATGGGCACGGGCATCCGCGACGACTTCAACCTGGAAAAGCTGCGCTACCACAAGATCGTCATCATGACCGACGCCGACGTCGACGGCGCGCATATCCGTACCCTGCTGCTGACGTTCTTCCACCGCCAGATGCCGGACATCATCCGCGCCGGTCACCTCTTCATCGCCCAGCCGCCGCTCTACAAGGTCGCCAAGGGCCGCAGCGAAGTCTACCTGAAGGACAACGCCGCGCTCGACCGCTATCTGGTCGAAGCCGGGCTGGCCGGCCGCGTGCTGGAAAGCAGTGGCGGCGCGCGCATGGGTTCGGACCTCGAAGCCCTGGTCGAACATGCGATCCGCATGCGCAACATCATGGCCTTCGTTCCCCGCCGCTTCGATCCGGTCATCATCGAGGCCCTGGCGATCGCCGGTGCGCTCGCACCCGATCTTTCGGCGGCCGATCGCACCGCCGCATTGAGCCGTGCCGCCGGCTGGCTCGATCGCGGCGACCCGGAAGCGCGCTGGACCGCGCGCCTCACCGAAGCCGGCAACCTGGAGATCGAGCGTCTCTGGCGCGGCGTCACCGATCATCACAAGATCGAGGCCGGCTTCATCGCCAGTGCCGAAGCCCGCAAGCTCGCCCGCATCGCCGCTGAAAATGCCGAAGTCTACGCGGCCACCGCGCGCCTGGTGCGCGCGGGCACCGAGACGGTGGAAGTGGAAGCCGTCGAAGGCGAGGAGGACGCACCCGCGACTCGCCCGGTCGCAGGCGGCGATACGATCAGCCGTCCTTCGCAGCTGCTCGACGCCGTGCTGGCCACCGGCCGCAAGGGTCTGTCCATCCAGCGCTACAAGGGCCTTGGCGAGATGAACGCCGATCAGCTTTGGGAAACCACGCTGGATCCGGAAAACCGCGCCCTGCTCCAGGTGAAGGTCGAGGACGCCGACGTCACCGACGAAATCTTCACCCGCCTGATGGGCGACGTGGTGGAACCGCGCCGCGACTTCATTCAGGAAAACGCGCTGAACGTTGCCAACCTCGACGTTTGAGCGGGCCGAAAAACGGGCCTGAAATCAGGGGCATCGGGTAGGGAAACGGTTCTCGCAAAAAGAAACCGTTTTCCTACAGCCCTGCATCCGCCTTACTTGATCGGCCTTTCCCTCAAACAAGGAGAGGCCGATGTTTCATCGCAAGCCGATTTTCGACGAAGTGCGCCTTCTGCTCGGGCGCGGATTCACCTCCGGCGAAGTCGCCGCGCTCGATCGCGCCATCGACAATGCGCTGGTCCAGGACAGCGAGTCCCTGCCGGCCGGCCACACGCTCGGGTCTGCCGGTCGAACCCTGATCCAAAACTGGGAAGGCTGCGCCAAACGCCGCGCCGACGGCCTGTTCGAAGCCTATCCCGATCCCGGCAGCCAGGACGGCAGGCCCTGGACGATCGGCTGGGGCTCCACCGGCGCGGACATCGGGCCGGAGACGGTCTGGACCCAGGCCCAGTGCGATGCCCGCTTCGACCGCGAAATCACCCGATACGTCCAGGAGGTCGTCGCCGCCATCGGCGATGCGGCAACTTCGCCGCATCAGTTCGATGCCCTGACGTCCTTTCACTACAACACCGGCGCCATCGCCGATGCCACGCTGACGAAGCTGCACCGCGAGGGCCGCTTTGCCGAAGCGGCGGTGCAGTTCGGGAAATGGATCTACAATGACGGCAAAGTGCTGGAAGGCCTGAAGCGGCGGCGCGCCGAAGAAGCGGCGCTCTATCTGACGCCGTGACGGGAAGACGGCCGGCCCCGGCGCCGGCCGTCAATTCGGCTGGCGCGATGTACGAAACCGGCAGCTTACCGTGTGATGGAGGGCACGCCGTCCTTGCGCGCGCCTTCGTTCACGGCGTCGCGGCTGCGGGGATTGGCGACGGCGGCGGCGATCAGGCGATCGTGCTCCACCGGCGCGATACGCTCCCAGCCCGCGCGGCCCAGTTTCTCCATGGGACGGAAGCGGACCTTGTACTGCATCCGCGGCGCGCCTTCGACCCAGTAGCCCAGGTAGACATAGGCCAGCCCCATCTCCGTCGCGCGCTGGATGTGGTCGAGGATGATGTAAGTGCCCAGCCCCTGACGTCCTTCGTGATGCGGATCGTAGAAGCTGTAGATCATCGAAAGACCGTCGCACTGGCGGTCCGTCAGGCAGGCGCCGACCAGGCGGCCGGGTGTGACGCCGTCATCCGAGGGCTCGCGATATTCGATCACGTAGCTGGTGACCGGGGTATGCTCCACCATGTCCGCGAAATCGACTTCATCCATCGCCGTCATCCCGCCTTCCGGATGGCGGACGGCGAGATAGCGCTGAAGCAGATCGAACTGCTCGCTGGTGGACCAGGGGCGGCACACGGTGGCGACAAGGTCTGCATTGCGCTTGACCAAACGCTTCTGCGTGCCGGAGGGCGCGAATTCCTCTGCCACGACACGCACCGAGACGCATGCATTGCAATCCAGGCAGGAGGGGCGATAGGCCACGGTCTGGCTGCGCCGGAACCCGATGCGGCCCAGCGCATCGTTGAGGGAATCGGCGTGCGGCCCCTTGAGTTCGGTAAAGACCTTCCGCTCGCTGCGACCCGGCAGATAGGGGCATGGCGCCGGGCTGGTCACGAAGAACCGGGGAAAACGAACGGGTGCCGTCACGGACGAAACTTATCCTCTAGCCTGCTGGAAGCCCACCGCGACGCCGGCGAAGTTTCCGTGTTAGCCTTGAATATGCATAGGGCTTGCGCCGGTTGAAAGCGTTTTAACCACGAAAGGAGCCCGACCCGTATCGGAATCGGGACCAACTGGGTGGCGATTTCGTCCGGTTGTCCCGGATTGGTTCTTTCTTCCGGATGAAGGTTAGCAGATTTGACGCGCGCCGTTAACGCCTGACCTGCGGCGATTCAGGCGTGTGCCCCCTACTCCTTTCAGCCCTGCACGCAAGGCCGCGCCTTATTCCCTTATAGAGGAACGGGAAGCCTTGCGGTGCAGACCCGAATCGGCCCCCGAATCCGGCCCGAGCGGAAGGCCGGTCGAAACCGCCCGCCCGCTGCCGGTCCGCGTCCCTGCCGATCTGCATTCCTGCCGAGTCGCCCCGGCGGCAGAGTACGGTCTATTCGGTTTCGACCTGCTTCACTTCGTAGCCTTCGCGCCGCAGCGCGGCCACGAGGGCATCGAGTTGGTCCTTGTCGCGCGCCTCGCACTCGATCTCGGTGACCAGGCCCTTGGCCGGCAAGTGCGTGAAGATGCGCTGGTGGAAGACTTCGATGATGTTCACGTTGTGCTCGTGGAACACCTTGGCGACCTTGAACAGCGCGCCGGCGCGGTCCTGCAGGCCGATGCGCAGGCGGGCAAGGCGGCCGGAACGGGCGAGATCGCGCAAGAGCACGTTAGCCAGCAGACGCGTGTCGATATTGCCGCCCGAAAGCACGATGCCGACCTTGCGGCCCGCGAACAGCTCGCGATTCGCCATGACCGCGGCCAGGCCGGTGGCGCCCGCGCCCTCGACAAGGGTCTTTTCGATCTGCAGCAGCAGCGCGAGCGCGCTTTCGATGCCCGATTCGCTGACGAGCAGGAACTCGTCCAGCAAGTCGCGCAGGACCGAGGACGTGAACTGCCCCGGCGAGAATACGGCGATACCCTCTGCCAGCGTATCCCCGCCGATGGGCAGGCTGGTGCCCTTCAGCAGGTTGTACATCGAGGGATAGAGCTGCGCTTCCACGCCGACGAGGCGGATGTCCGGGTTGATCGCCCGCGCTGCCGTGCACATGCCGGTGGCCAGCCCGCCGCCGCCGATCGGCAGGACAAGCGTGTCCAGGTCCGGCACGTCCTCCAGCATCTCCAGCGCCACGGTGCCCTGCCCCGCCGCGACGTGCGGATGGTCGAAGGGGTGGATGAAGGTCAGGCCCAGTTCCGTTTCCAGCTTGCGGGCATGAGCATAGGCCTCGTCGAAGCTTTCGCCTTCCAGCACGACCTTGCCGCCCACGCTCTCCGTCTGCATGACTTTCACGGTCGGCGTCGTGCGCGGCATGACGATGGTGACGGGCACGCCGAGCCGGGTGCCGTGATACGACAGGCCCTGCGCATGGTTGCCGGCCGAAGCGGCGATCACGCCGCGCGACTTGCGCGCCTCATCCAGGAGGAGAAGGGCATTGAGAGCGCCGCGTTCCTTGTAGGCGGCAGTGAACTGGAGGTTTTCGAACTTGAGCCAGATCTCGGCGCCCGTGATCGCGCTGAGCGTCGTGGAATAGAGCGTCGGCGTGCGGACGATCTTGCCCATAATGCGCTCCGCGGCCGCACGAATGTCTTCGGCAGTCAGCGTGGCCACTTCGGGCTCCGCAGCGATCTTGAGCAATGGCTGTTCCATGGTGGCCGCGGGTAAAGGAAAGCGTGCCGAATGGAAAGCCGCGCGATAGGAAAAATTCTCGCTTTCGATGGACGCTGTAATATTGTTGTCCAAAATCCCTTTGCCGCCGAAGCCTTCCCCCGCCGCGCTGCCCGAAGACTGCGCCGGAACGAACAGATTTCCCTGCCGCTTGCGGTTTGCTTTCGTGCAAAAAGCGCTAGAACGCTTGCCATGAGCGAAAAACGCAAGGTTTCCTTCATCGGCCTGGGTGTCATGGGCGGCGCAATCGCGCGGCATATCGCCCTGGCCGGTCACGAACTCACCATCTTCAACCGCTCTCCCGAGCGGGCACACAAATGGTCGCAGGACAACCCCGGCCTTGCCCATCGCATCGCCGCCAACCCGGCCCACGCCGCGCAAGATGCCGATGTGGTCATCACCTGCGTCGGCAATGACGACGATCTTTCCGAAGTCGTGCTCGGCCCCAACGGCGTGTTCCGCATGCTGAAGAAGGGCGGCGTCTTCATCGACCACACCACCGTTTCCGCCCGTATCGCCCGCCAGATTTCGGTCGAGGCGCGGGACCTTCGCATCCACTGCGTCGATGCGCCGATGACGGGATCGCAGATCGGTGCCGAGAAAGGCACGCTCACACTGATGTGCGGCGGCCGCGATGAGGCGATAGAGGCGGCTCATCCGGTGATGGAGGCCTATTCCACCCGCATCGTCCATGTCGGCAAGGCCGGCTCCGGCCAGATCGCCAAGATGGCCAACCAGATCTGCATCGCCGGCAATGTTGCCGCGCTGGCGGAAGCGGTGCGCTTCGCCCAGGCCTCGCACCTCGACATGGACAAAGTCTACGAAGCGATCTCGGGCGGCGCTGCCCAGTCCTGGCAGATGGACAACCGCTGGCAGACGATGAACGAGGACAAGTTCGACTTCGGCTTCGCGATCGACTGGATGCGCAAGGATCTGGGCCTCAGCCTGGACGAAGGGCGCGGCCTTGGCGTCTCGCTGCCCGTGGCCGCACTGATCGACCAGTTCTTCGCGGACATCCAGGCTCAAGGCGGCGGCCGCCTCGACACCAGCGCCATCATCAAGCGCCTCCCCAAGAAGGGTATCAAGTGAATTCCAGAACCGGCGCAGCCCTGGCGCTGCTGCTTGCTTCCACCGCCATCGCGGCAGGTCCCGCGCTGGCGCCCGCCGCTCTGGCCGATGTGCTGGTCGACAATGTCGAGGGCGTGACGGGTGACGGCAAGGGCGGCGTCGAACGCTTCGAAGGCTTCCTGATCGACCGGGACGGCCGGATCGCCGAAGTCTATCGCCATGGGGACAAGCGCCCGAAGAAGGTCGACTACCAGGTGGACGGCAAGGGTCGCCACGTCGTGCCCGGCATGATCGACGCGCATGGGCATGTCATGGCCACCGGCTTTGCGAAGATGACGCTGGACCTGACGATGGCCAAGTCGCTTGACGAGGCCCTCGCGCGCATCACCGCCTGGGCCGCCGCCCATCCCGACGCGCCCTGGATCCTGGGCAGCGGCTGGAACCAGGCGCAGTGGGGGCTCGACCGCATGCCCACCGCCGCCGAACTGGACCGGGCGACAGGCGGCAAGCCCGCCTGGCTGGTCCGCGTCGACGGCCATGCCGGCTGGGCGAATTCGGCCGCCATCTCCGCCGCCGGGGTCACTGCCGCCACCGCCGTGCCGCAAGGCGGCGAGATTCTGCGCCTGAGCGGCGGCAAGCAGCCCGCCGGCGTCTTCGTGGACGGCGCCATGGCGCTGATCGAATCGAAAATGCCCAGGCCCCGTCCGGAAGATCGCGACACCGCGCTCGGCGAAGCGCAGCTCGCGCTGCTGGCGCAAGGCGTCACCGCTATTGCCGACATGGGCACCTCGATAGACGACTGGCAGGCCATGCGCCGCGCCGCCGACGCCAGCCGCCTGCGTATCCGCATCGTCACGTATGCCGACGGCGTGGACAACATGGCGCTGATCGGTGGCCCTCGCCCTACGCCGTGGCTCTATGACGATCATCTCAAGATGAACGGCGTGAAGCTCTATCTCGACGGCGCGCTGGGATCGCGCGGCGCCTGGCTCAAGGCGCCTTACGCCGATGCGCCGGAGAGCAAGGGCCTGCCGCGCATGAACGAGACGCAGCTGGGCAACCTGATGAGCCGCGCGGCCATGGATAATTTCCAGGTCGCCGTCCACGCCATCGGCGATCAGGCGAATGCCACCGTGCTCGCCTCGATCGCGGACCTTTCGGCCACTTACAAGGGCGATCGGCGCTGGCGCGTCGAGCATGCGCAGATCGTGGATCCGGCAGACATCCCCCGCTTCGGAAAGTTCGGCACGATCGCCTCGATGCAGCCGCAGCACGAAGCGTCGGACCGCACCATGGCCGAAGCGCGGCTGGGCCCGGCGCGTCTGGCCGGGGCCTATGCCTGGAAGTCGATCGCGGCCACCGGCGCGACGCTCGCCTTCGGGTCGGACACTCCCGTCGAACCGTCCCAGCCTTTCGTCGGCCTTGCGGTCGCCATCTCCCGCCAGGGTGCGGACGGCCAGCCGTTCAACGGATGGCAGCCGCAGGAGGCCGTGAGCCGCGAACTCGCGCTCAATGCCTACACCACGGGCGCCGCCTATGCGATGTTCGCGGAAGACCGTCTCGGGCGGATCGCCAAGGGCTACCGGGCGGACTTCCTCTTCGTGGATGCCGATCCCATGCTGGCAACGCCGGAACAACTGCGCGCCACCAAGGTCATGGAGACCTGGATCGGCGGCCAGATGGCCTGGTCCGCGGCAAAGGACCGGGTGATTCCGGCCAAGGACACACCCGGCCGCTGAGAAGTCGGCCGCCGGAGGTTTGAGAGCTGGAGGTTCGGAGGGCGAGATCGGCGCGGGCCGGCTCGTCCCTTGGCAAACCCAAGGCCATCTCACAGCCTGATCGCGACTTTGGCGCGGAACGACGCCCAATCAGCCGCGAAGCCGGAGCGGTATCCCAGATGTCAGGGCGCCCGAAGCGCCCGCCCGCTCAGACGGCGGGCGTGCTGCCTTCGACCGGGGCAGGAACATCGTCCTCCGCAGCCTTGTCGCGCGCGTCGCGCTTCTCGGTGAACCACATGAACACCAGCGTACCTTCGTAGAGCGCCAGAAGCGGCACGGCGAGAAGGAGCTGCGAAACGACGTCGGGCGGGGTGGCGACGGCAGCGATGATGAAGATGCCGACGATGGCATAGCGACGCGCGCCAACGCACTGCGCGCGGGTGATGATGCCGGCACGGTTGAGCAGCATCAGCAGCACCGGCAGCAGGAAGCTGATGCCGAAAGCCAGGATGAACTGCATGACCAGCGCAAGATAGTCGCCGGTGCCGGGCAGAGCTTCCAGCTTGAGCCCGCCCTTCTGACCCTCGAAACCGAGGAAGAAGTGGAACGCCGTAGGCATGACGACGTAGTAGGCCAGGGCCGCGCCCATGGTGAAGAGGATCGGCGTCGCCACCAGGAACGGCAGGAACGCCTTCTTTTCCTTGGCGTAGAGGCCCGGCGCCACGAAAGCCCAGATCTGGTTGGCGATCACCGGGAAGCTGACGAAGAACGCCGCGAACAGCGCGATCTTCACTTCCACGAAGAAGGCTTCATAGAGCTTGGTATAGATCAACCGGCCCTGGCCGGGCGGGAAAGCCTCGGTCAGCGGGCGGACCAGAAACGAAAAGATGTCGCCCGAGAAGTAGAAACAGATGCCAAATGCCACCGCAAAGGCCAGGAAGGCCCGAAGCAGGCGGGCGCGCAGCTCGACAAGGTGTTCGAGCAGCGGGGCCTGCGAATCGTCGATATCGGATATGCGGAATGGCTGCATGGCGCGCTTCTATCAGGGGGGCGGCGGGGGGAGGTGGAATTCGGCCTGCCCGCCGGGAGCGGCTGCCTCGGGCTTGCCCGCGTTATCCGGCTTGCCGGGACTTTGGGCCGTGGCATTGCCGGTCGCCTGCACCGTTTCAGCGCCCGCCTCTCCGCCCGCGACCGGCGCGTCTTCGGCCAGCTGCGGGATCGAGGGAGACGTGCCGGTGGGGGCCTGCATCTGGTTCATGTCCGGCAGAACGGGATTGGCCTTCATGATGGCCTCGTTCTGCTCCCGCCATTTGCGCTCCATCTCCTCCAGCTCGGCTTCGCGCACCATGGCGTCGATGCCCGAGCGGAAATGACCGGAGATCTTGCGCATCTTGCCGATCCATCGCCCAGCCGTGCGCATCGCCATCGGCATGTCCTTGGGACCGATGACGACGACCGCCACGATGACGATCATCAACAGTTCGGAAGCACCTACGTCGAACATAGCGCGCGCGGGTCCGTCAGGCGCTTAGGACTGCTCGGTCTTGTTCTCGGCCTTGGCCGGAGTGACCGAGGGGGCTACCGGGGCATCGCCCTGCTGGGCGGTGATCTGCGGGGCGGGCGCGGGAGTGGACTTGTTCTCCTCCTCGTTCATGCCCTGCTTGAAGCTCTTGATGCCCTTGCCGAAGTCACCCATGATTTCCGACACGCGGCCGCGTCCGAACAGCACGAGCACGATCACCAGGACGATCATCCAGTGCCAGATCGAGAAGCTACCCATAACCTCAACTCCAAAAACCGTGCGATCGATTCCGACCGCATAGAGCCCATCTAGGCACTTTCCCGCCAAGTTGCCAGCCTGTCATTATTCTGACCGGCGCCGGTAGCCTAACCGTCATCTTCTCCGAAAAGGTCGCGCTCGTCGAGGTCTTCCGCCGGGTCCTCGGCCGTTTCCTCGTCTTCGCCGGGAACCTTGCCGGGGCGCAGGCCGGTCTGGATCATGTCGTCATCCACAGGATCGAGCAGGCCGGCCGCGCGAAGTTCTTCCAGTCCCGGCAATTCCTTCAGGGAGCCGAGCCCGAAATGCGCCAGGAAATCGGGCGTGGTGGCGTAGATCACCGGGCGCCCGGGCACTTCGCGGCGGCCCGCTACACGCACCCAGCCCGCCTCCATCAGCACGTCGAGCGTGCCCTTGGCGGTCTGCACCCCGCGGATCGCCTCGATCTCGGCGCGGCTGACCGGCTCGTGATACGCAACGATCGCCAGGACTTCGGTGGCCGCGCGCGAGAGGCGGCGCAAGTCCTCCTTCTCGCGGCGCAGCAGATGCGCAAGGTCGGGCGCCGTCTCGAAGTGCCAGCGCTTGCCGCGCTCCACCAGCAGCACCCCGCGCGCGCGATAATGCCGCTCCAGCTCGGCAAGCGCCGGGCGCACGTCGGCCTGTCCGAGGTGGTTCGAGATCTGCTCGACCGTCATCGGCTGCTCGGCAGCGAAAAGCGTCGCCTCCACGGCGCGGACGAGGTCGTCGGTCGGTTCGGTCATTATTTGCATGCCTTGAGGCGAAGCGGCCCGAAAGTCTGCTCCTGCGCGATCTCGGCCCGGCCGGTGCGCGCCAGTTCCAGCGCGGCGACGAAGCTGGATGCCAGGGCGGAGCGGCGCAATTGCGGATTGGCCCAGGTGTCGCTGGCGGGCGGCAGGAAATCGCGCAAGTCCATCCAGTCCAGCGAGACGCCGAGCATCGAGGAGACCCGGGCGATGGCGCTGTCGAGCGTCATGACCATGCGTTCGCGGACCATGTGGACCACCGGCTGGCTGCGGACTTTCACGTCCCCATAAGCGCGCACGAGATCGTACCACGAGCACTGCCAGGCCGACTTGCGCTCGACCCGCAGGCCCTCTGGCGCGCCGCGCAGGAACACGTCGCGGCCCAGCCGGTTTCGGCCCATCAGCCGCGCCGCGGCCTCACGCATGGCACCAAGGCGCTGCAGGCGCAGTTGCAGGCGCAAGGCGAGTTCTTCGGGGCTGGGGTCGGCCTGCTCGTCCTTCGGCAGCAGCAGCGCGGACTTCAGGTAGGCGAGCCAGGCCGCCATCACCAGGTAGTCCGCCGCGAGTTCGAGACGCAGCGCCTCGGCCTGCTCGATATAATCGAGATAGGCCGCGACCAGCTCCAGGATGGAAATCCGCCGAAGGTCTACCTTCTGCCGCCGCGCGAGGTCCAGCAGGAGGTCGAGCGGGCCTTCCCAGCCATCGATTTCCAGATAGAGCGCTTCCTTGCGGGCCTCGGCCCGGTCCTCGCCGTCCCAGCCTGCATCGGCGCCGGGCAGGCCGAAAGGAAGCTCGGCAGGCGCGTTCATCGTCAGGCCGCCAGCGCCAGCAGGGCGTCGCGCCGGGCGATCAGCTCGGCATGAGTGCCGGTTGCGGCGATGCCCTCCACCGACGCCAGTGCCCGCGCCAGCTTTTCCGCGGTCTCGGGCGGCATGCACGGCAACCGCGCGGCGATGCCGGTCATGTCGTCCATCTTCGCCCAGCAGTTGAGCGCCAGGTCGCAGCCCGCCGCGATCGCCTGCGCCGCAAGTTCGGGCACGCTGCCCGAGAGCGCCTGCATGTCGAGGTCGTCGCTCATCAGCAGCCCCGTGAAACCGATGCGCTCGCGGATGATCTCGCGGATCACGAAGGGTGAGAGCGTGGCCGGATTCTCCGCGTCCCAGGCGGTGTAGCGGACATGGGCGGTCATGCCGAAAGGGGCATCGCGAAGCGTTCGGAACGGCTCGATGTCACGCTCCAGTTCCTCTTCGCCAACCTCCACCGTGGGCAGTTCCTTGTGACTGTCCGCCAGGGCGCGGCCGTGGCCGGGGATATGCTTGACGCAGCCGACGATGCCGGCGCGCGCCAGCCCCTGCAGCGTCGCGCGGCCCAGCGCGGCCACGCGCATCGGGTCCGCGCCGAAGGAACGGTCGCCGACGATGTCGTGCGCGCCGGGGTGGCGCACGTCGAGCGGGGGATGGCAGTCGGCCGTCAGGCCCACTTCGGCAAGGTCGAGGCCGAGAGCCTCGGCATTGTCGCGCGCCGCCTCGATGGCGCTGGCGGGCGCGAGATCATAGAGCCTGTCGAACGCCTCGCCCGGCGGATAGGCGCCCCAGACGGGCGGCTTCATCCGCGCGACACGGCCGCCTTCCTGGTCGATGGTGATGTAGAGCCGGTCGCGGCCGTGGATGGCGCGCAGATCCTCGGTGAGTGCCCGCACCTGTTCGCGGTCCTGCACATTGCGGCCGAACAGGATGTAGCCGGCAGGGTCGGCATCGCGAAAGAACGCGCGCTCGTCGGCACTGAGAGTCAGCCCGGAAAGGCCGAAGATGGCGGGTGTCATAATCGCGCTTGGTCGCAGAATTTCGCGGCTTTCGCAAGGAAGCCCCGGTTTGCAGATGTGGAAAGCAAGGGCGCGGGCGGCGCGGTCACGTCATGCGGAAAGAACGAAACTTCGGCGCGGCCCAAAGGGCCTGCCGAAGTTCCGATTCGTCCCTGATGCCAGTCCGAGAAAAGCCCGGGCCGGCATCTCCTGGCCGCGCCGGTCCGTTACTGCTTCACCTGGCAGCTCAATCCGGCGGAACGCATCCCGCTGCAGAGCGCGCGCGCCGCAGCAAGGTCTCCAGGGACGGCCTGGAGGCGATAGACCTTGCCGATATCGGCCTGCCCCTCGACGATGCGGTGGTTCACCCCGGAAAGTCCCGGATACTGCACCTTGAGCGCGTTCCAGCCTGCCTCGGCGGTCGGCTTCGAGGTATAGGCGCCCACTTGCACGCCGACGCCGCTGACGACCGGTTCCGGTTTGCCCGGGGCACTGGCGGCACTAGCGGCACTGGCGGGCGCGCTGGGCCCGGCAGCAGGCTTGCCGGAAGGCGCAGGCGGGGCGGCCGGAACGGCGGACTGGCCGCCGAAGCCCGGACCCGGCGCTTCGCCCCGTCCGATCTGCGGCAGGCGGCTCTGCCCTTCGGCAACCGCATAGCTGGTGTCTCCGGTGCCCGCCACGACGTCTCCGCCCGGATTTTCCGGCCGCGTCTTGTAAGGCTCCTTCGGGGCCTCGATCACGCCGCCGCTGGCGACAAGCGGCTGTTCCGACTTCTGGCGCGTGGCCCACCAAATCCCGCCGACGATGACCAGTATGGCGATGACGGCAAGGACGACGAGCAGCAAAGTCTGCCCCGAGGCACCGCCCTGCTGGTCCTCGAACTCCTCGTCCTCGCCTTCCAGCCAGGGCAGGCGCACGTCGTCGTCGCCGAGTTCCAGCTTGCCGGATTCGGCCTCAGGCTGGCCCGAATTCGAATGAGCGGCATCCTCGAAAGCCGGGGCTCCTGCGGAACGGCCCGCGTTCAGGTCGTCATGGAAGGTCCCCCGACGGCTTTCACCGCCCTGGTCGACACCCCGATCGCCTTCGTCCCGATTGCCTTCGTCCCGATTCTGGCCCCAGTTCGCCATGACTTACATTTCCTCCACCGCCTCGACGCCCAGGAGCGCGAGGCCATTGCGGACAAGCTGCCCGATCTGCGCAGCAAGGAACAGCCGTGCGCCGGTCAGGTTACCGTCGGCAGCGTTAACAAAGCGCTTTTCGACGCGGTCATTGCCGAGATTCCAGTAGCCATGGAAGGCCGCGGCAACGTCGCCAAGGAAGAAGGCGATGCGGTGCGGCTCGCGCGCGGCCGCAGCGGCCTCGACGATGCGGGGGAACTGCGCGGCCAGCTTGACCAGTTCCAGTTCTTCCGGGCCCAGCAGTTCGAGGTTTTCGCCCGAGGGCTTGAACCCGCCTTCGGCCTCGCCCTTGCGCAGCGTCGAGTGGACGCGGGCATTGGCGTATTGCACGTAGAACACCGGGTTGTCCTTCGAGGCTTCCACCACTTTGGCGAAGTCGAAGTCCATCTGCGCTTCCGGCTTGCGGGTGAGCATGGTGAAGCGCACCACGTCCTTGCCCACTTCAGTGACGACTTCGGCCAGCGTGACGAAGTTGCCCGAACGCTTGGACATCTTCACCGGCTCGCCATCGCGCAGCAGCTGGACCATCTGCACCAGCTTGATCTCGAACGGCGTCGGCTCTCCATCGGCGCCGGTCATGGCGGCGACGGCAGCCTTGATGCGCTTGACGGTGCCCGCATGGTCGGCGCCCCAGATGTCGACCAGCGCGTCGGCGGTCTGGGCCTTCTGGAAATGGTAGGCAAGGTCGGCGCCGAAGTAGGTCCAGGTGCCGTCGGACTTCTTGATCGGGCGGTCCTGGTCATCGCCGAACTGGGTCGAGCGGAACAGCGGCAGCTCCACGGCTTCCCAGTCCTCCAGCGTCTTGCCCTTGGGCGCTTCGAGCACGCCGTCGTAGACGAGGCCCTTGGCGCGCAGCCACGCTTCCGCCTCGTCCGGCTTGCCCGAAGCCTGAAGCTCGGCTTCCGAGGAGAACAGGTCGTGATGGATGCCCAGCAGCGCGAGGTCCTGCTTGATCATCACCAGCATCGCGGCGACGGCCTTTTCCCGGAACAGCGTCAGCCATTCCGATTCGGGCGCCTCGGCAAACTTGTCGCCGAATTCGGCGGCGAGCTGCTGGCCCACGGGAATGAGGTATTCGCCCGGATAGAGACCCTCGGGAATGGCGCCCACTTCATGGCCCAGCGCCTCGCGGTAGCGGACATGGGCCGAGCGGGCGAGCACCTGCACCTGGGCGCCGGCGTCGTTGACGTAATATTCCTTGATGACCTTGTGCCCGGCATATTCGAGCAGCGTCGCCAGTGCATCGCCCACCACTGCGCCGCGGCAGTGGCCCATGTGCATCGGGCCGGTGGGGTTGGCGGAGACATATTCGATATTGACGGTGGTGCCGCCGCCCATGGCCGAACGGCCGTAGTCCGCGCCGAGCGCGGCGATCGCGCGCAGCTCGGCGATCCAGGTGGCGTCCGAGAGGCGCAAGTTGATGAAGCCGGGGCCGGCGATTTCCGCCGAAGTGACCGCGTCGAGCTTCGACAGCTCCGCCACCAGCGCATCGGCCAGGTCGCGCGGCTTCATGCCGGCGGGCTTGGACAGGACCATCGCGGCATTGGTCGAGAGGTCGCCATGCGAGGTGTCGCGCGGCGGCTCGACCGTGATCGCGCTTCGCTTCAGACCGCCGGGCAGCGTGCCGGCCGCTTCGAGCGCATCGAGCGCGGCGTTGAGGTGGCCCGCAAAGGCGGCGTAAAGGGTCTGGTGATCGCTGTTTGTAATGGTCATGGCGCGCGCGAATACCCCAAGTGCAGCGAAAGGGGAACAGGCTGCGAGGCCAGAGTGCCGGCCGGCGATGCCGGTCTCGCGCGGAGCACCCCGAACGCAGCCGCTTCAAAATCGCCCGAAACGCGTGTATCGGCCCGCGCATGCCATCAACCCAGAATCCCAGGACCTACCGGGTCAAGAGCTTCGGCTGTCAGATGAACGTCTACGACGGCGAGCGCATGGCCGAATTGCTCACGGACCAGGGCATCGCGGCCGCGCCGGAAGGCGAAGAGGCCGACCTGGTCGTGTTCAACACCTGCCATATCCGTGAAAAGGCGGCGGAAAAGGTCTATTCCGACATTGGCCGCCTGCGCCGAGAGGATGGCTCATCGCCCCTCATCGCGGTGGCCGGCTGCGTGGCCCAGGCCGAGGGCGACGAGATCATGCGGCGCGCTCCCGCGGTGAAGATGGTGGTCGGCCCGCAAGCCTATCACCGCCTGCCCGACATGATCCGCGAGGCCACTGCCGGCCGCCGCGTGACCGATACCGACATGCCGGCCGAAACCAAGTTCGACGCCCTGCCCGCCCGAAATCAGGGTGGCCGCAGGCGGTCCGGCCCGACGGCATTCCTCACCGTTCAGGAAGGCTGCGACAAGTTCTGCACGTATTGCGTCGTGCCTTATACGCGCGGCGCCGAGGTCTCCCGCCCCCACGCCGCCCTGATGGACGAGGCGCGCCGCCTGATCGACGCCGGTGCGCGCGAGATCATGCTGCTCGGCCAGAACGTGAACGCCTGGTACGGCGAGGATGCACGCGGACGGCGCATCGGCCTGGACGGGCTGATTCGCGAGCTGGCGGACATTCCCGAGCTTGCCCGCATCCGCTACACCACCAGCCACCCCAACGACATGACCGAGGCGCTGATCGCCGCCCATGGCGATGTCGAAAAGTTGATGCCGTTCCTCCACCTGCCCGTGCAGGCCGGCAGCGACCGGGTGCTGAGAGCGATGAATCGCAGCCACACGGCCGAAAGCTATCTCAAGGTCCTCGACCGCGTGCGCGCCGTCCGGCCCGACATCGCACTTTCGGGCGACTTCATCGTCGGTTTCCCCGGCGAGACCGACGCCGATTTCGAGGATACGCTCAGGCTGGTCGATGCGGTCGGCTATGCGCAGTGCTTCAGCTTCAAGTATTCGCCCCGTGCCGGCACGCCCGCCGCGACGATGGAAGACCAGATCCCCGCCGAAGTGATGACCGAGCGTATCGTCCGCCTCCAGGCCGCGCTCGGCCGCGACCAGACCGCCTTCAACGTGGCCTCGGTCGGCAAGACCTGCCAGGTGCTGGTCGAACGCAAGGGCAAGCTGCCCGGGCAGTGGCTCGGCAAGTCGCCCTGGCTGCAATCGGTCTATTTCGACGGCGATGTCGCCGTGGGCGACATGGTCACGGTGGAACTGACCGAAGGCGGCTATAATGCCGTTTCCGCCAGGCTGCTGAGCCCGGTCGCCGCGTGAGCGAAAGGCAAGCGCTGGTCCTCGTTCCCGGGCTTTCCTGCGACCGTCACGTCTGGCAGGCGCAGATCGCGGGGCTTTCGGACATGGCCGACATCTCCATCGGCGATACGCTGAAAGACGATTCGATTCCCCTCATGGCCAGCCGCGTGCTCGATGCCGCGCCGGAGCGGTTCGCGATCGCGGGATTCTCGATGGGCGGCTACGTCGCCATGGAAATCTGGCGCCGCGCCCCGGAGCGGGTGACGCGGCTCGCCCTGGTGGACACCAATGCGCGGGCCGATACCCAGCCCCAGGCGGAACTGCGCCGCGCGGCTATCCGCACCGCCCAGGCGCGCGGCTTCGAACATGTCCTGCGCGGATCGCTGCGCCAACTCGTGGCGCCGGACTGCCCCGAGGCGCTGTTCGAGGAAGTCGTGCAGATGGCCCTGCGCGTCGGTTTCGGGACATACATGGACCAGCAGGCCGCGATCATCGACCGCGCCGATTCGCTGGCGACGCTAGGCACGATCACCGTCCCGGCCATGGTCATGGTCGGCGCGGCCGACGCCCTCACTCCGCCCCACCTTGCCGAGGAAATGGCGCAGGCCATGGCCTCAGCCGATGTTGGGTCCGATTCGGGCGCGGCCTACGAGGTCATCGCCGATGCCGGGCACATGGCGCCGATGGAGCAGCCCGACGCGGTCAATGCCGCCTTCCGCCGATGGCTGATGCGCTGATCCCGGCGCGTTTCAGAGCCATGAGGCGGCTCTAGTCGAGCGGTTTGAGCGCGTCTTCCGCAATGAGCGGCTTGCTGATCGCCGCCGCGCCCGCGCTCACTTCCACGCTGGCATTGGTGGGATAGCCCCTGCCGCTGAAGCGCAGGCGAGAGATGCCTTCCGCCATGCCGCCGCCCGACACGGTGACGGCCAGATCGCGCCAGCCGTGCGACTTGCTGTCCAGCACGCCCACCGGAAGCTGCACCACGCTCGTCTCGCTCACTTGGACCAGATCGCCATCCTGCCGCTTCAGCACCGCGAGGTTGCACCCGCCGGTGCCGCAGAACATCGGGCCGCCTAGATAGACCAGCACTTCAGGCGTGCCGTCACCGTCAAGGTCGGTCTCCGCCGTGGCATATTGCAGCTTGCCGAGATCGCTGGTGAGCGCGTCGCGGTGATTCGCGCGAATCCAGTCCTCGGCACGCATGGGCGCGGTCTCGGTCGCCTCCTCGCTCGCTTCGGCGCTGGCCGTGGCGGTGGCTTCGGGCTGGGCCGCGTCCTTCTTGCAGCCTGCGAGCGAAAGTCCCAGCGCGAACAGGGGGGCGAGCGCCAGGATCCTGGCGGCGGAGGTCGTCCTTGTCATGACCGAAGGCTAGCCGCTCGACCGCCGCCCCGGCAAGATCGGTCTGCCGCACGGGAAGCACGAGAAAGGGCCCCCGGTTCGCACCGAGGGCCCTCGCGACCCGCCTGGGACTCGTCCGGCGCCCTTCCCGGCGCCGGTGGCGGTTTTATTAGAAGAAGAAGCTGTTGTGGACGGTGACGACGCGGCCCGAACGCATGTTCACCATGGCCACGTCATTGCCGTAGCGAACCCAGCGGTGGCCGGCGCGCGGCGCGGGCAGGCGATAGCGGCCATAGTCGTTCACCCAGTAGCGGCTGCCGTAATAGGCCGGCTGGAAGCGGTAGCCCACGGCGACCGGGCGATAGCGATAGCCGCGCGGACCGGCATAGGCGGGGCGGCGGAACTCGCCGCGGTGGGCCTGGCGATAGTCGCGCCAGTCTTCGCGCAGCTCGCGGCGGTCGTGGTTGAGCTGGCGCTGCGAACGGTCGGCGGCGCGGTAGTCGCCGCGGCGGACGTTGCGATCGACCTCGCGCTGGCTCTGGCGAACGTCGCGGGCGCTCTCGCGCACTTCGCGGGCACTCTGCGCGGAAGCCATGGTGGGCACGGCGACGGTCGGAACGATGACGCTGGCGGCAAGGGCGGCCATAATGATCTTGCGCATGTTTTCTTCTCCTTGACCCGAAACGATTATCCGTTCGATCTGGTCTGTGAGTTCATGTTTGAACCCCTCAAGCTGAACGAACTTGAAATGCAGGTTGCAGTGAAATTTCAGGAGTGTCGCAAGGTTGCGACAAAATTCGGGAAGCGCGCCGAAACGCCATGTTATCCCCGGTGAAGCGAGCAATTTTTCGATAGATGCGGCTTGCGGGACGCGATGCGCAGAGCCATCTTCGGGATGGAACGAAGGCATCCTCACCTGAAAGGAGCACATGGCCCGCAAAGCAGCACGCGCCGGTGAAACGGCGCAGTTCAGGCCCGAAGCGCACCGCCGGGCACGTGTCGAAGTCGAGTTCGACGAACAGACTTTGCTGGGGGCCCTGTTCGGCCAGTTCGATTCAAATCTCGTGCAAGTGGAGAACCGGCTCGGGGTCTACATTGCCGCGCGCGGCAACAAGATCCAGATCGAAGGGCCGGAAGACGCCGTTGCCCGCGCCCGCGACACGCTCAAAGGCATGTACCACCGGCTGGAGCAGGGCCAGGCGCTTGACGCCGGCGCGGTGGAATCGCTGATCGCGATGTCGGCCGAACCGACGCTGGAAGGCATCATCTCGGGCGATACCGGCGCGCCGCCGATCATGATTCGCACCCGCCGCAAGACGATCGTGCCGCGCTCGGCGATGCAGATCGAATATATGCGCGCGCTCGCCCGCTCCGACGTGATCTTCGCGCTCGGCCCGGCAGGCACGGGCAAGACCTACCTCGCGGTGGCCCAGGCGGTGTCGCAGCTGATGACCGGTTCGGTCCAGCGCCTGATCCTTTCGCGCCCCGCCGTGGAAGCGGGCGAGAAGCTGGGCTTCCTGCCCGGCGACATGAAGGACAAGGTCGATCCCTACCTGCGTCCGCTCTACGATGCGCTCTATGACTGCATGCCGCCAGAACAGGTGGAGCGCCGCCTCGCCTCGGGAGAGATCGAGATCGCGCCGATCGCCTTCATGCGCGGCCGCACGCTGGCCGACGCCTTCGTCATCCTCGACGAAGCGCAGAACACCACGCGCGAGCAGATGAAGATGTTCCTCACCCGCTTCGGCCAGAACAGCCGCATGGTCGTCTGCGGCGACCCCCGGCAGGTCGACATCCCGGGCGGCGACCGCATGAGCGGCCTGGCCGATGCGGTGAACCGGTTGGAAGGCGTGGACGGCATCGATGTCACGCGCTTCACCGTGCAGGACGTCGTGCGCCACCCGATCGTCGGTCGCATCGTCGAGGCTTACGAAGGCCCTTACGTCAATCCTTCGGCACCGAAGACGGAACAACCTGCGGCCGAGCAGCTCCGGGCGGAGTGACTTTCCCCCGGGGAATGACAAGGTCTGGCGCAGGAAGCGCTTGAGCATCGAGGACGGCGGTTCGCCGTCCTCGATTTCCCGCCGGTTCCTGTCCGAGCGGGCCACCCCGCACCTTCACTTCACGCTTCCGCTCGACCTCTTCACGCTATCGCTCGACCGCGCGCGCGACTGCGCGTAAAGCCCCCGCATGGATCTCGAAATCGATATCGAAGCCCCCTGGCCCGCCGAAGCGGACTGGGCCGATCTGGCCGAAGCGGCGCTCGAAGCGCTGGTGCAGGTAGCACCGGAACTCGACAATCCCCGCCTCCTGGCCAGCCTGCTGTTCACCACGGACGAGGAAGTGCACGTCCTCAACCGCGAATGGCGGGCGAAGGACAAGCCCACCAACGTCCTGTCCTTCCCGATGCTGGAACGCGCCGACCTGCTCGCCCTCGCGCCGGACGGACCGCCGGAAATGCTGGGCGATCTTGCCCTCGCCTTCGAGACCTGCGCCCGCGAGGCCGCGGAAAAGGGCGTGCCGGTGGAGCACCACGCCAGCCACCTCATCGTCCACGGCCTGCTCCACCTGGCCGGCCTCGACCACGAGATTTCGGACGCCGATGCCGAGGCAATGGAGGCCCTTGAAACAAAGGCTCTTGCCCTCATCGGCATTGCCGACCCATATGGCGACAGATCTTAAGCTGTAGGGGTAATTTAAAACGATGGCCGACAATGGCCGCCGCACCGAGTCCGGCTCGGGAGATGGGGACAGTACCGGCACGCTCTGGCGTGTTTTCCGGCGACTTTTCCAGAACGACGGCGATCAGTCGCTTCGCGCGCAGATCGAAGGCGTCATCAACGAACATGAAGGCGATGCCGAAGACGAGGCCCGCGCCCGCGGAGACCTTTCCTCGATCGAGCGGCAGATGCTGCGCAACCTTCTCCATTTCAGCGAGCACGATGCCGACGATATCGCCGTGCCGCGCAGCGAGATCGTGGCGATTCCGGCCTCTGCAAGCTGGGCCGAAGTGGTCGAGGCTTTCGCCGAGCACGGCCACAGCCGCATGCCCGTCTACGGAGACTCGCTCGACGCGATCAAGGGCATGATCCATATCAAGGACGTGTTCCCCATCCTCGCGCGCGGCGAACAGCCGCCGGAGGACTGGTCCACCCTGCTGCGCCAGCCGCTCTACGTGCCCCAGGCGCGCGGCGCGCTGGACGTGCTGGCCGACATGCGCGCCCAGCGCACCCATCTGGCCGTGGTGATCGACGAATATAGCGGCACCGATGGCATCATCACCATCGAGGACCTCGTCGAGGAAATCGTGGGCAACATCGAGGACGAGCATGACGACGCCCCCGAAGAGTTGCTAATTTCGCAAGAGAACGGTATCTGGGACGCAGACGCCCGTGTCGAGCTTGACGATGTGGCGGAACGGATCGACCCGCGCCTCGCCGAAGTCGAGGAAGCGGTGGATACCCTGGGTGGCCTCGCCTTCGTACTGGCCGGCCAGGTCCCGGCCGTCGGCACCGTGCTGGAGCATGACAGCGGCTGGCGCATCGAAGTTACCGATGGCGACGAGCGCCGCGTCACGCGGCTTCGCCTTCATCCGCCGGCCACGGAAGCGGTCGCAGAGCCCGATTGAACCTCGTTGCCGCCATTTCCAGGCGGCATCGATACTCCGAGTGAAAAGACGAGACATTGCCAGTACGCCGACTACCCCCCCTGCGCGCGCTTGAAGCCTTCGTTCGCGTCGTCCGCCTCGGTTCGGCCAAGGCGGCCGCCAACGAACTGGCGCTCAGCCCCTCGGCGCTCTCGCGCCGGGTCGCCGCGCTGGAAGACTTCACCGGCAAGCGCCTCTTCACCCGCCAGCACCAGTCGATGAAGCTGACCGACGAGGGCCAGGCCTTCTACAACGTGGTCGGCCCCAAGCTGGAAGAACTGGCCGAAGCGGTGGAATCGCAGATCGACCGCGGCCAGGTGCTGCGCCTGCACCTCGGCGTGCCTTCGCTGTTCGGCGGCCAGCGCCTGTTCCCGCGCCTGCCGGAGCTGCGCAAGCTGCACCCGCGCCTGCACATCGACATCGACACCGGCGCACACCTGGAAGACCGGGTGGGCGACACGCTGGACGCGGCGATCATTCTCTCGCCCGAACCGGACCCGGCCTATTATCGTATCCAGCTTGACCACAACAAGGTCTACGCCATCACCTCCAAGGAAATGGCGCAGGAGATCGGCACCGTCCCCGACGAAGCCATCCTGTCCAAGCAGACCTTCCTGATCCACCAGGACCTGCCGCAGAGCCTGGACGCGTGGAAGTCCGCCATCGGCCTTGAAAAGCTGGAACCGGCCTCGGTCGACCGTTTCGATTCCGGCCAGCTCGTGCTCGAAGCCGCGGCCCAGGGCCTCGGCATCGCGATCATGCACGACGACCACTTCCGCCGCAGCCACGACAACCGCCTGGCGCGGCTCTTCGACATCGATGTCGAAAGCCCCTATCGCTACTGGTTCGTCTGCAAGCCCAAGGCCCTGGAATCCCGCCCCGTGCGCATCTTCCACGAGTGGCTGCTGCAAGCCGGACTGTAAGGCCCTGCAAGCGCCGTCCCCGGTAGAGACGGGGCCGGCGTTTTTGCGACATGACGGGCGATTTCATTCCCCTGCGCGGCACTTCACGGTTATGATCCCCGGGACTTTTTCGACTGTCCGGGGGCTCCGTCATGCGTTTCACTGTGTTCACCGCCGTTGCTGCGGCTTCCATCGCTTCGGCCGCGCCGAGCTTCGCCGCCGAGCCCGCACAGGCGGCGCCGACTGCGGCGGCGGCGGCGGCAGCGCCCATCACCGACCCCGCGCGCATCGCGGCGGCGCGCGTCACGGTGGATCACGTATTTCCCCTTGGGACTTACGCGCGCCTGATGAACGGCACCCTCGACAAGATGATGGATTCCATCATGGATTCCACGATGAAGCTGCCGCTCAAGCAGCTTGCCGGGCTCAGCGGCGTCAACACCGAGGAACTGGGCGAGGCCTCGATGGCAGAAATCATGCAGATCTACGACCCGGCCTTCAAGCAGCGCATGCAAATCTCCACGCGCACGATGATGAACGAGATGATCCCGCTGATGACCCAGGTCGAGCCCGACATTCGCGACGGGCTGACGCAGGCCTATGCCGGCAGGTATACAACCACCCAGCTGGGCGAACTGAATGCCTTCTTCGCGACGCCTACCGGCAAGGCCTACGCGGCCGATTCCTATCTCGTCATGATGTCGCCGGAAGTCATGGCGAAGATGCAGGGCTTCGTCCCCAAGCTGATGGAGCAGATGCCCGCCATCGTGGAAAAGGTGAAGACCGCCAGCGCGAGCCTTCCCGAGCCGCGCGCCTATGGGGATCTTTCGAAGGACGAGAAGGCTCGCCTCGCCAAGCTGCTCGGCGTTTCCGAGGCCCAGCTCGAAAAGGACGAGAAGGCCAAGGCACATTGAGCTGATCGACCGGGGCTGGAAGCGCCGGGAACTTGCGCCGCGATGGGTACAGCTTCGTCTGGCCCAGCACGCAACGAAAAAGGGCGGCCCCTCGCGGAGCCGCCCTTTTCTCTATCGGCAGACCGAAGGAAGGATCAGCCTTCCGAGATGGTCGCCTTGACGATCTTGCCCGGTTCGCGCGGCGGCTCGCCCTTGGGCAGCGCGTCGACGAGTTCCATGCCTTCGACCACCTGGCCCCAGACGGTGTACTGCTTGTCGAGGAAGCGTGCATCGTCGAAGCAGATGAAGAACTGGCTGTTGGCCGAGTGCGGATAGCTGGTGCGCGCCATCGAGCAGACGCCGCGGACATGCGGCTCGGCGTTGAATTCGGCCTGGAGGTCGGGCTTGTCCGAACCGCCCATGCCGGTGCCGTTGGGGCAACCGCCCTGCGCCATGAAGCCGGGGATCACGCGGTGGAACTTGATGCCGTCGTAGAAGCCTTCGCCGGTCAGTTCCTTGATACGCTCGACGTGACCGGGGGCCAGGTCGGAACGCAGCTTGATCTTCACGTCGCCGCCTTCACCATTGCCGGTGTCGAGCGTGAGCGTCAGGTATTCGTCAGCCATTGCAGTCTCCTTCTGCCGGCGCAGGTCCGCGCCGGTGGGGCATCGGCGCCCGATATAGGCACTGGCGCGGCAATGTCACGAGGGGAGCGCTCGTTCGTGCCTCCGTCCCGGTCATCCCCTGCCCGTCACGCTCCTCTCGCCGCCGCGGGGCCGTTTCGGGATCCATTCGGTGCATCGTCCCGTGGCTCTGCAGCCACCGGCCGAGGAAACTTCCCGAATGCCGCCGCCCCCCTGTTGCAATCGCGAAATAGCTGCGTAGACCGGCCCGGATGAGCGAAACGGACCTTCAGGACGAGCGCATGGAAAACGCGGAAGACACCGCGCGTCTCGATATGCCCGAATCCGAATCCCTCGACGACGACAACCGCCTGAAGGCCGAATTCGTCCGCAGCGTGAAGGATGCGCTGGACGAGGAAGACTTCGAGCGCGTCTACGACCTGGTGGAGCCGCTCCACCCCGCCGACATCGCCGACTTGTTCGAACTCATGAACGAGAACGAGCGCCTCGGCCTGGCCCGCGCCATCCGCGACCTGATGGGCGTGGAAGTGATCGCCGAGATGAACGACTGGGTGCGCGAGGCGCTGATGGAGGCGCTGCCCGCCGAAGTCGTCGCCGAGATCGCCGAGCAGCTCGACACCGACGATGCCGTCGCCATGCTGGAAGACCTCGACGAGGAAGACCAGCAGGCCGTCCTCGCCGAGATGGAGCCGGAAGACCGCGCGGCCATCGAATCGGCGCTGTCCTACCCCGAGGAATCCGCCGGCCGCCTGATGAGCCGCGATTTCGTGGCCGTCCACGAATCGATGACCGTCGGCGACCTGATCGATTTCCTGCGCGAACATCGCGAGCTGCCGACCGAGTTCTGGGAAGTGTTCATCGTCGATCCGATGCACCGCCCGATCGGCACCTGCGCGCTCTCGTGGATCCTGCGCACGCCGCGCAACATCCCGCTCTACGACGTCATGGCGCGCGACCAGACGCTGATCCCGGTCGACATGGACCAGGAGGAAGTCGCGCTGCGCTTCCAGAAGTACGCGCTGATTTCAGCGGCCGTGGTCGACGATGCAGGCCGGCTGATCGGCCAGGTCACCGTCGACGACATCGTCCACATCATTCAGGAAGAAGCGGGCGAAGATACCCTGCTGCTGTCCGGCGCGGGTGACGGCGACATCAACGAGCCGATTCGCGACGCCTATTCGGCCCGCGTGCGCTGGCTGATCGCCAACCTGCTCACCGCCACGCTCGCTTCCTCGGTCATCGCCCTGTTCGAAGGCACGATCGCGAAAATGGTGGCGCTGGCCACGCTGATGCCGATCGTCGCCGGGCTTGGCGGCAATGCCGGCACGCAGACCCTGGCCGTGACCGTCCGCGCGCTTGCCACCAACCAGCTTACCGCCTCCAACGCCTGGCGCGCGGTACGCCGCGAAATGTCCATCGCGCTGCTCAACGGCTGCACGATCGCGGTGATCATCGGCATCGTCGTCAGCCTGATCTTCGGGAATGTCACGCTGGGCCTGGTCATAGCCCTGGCGATGATGACCAATATCCTGATCGCGGGCATGGCGGGCGTATTCGTGCCGCTGACGCTGGAACGGCTCAAGGCAGACCCGGCCATCGCCTCGTCCATTTTCGTGACGATGACCACGGATTCGATGGGCTTCCTCGTCTTCCTCGGCCTTGCCACGGTATCCGGTCTGGTGCGCTAGGGGCGCGCCCCCTATCTAGTCATCATGCCGCTGCACATGACCAAGATCGCGTTTTCCGCCGAGAGCCCGGCGGCCCTGCGCGCCTGGCTGGAAAGCCACGACACCCTGGGCGAAGCCCGCCTCACCACGCGCTATCTGCCCAAGCGGCACGAGGAAATGGTCGGCGGCTCGCTATACTGGATCTACGAACATGCCCTGGTCGGCCGCTCGCCGATCCTGGGCTTCGAACAGCGCGAGGACGGGCGCTGGCATATTCGCCTGGAACCGATGCTGATCCCGGTGGTCACGCACCCCAAGCGCGCGCACCAGGGCTGGCGCTACCTTGCCGAAAAGGACGCCCCCCGCGATCTGGGCGAAGGCGAGACGGCGGGCGACGCGATGCCGCCCAAGCTGGCGCGCGAACTGGCCAAGCTGGGGTTGGTGTGACCGGTTTCGCCGGCGACGAGCGCGGAGCACTGCTTGCGGTGAAAGGCGTCGGCCCCGCGGTGATCGCACGGCTGGAGGAACTGGGCATCCGGAACTTCGCGGACCTCGCCGGGCGCGATCCCGATGCGGTCTGCGCGGAAATTTCGGCGGCAACGGGGTCGACCTGCTGGCGCAACTCCCCCCAGGCGCGCGGCGCCATCGTCGCCGCCGTGGCGCGGGCGGGCGCGGGTCTGCCCGATCGGTAGCCTTTTCCCGGACCGGTCCGGGACGGCGCCTTCCGTTACCCCCGATCGACCCACCAGCGCATCAGCACATGGGCGATCGCATGGGCCGGCGGCGCCCCGAAAGCCTTGCCGTTTTCGCCCCGGCCGATGGCTTCGAGCGCCTCCACCACCTCGTCGCGGGTGAACCACCGCACGTCTTCCAGTTCGGTCTCGTCGATGGTGATGGCATCGTCGTCCGCATGGGCGTGGCAGCTGATCATCAGCGAGGACGGGAACGGCCAGGGCTGGCTGGCGACATAAGTCACATCGCGCACGCGGATCCCCGCTTCCTCGTGGATTTCGCGCGCGACGGCTTCCTCCACCGATTCGCCCGGCTCCACGAAGCCCGCAAGCGTCGAATAGCGCCCTTCGGGAAAGCGCGGCTGGCGGCCGAGCAATGCGCGGCCTTCGTGCTCGACGAGCATGATGGTCACCGGGTCGACGCGCGGGAAGTGCTCGGCGCCGCAGTCGATATTGGTGCAGGAGCGCTGCCAGCCGCCTTTGGCAAGAACCGTGGGGTGGCCGCAGACGGCGCAGTGCCGGTGCCGGCAATGCCAGCTCACCAGCGAGCGCGCGCCGCCATAGGCCGCGAGTTCGGCGGGATCGAGCACGGCCATGGCGTGCCAGTTGACGGGCGTGGCATGGGGGCCTTGCAGCGGCGTGGCGCCGGGCACTTCCGCGAAGCAGGGCACGGGGCCGTCGAGGCCGAGGAAGATCATCTCGCTGCCCGGTTCCGCATCCGCCAGTGTGCCCCAGGTCAAGGCACCGTCGTCGGCCAGCACGGCATCCAGTCCGTCCAGCCGCAGCAGCCGCGCCTCGCTGCTCTGCAGGGCCAGGAGCGCGGCCGGGTCGTTGCGGATATGGTCCGCACGGTCGAGATGCGAACCGGAAAAGGCGATGGGCAGCAGCTTCGGCAGGAGGGTGGTGGTCAAAGGGGCGTCTCCAACAGGGCCATGACATCGGCCTTCAGCGCATTCTGGAACTGGGGAATAAGCTCATAGGCGTTCGGCGGCATGAACTGCGCGAAGAGCTGCGAGCGCAGGCCGCGCACCATGTCGACCATGCCCACCGTTCCCGCCGCGCCCGACCAACCGAACAGGCCGCTCTCCGCTCCCTTGCCGACGCGCCCGCCGGCGCCGAAGCCGCTCCCCGCCGGAAGCATGGCGGAAAGCGCCACGCCGGGCGGCAGCAAGTCCGAAGTGCCGGCGACGACCGCGCTTTCGGCCAGGACGCGCTTGCCGTCGATCATGCCGCGCTGGGCCAGAAGGCGCAGGAAACGGTCATAGTCGCGCGGCGTGCTGACAAGGCCTGCGCCGCCGAAGGGGAAGGCCGGCTTTTCCAGGAAGACCGAGTTGCCCGGCTCGTCGATCGGCACCAGCACGCTGCCCAGCGCGGCATAATTGGTGGTGAGGCGGCCGGCCTGGGCAGCGGGCACCTGGAAGGCCGTGCTGGTCATTCCCGCCGGTTCGAACAGTGTTTCGCGCAGATAGGCGTCGAAGGGCCGGCCGGTGACCACTTCGATCACCCGGCCCATCAGGTCCAGACCGAGGGAATAGCTCCAATGGGTGGCAGGATCGTAGACCAGCGGCACTTCGGCCAGCCGGTCGGCGAACAGCGCGAGGCTGGGCGCGGGGGGCGCATCGGTGAGGCCCGGCACCTTGATTCGGCTGATCTGCCCGGCAGCGAGGCCCCTGGACTGCATCAGCGCGCGGATCGGGCCGGTCTGGATGATCGAATAGCCCAGCCCCGATGTATGTGTGAGCAGATGCCGCATGGTGATCGCGCGCGGCGCCGGATGAAGGGCCGTGAGCGATCCGTCATAGCGGTCCTGCACCCGCATCTGCGCGAAACGCGGCAGGATTTCATGGACCGGCTGGTCGAGACCGAGCCGGCCCTCCGCCACCAGCTGCATGGCCATGATGCCGGTGATCGGCTTGGTCATGGAATAGATGCGGAACAGGCTGTCCGGCGAGATCGGCGTGCCGTCAGTGAACCCCTGCGACCCGCGGGCGACGAATTCCGGTTCGCGGCCCGGCAGCGCCAGCGAGGCGACGAGGCCCGGCAGCGTGCCCGGCGCATCGCCGCTCCCCGTCCAGCGCTCCACCAGCGCACGCACGCGCGGCATCGTCTCCACCTGCGCCGCCGCCCAGGCGAGCCGAGGCATGAACGCGGCGCCGACACCCGCGATACCCGCCATGCGCAGCAACATCCGGCGATCGACCGCCGCTTCCAGCCGTTCGCGCGCAGGGCTCATGCCATCTCCGCCCTGGCGAGGCCCGCCGCCTTGGCGAAGAGCGTGGGCAGCCCCGCCTCGGCGATACGGTCGACCGGCCACCATTCCCCCGGGCCGGGGGGATCGCCGTCAAGGTCGTGCTCCAGAATGCGAAGCCCCAGTTCGAGCGAGAAATGCGTGAAGACGTGGCCGACCCGGCCGCCGTTTTCCCAGCGCCCTGCCAGCGGCGGCGCGCCGTGGCCGTCCGCGCGGGCGGACCAGCCGTCGTCGGGAAGCGCTCTCATGCCGCCGAGCATGCCTTTGTCCGCGCGGCGCACCAGCCAGACATTTCCGTCCCGCTCGATCCAGAAGGCGAGGCCATGCCGCGCGGGCTTGGCCTTCTTCGGTGCCTTGACCGGAAAGCGCTCCGGCTCGCCCGTGATCCTTGCCCGGCAATCGACCGCAAGCGGGCAGAGCAGGCAGCGCGGCATGCGCGTGGTGCAGACGGTAGCGCCCATGTCCATCAGCGCCTGCGCGAAGTCGCCCGCCCGCAGATCGGGGGTGATCCCGTCGGTCAGCGCCCGTATCGCGGGCCGCGCACTCGGCAGCGGGTCTTCCAGCGCGAAAAGCCGCGTCACCACGCGCTCGACATTGGCGTCCACCACCACGGCCCGCTGCCCGAAGGCGATCGCCGCCACCGCGGCCGCCGTATAGGCACCCAGCCCCGGCAAGGCGCGCAGGCCTTCCTCGCTCTCGGGGAAGACCCCGCCCCGCGCCGCGACTTCGCGCGCGCAGGCCAGGAGGTTGCGGGCGCGCGCATAATAGCCAAGCCCTGCCCAGGCCGCCATGACGTCCGCGTCGGCTGCGGCGGCAAGGTCCGTCACGGTCGGCCAGCGCGCGGTGAATTTCGCGAAATAGTCCTTCACCGCGGCCACGGTCGTCTGCTGGAGCATGACTTCCGAAAGCCAGACGCGATAAGGGTCGGGTGCCGGCGTTCCCGGCGGCGCGCGCCACGGCAGTGCGCGGGCATGAGCGTCGTACCAGTCGAGAACCTTGCGGGAGATCGTATCGCGGCTGGCGTCCATCAGCGCCCTATGGCATTGGAGCGGCAACAATGGAACGGCATCCAAGCAAAGGAACGGAAAAGGCGGCGAAGTCCGCCAAAGGCGCGGCGAAAGGCGTGGTCAAAGCCGCGGGCAAAGCCCCGGCCGGCGGCGAGTCCAAGGCCGCCGCCCCGAAGCGGTTCGAGCGCGCGCGCGGCGGCCAGGCCCGCCAGATTTCCGACCTCATGCCCGAAGTGGGCCGCACCGCTTTCCGCCGCTTCGGTTTCGTCCAGTCCAGCGTGGTGACGCGCTGGCCCGAGATCGTCGGCCTGCGCCACGCCCGCGTCTGCGCCCCCGAATCGATCCGCTTCCCGCCCGGCGAAAAGTGCGACGGCATTCTCCAGCTCGTGGTGCTGGCCGCCCATGCCCCGATGATCCAGCACGTCGTGCCCGAGATCATGGACCGGGTGAACCGCTTCTTCGGCTACAAGGCTGTAGCCAAAGTGAAAATCCGGCAAGGTGAGGTTAAGGCACCGGCTGCCACGCGGCCCAAGGCGGCTCCGCCCTCTCTCAAGCCCGTACCGCTCGAACTGGGCGAATCGCTGCGCGACATCGGCGATCCCGAACTTCGCGCGGTGCTAGAATCGCTGGCCCGAAGCCTCGGTGCCCAGGATGATCCCATGCAAGATCAGGAAAAGCAGTGATGAAGTCCACGTTGCGTCTTGCCGCCCCCCGTCTCGTCTTCCTTGCCGCAGCGGCCCTGCTGAGCGTCGCCGCCACGAAGCCCGCTCACAAGCCACTGGCGCCCAGCTCCAACCCCGCCTCGAACTGGGCGAACCAGATCGTGGTCACGGGCGACGGCAGCCACATGTACGGCAACCCCAAGGCCGAGATGCAGCTCACGGAATTCGTCAGCTACACGTGCCCGCACTGCGCGCACTTCAACCGCGAGGCGGATCCCACGCTGCGCCTCACCATGGTGCCCAAGGGCCAGATCGGCGTGACCGTGACCACGCTGCTGCGCAACCCGATCGACCTGACGATCTCGATGCTGACGACTTGCGGCGATCCCAAGCGCTTCTTCGTGCGCCACAACGCCTTCCTCGCCAGCCAGGACACCTGGATGGCCAAGCTGGAAAAGATCGGCGAGGAGCAGCAGAAGCGCTGGTACCAGGGCGCCCTGCCCGAACGCATGAAGGCCATCGCCAGCGACCTCGATTTCTATTCCAGGGTCGCCGCCTGGGGCATGACCCGTACCCAGGCCGATGCCTGCTTCGCCAACGAGGCGGTGTTCGATACCATCAAGCAACAGCAGGCCACCGTGGCCAAGAACGGCGTGAATTCCACGCCCAGCTTCATTCTCAACGGCAAGCTGCTCGACGCACACGACTGGCCGACTCTCTCCAAGGAGATCACCGACCAGATGGCCGCGAAGCGCAAGGGTTCGGTCTGAAGCACCGGAAAAGGGCGGTTTCCTGTGGGAAAGCGCCTGTCCTTCCGCCCCCCGCCGCTGTTATCCGCCCCGACTGTGGGCTAGTTTCCCCGCCTTCTCACAAGGATTCGCCGACATGATCCGCAAGACCGCCCTGCGCACCATCGCCCTTGGAATGATCGCCGCGCCGCTCGCGCTCGGCCTTGCCGCCTGCGGCAAGAAGGACGCCGGCACGCCGGGCGAAGCGCCCAAGTCGGCGCAGGCCCTGCCCACGGTCGCCGCCCCCGCCGGCAAGGCCTGGGCCGAAAACGTCGTGAAGACCGCAGAGGGCGGCTATCGCATCGGCAATCCCGACGCCCCGATCAAGCTGGTGGAATATGGCGCACTGTCGTGCTCGCACTGCGCCGAATTCGCGCATGAAAGCTACGACAAGCTGCGCGAGGATTACGTCGCCAGCGGCCGCGTCAGCTACGAACTGCGCTACTTCATGCTCAACGCCTTCGACATCCCGGCATCGCTGCTCGCCACTTGCGGCGCGACCGAGGCGGTCCTGCCGCTCAGCGAGCAGTTCTGGGCCTGGCAGCCCAACATGTTCCAGAACCTTCAGTCGGCCGGCGACGCCCGCATGAAGGAAATCCAGAACCTGCCGAAGGACCAGCAGATGGCGGCCATCGCCGAAGTCGGCGGCATGACCGAATTCTTCGCCTCGCGCGGGATTTCACGCGACCAGGGCAAGGTCTGCCTGGCCGATGCCGCCAAGGCCAAAGCCTTCGCCGACCAGACCCAGAAGGCGACGACCGAATTCAACGTCAACGGCACGCCCACTTTCATCATCAATGGCAGCAATGTCGGTTCGATGGGCTGGAAGGAACTGGAAGCCAAGCTGCAGGAGGCCGGCGCGCGCTGATGCGCCCGCCCGTCTGAATCGAACGATACGAAGATGCGCATAAAACGGCTCAAGCTCAGCGGTTTCAAGAGTTTCGTAGAGCCGGCGGAATTGCGCATCGAGCCAGGGCTGACCGGCGTGGTCGGCCCTAACGGCTGCGGCAAGTCCAACCTGCTCGAAGCGATCCGCTGGGTCATGGGCGAAAGCTCGGCCAAGTCGATGCGCGGCGGCGGCATGGAGGACGTGATCTTCGCGGGCACGGCCACGCGCCCGCCCCGCGCCTTTGCCGAAGTAGTGCTACAGGCCGATGCCGCGCCTGACGGAAACGGCGTGCGCGAGGAACTCGAAGTGATCCGCCGCATCGAGCGCGGCGCCGGCAGCGCCTACCGCATCAATGGCCGCGACGTGCGCGCCAAGGACGTCTCGCTGGTCTTTGCCGATGCCGCCACGGGCGCGCATAGCCCTGCGCTCGTCAGCCAGGGCCGCATCGCCGCCGTCATCGCCGCCAAGCCGGCCGAACGCCGCGCCATGCTGGAAGAAGCGGCCGGCATTGCCGGGCTTCACGTCCGCCGCAAGGACGCCGAGCAGAAACTGCGCGCCACCGAAGCCAATCTCTCGCGCCTCGAAGACCTCATGGCCGGGCTCGACAAGCAGGTCGCCGGCCTGCGCCGCCAGGCCAAGGCGGCCGAGCGCTATACCGCCCTGTCGGACCAGATCAGGCTGGCCGAAGCGCGGCTGGTCTTCGCTCGCTGGCGCGACGCGGCAGAGGCCGCCGATGCCGCCCGCAAGGAAGCGCAAGGCGCCGAAGCAGGCGTGAGCGCCGCGCAGGAGGCGGCGAAACAGGCGCAGGACGCGCAGGCCAAGGCGGCCGAGGCCCTCGTGGAAGCCCGCGACGAACTGGCCGACCGCCGTGACGATGCCAGCGCGCAGGGTCACCGCATGGCGACGCTCACCAGCCAGCTCGAAGCTGCCGAACAGCGGCTCAAGGATCTCGACCGCCAGAAAACGCGCCTCGACGAGGACCGCGGCGATGCCGACCGCATGACCCGCGACGCGGCCGAGGCCCTCGCCCGTCTGGAGCGCGATCTGGCCGAAGGCGCGAAGCAGCTGGAGCAGGACGAAGCCCAGCGTCCGCGCCTGGCCAATGCCCTCGAAGGCGCGGAACGCTCTGCTCGCGCCGCCGAACTCGACCTGGCGCAGGCCACTGCCGCGCAGGCCGGGGTCGAGGCCGAATGGCGCATTGCCGAAGCCGAACTCTCGCAGGCCCGCGCCCGTCTGGGCCGGCTGGCCGCCGAAGAAGCCCGCCTCGCAGCCCAGGTCGAAGCGCTGGCCGCTGCCGGAGATCTCGAAGCGGCGGTTACCGAAGCGAAGGCCCGGGCCGAAGCCGGTACGGCCGCTCTGGCCGCCGCCCGCGCCGGGCTGGAGGCGCAGCAGGCCCGCAAGACCGAACTCCAGGCCGAGCGCGACGCCGCGGCCTCGGCCCTCGCCGCCGCCCGCGCCGACCTTACCGGCATCGAGCGCGAGCATACTGCCCTCACCCGCGACCGAGAGGCCCGCGCCAAAGGCGCCAAGGCCGCGCATGGCCTGCCCGTCGCGATCGACGCCGTGCGGGCAGCTCCGGGATACGAGCGCGCCGTCGCTGCCGTGCTCGGCCGCGATGCCAAGGCCCCCCTGGGCGAAGTCGCCAGGGCCGACGGCCGGTTCTGGACCGGCTCCCAGGCCCCTGCTCCGGTAGCCGACAGCCTGGCCGCCCATGTCACCCAATGTCCGCCGGAACTCGCGGCCCGCCTGGCGCTCGTCCATGTGGTCGAGGAAGACGATGCCCGGCCGCTCGGCAAAGGCGAATGGCTGGTCACGCGCACCGGCGCGCTGCGCCGCTGGGACGGCTTCGTCGCGCGCGGCGAAGGCGCCGCCGAAGCCGCTCGGCTTGAGGCCGAGAACCGCTTCGCCCAGCTCGATGCCCAGCTTCCACCGCTGCGCGCGGCCGTCTCCGCCGCCGAAGCAAGCCAGAACGCGGTGCAGCAGGAACTCTCCGCCCATGCCGCCGCCGTGGTCGCCGCCGAGCGGACCATTGCCGATGCCGCCAATGCCGAACGTGCCGCCCTGCGCGCGGTGGACCAGGCCGAGGATGCCCGCATCCGCGACGAAACGCGCCGCGCCGAAATAGGCCGGGCCCAGGCCGATCTGGCCGAGCAGCGCCAGGTCGCGGAACGGGACATCGCCGGCGCCGAAGGCAAACGGTCCGTCCTGCCCGATCCGGAAAAGGGCCGGGCCGGGCTCGTCGTCGCGCGCGAAAAGAACGAGGCCACGCGCGCCACGCTCCAGATTTCCACCGCCACGCTCGCCTCGCACGACCAGGCTCTGGCCGTCGCGCGCGAGCGTACCGCCTCGCAGCGCGGCGACATCCGCAATTGGCAATCGCGCGCCGGCGATGCCGCCAACCGCCTTGCCCAGATGGCCGGCCGGCTGGATGAAATCGAGACCGAGCGCGCCGTCGTCGCCGCCAAGCCCGCGTCGCTCATGGCCCAGATCGAACAGGGCGAGACGGTGCGCAACCGCATTGCCGAGGAACTGGGCAAGGCCGAAGCCGCCGTTGCCTTAGTCACCGATGCCGCGCGCAAGGCCGACGCCGCGCTGGCCGCCGCGCAGGAAGCGCTGGCCAGTGCCCGCGAGAACCGCGCCGGTGCCGCCGCCCGCGCCGAGAACGAGGATGCCCGCCGCGTCGAGATGACCCGCGTTTCGGGCGAACGCTTCCAGTGCCCGCCGCCGGTCCTGCCCGAACGCTTCGCTTTCGCCCCGGGCGACGTGCGCGAGGCGCAGGACGAAGTGGTCGCCATGGAGCGGCTCGTCTCCGAGCGCGAACGGATCGGGCCGGTCAACCTCGTCGCCGCAACCGAACTCGCCGAGGCCGAAGCCCAGCTCGGCACCAGCATCAACGAAAAGGCCGAACTGGCCGAAGCCGTCAACCGCCTGCGCGGCTCGATCGGCAACCTCAACCGCGAGGGCCGCGAACGCCTGCGTGCCGCCTTCGAGGCCGTCGACGGCCATTTCCGCCGCCTTTTCACGCGCCTGTTCCAGGGCGGGCAGGCCCATCTCGCGCTCGTCGATTCGGACGATCCGCTGGAGGCCGGGCTGGAGATCTTCGCCCAGCCACCGGGCAAGCGCCTCCAGTCGCTCACCCTGCTTTCGGGCGGCGAGCAGGCGCTCACCGCCGTCGCCCTGATCTTCGCGCTGTTCCTGACCAATCCCGCGCCGATCTGCGTGCTGGACGAAGTCGACGCGCCGCTCGACGATGCCAATATCGAGCGTTTCTGCGATCTTCTCGAAGCGATGACGCAGGAAACCGACACGCGCTACCTGATCGTCACGCACAACGCCGTGACGATGAGCCGCATGCACCGCCTGTTCGGCGTGACCATGGTGGAAAAGGGCATCTCCCGCCTCGTCAGCGTCGATCTGGTCGGCGCCGAGGAACTGCTGGCGGCGGAATAGCCCGGCTGCGCCCATGCCCCTGATTGACAGTTACCTGCCGCTTTATCAGTTCTCGGAAACCCATTCCTGCCGGATCGCGGCCGATGCGGCACCGATTCTGGACGCGGCAGGGCGCTACAAGCCCGAGGACGATCTTTTCTTTCGCGCCATGATCGGCTTGCGCGAAATGCCGGCTCGCCTGCTTGGGCGGCGTGGCAGCAAGCCGTTCGGGATGCAGAACTTCACGCTGCTGGAGCGGACCGACCGGGCCTTGGTCTACGGTCTCGCCGGGCAATTCTGGCGCCCCGATTATGGACTTCGCCCGATCACGGACGGTTCCGGCTTTCGGGACTTCCAGGAGCCTGGCGTTCCGCGCCTCGCCCTGAGCTTCGAAGTCGCATCCCTGCCGGGCGGCGCACACCGCCTCACCACCGAGACCCGCGTGTTCTGCCCCGACGCGGTCTCGCGCCGAAAGTTTCGCTTCTAT
The DNA here is from genome assembly GCF_004368805.1 of Novosphingobium sp. PhB55. Taxonomy (NCBI): domain Bacteria; kingdom Pseudomonadati; phylum Pseudomonadota; class Alphaproteobacteria; order Sphingomonadales; family Sphingomonadaceae; genus Novosphingobium; species Novosphingobium sp. PhB55. The sequence goes on along the minus strand of NZ_SODQ01000003.1, from coordinate 137,095 downwards.
TGGTTGCTGATCCGGCCGGTGAGCGGCCTCATTCGCAGCCGCATCCTCGCTTCTATCCGCAAGACCGTAGAGACTACTTGAGCACGAAGCGCGGCCCCGGACCCAGCGCGGCGGCCTCGTCTTCGCGGTTGTAGAGGCGGCATTTCGCCAGGCTGAGACAGCCGCAGCCGATGCATTCGTCCAGCTTGCGCCGCGTCAGTTCCAGCAGGGCGATCCTGGCGTCGATCGCCTGCCGCATCGACAGGCTGATCGTTTCCCAGTCCGCCAGGGTGGGCGTGCGGCCTTGCGGCAGGGCCGAAAGTTCGCGCTCGATCTCGGCAAGGGCCAGTCCCAGCTTCTGGGCGATCAGTACGAAGCTGACCCGCCGGATATCGGAGCGCAGGAAGCGGCGCTGGTTCCCCGCCGTCCGCAGCGAGGTCAGCAGGCCCCGCTCCTCGTAGAAACGAATGGCCGAAACCGCGACGCCCGTGCGCCGCGCCAGATAGCCGATGGTGATGAATCGGTCCTCGACCCGCCCGTCCTTCTGCAAATCACGCCGTCCTTCTGCAAAAAGCGCTTGATCTCAAGTTAATTTGAGGATGCATCAAAGCCAAGCCGGCAAGTTGCCCGGCGAAGCACAGGAGATGCCAGATGGCCCAGGGCCGCCTCGAACACGCCAATATCACCGTCAGCGACATCGATCGCAGCTCCGCCCTGCTCCAGAACCTGCTGGGCTGGCACGAACGCTGGCGCGGGCCCGCGCTGAACGGCGGGGAGACGATCCATGTCGGCGGGGATTTCAGCTACATCGCCGTCTATACCGACCGGAAGGCGCACGATCGCTTTCCCAAGGGCAGTCCGCTCAACCATGTCGGACTGGTGGTGAGCGATCTGGACGCCGCGGAAAAGGCCGTGGTGGCCGCCGGGCTGGAGCCGTTCAACCATGCCGACTACGAACCGGGCCGGCGGTTCTATTTCTTCGATTGGGACGGGATCGAATTCGAACTGGTCAGCTACGACTGACCGCGATCCGGCCCGCGTTCCAGGGCGCATCGGTGCGGTCGATCACCAGCCGATGCGTGTCGGGGCGGCACAATCCAAGGGCTGCATCCGCGTCGCCCCCGGCCCATAGCGCCCAGTCTTCACGGGCGAGAATGAGCGGCACCCGTCCGTGGTTGGCCACGATGGGTTCGGGTCGGTCGACCATGACCACGGCGAAGGCCTTGCCCCATTCCACGGTCGGCCGCCAGATTCCCGCGACGGCGAAGGGATCTTCCTGCTCCAGCGAACACCAAGTGCGCGTCATCGCGCCTTTGTCGCCTTCCGGCTCGGCCCAGGCGCTGAACGGCACGAGGCAGCGGCGCATCTGGAAGCTGGAGCGCCAGAACGCGGTGCCGAGCTTGTCGCCCCGCGCCTGGTTGATCGGTTTCGGCTTGATGGCCTGCCCGCGCTTGCCGGTCTGGGCGAGCGGGAAGCCCCAGGTCATGGCCTGGACCCGATGTTCCGCAACGACCAGCCCCGGATAGCCCGGATAGACTTCCTCGCCCAGGTTCGCGGCCGGTTCCGCCGAGGCCCGGAACAGTCCTGCAATCTCGTCCGTGGCCTTGCGCATGCGGTAGAGGTTGCACATGGCCCGTCCGGTCGATCAGATGATCCCGGCGTTGCCGACGACCCAGCAGGCCAGCGCCATCACCAGCCCGAGATCGCGATTCGAACGGAACCGCGTCAGGGCGTTCTCGCCATCCTCGGTATCGAGCGTCACGATCTGGAAGCCGAGATGGAGCGCCACCGGCACGAGCGCGACCAGCGCCACCCAGTCATGCCGCAGGGTCCAGAACCCCAGCGCCCAGAATGCCGTCGCCAGCGCATAGAAACCGGCCACGCCGCCGCGGACGTGGCTGCCAAGGCGCAGCGCCGAGGAGCGGATCCCGACGACGGCGTCGTCCTCGCGGTCCTGCAGGGCGTAGATCGTGTCGTAGCCGATGCACCAGAAGATCGAGCCGGCATAGAGCGCGGCCATCACCGCCAGCTGGTCGCCCCGGATCTCGACCCAGCCGACCAGCACGCCCCAGGTGAACACCAGGCCCAGCCAGGCCTGCGGCCACCAGGTGATCCGCTTCATGAAAGGATAGGCGGCAACCAGCGCCACGCTGCCCAGCGCCACGAGCTGCGCCTGCCAGCGCAGCTGGAGCAGCACCACGACGCCCACCGCGCAGAGCGAAAGCAGCCAGATCGCCGCTGCCTTGCGGCTGACCTGGCCGCTGGCCACGGGGCGGGAGGCCGTGCGGGCCACCTTGCGGTCGAGATCGGCATCGACGATGTCGTTGAGCACGCAGCCAGCGCCGCGCATCGCGATCGAGCCGAGCAGCAGCCAGAGGATCAGGCCCCAGCGCGCTTCTCCGCCCGCCAGCAGCACGCCCCAGGCGCAAGGCCAGAACAGCAGCCACCAGCCGATCGGGCGATCGAAACGGGCCAGCATGGCATAGGCGCGCGGCGTCCTCGGCAGGGCAGCGACAAGCCCGCGATGCTGCGTATCGGGGACGAGTAGAGAGTCGTTCACGCCAGGACGAGTAGCCTATCATGGCGAAACTGTCATGCCCCAAGGTTCCTGGTGCACACGTCCCGCCTGCACGCCAGTTGCATGCAGGCGGGCTTCGCGCGAAAAGGCGGCCGCAACTTTCCCCGGAGATTCATCCAGATCATGGCCGCCACCCCCGCCTGGCCGCCGCGCAGCGCGCCGCGTCTTTTCGTCACCGGCCCGCTGGGCCTGGGCGGCACCCTCGTCATCGAAGGCGGGCAGGCACACTACCTCTCCAAGGTCATGCGAGTCGCCCCGGGCGACGCCGTCATCCTCTGCGACGACGAGACCGGCGAATGGGCCTGCGCCGTGACATCCGCGGGCAAGCGGGATGTCGCACTGGAAGTGCGCGAGCAACTGCGTCCGCGCGAGGAGGTGCCCGATTTTTGGCTCTGCGCGGCCCTGCTCAAGAAGCCGAATTTCGACCTCGTCCTGGAAAAGGCGACCGAGCTGGGTGTCGCGCGCATCCAGCCGCTCGTCACCCGCCGCTGCGTGGCCGACAAGCTCAATGCCGAGCGCGCGGCGACGATCGTTACCGAAGCGGCCGAACAATGCGCGCGCACCGCGCTTCCCGATGTCGCCGAGCCGGTAAAGCTGGATGCCCTGCTCCGCGACTGGCCGGAGGGGCGAGTCCTCTATTTTGCGGACGAGACCGGGGGAGCGCCGGCAGCGGCCGCCTTCGCCGCGCATGACGGGCCGGCGGCACTGCTGGTCGGGCCGGAAGGCGGTTTCGACGAAGAGGAGCGCGCCCTCGTCCGCGCGCATCCGATGGCGCGGGCGATTACCCTGGGTCCGCGAATCCTGCGCGGCGAGACCGCGAGCATCGGTGCGACGGCCCTGTGGATGGCGGTTTCCGGGGATTGGCGCGGCGCCTGACCTGTCCTGAAATCCGACAAAAACCTCCCGGAAAAAACGAAACAAACCGCTCGGTACAAAAAGTTCTAGCGTCCGGGCGCGGGCCGCACTACCTCCCGCCGCATGAGCACCCGTGAGGTTTCGGATCGCGAAGATCCGGTGATCGAAAGCCTGGACCAACTCGCCGCGCCGATGGCTGCGGGCGAAAAGCCGCGCGAGGCGTGGCGGATCGGTACCGAGCACGAAAAGTTCGTCTACGACACGGGCGATCACCACGCGCCGTCCTATGCCGAACCCGGCGGCATCCGCGACTTGCTGATGGCCCTGACCGAGTTCGGTTGGGAGCCGATCATCGAGGGCGGCAACGTCATCGCCATGAAGGGTGACGACGGCACCGTCAGCCTGGAGCCGGCCGGCCAACTCGAACTGTCCGGCGCGCCGCTGGAAAACCTGCACCAGACTTGCGCCGAGACCGGGCGCCACCTCAGCCAGGTGAAGGCCATCGGCGACCGCATCGGCAAGGCCTTCCTCGGCCTTGGCATGTGGCCCGACAAGACCCGCGCCGAACTGCCGATCATGCCCAAGGGCCGCTACGACATCATGCTGCGGCACATGCCGCGCGTGGGCACGATGGGCCTCGACATGATGCTGCGGACCTGCACCATCCAGGTCAACCTCGACTATTCGAGCGAGGCGGACATGGTGAAGAAGTTCCGCACTTCGCTGGCGCTGCAACCGCTGGCCACCGCGCTCTTCGCCAATTCTCCCTTCACCGAGGGCAAGCCCAACGGCTTCCTCTCGTACCGCAGCCACATCTGGTCGGACACCGACCCGGCACGCACCGGCATGCTGCCCTTCGTGTTCGAAGACGGCTTCGGCTACGAACGCTATGTCGACTACATGCTCGACGTGCCGATGTATTTCGTGTTCCGCGACGGCAAGTACATCGATGCGGCCGGCCATTCCTTCCGCGACTTCCTCAAGGGCGAGCTTTCGGTGCTTCCCGGCGAGCGTCCGCGCCTGTCGGACTGGACGGACCATCTCTCCACCGCCTTCCCCGAAGTGCGCCTCAAGTCCTTCCTCGAAATGCGCGGCGCCGACGGCGGCCCGTGGAGCCGCATCTGCGCGCTCCCGGCGCTCTGGGTCGGCCTGCTCTACGACCAGGGCGCGCTCGATGCGGCCTGGGACCTGGTCAAGGACTGGGACATGGAAGGCCGCGAGGCGCTGCGCACCGCGGTGCCGAAGCTGGGCCTCGACGCGCCGCTGCCCGGCGGTGGGACCCTGCGCAAGATCGCCGCGGAAGTGATCGACATCTCCCGCTCGGGACTTGCGGCGCGCAATTGCCTCAACGCGGGCGGCGACAACGAGACCGGCTACCTGGAACCGCTCGCGCAGATCGTCGCCAGCGGCAAGGTTCCGGCCGAACGCCTGCTCGACCTCTACAACGGCGAATGGGGCGGCGACCTGTCGAAGGTCTACGCGGTAAAGAGCTTCTGACGGCTAACACATGACAGGCAGGGTGAGCATCGCTCCCCTGCCTGTCAAGGTGGCGCCCAATGCCCAGCGGCGCCGATGGCCGCCAGCCTTGGGCTGATCCCCGCGAAATGCCCTCTGTTATTCCGCAGCCTGCAGCGCCCCGTTCCGCGGCCGCAACCAGGCGCCCATCCGCGCGAGCGAGCGGGTGATCGGCGCGTTCTGCGCCATCCAGGCATGGTATTCCCGGTACTTGGCGTCCTCGGCCAGAAGATGCGCTTCCTCGGTCCGCGCGCGCCAGTAGTAGATGCCGCTGACGACGCCCAGCAGCACGGTATTACGCACCATGTCGGTCAGCGCATGACTGGTGACGAGGAAGGGCAGCGTCGATGTCCACCAGAACAGGTTCTTCGAGAGGTAAGCCGGGTGCCGCGTGAAGCGGTAAGGGCCGTTCGTCAGCACACCGCGGTAAGTGAGGTTGGAGAAGCGCAGGCCGAAGGCGAACGTCGCCCAGGCATAGACGGCCGTGAGCGTGACCATGAGCGCCGCCCAGAGCCAGAGCAGCGCCGTGTGCCCTGCCAGCCAGTAGGACCAGCCGCCGGTGTTGACCTCATAGCCCATCACGTCGGCCCGCCCCATCGTGCCCCAGACGAAGGGCGGATAGCACATGAGCGCGGCCACCCAGCCGGCCAGCAGGGGATTGCCGCTGCGGATATGGGCGTCGAGCGGGCGGAAGGTGAAGATATAGCCCACGGTGCCGATCTGTACGTCGATCAGGAAGAGCAGCGCGATCACGGTGGAGGCCAGCGGCACCGGATCATGGGCCATGGCTGCGAAGTTCGCTTCCACCACTTGCGCGAAACCGCCGGGCAGGATCGAGATCATGAAGGCCCCGAAGAACGCCTTGATGGCCCAGGCGCGGCCGTGCTTCTTCACCGCCTCCGCGTCCCAGGCCTCGCGCCCGATCAGCAGGGCACCGAAGTGCCAGGCCTGGTCGCGCGGCTCGATCAGCTTGCGGTCCAGCCAGAGCACGTAAGGGATCGACAGCAGGAAGACCGGCAGCGCCGCCGCGCCGATCACTTCCATGGCGAAGAGATATTGCCCGTCCCAGTACCACCGGCCGATGCAGTAGAACGCCCCGATCAGCGCCCATGTGGCCCAGAGCCCCGCAAGCTTGGTGATCGACAGCTCCGCCGATTCGGACAAAGGCCGCCGCAGGTTCCAGTCGATGCCGGTGGAGGGGCGGCGGTGCACCTTGTCGACCAGCACCGACCACAGCGCCATGGCGGAGCCGGTGACGAAGAGCGTGGCGACCGAGGCGTAAGGGCCGCTCATCGGCGCATGGGGACCGGGTAGCGCAAGGGCGTCGGCGATCGCGGCCCAGTTGCGGCAGACCAGCAGCCAGACGAGAAGCGCCGCCAGTCCGGACAGGCCCACGCCGGCCGAGACGTCGCTGGCGGGCGGGCTTTTCGCGGGATTCGGGGCGCTGATCATGGCGCCCGGACTAGCGCGAATTGGTTAAGAGGTGCGAAATGCCGAACAGCCGCGTCGCCCCGGGCGCGGCCCGGAGCGACGGCGACATGATCAACGGTAAGCCGTGATACGGCCCGAATCGTCGAGAAGGTAGAGCGTCTGGTTGGCCACGACTGGGGCCAGCGAGATCGGATCGCCCAGCTCGACGAAGGGCGTGAGCTTGCCCGTGGTCGGATCCACGGTGCCGAGCTGGCCGCGGGAATTGGCCACCCACAGCTTGTTGCCGGCCAGGACCGGGCCGACCCAGAAGATCGGACCCTTGCGCTTCTTCTCGTTGTCGTAGCGCGCCAGCTGAGTCAGCCAGCGCACTTTGCCGGTGCCGCGCGCGATGGCGAGGATTTCGGCGTGGTCGTCCAGCGTGAAGACCCAGTCGCCCACCACCATCGGCGTGGAGATGCCGGCAAGGTTGAGTTCCCAGATGCGCTGGCCGGTCACCAGTTCGTAAGCGGCCATGCGACCGCCCTGGCCCAGCGCGTAGACGCGGCCCTGGTCGATGATCGGATCGGCGTCGACGTCGGTGAGGCTGCCCACTTCGGTGGAGATCGAAGTGCGGGCCAGCGCGTCGGACCAGACCTGGCGGCCGTTCTCATAGCGATAGGCCACGAGTTCGCCCGAGGAATAGCCCGCGATCACGGTGCCCTGGCCGGCCGCCGGAGCGGCCACGCCGAAGACGCCGGCTTGCGAGAGCGAAGCCGATTCGTTCCACAGGACATTGCCGTCCGCCGCGTTGAGCGCGAAGATCTGGTTGTCCTGCGTCATCACGTAGACGGCATTGAAGCTGATCGTGGGCGAGCCGCGCAGCGGGCCGCCGGGCTTCTTCGTCCAGAGCTGGCTGCCATCGGCCGCCTTGAGCGCCGCCACTTCGCCAAGGCCGGTGGTGACGTAGAGGTTGCCCGCGTCGTAGCTGACGCCGCCGCCGAAGATCGAGCTTTCGTTCTTGCCCGAAACCGAGAAGTTCTTGGTCCAGAGCGAGCTGCCGGTCTTCGCGTCGAACGCATGGACGACGCCTTCGGTGTCCATGACGAAGAGCTTGTCCTCGGCCACGACAGGCGCGGCGGCCAGGCGGGCGCGGTTGGTGGAACCGGCGATCTGGGCGGTCCACACGCGGCTGGGATTGTCGGCCAGGGCCAGGTGGCCGTAGGACTTGGCGGCATTGCCGCCCGCCTGCGACCAGGCCTCGTTCGCCTGCTGCGGCGGCAGGATCACCGAGATCGCTTCCATCGAGGGATCGACCTTGGCGCCGCTTTCGATGCGCGACAGGATCGGCACGCGTTCGCCCACGGTGGGGGTCTTCGGGCCCTTGCTGTTGGACTTGCAGCCCGAAAGACCGGCGACGAGCGCCAGGGCGATCAGCGATACGACCCCCGCGCGGCCCATTTTGGAAGGCTTGGCCTTCATGCGCGTCATCTCAACCATGTTCATTCTCCGGCGGCAGGCGCGGTCTGCGCGCTGGCCCCTTGGTCTCGCGCTTTGCCCAGCGGCTCTCCGCGTTCGTCCACCACATCGTCGATCGCGTCGACGCCGAGCACGGCCGCAAGCTGGCGTGCGCGGCTGCGCAGGCCAGATTCGACCTGCTCGTCCTTGGCGATGGCGGCGAACAGCGGGCCTGCCTGGTCCTGCTTGTTCATCTTGATATAGGCCATGCCGACCATCTCGCCGGCAACGCCGAACCACGGATTGCCCGGGGCAGCATAAGGCTTGAGGCGGGCGACCACGTCTTCGGGCTTCATGGCATCGAAATTGGCGGCCACGCTGCGCACGGCGGCAAGGTCGCGCAGCGGCTGCGGCGCCTTGGCATCGGCGGCCACTTCGTCATAGAGCTTCACGGCGTCAGGCAGGCGCTTCTGCTCGGCAGCGATGCCCGCAAGCATCAGCTTGGCCGAGGTCGGGCTGCCGCCCGAACCCTTGGCGATGGCCTCCAGCTTGCCCTTGGCGGCATCGAGATTGCCGGACTTCATGCTGTCGATCGCCTGGACGTAAGCCTCGGCATTGGCGTCGCGCTGCTCGTTCTGGCGGTGGTTCCAGTAGAGCCAGCCGCCGAACGCCGCGAGCGCCAGGACCACGGCCGCGATCACGGGCTTTCCGTAGCGGGTGAAGAAGCCTTCCATCTGGTCCTGCCGCAGGGCATCGTCGACCTCGCGCAGGAAAACGTCCTGCTGCGCGGCGAGTCGCTCGGCAGACTTGGGGTTGGTCGGGGTGCTGTTGGAAGGAGGCAGGGCCAAGTTTCGGGCGCTTTCTGCGGAAAAATCAGGATGGTTGCCGGGCTGTTTAGCGAATGACCACGGCTTTTCAACGGTGATGATCGCTGCACCGTTCGCGGTGAAGCCTTGCTGAATGATGTCGGCGTGTCAAATCAGGCGGTCCTGCCCCAGCGCTTCGCCATATGTGCGGCTATAGGCGGCCAGCATGGTGGCTTCGTCGTAGTGGCTGCGGGCATGGACGCGGTTTGCGGCGCCGAGGCGGGCCCGCAAGGCATCGTCGCCCGCCAGCAGCGCAAGGGTGGCGGCCAGCGCGGCCTCGTCTCCGGGCGGCGTTATCAGGGCGCGGTTTTCCCCGGATACCATCTGCGCCACGTCCCCCACGGCGGGCGAGGCCACCGGCAGTCCCGCGGCCATCGCTTCCACCACCGAGATCGGAAACTGCTCGCTGTCGGACGAGAGCGCGAAGATATCGAAAAGGCCGACTGCGTGGGACGGATCGGCGACGAAGCCCGGCATGTGCACCCGGTCAGCCGCGCCGCTGCGCGCCGCCGCCTCCGCGATCGCGCCGCGCTCGGGCCCTTCGCCCAGGATGACGAGGCGCCACGAAGGGGGCAGTCCGGCGAAGGCGCGGACCAGCCGGGGCAGATTCTTCACCGGCCTGAGGCCCGCGAGCGTGCCGACCCAGCGCTCCCCGGGCTGCTTGATCAGGCCGGGCAGCATGTCGGGCCGGGGCCGGTCGAGATAGGCGGCGCAATCGATGCCATTACCGATCAGCCGCACCCGCTCGCGCGGCTGGCGCCATGCCGTGAGCGCAATCTCCTCCAGCCGCCGCGACGGCACCACCAGCGCCGAGGCACGGCGCAGTGCGAAGCGCCGGAACCGGTTGCGCGCGGACTTGAGGCCGCCGGCCTCGTCCTCGTTGAAGCCGTCCTCATGATGGACGAGCGGAGGCAGCGACAGCAGGCCGCCGAACAGGCCATGGGCCATCACCCCGTCCATCGCGCCCCAATTGTAAGTGAGCACGAGGTCGTAGTCTGCCATGGCCTGGGCGATCCGCCAGAGCCGCCGCGGGGTGGGGCGGCCTTGAAGGGCGGGAAAGTCCTGGGGAAACGCCACCGGCACCGCCGGATCGAGCAGCGCAGCGGCGCCGTAGGCCTCAGGCTGGGCCGAGACCACGGCATGAGCGATGCCCGGCCCGAACAGGTTCATCAGCCGCACGGCGCGCAGTTCCTTGCCGCCGGCCGCGAAGCTGGAATGAAGGTGGAGAATGCGCAAGGCGGTTCCGGCCCGGCCGATCAGGCGACTTGCGCCAGCAGCCGCTCGATGGCGGCAACGGATTCGGGCTCATCCAGAGTGGGGGCATGGCCGACATTGTCCAGCGTCACCGCCTCGGCGCCCGGCAGGCGGCGCAGCATCTTCTCCAGCGTGGCGGCGGACAGCAGGTCGGACAACGCGCCGCGCAGCACCAGCACCGGCCGGCCGGCCAGCGCTTCCCAGGCGGGCCAGAGATCGGGCTGGTCGTCCACGTCATAGCCCAGGAAAGGCTCGGCGATCTTCATGTCGTAGTCGAAGACCACCCGCCCGGCGTTGGATACGGTCATCAGGCGCTTGGCCCGCCCGATCCAGAAGTCCAGCGGCTGGCCGGGATGGGCATCGCCCTGCGACGATTCGATCGCGCGCGCGGCGTGAACCCAGGTGGGATAGCTGCGCCCCTGCCCGACATAGTCCTTGATCCGCTCCACCCCTTCCGGTTCGAGGAACGGCCCCACGTCGTTGATGACGGCCGCGGCGATCCGGTCTGGCATCATCGTCGCCAGTCCCATGGTCATCAGCCCGCCCAGCGAGGTGCCGATGGCCACGAAGCGGTCGATCTTCTCCTGCGCCAGCAGCTCCAGCAGGTCCTCGCCATACTGGACCGGATTGTAGCTGGCCGAATCGCGCGCATATTCGCTGTCTCCGCGCCCGCGCATGTCGGGGCAGATGACGCGCCAGCGCGGCGAGAGGCGCTCGGCCAGGACGTCGAAATCGCGGGCATTGCGGGTCAGTCCATGGAGGCAGACGATGGGGGGAAGCAGCGCCTGTTCCGGCGCTTCCCCATCCGGCCGCGCCCGATCAGGCAAGGAGCCCGGGTAATCGCGAAAGTGCAGCTTCAGTCCATCCCGGCTCGACCAGAACCGATCTTCGAATACCGTCATGCCGAAGCTGCGACCTCATCTTGCCGCCCGGCTTGATCGACGGGCATCGGATCGCCACTATCGCCTGATGCGAAGCGAACCGCAAGCAAGTGCCTATCGTCCTGCCCCGCGTATCGAGGCCATTGCCGACTGGATCGCCAGTCCGGTAACGGCTGCCGATTTTCCGAAACATATCCTGCGCTTCCGCAACGACCGCTGGGCCCGCACCGTGGGGCTGGACGGGCTCGACGATGCCGGCTGGATCGCCCATTTCGGACGCTTCGAGCCGCTGCCGGATAACCTGCCCCAGCCGCTGGCCCTGCGCTATCACGGGCACCAGTTCCGCGTTTACAACCCCAACATCGGCGACGGACGCGGCTTCCTCCAGGCGCAGATGCTGGACGGCCAGGACCGCGTGCTCGACCTTGGCACGAAAGGGTCCGGCCAGACGCCCTATAGCCGCGACGGCGACGGCAGGCTGACACTGAAGGGCGCGGTTCGCGAGATCCTCGCCACGGAAATGCTGGAGGCGCTGGGCGTCAACACCAGCAAGACCTTCTCCGTGATCGAAACCGGCGAGGCGCTCTGGCGCGGCGACGAGCCTTCGCCCACGCGCTCGGCAGCCATGGTCCGCCTCAGCTACGGCCATATCCGCATCGGCACCTTCCAGCGCCTGCTCGCGCTGGAGGAAAGCGCGCACATGGAACAGCTCGTGGCCTATTGCCTCGCAACGTATCCCGGCAATCTCCCGCCCGAGGATGCGCCCGGCCGGGACGAACCTGCGGTGATCCTGCTCCATCAGGTGGTGGAACGCATGGCCGATCTCGCCGCGAGCTGGATGGTGGCCGGCTTCGTCCACGGCGTTCTCAATACCGATAACATGAACATCTCGGGCGAGAGCTTCGACTATGGTCCCTGGCGCTGGCTGCCGCAGTGGGACCCGCGCTTCACTGCCGCCTATTTCGACCATTCGGGCCTCTACGCCTTCGGCCGGCAGCCCGAGGCGGTGCTGTGGAACTGCGGCCAGCTTGCCGTTGCCTTGCGCCAGTTGACCGAAACCACGCCGTTGGTGGCCGCGCTGGACCGCTTCGCCCCGCTCTACCAGCAGGCGATGAGCCGGCGCTTCGCCTGGCGCCTTGGCGTGACCCCGCAGGGCCTGGAGCGCGACAATGCGCTGATCCAGGCCGCGGAACAGGCCATGCTGGCAAGCGGGGAAGCGCCGGAGCAATTCTTCTTCCATCATCGCGGCAGAAGAAATGCAGGTGCCGATCGCTTCGGCGAAGTCCTGGGCACTTATGCCCCGGCGGCGGAAACGTCCGATCCCTTCTGGCAGCAACCCGCCCCGCCCGGCCTGCTCATCGACGAGGTCGAGCGCATCTGGGATGGGATCGACCGGCATGACGACTGGTCGGCGCTCCATGCCCGGGTCGCGGAAATCCGCGAACTCGGTCGGCAACTCGGCGCGGCGCCGGCGCCCGCCGGGCAGGCTGCTAGCCAAGGCTCCGGGGCATCCTGATACAAAGGATTAAAGGCCGCGTTAGCTTCCCGGTAGGGATCGCTGTGCAACAGCATGTCCTACAGCGAGTTATCCAGCCAACGGACCATCATTCTTCATGGGCGCGACAGCGAGCGCATACAGCACCCCGCCAGCAACGGTCGCCAGCGATCGGGGATCTGCCGGACAGGAACGGGCAAGGAACGTGACGGACATCATCTCCTACGAACCCGCCACGGGTGCGGAGATCTGGCGCGGCAAGCCTTGCGATGTCGACGATGTGGTGAGCCGTGCCCGGCGCGCCTGGCCGACCTGGGCCGCGCAGCCGTTGGCCACGCGCATCGAACTGCTGCGTCGCTTCGCCAACGAAGTGCGCAAGGAAGCCGACCGCCTGGCCACGACCATCGCCCGCGAAGTCGGCAAGCCCTTGTGGGAAGCGCGCGCCGAAGTCGAAACCGTGGTTGCCAAGGTCGAAGTCTCGATCCGCGCCTATGCCGAGCGCACCAGCCAGCGGAAGTTCGATTCGGCACTGCAGGGCACGATGGCGGTGCGCCACAAGCCGCACGGCGTCCTGGTCGTGCTCGGCCCCTTCAACTTCCCTGCGCACTTGCCGAACGCCCACATTGTCCCCGCCCTGCTCGCAGGCAATGCGGTGATCTTCAAGCCGAGCGAAAAGGCCCCCGCCACGGGCGAGATGCTGGCGCGCTGCTTCCACCGCGCGGGCATTTCCGCCGCCGTCATGCAGCTTGCCGTGGGCGGGCCGCTGGAGGGCCAGGATTTCGTGGCGCACGAGGGGATCGACGGCGTGCTCTTCACCGGATCGGCCAATACCGGGATCTCGATCAACCGCCGCCTCGCCGCCCGGCCCGACCGGCTGGTGGCGCTGGAGATGGGCGGAAACAACCCCATCGTCCTCTGGGACACGCCCAAGCTGACTGACGCCGCAGCGCTGATCGTCCAGTCCGCCTTCTCCTCCGCTGGACAGCGCTGCACCGCGGCGCGCCGGCTGATCGTGAAGAGCGCGCTCTATGACGAGGCCATCGCGGAAGTGAAGGCACTGGCAGACCGGGTGATCGTGGGCGCGCCGTTCGACGAACCCGCGCCGTTCATGGGCCCGGTGATCGACAATCCGGCGGCCGACGGCCTGACCGAGAGCTTCCTCTACCTGCTGAGCAACGGCGGACGGGCGATCAAGCACCTGGTGCGGACCGACGACGCCCTGCCGTTCCTCAGCCCGGCGATCATCGACACCACGGCCATGAAGGACCGGCCCGATGTCGAACTGTTCGGCCCGATCCTGCAGGTGATTCGCGTCGACGATTTCGATGAGGCGATTGCCGAGGCCAACAATACCCGGTTCGGCCTGGCCGCCTCGCTGGTGGGCGGCAGTCCCCAGGACTACAACCGCTTCTGGGCCAATATCCGCGCCGGCATCGTCAACTGGAACCGCACCACCACCGGGCCGAGCCATGCCGCGCCGATGGGCGGCATCGGCCTTTCCGGCAACCACCACCCCACCGGCTACTACGCGGCGGACTACTGCGCCTATCCCGTGGCGTCCGGGGAGATGGAGCAGCCCCGCGCGGCGATCGGGGTGGGACTGCGGTAACGGCCCGGGGCGTCAGCCCCTCTCGTTCCGACCCGGGGCCGTCACTTCCCGCTGGTGACCAGATCGACCTCGGTCACGCCGCCTTCCAGTTTACGCACGAAAGCCACGTAGGCTTGCCCTGCCTTGCGGCCGCCGATCACATGATCGCCGCCGTCGATGCGATATTCGGCGGTATAGCCGCCGCGCTGCGCCATCGAATAGTAGAAGCTGACGACATCCTCGGGCGAGACTGCCGTGCCGTAATTGACGACACGGAGCGCGCAGCCGTCAGCGTCAGTGCCTGCGGCTTCCTTCACGGCGCCGCGCGGATAGACGGGGATAGCGGCGGGCAGCTTGGCGGCCCAGGCAGCGGAATACTGGACTTTGGCGGAGCAATCGGTCTTGGCCGCGCGCGCGCTGTCGCTGACTTGCGCGGCAGTCGCAGCGCTCTGGGCGAGCGCCGAGGCGCTCGCTTTCTGGGGAACCGGCGCGGGCAGGAGCTTGCCGCCCGCGGCATCCGCGGCCGATTTCCGGGCAGCGGAGATAGCCGCCGGCGTGCGATCGGCCGCCTTCAGCATGACCGGGCCGTCCTTGCCCGCGGCGGCTTCGCCGCTCTCTCCGGACATTTCGGGATCGACCACGATCTGATCGCCCAGGGCACCGGACGCCGCGGCCTCGCTCCCGGCCGCATCGGGCTTCTTCGTCTTGGCATTACAGCCCGCCAGCGCCAGCGATCCGGCCAGAGCCAGGAGCATGAAGTGCGGGGCGGCGGAGTGCTGCGCCGGAACCTTCGTCATAATGGCCATCCTCGTCGCGTCCTTGTCCCCGGAAGATCGCATGCGTCTTCCCGACATCCAGTTCATCGGCCAAGACTTCCCGGTAAATGGCGGAAATTCAAGGCCTCTCCGCTGGGAATCCCGCGCACGTCCCAATTCGGGAAGGGCCGCAGGCAAAGGTTTGCGGTCAGGGAATGGAGGATCGGCATACAGCGCCTGTGCGCGCGAAGCCCCGAAACAGGTCGAGGGCGCCCGCAGCCGAAGCCACGAGCGCCCTCTCCCACCCGCCCCCATCAGATGGAGTTCGGGAGGTCTCCCCCGTAAGTCGCCGTCCTCACGGGGAAGCCAGTTCCTGTCAGGCGCAAGCCGCGCCCGGTTCTATCAGCGGCAGCGCGAACCGCCGCGGTCGACTTCGCGGCCGAGCAGGGCGCCGGCGGCGGCGCCGAGGACGGTGCCGGTGGCGCGGTCGCCGCGGGTGTCGATGGCACGACCGGCCAGGGCGCCCGCCGCACCGCCGACCAGCAGGCCGGTAGTGCCGCTCGAACGGCGGCAGTCGTAGCGACGGTCGTTGCCGCGGTAGTGGCGGTCGCCGCGATAGTAGCGGTCGCGGTTGCCGTAGCCGCGGCGATAGTCTTCGCGCGAATAGCGCTCACGGCCGTGGCCATATTCCTGTTCGCCGGGGGCCTGGAATTCGTGGGTCGGCGCGTAGCTGACGGCAGCCGAAGCGGGAAGAGCGGTCGCCAGGCTGGCCGTTGCGGCAGCGAGGGCGGTTGCCTTGAAAAATGCGTTCATCTCAAAATCTCCTCGTCATTGCCGGGGAGGGGGCCTTTCGAGGCTCGATCCGCGGTACGCATTCAGCTTTAGGGCATCGAACCTGAACGATCCGCAACGCGGCTGTCAGAATTGGCGATATCGACGAGGCGAGGAACGTCTTGCGACGAACTGCTTGCGGACGGACCTTTCGGCACTTATCGCACCGGACGATCCACGGGGTTTTCGATGCAGCACCAAACCACTCGCCGTAGCGGCGGCCTTGCGCAGGCTTTCGGCGCCTATCTGATCTGGTGCCTGTTCCCGCTCTATTTCGCGATGCTCCACGCGGTTTCCCCGTTCGAGGTCGTGGCCTGGCGGCTGCTGTTCACCCTGCCCTTCTGCCTCATCATGGTCGCCGTGCTGCGCCAGGGTGCGCAGCTTCGGGCCGCGCTCGGCAATCCGCGCCTGCTCGGCACGCTGGCCGTCAGCGGCCTGCTGATCGGCACCAACTGGCTGATCTACGTCCTGGCGGTGATGGAAGGCCACGTCATCGCGGCGAGCCTGGGCTACTACATCAACCCGCTGGTCAACGTGCTGGCAGGCACCATCTTCCTGCGCGAGCGGCTATCGCGCCTGCAATGGACCGCGGTCGGCCTCGCTGCCATCGGCGTGGCCATGCTGGCGGGCGGCGCGCTGGACACGCTGTGGATCAGCATGGGCATCGCCCTCAGCTTTGCCGGCTACGGCCTGGTGCGAAAGCTGGCCCCCGTCGAATCGCTGCCGGGGCTGACGGTGGAGACGCTGGTGCTGCTGATTCCCGCGCTGGGCCTGCTGGGCTGGCAGGCTTCCGGCCCGGCGGGGCTGGCCATGGGGCAGTCGCTGAACATCAGCCTCCTGCTTGCCTGCGCCGGGATCGTCACCGGGATTCCGCTGCTGCTTTTCGCCGGCGCGGCTCGCAAGCTGGACTTCTCGGTGCTGGGCTTCATCCAGTTCGTGACGCCGACGGGCATATTCCTGCTCGGCCTCTTCGTGTTCGGAGAGCCGCTGCGGCCGGTCCAGATTTTCTGCTTCCTGTTCATCTGGACGGCCATCGCGGTGTTCTGCTGGGACCTGCTGTCCCGCAAGCGCAAGGCCGCCGCCTGATCGCAGGCCTGCCAGGTCAGGCCTGCTTCCCCTTGCGCAGCAGCGCCTGGACGAAGGCGTCGAGATCGTCGACTTCGACGTCGAGCACTTCGTCCCATTCCGCCAGCAAGGCTTCGATATCCGCGCGCGTATAAGGCTCGGGTGTCTTGTGCTGCACTTTGGGCGCGCGGTGCGGCCAGGGGTGGCCGGTCAGGTTGTTGTAGAGCCAGCCGAACTGGAACAGGAATATCAGGTTCAGCGCCAGCGGCACGAGATGGCCGATGCCCCAGGACTGGTCGCCCGTGGCCCCCAGCGCATAGAGCAGCGCGCAGGCGCCGCCGGGCGGATGCAGGCTGCGCGTCAGCGACATGGCCACGATCGCCAGTCCCACACCCACCGACGCCGCGAGCCAGGGCGTCCCCAGCAAGTGCCCCGCGGTCAGCCCGACGATGGCCGAGACCATGTTCCCGCCAACCACTGACCAGGGCTGCGCCAGCGGGCTGGCAGGCACGCAGAACACCAGGACCGCCGAAGCGCCGAGCGGCGCCAGAAGGAACGGCAGCGCCGCAAGCCCCGCCTGTTCCAGTCCCTTCATTTCGAGCAGGAGCGTCACGCCGCCGGCAATGGCAATGCCCAGCATGCCGCCAAGCGCCCCGCGCACCCAGCCGAGATGGCCGATCGCGCCTGCAACCAGGCCGCCGATCCGGCTATTGCCCCATCCGTCCCGCCACCGTGCTGTCGTTCGAGCCACCACCCGGCCCTTCTCCTGAACTTGGTTTCCGTCGCGGCGCCCTATGAACCATGTCCACCATCGTGGCGAGGCGACTCGTGCTTGGGGCCCGGATAGACGAATTGTAACGGGTCTGGTCATCGCCGCGTGCCCGGAAACCGCTGGCCTGCCGCAAATCGGCCATCTTCGGATGTTTGCCTGCGTGTTCCCTCCGGAGCTTCCCATGCCAGCGATTGAAGCCGCACCTTCCGCTCCCACTGTTACCGAGCAGACCGTAGATGCTTTCGACCTTCGGCAGATGCGCGCGCCGCCCCCTGCGGGTTTCAGCGTCATCCGCCCCCGCTGCCCCGAGGGCAAGCCCGGCGAGATCGTCGTCTGCGCGCCCGATCCCGAACAGGAACGGCTGCCGCCGCTCTCGACGGATTACAGCATTCCCGATGGACCGCCCCGCGCCCGACTGGACATCGGCGGCGGCACCTCGATCGACGTTCACCTCGATTCCGCCTCGATGCCGGACGGCAGCAAGAGCCAGCGGGTCATGGTCGGCGTGAAGCGGAAGTTCTGAACGAAAAAGCCCGATCCGCCCAAGGGAGTGGCGGATCGGGCCTCGAGGCCGGCAAAGGGAGGGCCGGCAAAAGGGAGAGGAAAGCGCCGGAACGCCCGGTTGGATCAGGCGAAAGTGCCGGCCTTGGCGATTTCCGCCACCGGCTTGCGGCCGGAGGCGACTTCGCGCTCCTGCAGGAACTCGGGAAGCTGGCTCTTGTCGCCCATCTTGCCGATGGCGAAAGCGGCTTCGAGGCGGTGGTCGGCGGGAATGCCAAGCGCCTTTTCGGCCTCACCGAACTTCAGGCCGGTCATGCCATGCGTGTGATAGCCCAGGGCCTGCGCCTGAAGGGCAGCCAGCGCCCAGGCCGCACCGGCATCGAAGCTGTGGCTGTGGTTATCCGAATTGCCCTTGTCCGAACGCATCTGGCTGTCGGACACGACATAGACGATCGCTGAAGCGTCCTTGGCCCAGCCCTGGTTGAACTCGATCAGCTGCGAGAGCAGCAGGTCCCAGTTGGCGTCGCCCTTGCGGGCATAGAGAAAGGTCCAGGGCTGCACGTTATAGGCCGAAGGCGCCCAGCCGGCGGCTTCGAAGATCACGTCGAGGTCTTCCTGCGGGATCTCGCTGCCATCGAACGCGCGGGGCGACCAGCGATTGACGATCAGCTTTTCAACCTTGGGATGGGCAATACGTCCGGTCATGTCGATTTCCTTGGTGTTGAGAGTGTCGGGAGAGAGTTCAGGCCGCGTCGACAAGGACGAGTTCGGCGTCCTCGATCGCGGTCACGGTGATGGAGTCGAGACCGGTGATCGCCACGCCGTCGCGCGGCTGCGCTTCGACGTCGTCCACCAGGATCCGGCCTCTTGCAGAAACGAGATAGAGATGGCGGCCCGGTTCGGTCGGGTAAGTCACGCTGTCGCCCGCCTTGACGGTGGCGCCCAGAACCCGGGCATCGGCGCGGATCGGCAGGGCATCCCCGTCTCCGGCGATGCCGCTGGCGAGCGTGACGAAGTGGCCGGCACGATCGCCGCGGGGGAAAGGACGCGCGCCCCAGCCCGGAGCCTCGCCGCGTTCGTCGGGCAGGATCCAGATCTGGAACAGGGTGGTGGCTTCATCCTCTAGATTGAACTCGGAGTGGACGATGCCGGTGCCCGCACTCATCACCTGGACGTCGCCGGCGCCCGTGCGGCCTTCGTTGCCCAGGCTGTCCTTGTGCGTGATCGCGCCGGTGCGGACATAAGTGATGATCTCCATGTCGCGGTGTGGATGCGGCGGAAATCCGGCGCGCGGACCGATGGTGTCGTCGTTCCAGACCCGCAGACGGCCCCAATTGGTGCGCGCAGGATCGTGATAGTCGGCGAAGGAGAAGTGGTGACGGGCATCGAGCCAGCGGTGGTCGGCGGCGCCGAGGCTTGCGAAGGGACGGACTTCGATCATGTGGCCCTCCTGAAGGGGGTTAGTCTGCCGCGGATATGCGGTCTGCCTGCTCATCAGGTAGCCCTTGCAGGGTCATCGGATAATTGGGATAAAATCGATCGAGATGTTCAACTAAGCTGAAGGCTTCGCATCGTGGTCGACATTGCCCCGCCCAGTCTGGATCACTTGCGCACATTCCTGCTCGTCGTCGAGGAGGGCAGCTTCGGCGGTGCGGCCCGCAAGCTGGGCCGGGCGATCTCGGTGGTGAGCTATGCCATCGCCCAGCTCGAGGCCCAGCTCGATGTCCGCCTGTTCGAGCGCGAGGGGTCGCGAAAGCCCCGGCTCACCGAATCGGGCCGGGCGCTGCTGAGCGAGGCCCATGCCATTGCCGACGACGTCGATGCCCTGCTCGCCAAAGTCCGCAGCCTGCGACAGGGGCTGGAGGCCGAACTTTCGCTGGCGGTGGACGTGATGGTGCCCGGCAATGTCCTCGCCAAGCTGCTGCGCGACTTTCAGGTGATGTTCCCCAGCGTGCCGCTGCGCCTTCATGTCGAGGCTCTGGGCGCCGTCGCCGCGCTGGTGATGGATCGGCGCGCCACCCTGGCCATCGCCGGACCCGATATTCTCGACCTGCCGGAAATCCAGCGCGAGACGGTGGGCGCCGTGGAAATGGTGCCGGTCGCCGCGCCTGGTCACCCCCTGGCGAACCCCGGCCCGATTCCGCCCGGCGCGGCGCGCAAGCACCTCCAGCTGGTGCTGACCGACCGCTCCCCGCTGACGGAGGGCCGCGATTTCTCGGTATTCAGCCCGCGTTCGTGGCGGCTGGCCGATCTCGGCGCCAAGCATGCGCTGCTCAAGGAGGGTATCGGCTGGGGCTCCATGCCGCGCCACCGCATCGCCGCGGACCTGGCGAGCGGCGAGCTGGTCGAGCTTCACCTGCCCGAGCGGCCGACGATGGACTATGCGCTTGTCGCCCTCTGGCGCAAGGACAGCCCGCCGGGCCCCGCCGCCGTCTGGGTTCTCGATGAAATCCGCGAACGCCTTGCCGGCTGTCCCTGACCACACCTCCCGGCCACGCCGTCGCCCAAGCTTTTCCGGCCTGTCATTCGGACACTTGCGCAGTCCGCCGCCCTGCCCCACTTATCGGCCATGACCGCCAGCCGCCTGTTCGACCGCGCCGTTATCCGGCTCTCCCCCCGCCCCGATTCGAACGAAGACGTTGCCGAGTTCCTGCAAGGGCTCGTCACCGCCGACGTGAAGGGCGTGCTGCCCACCTGGGCCGCACTGCTCTCCCCGCAAGGCAAGGCGCTGTTCGACTTCCTGGTCTGGCCGGGCGGGCACGGCCTGCTGATCGATTGCGAGGCGGAAGCGGCCGAGGCGCTGGTCAAGCGCTTGTCGATGTACCGCCTGCGCCGGGCCATCGACATCGCCCGCGACAATACCCTTGCCGTCCACTGGCGCCCGCATACGGGTGACGGCGCCGCCCCGGACCCCCGCCACCATGGCTTGGGCGAACGCTGGATCGCTCCGGTCGACCCCACCGATCCCTCGGAATTCGAAGGCGCCGATGCGGCATGGCGCGCGCACCGGCTCGCCATGGGCGTAGCCGAAGGCCGCGCCGAACTCGGCGACGGTGAGACGCTCTGGCTGGAATGCAACGCAGTCGAACTGCACGGCGTCAGCTTCACCAAGGGCTGCTACGTGGGCCAGGAGAACACCGCACGCATGAACTGGCGGCAGAAGGTCAATCGCCGGCTGATCGTGGTTCCGCTGGCCCGCTCGGACGAGAAGCGCCGCCGCGCGGCCTATCCCGAACTGGGGCTGGCGGTGGACCACTTGCGCGTGGAGGACATCGATCCGCTGATCGCGCCGAAGTGGCTCGAACTGCAGGTCTGAATTTCGGGGCTTGAGGCTGCGGCCTGACCGGATCGATCAGGCCGAAAGCACGTTCGTCGGCATCGGCGCCCGCAGGAACGGCCGCTCCCCAAGGTTGGCAACATAGATCCGCGCGCGGATCGGCATGGCCCTGCCTTGGGCGAAACGCTCCCGCTCCTGCCCGGAATCCGCGAAACCGGCCTCCTGCAGCACATCCAGCGTGGCCGGATTGTCTGCAAAATGGCTGGCGACCACGCGCCTATGCCCCAGCGTTCGCGCCTGGGCGAGCACGGCGCGCACGGCTTCCCGCGCGAAGCCCCGCCCGCGATGGGCCGGTGCAATCCAGTAGCCCAGTTCCACTTCGTTCTCGATCCGGCCGAGACCGATGCCGCCCACCAGCTTGGGGCCGCCGGGCGCGCGCAGATACATGACGAGGTGAGGCAGGCGCGGATCTCGCGGCTTGGCCAGATAGTCGCGCATGGCGCGCGTCGAGCGCGGCAATTCGCCTACGCCGGGGTTGCGCTGGGCCGTCTCCTCCGAAATGGCGTTCACCAGTTCGTCGAAGTCTTCCGGCCAGCCGGGCCTCAGGAACAATCTCTCCGTGCGGATGAACATGTGACGGTTCTCCGTTTTTCTATTTTGTCCGCAGGACACACTATGCACAAAGCCAGTTGCAATGCACGGCTTTTGCTGCGGCCGGACGCGAGAAGTCGACCGGCGATCACGCGCCGGTAAGCCGCGATCCGGCAGTCCTGTCTTTTCAGGGATTTGGAGGAATCGTCGTCCCCGGCCGGGCAGGGCCGGGGACGCGACAAAGGTCAGGCGGCGCGCTTGGGCGCCATGGCCTGGGCGCTGCCTAGGCCGGAATTGTCGCAATCGTCGCCGCAATCGCTGGGCGAATCGAACTCGACGGCATATTCGCGCGAGAGGCAGCTTGCAGCGCGCCCTTCGCTGTAGCGTTCGAGCACGCGCCCGGTAGGCCGGAATCCCACCTTTTCAAGCACGCGGCCCGAGGCCGGGTTGTCGACGAAGTGGCTGCCGACGATACGCTTGTGGCCGATGGCATGGGCCAGCGAGAGCACGGCGCGCGCGGCTTCGCTCGCAAATCCCTGCCCCCAATGGTCGCGGGCGATCCAATAGCCCAGGTTCGCTTCGCCATCGAGCAGGGACAAGCCGATGCAGCCGATAATGCGCGTGCCGTGCGAGCCGGGCTGGGTGATCAGGAAACGCGGCAGCAGCATGTCCGGCGCGGCATCCAGAAAGCGCCGGGCGTCTTCGCCGGTATAGGGCCAGGGCGCGCGCGTCAGATTGCGCACGACGCTTTCGTCGTCGATCAAGGCCAGGAACTCGTCCTGGTCCTCGGGCCAGCCGGGCCGCAGAAACAGCCGTTCGCTGCGAACGAACATAGAGTATCTCCACTCATCCGCCCCGCGCCTTTCCTAAGGTTTGCGCGTGACATTGCGATTACGCACAACGTCCGGAGAGCCTGAAATATCCGTGCAAATTCGTAAGAAAATGTACGACTTAGTCGCTCTGTAAGACAGTTGCGCCGTGCGAGAGGGAGACACGAAAAGAGGGAGACGGGCAGGCCCCTCTCCCTCGTTCAGCCGATCTCAAGAAGATCGGCGGGGCCATCCCGTCAGGATGGCCCTTTGATCGACCATCCGATTATTCGGCGGCTTCTGCCATAGCGTCTACCGAGACGTACTTACGGCCGAGTTTACCGTCGTGGAAACGCACGCGACCTTCGGCGAGTGCGAACAGGGTGTGATCCTTGCCCATGCCGACGTTCACGCCCGGGTACACGCGGGTGCCGCGCTGACGGATGATGATGTTGCCGCCGATCACTTCCTGACCGCCGAACTTCTTAACGCCAAGGCGGCGGCCCGCAGAGTCGCGACCGTTGCGCGACGAACCGCCTGCTTTCTTATGTGCCATTGCTCAGTCCTTCCGATCTTTGGCTCAGGCGACGGACACGATGCGCAGCAGGGTCATCTGCTGGCGGTGGCCGTTCTTGCGACGATAGTTGTGGCGGCGGCGCTTCTTGAACACCACGACCTTTTCGCTCTTGGCCTGAGCGATGATCTCGGCCGAAACCGTGATCTTCGAGGCGTCAGCGACTTCGCCGTCGTTGCCGGCGAGCAGAACGTCGCCCAGCGTGATGGTCTCACCGGCTTCACCAGCCAGCTTTTCAACCGCGATCTTGTCTCCGGCGGCAACCCGATACTGCTTGCCGCCCGTGCGCACAACTGCGAACATGGTGCCCTTACCTAATATCAATGAGCCCTAAACAGGCCGAAACAACTCTGCCCCGGCCGCTCTGGTCCAGGAAGGAACCGTGGAGCCTTGCGGGCGACGCACCGGCGTCCCCATTTGCACGGGGTACCGGAAAGAAGGGTGCCGTTAGTCCACCACCCGATTCGTGTCAACCAAGGAGTCGCCCGGCACAGGCCGCGAAACGCGATTCAACCCGGACATCCGCATGGATGGCCTTGGATTGGCCCTCGCGATCGGCCATGACCATGCTATGGCAGCACCATGACCCGCGTACCAGCCCGTTTCCAGCCGCTGACCCCGCCCTGCCCCGCGAATCGGAAGGCTTCCCCCATAGCCGCGCGAACGCTGGCGCCCATGCAGCCCCTGGGGGCTCTGGCCCTCGGCATGCTGGCCCTTGGCCTGAGCGCCTGCTCGACGGCGGGGAGCTATCCCTCCCTGTCCTATCGCGCGGTGGAACGCTCTGCCATGCCCGCCGCGGCCGAGCCCACGCCGCCGCCCGTGCAGCTGCCCCCGCCCACGGCCGACCTCACCACCCGAATCGACGGGCTGGTTGCCGCCGCGCGCGACGCGGACAAGCAGTTCGCGGCCAAGCGCCCCGCCGCCGATCGCGCCGTGGCGGCCGCGGCCCGGTCCTCTCGCACGAGCGATGCGTGGATTTCGGCGCAAGTGGCCGTGGCGGCCCTTCAGTCCAGCCGCGACAGTGCCGTTGCCGCCCTGGCGGATCTCGATTCGCTTTATGCCGATGCCCGGCAGGCCGAGCCGGTGGACGAATCGCCCAGCGCCCTCGCCATCGATACCGCGCGCAGCCAGGTCCAGGGCCTCGTGAACACGCAGAACGACGTCATCACCGGCCTCGACGCCCGCCTCAAGACCTGAACCTCGTCCGGCCGCCCAAGGCGTCGAGACACGAAAAACCCCTCCCCCTTGCGAGGGAGGGGTCGTCCGAACGGA
This sequence comes from Novosphingobium sp. PhB55, assembly GCF_004368805.1. Classification (NCBI taxonomy): domain Bacteria; kingdom Pseudomonadati; phylum Pseudomonadota; class Alphaproteobacteria; order Sphingomonadales; family Sphingomonadaceae; genus Novosphingobium; species Novosphingobium sp. PhB55. The sequence continues at coordinate 112,772 of NZ_SODQ01000003.1, read as the reverse complement.
CCGTTCCCGACCGGAAGCCCCCCGGCTCAGGTCGGGAAACGGGAGGCAGGATCACCTCAGAGCGACTATGACCGCGACGGCCAGTCCCCAGCCCAGGATCAGCACGGGAAGCAGGAGGACCTGAACGGTCGCCTCGCCCGCAGTCAGCCTTCCGCTCGAAGTTTCGATGCCGCGCGCGCGGAACTGCGCCCAATCGGGCGGCGCGGTATCGTTTGCGGGCTTCATGCGCGTCCAGTAGCCGGCCAGGGCGAAGGCGAAGACGACGAAGCCCGCAAAGATCACCATCGGGATCGCCAGTTCCGGATTGAGGAACGAGGCGGCCATGACGCCTATGAAGCCGAGATAGAGCGCGACGGTCGCGAGGTAGAGGCCCGTCGGCAGGCCGAAACCGCGATCGACGGTCGCAGGCGACGGGTTGGCGCCTGTGGGCAAGCTGACCGCGATGGCCAGTTCGCGAAGTCGTTGCTTGTCGAGACGTTGCGTCATGGCGTGATCTCCTTGTGGAGCACCCATGGGCCGTTTGCGCGCCGGAGGAATTGATGCCGGTCAAACCGCGGAAAAGTTACGAAACGGGGTCCGCCTCAGGCAATCGGACGCCCCACGATCAGGCCCAGCGCGCGAGGTCTTCGATGTCCTGCGGGCGCGGTTCGATCCAGCGCCATTCGCCCGCCACTTTCTCGCGCTTCCAGAACCACGATTCGCTCTTGAGATGGTCCATCGCGAAATCGGCCGCAGCGAAAGCATCGCGGCGGTGACGCGCGGCAGCAGCGACCAGGACGATCGGTTCACCCGGCTGCATGGTACCGCTGCGATGGATGACCAGCAGGCCGTCCAGCGACCAGCGCTCACGCACTCGCGCGGCAAGCGCTTCCATCGCGGGCAGGGTCAGCGGCGCATAGTGCCGCAGTTCGAGCGCTTTCACGCCGCCGCCCTCGCGAACCTGCCCCAGGAAGCTGACGATACCGCCCGCCTGCGGCACCCCCGCGGCGAACTGGCGCAGCGCTTCGGCAGGATCGAAGGGATCGGTGGACAGGCGAACCGTGCTGCTCACCTCAGCCGCCGGAAACCGGGGGAAGGAAAGCCACTTCGTCCCCCTCGCGCAGTTCCACGTCGCCTTGCACGAGCGTGCCGTTCACGGCGTAGCGGATGCGCGGTTGCTTGACGGCGGCGGAGAGGTCCGGCTCCAAGGCTGCGATCACCGCCGCCAGCGAAGGCGCGAAGGATACCGCGCGGCCGGAGCTGCCGGCCAAGTCTTCCAGCCGGCCGAGAAACACGAGTTCAAGCGCCATGTCAGCCGCCGGTCATCGACATGTGCCGGGCCAGCGCCGGCGCCGCGCCGCGCCGGTCGATGGCGAAATGGTGACGCTCCGGCTTGATCCGCATCGCCGTGTCGAGAGCGGCGTCCAGCCCGGCCTGCGGATCGGCGCTGCGCAGCGCCGCACGCAAGTCCACCTGCTCGTTACCACCGAGGCAGGCATATAGCTGCCCGGTCGCCGTGACGCGCAGGCGGTTGCAGCCCTCGCAGAAATTCTGGGTAAGCGGCGTGATGAGGCCGATGCGGCCGCCGGTTTCCGCCACGTCGAAGTAGCGGGCGGGGCCGCCGGTGCGGTGGAGACTGGGATGCAGCGTCCAGCGCTCCTCGAGATCGGCGCGAACTTCCGACAAAGGCAGGTAGTGGTCGAAGCGGTCTTCCTCCACTTCGCCCAGCGGCATGACCTCGATCAGCGTGGATTCGAATCCCTGGTCGTGAGCCCAAGCGACGATCCGGGGAATTTCCCGCTCGTTCACGTCCTTGAGCGCGACCGTGTTGATCTTCACCCGCAAGCCTGCCGCCTTGGCAGCCTTCAGGCCTTCCAGCACTTGCGGCAGCGAATCGCGCCGGGTCAGCTTCTCGAACGCCGCGCGGTCCAGCGTGTCGAGCGAGACGTTGATTCGCCGCACGCCCGCCGCGAACAGGTCGTCCGCGAATTCGGGCAGGCGCGTGCCGTTGGTGGTGAGCGTCAGTTCTTCCAGGCCGTGGCCCAGCTTGCGGCCGAGCGCGCGGACCAGTTCGATCATGTCCCGCCGCACCAGCGGCTCACCGCCGGTCAGCCGCAGCTTGGTCACGCCGCGCGCAATGAACCCCAGCGACAGCTCGTGCAGTTCGTCCAGCGTGAGCACGTCCTTCCTGGGCAGGAAGGTCATGCGTTCCGGCATGCAATAGGCGCAGCGCAAGTCGCACCGATCCGTCACCGAAAGCCGCAGATAGGTGATTCGGCGCTGGAACTGGTCAATGAGAGGCGCAGCAGTGCTCATGGAAGCCCATATAGTAGGCCCCGTGCGCCATTCCCATCAAGCGAAAGAATGGGAGCCATCGAGGGGGAGGTATTGCCCGGTCACGCCCGGAGCCTCGGCCAGCCAGGCAGCGGCGGCGGCAATGGCCGCCTCGCCGTCTCCGGTCAGGGCGTTTACCCGCCGCGGCGCGTGGCTGCGGGCCAACGCCTGGATCACGGACAGCCGCCAGCCGCGATGCTCGTGCCCGGCCGGGGCGAAGACCAGCGTGAGGTCAGCCTCCGCCGCCAGCGCGGCGCGGACCTGCGGCAGGATATCGGCATGGAACTGCGCGGCGGCATCGAGCGGGTCTTCCGCCAGAGGTCCGACGCGCAGGATCACGGCTCAGCGGCGATGCCGGGTGAGCGTCATGCCGATCTTCTCGCCCGCTTCGGCGATGGCGAGCTTGACGATCTTCACCGTCACGGCCTCGACCCGCTCGTCCTGGAGGAACAGCGTTTCGCACACGTGATCGGCCACGGCTTCGATCAGCTTGAAGTGGACGCCCTGCGGCAGCGCTTCGCTGGCCGCGAACTTGAGGTCCATGTAGTTCTTGCTGGCCGTGAGCGGGGTATCGGGCGCGTAGCGATCGATGGGCTTCAGCTGCACAGAGATCGTGAAGCGCAGCGGCTGCGGCTTGCCGGTCTCTTCCGAATAGATGCCGGTAAGGACATCGTGTTCGAAATCGGCGACTTCCAGAATGAGCGAATCGGTCATGGCGGTGAGGTGCATGGCGGGGGCCTTTAGCCGTTATTGCGCCAGCGCGCGAAGATTGCCGTCGGCAGCAGGCGGCCCCCGTCGTTTTCAGAGACGCCGTCCTCGCGAACGGAAAGGTCGCCGTGCTCGATGGTGCCGGGCAGGTCGCGGAACAGTTCTTCCATCAGCCCGGCCAGTGCCAGCGAGGACATGCGCACGGCATAGACGGTGAGAAACAGGAACTTGCTGTCCGCGTCGAGCAATTGGCGGCAATCGGCGAGCAGGCCGGGGAGGTTCTCCTCCAGGCGCCACGTCTCGCCGGTCGGGCCGCGGCCGAACTTCGGCGGATCGAGAATGATGCCGTCATACCGCTTGCCCCGGCGCACTTCGCGCGCGGCAAATTTGGCGGCATCGTCGATCATCCAGCGAACCGGACGATCCTGAAGCCCGGCCAGCGCCGCATTCTCGCGTGCCTGGCCGACCGACTTCTTCGACGCATCGACATGGGTGACGGGGCCGTGCGCCGAAAGCGCCAGGGTGCCGACGCCCGTGTAGCCGAACAGGTTCAGCGTATTGGCATCGCCGCGACCGGCCAGCATCTCGCGCATCCAGTCCCACACCGGCGCCATGTCCGGGAAGAAGCCGAGATGGCGGAACGGCGTGCACTGCGCGGTGAAGCTCACTTCGTTCCAGGCGAGCGGCCAACCGTCACGCGGCACCGCCTTGTCAAACTGCCAGCGGCCGCCGCCATCCTCGTCCGAGCCGGGCACGAATTCGCCGTGCGCATCCCAGTTTTCAAGGCGCGGCGTCCACATCGCCTGCGGTTCGGGGCGCACGAAGCGGTAATCGCCATAGCGCTCCAGCTTGCGGCCGTGGCCCGAATCGACAAGGCCGTAATCGTCCCAGCCCTCTCCGGCGAGGATGACGGGTTGGGTTTCGAGGCGTGCCATCAGACCTTCGGGCTCGCGTGCTCGGCCACGAAATCGGCGATCGAATCGTAGTCGCCGGTGAGTTCGACGCACTTTTCCTCGCGCTCGAACAAGTCACCCACGCGCGCGGGCAGGCCCGAGCGCTGGCCGGTGGCACGCTCGACGGCGTCCGGGAACTTGGCGGGATGCGCGGTCGCCAGCGTGACCACCGGGACGCTCGCGTCGATTCCGGCGTTGCGGGCGGCGAACAGGCCGCAGGCGGTGTGCGGATCGATCAGTTCGCCGCAGTTTTCCCAGGCCCAGCGGATGGTGGAGGCCATTTCGTCGGCGTCGGTACGGGCAGAAGCGAACAGCGCGGCCGCTCCCTCGCGCTGCGCGTTGGTGAGCTGCATGGCCTTGGTCGATTCGAACCCGGCCATCTGCGCGGCCAGAGCCTTGCCGTCGCGGCCGCCCAGGTCGAACAGCAGGCGTTCGAAGTTCGACGAGACCTGAATGTCCATCGACGGGGCGGCGGTGGGCGTGACGGTGCCCTGCGAATAGTCGCCGTCCGCCAGCGCGCGGTGAAGGATGTCGTTCACATTGGTGGCGACGATCAGCTTCTCGACCGGGAGGCCCATCTGCGCGGCGACATAGCCGGCGAAGACGTCGCCGAAGTTGCCGGTCGGCACCGAGAAGGCGACCTTGCGGTGCGGCGCACCCAGCTGGAGGCCGGCAGCGAAGTAGTAAACCACTTGGGCCATCAGGCGCGCCCAGTTGATCGAGTTCACCGCGCCGATGGCGAAGCGGTCGGTCATCGCCTTGTCGTTGAACATGCGCTTCACGGTGGCCTGCGCGTCGTCGAACGAGCCGTCGATGGCGATATTGTGGACGTTGGGCGCCAGCACCGTCGTCATCTGGCGGCGCTGCACGTCGGACACGCGGCCCTTGGGGTGCAGCATGAAGATGTCGACCTTGGCGCGGCCGGCCACCGCGTCGATCGCGGCCGATCCGGTATCGCCCGAAGTGGCGCCGACGATCGTCAGGTTACGCTCCGAACGGCCGAGGAATTCCTCGAACAGCAGGCCGAGCAATTGCAAGGCCACGTCCTTGAAAGCCAGCGTCGGGCCGTGGAACAGTTCCAGCACCCACTGCTGCTCGTCGAGCTGCTTCAACGGCGTCACCGCCTTGTGCGCGAAGCGGCCGTAAGCCTGGGTGGTCAGTTCCAGCAGACGGTCGTAGGTCAGGCTGCCCTCGACAAAGGGGAACATGATTTTCGCCGCCAGCTCGGCATAAGGCAGGCCCGCCATCGCAGCGATCTCTTCGCCGGAGAAGCGCGGCCACTCACGCGGCACATAAAGGCCGCCGTCCGATGCGAGGCCGGCGAGCGTGGCGCCTTCGAAATCGAGCGCCGGTGCGCTGCCGCGGGTGCTGATGTAATCCATGGTGGCGCGGTTAGCCGCAGGGGCGCGAAATGAAAAGCCTGTCGTTGGGCTGGCGCGCGAACAATTCCTAAAGGGGGGCGTAGATCGGGACCGATCGAGGCGGGCAACTAAGGCGCGGCCAGAGTGCGGGCAGCTCACGGCCACTCTCGACGCCGCGCATCATCGTCTCGCGGCGCGCCGCACCTGCCGCCTGCGAATGGCGTGCGAGCTTACTTCTGCCCCCGCTTCATCAACGCCAGCGTGTAGATCACCAGCGCGGTCGCCGCGAAGAGGAACCACTGGATCGCATAAGCGAAGTGGTTGTTGGGAATCTCCGAGGGATCGGGAATGGCATTCGCCTCCAGCCCTGCAAGTGGAGGGGTCGCCACGAGCCGAGGGCCCGGCGCTACGATGCCGTGAACCGGGCCGCCTTCCCAGCCGCCCGCCGCCATCGGCAAGCGCGACCATCCAAGCACGACCAAGGCACGGGTTCCATCCGCAAGGGTGCAGTCCGCCGTTTGCGCCGCGCCCGATTCGTCCTTGTCGTTGCGGCCGGCGATGCTCGAATGGCCGGTCACGGTCGCGCAGTCGAGCCGGGCGCGGCGGTACAGCAGGTCTTCCTGCCCGGCCCGATCGCGCGGCCATGCCACTTCCTGCGCCGCGCCTTTGGCGCTGGCGTAGTGCGCCAGCAAAGCCTCCTTCTCGTGAAGGCGGCGCAACTGCCAGAAGCCGAGCGAGACCATGACGGCCACCGCCACCAGCACCAGGAACGTGGGGATCAGGGGGATCGGGCGCATGGACGTTCCTTGGGTCATTCAACCGAAAGAGGGCAGACGCGGTGCGCGGCTGCCCTCCTGTTCGAACGATGGGACTGCCGTTGACCGGCAGGCCGGCCGGTCAGTGCGTGGGATAGCCCCAGCCGCCCCAGACGTAGATGGCGATGAAAAGGAACAGCCAGACCACGTCCACGAAGTGCCAGTACCAGGCCGCGGCTTCGAAGCCGAAGTGCTGGCGCGGCGTGAAATCGCCGTTGTAGGTGCGCTTCAGGCAAACGATCAGCATGATGGTGCCGACGATGACGTGGAAGCCGTGGAAGCCCGTGGCCATGTAGAAGGCCGAGCCATAGGTGTTCTTCCCAAAGGGGAAGGGCGCATGGATATATTCGTAGGCCTGGATGCTGGAGAACAGCAGGCCGAGCAGGATCGTGGCCCAGAGCCCCTTCTTCAGCCCTTCGCGGTCACCGTGGATCAGCGAATGGTGCGCCCAGGTGACGGTCGTGCCCGAGCAGAGCAGGATCAGCGTGTTGAGCAGCGGCAGGTCGAACGGGTCCATGACGGCTTCGATCGCCTTGGGCGGCCACTGGCCTCCGACCACTTCGGCAAGCGTCGAAGGGAACAGCGAGAAGTCGAAGAAGGCCCAGAACCAGCCGACGAAGAACATCACTTCGGAAGCGATGAACAGGATCATGCCGTAGCGCTGGTGAAGCTGCACGACCGGCGTGTGATCGCCGGCATGGGCTTCATTGACGATCTTGGAGAACCACATGAACATCGAGGCGAGCAGGATCGCGAGGCCCAGCCAGGGCACGAACTTGCCGCCCGCCATGTCGTGCATGAACAGGACCATGCCCGAAGTGAACGTGAGCGCACCGATGGTGGTCGCCAGCGGCGCAATGTCCGGCGGCAGAATATGGTAATCGTGATTCTTGGTACCGGCCATGGTGCCTTCGTCCCCGTTCTCGAAACTTCAGTGTTCGATTCTTCCGGTGGGGTAATGCTCCCCCCCGTGATTTGTTTCCCGTACCGGGACTTAACCGCCCGTTTGGCTGTGGTCCAGTGTCTTTGCATCCGAGGTGCTGGTGACATGGAAGGTATAGCTCAGCGTGATCTGCTCCACGTCCTTGTTATCCGGGTCGTTCAGGAACGCCGGATCGACGTAATAGATCACCGGCATCTTCACCGCTTCGCCCGGCTGGAGCGTCTGTTCGGTGAAGCAGAAACACTGGATCTTGTTGAAGTAGCGCGCTGCCTGCTCGGGCTCCACATTGAAGCTCGCCGTGCCGGTGATCACTTTGTCTGAATCGTTTTTGGCCCAGAAAAGCGCCATGTCGCGCTCGCCGATGGTCACCGTGTCGGTGCGCTGGAGCGGTTTGAACTGCCAGGGCATGCCGCGTTCGACATTGGCGTCGAAGCGAATCGACACGGTCTTGTCGGTCACTTGCACGGCTGCCGCCTGCGCCTCGTCCGCCCGGCGGGTGGTGCCGTTATAGCCGGTCACCTGGCAGAAGATCCGGTAGAGCGGCACCGAGGCATAGCCCAGCCCCAGCATGCCGAGAGCCATCGACAGGGCGATGAAAGCGACGCGCCGGTTGCTGCGCGTCTTGCCGTCGGAGGAAGGAGCGGCTGCGCCTGCCATCAGCTCATCTTCGCGATCGAGATGAAGAACACCAGCACCACGAAGCCCGCCAGGCTGAGCGCCAGCACGCGGTTGCGGCTCCGGCGAATCTGCTGCGGCGTGCGGGGATCGGGCTGCTGGACGTCGTTCATGCTTCGATCTTTCACAGGACGATGAAGCGATCCACCACCAGCGCCGCGAACAGGGCGAAGAGGTAGAGCACCGAATAGGCGAAAAGCTGCTTTTCCGGCTTCATGTCATCGTCCGGCCCGCTGCGTTCGCGCAGGCCGACACGGATGGAAAGCGCCAGGAACAGCGTGGAGAGGACCAAGGCGGAAACGCCGTAGATCGCATGGGCACCGAACCACCAGGGCAGCGCCGAAAGCGGCAGCAGGAGGACGGCGTAGAGCAGGATCTGGTGCCGCGTCGCCTTCTCGCCCGCGACCACCGGCATCATCGGGATGCCGACTTTGGCGTAATCGCTCTTCACGAAGAGCGCGAGCGCCCAGAAGTGCGGCGGGGTCCAGAAGAAGATGATGGCGAAGAGCAGCACCGGCATCAGCGTGATCTCGCCGGTGACGGCCACCCAGCCGATCAGCGGCGGGAAGGCCCCGGCGCCGCCGCCGATCACGATGTTCTGCGGTGTGCGCGGCTTAAGCCAGATCGTGTAGATGACGGCATAGTAGACGATCGAGATCGCCAGGATCGCGGCGGGCAACCAGCCGACTGCAAAGCCCATCAGGAAGACCGAGACGGCGCAGAGCACGCCCGCGAAGTCGCGCGCGGTCGTGCGGTCCAGCCGGCCTTGCGGCAGGGGGCGCTTCGCCGTGCGCTTCATCCCGGCGTCGAGATCGGCCTCCCACCACTGGTTCAGCGCGGCGGCACCGCCGGCGCCCATGGCGATGCAGAGGATGGCGGTGAAGGCGAGGACCGGATGGATCCGTTCCGGCGCGGCAAGCAGGCCGCAGAGGCCGGTGAAGATCACCAGGCTCATCACCCGCGGCTTGGTCAGCGCGAAAAGGTCGCGCCAATCGGCGGGGAGCGTTGCGGCGGGAGAGGGACTCGTTGTCGTCATGGTGGTTGGCCCCATACACCCGCAAAGCCGCGAAAAGCGAGTTCCTTGCGAATCGGGCGTCGTCCCGGGTCAGCCCCGGGACGACGCTTCGATCAGTGGTGAGCAGCTTCCTCGATCACGGGAAGCGTCTCGAACTGGTGGAACGGCGGCGGGCTGGTCAGCGTCCATTCCAGCGTGGTGGCGCCTTCGCCCCAGTAGCTGTCCTCGGCCTTGCGACCGGCCGTGAAGGCATAGAGCATGTTGATCAGCCAGACCACCAGGCTGGTCGCCATGACCATGTAGCCGATCGTCGCGACGTGGTTCCAGTGCTGGTACGCCTCGGCATAGTCCGGATAGCGACGCGGCATGCCCTGCAGCCCGAGGAAGTGCATCGGGAAGAAGATCATGTTCACGCCGATGAAGAAGATCCAGAAGTGGACGTGGGCGAGGAACTCGGAATGCATCCGGCCGCTCATCTTCGGGAACCAGTAGTAGAACCCGGCGAAGAGCGCGGTGACGGCACCCAGCGACAGCACGTAGTGGAAGTGCGCCACGACATAGTAAGTGTCGTGCAGCACGTCGTCGACGCCGCCGTTCGCCAGCACCACGCCGGTCACGCCGCCGACGGTGAAGAGGAAGATGAAGCCGATGGCCCAGACCATCGGGCTCTTGAACTCGACCGAACCACCCCACATCGTCGCGATCCACGAGAAGATCTTGATGCCCGTGGGCACCGCGATGACCATGGTGGCGGCGGTGAAGTACATCTTGGTGTTCACCGACATGCCGGTGGCGTACATGTGGTGCGCCCAGACGATGAAGCCGACCACGCCGATGGCGACCATGGCGTAGGCCATCCCGAGGTAGCCGAACACCGGCTTCTTCGAGAAGGTCGAGACGATCTGCGAGATGATGCCGAAGCCGGGCAGGATCATGATGTAGACTTCGGGGTGGCCGAAGAACCAGAACAGGTGCTGGTAAAGCACCGGATCGCCGCCGCCCGAAGGATCGAAGAAGGTGGTGCCGAAGTTGCGGTCGGTCAGCAGCATGGTGATCGCGGCGGCCAGGACCGGCAGCGAGAGCAGCAGCAGGAAGGCGGTGACCAGCACCGACCACACGAACAGCGGCATCTTGTGCATAGTCATGCCGGGGGCACGCATGTTGAAGATCGTGGTGATGAAGTTGATCGCACCCATGATCGAGCCGGCACCGGCAAGGTGCAGCGCGAAGATGCCGAAATCGACCGCGGGACCGGGCGAGCCGGTGGTCGAGAGCGGCGCATAGACCGTCCAGCCGGTACCCGCGCCGAGACCCGTGCCGCCGGGCACGAAGGCGGAGCACAGCAGCGAGATGAAGCCCGCCACGGTCAGCCAGAACGAGATGTTGTTCATGCGCGGGAAGGCCATGTCCGGCGCGCCGATCATGAGCGGCACGAACCAGTTGCCGAAGCCGCCGATCATCGCCGGCATGACCATGAAGAACACCATGATCAGGCCGTGGGCGGTGATGAGCACGTTCCAGACATGCAGCGTCGAGTTGAAATCAGGGTTCGTCGCGCCGAACCAGCGCGCGAAGATATCGAGGTACTGGATGCCCGGTTCGGCCAGTTCGATGCGCATCATGCCGGAGAAGGCACCGCCGATGATCCCCGCGAAGATCGCGAAGATCAGGTACATCGTGCCGATGTCCTTGTGGTTGGTGGACATGAACCAGCGCGCGAAGAAGCTCGGCTTGTGGTCGTGGTCGGCATGGCCGTGATGATCGGCATGCCCTTGGAAATGTTCTGGAACGGTGGTTGCCATGGTGGAGCCCTGTCCTTCGATTCGCGCTTATTCTGCTGCGGCGGTGGCTTCGGAGGCCGAGGCCTCCGTCGCTTCGGCCGTGGCGACGGCGCCAGGGCTCATTGCGGGTGCCGCTGCTGCTGCGGCAGCGGCGGGCTTGGCCTGTCCGTCGATCACGCCGCCGGCGTGCGTCAGGACCCAGGCATCGTACTGGGCGCGCGGCAGCGCCTCGACCGCGATCGGCATGTAGCCATGCTTGGCGCCGCACAGTTCCGAGCACTGGCCGTAATAGACGCCGGGCTTTTCGACCAGCAGCACCTTTTCGTTGATGCGGCCGGGCACGGCGTCGAGCTTGAACCAGAGCGAAGGCACGGCAAACGAGTGAATCACGTCCGCCGCGGTGATCTGCAGACGGATCGGTTCGCCCACCGGCACGACCATGCGGTTGTCCACCTCAAGATGCGAGGGGCCGTCCCAGGGCTTGGAGCCCACTTCGCGCACGCCGTTGTTGATGATCGGCTGGCCGGGCAGGTTGAGCATGTTGGAGACGACCTCGAAGTCGCCATTGTCGGGGTAGCCGTAAGTCCAGAACCACTGGTTGCCCGTGACCTTGATGGTCAGCGCGCCCTTGGGAGCCGGCTTGTACTGCTTGGCGATGAGGTCGATCGAAGGAACCGCGATGCCGATCAGGACCAGCACCGGAACCAGCGTCCACACCACTTCGAGGATGGTGTTGTGGCTGGTCTTGGAGGCCACCGGATTGGCGCGGCGGTTGTAGCGCACCGCGATGATGACGATGAGCAGCAGCACGAAGAGCGTGATGACCGTGATGATCGGCATCAGCACGCCGTCGTGGATCCACTCGCCATATTCGCCGAGCTTGGAAAACTGCTGCTGGAGGCCGATTCCGCCCTCTACCGGCATGCCGATGCCGGGGGTCGGCTTCAGCGGCGTATAGCTGGCGACGGGTGCCGGAACGACAGCCGAAGCAGCCGGCGCCGCGATTGCGGAAGAAACTGCCAAAGTCGACGAGAACGCCATGGCCGCGACGGAATATAGACCGAGAGCTCTTGCAGCCTCGCCCAAAGTACGAACGGTTTTGCCCAATATCATGGTTATAGCGCTTCCGTTTTCTTTATGAACGCCCAAGTGAGTCGCCTCCCAAGCGCGCACCCCTATTGCGGAGGCTTGGTGCCCCCCTTCACCGGGGGCTATACGCGGCCTTGCCGCCTGTCTCAAGCGCCTCTAGGGGATTTTTGACGCAAGCGTCCATGACGCCCTGCCAGAACATTGCAAATTGCACCAAAGGATTACCCGTCGATGCAGGAAGAAGAAGTCCTCGCCGAGTTCCGCGCCAGCAAGGCCTTGCTTGAGGGGCATTTCCTGCTTTCCTCGGGTCGACACAGCGCTTTCTACCTCCAGTGCGCCCGCGTTCTGATGAACCCGGACCGCGCCGGGAGACTCGCCGTCGCCCTGGCTGCAAAACTCCCCCACGATATTCGCAAGTCCATCACCAAGGTCGTCTCGCCGGCGATGGGCGGGGTCATCATCGGCCAGGAAATGGGCCGCGCCCTCCAGGTCGACGCCATGTTCGTGGAACGCCCGACCGGCACTTTCGAACTGCGCCGCGGCTTTTCGCTGGAAGCGGGCGACAAAGTACTGATGGTGGAGGACGTGGTCACCACCGGTCTTTCCAGCCGCGAGGCGATCAAGGCCATCGAGGAAGCCGGCGGCGAAGTGGTCGCGGCCGCATCGCTGATCGACCGTTCGGCGGGCGCGGTGGACCTCGGCGTGCCCTTCTTCCCGCTGGTGGCGCTGAACTTCCCGACGTACGCCGCGGACGAGCTGCCGGCCGATCTGGCCGCAACCCCCGCGATCAAGCCGGGCAGCCGCGCCCAGCCCTGATCCCCGCCGATCTTCCGCCCGCCCCCTATCCCGTTCAGGATGAGCGAATGAACGTCCTCACCCCTTCCCGTCTGCGTCTCGGTGTCAATATCGACCACGTCGCCACCATCCGCAACGCGCGCGGCGGCGAGCATCCCGATCCGGCGCGCGCCGCGCAGATCGTGGCCCAGGCGGGGGGTGACGGCATTACCGTCCATCTGCGCGAGGATCGCCGCCACATTCGCGACGAAGACCTCCAGCGGGTGTTCGAGGCCACCGGCCTGCCGATCAACCTGGAAATGGCAGCGACCGACGAGATGCTCGAGATCGCGCTGCGCCACCGGCCGCATGCCGCCTGCATCGTGCCGGAGCGCCGCGAGGAACGCACGACCGAGGGCGGACTGGATGCGGCCGGCCAGCACAACCGGCTCGCCCCGATCGTCGCCCGCCTGTCGGACGCCGGCATCCGCGTCAGCCTGTTCATCGCGCCCGAGCCGCGGCAGATCGAAGCGGCGATGAAGCTGGGCGCCCCGGTGGTGGAGTTCCACACCGGCGAATATGCCCATGCCGAAGGCGAGCAGGTCGCGGTGGAACTGCGCCGCATCGTCGACATGGCCGCTCTGGCCGCAAAGAACGGCATCGAGCCTCACGCCGGCCACGGCCTCACGTACGACAACGTCCAGCCAGTGGCCGCCATTCCGCAACTGGCGGAACTCAACATCGGCCATTACCTTATCGGCGAGGCGATCTTCTGCGGGCTGGAAACCAGCGTGCGGAAAATGCGCCAGTTGATGGACGAGGTTCGGTGAAAAGGACCGGAATTTCATGATTATCGGCCTCGGCTCCGATCTCTGCAACATCGAGCGGATCCAGAACTCGCTCGACCGATTCGGGGAACGTTTCCTCCAGCGCGTCTTCACCGATGTGGAGCGTGCCAAGGCGGCGCGCCGTCCCCACACCGTTGCCGGCACGCTGGCCAAGCGCTTCGCCGCCAAGGAAGCCTTCTCCAAGGCCGTCGGCACTGGCTTCAAGGCAGGCGTGTTCATGAAGGACATCGGCGTCGTCAACGCCCCTTCGGGCGCACCGACGCTGGCGCTGACCGGCGGCGCGAAACTGCGGCTGGACAGCCTGACTCCGGCCGGACACGAGGCCGTGGTTCACCTCACGCTCACGGACGATCATCCATGGGCACAGGCCTTCGTGGTCATCGAAGCACGCCCCCTCCCCCAATCCTGACGCCGAGTATCCCCGGGACATGATCCAACAGCCCAAGCCGACCGTAAACCCGGCGCCCCTTCAGGCCCCGCCGGTCGCGGAGAAGGTCAATTGGTTCCAGGAGCTGCGCGGCCTCATGCTCATGCTGCTAGGCGTGCTGGCATTCCATTCCTTCATCGCCAAGCCGTTCTACATCCCTTCGATCTCGATGATGCCCGGGCTCTTGGTGGGCGACCGGCTGGTCGTTTCCAAATATCCCTATGGCTGGAACTGGTCCTCGATCAGCTTCCACCTGCTGCCGCGCAGCACCTGGCGCCTGCTGGGCCGGACGCCGGAATACGGGGACATCGTCATCGTCGTGCCCGGCAACCGCAAGGCCGACCTGATCAAGCGCGTGGTCGCCCTGCCCGGAGACCGCATCGCCGTGATCGACGGCCGCATCCGCCTCAACGGCCGCTTCGTGCCGCGTGAAATGGTGCCACCCGTCCGCATCGCCGCCGACGATTCGCTGACCTGCGAGGGCGATGCCGAGCCCGGCCATTGCTACGAGGGCTTCGAACAGTTCCGCACCCGCCTGCCCAGTGGCCGAAGCGTCTACGAAATGCCGACCTACCGTGAAACATTGCCCAACGGCGCCAGTTATCAGGTGATCGACTATCTGAACCAGGAACTGGACAATTACGGGGAGGTCAGGGTGCCTGAAGGTCACGTCTTCCTGATGGGCGACGATCGCGACCGTTCGGCCGACAGCCGGGCGCCGTTCGAAACCGACATGTTCGGCCAGCCCGGCGGCGGCCTCGGCGGTCCCGTGCCGCTGTCCGACGTGGGCGGACGGGCCGAATTCATCACATTCTCTCTCGACGGCACACAGAGCTGGAACCCGCTGACCTGGTGGAGCGCGCTGCGCCCCGGCCGCGCCTTCACCAGCCTGCGTCCGCCCGTGGATCCCTCCAAGACCTGGCCGTCCGGCGCCGACCAGCCGCGCATGGCCTCCGGAGCCGCGAACTGATGGCGACGGGGCCGGAACGGGAGGCAGGAGCCGATCTTGCCGAGCGTGCCGGTCCGACCGACATTTCCGATCCGCTGATCCGCACCGAAGCCCGCAAGGCCTTCGTGTGGATCGGGATGGCGGCGCTTCTGGCGCTCACCGTATTCCTGGCGCAATCGCTGCTCGTCATCTTCGGCGGCATCGTCTTCGGCGCCCTCATCGACGGCGGCGCCCGCCTGATCGGCAAAGTGCTGAAGATCCCGCGCGGACTGCGCGTGGGCATGGTTCTGCTCCTGGCCCTGCTGTTCCTGCTCTGGGTCGGGCGCTTTGCCGGCAGTCAGATCGCCATGCAGGCGGCCGAGCTGCCCGCAACGATCGAAAGCCAGTTCCGCCACGGCCTCACCTGGCTTCACGCCCATGGCATCCAGCCGCGCATCACCGAACTGCGCGGCATGGCGCAAGAGGCGCTTGGCGGGATCGGGCAAGTGACGCGCGTGGTCGGCGGGCTGATCGGGGTGGTCACGACCCTGTTCCTGATCCTGGTTCTGGGCATCTACTTTGCCCTGGAGCCCCGGCTATACCAGCGCGGCGTCGGCTGGATGCTGCCCATAGACAGGCGCGATCATTTCGAAACGACGGTGGAGATGATGGGCCAGGCCCTGCGCCGCCTGATGTTCGGCCGTCTGATCGGCATGACGGTGGAGGGCCTGTTCACTTGGGCGATGCTGCAATTCTACGGCGTGCCGATGGCGGTCCTGCTTGGGCTCATCACCGGCATGCTCGCCTTCCTGCCCAATATCGGTGCGCCGATTTCCGGCATGATCATGATATTGGTCGGCTTCTCGGGCGGATACGAGATGGGGCTCTACACCATCGTCGTCTACTTGCTGATCCACCTGATCGACGGTTACCTGATCGTGCCGATGATCGCCCGCAAGACCGTGGATCTGCCGCCCGCGCTGGTCTTGGCGACCCAGCTCATCATGGGCGTCCTGTTCGGCCTGCTCGGGCTGGCGCTGGCCGATCCGCTGGTGGCGATGATCAAGATCTGGCTCGAACGGGAGGCCGATCGCAACGGCGGGGGCAAGACTGCCGCCGGCCTGGAGGCTTCGGCTTGACCCGCCGCCACACTCGGGCGAGATCCTGAACCATGGCCCGCAAGTTCCTCTACGTCATCGCCATTCTCGTCATCCTCGCCATCGGCCTGCTGGCGGCCATGCGGCTCTGGTCGGAAGACCTGACCGAAATCGCCTTCGTGCCCACGGTGGATTACGCCCCCAAGGACGCCCTCGGGCCGGAAGCCTGGCGCGATCCGAAGATGTGGATCGCCCGGCCCGACATGAAGGACGATCCCGCGCGCTGGCTGCCGCCGGGCGTGGAGAAGCCGGCCAGCCCCCTGCCGGTCGCGGTGTTCTTCGTGCACCCCACCAGCCTCGTCGTGCGCAGCGCCTGGAACGGCGATCTCGCGGATGACTTCTCGCAGGGCCGCGCAGAGCTTTTCGTGAAAGGCATGGCGAGCCCCTTCAATCGCGCCGAGATCTGGGCGCCGCGCTACCGCCAGGCGGCCATCGGCGCCTTCCTTACCGCCGCGCCCCAGGCCAACCGCGCGATCGACCTGGCCTATTCCGACGTGCTCGCCGCCTTCGACCAGTTCGTGGAGAGCGTACCCGCGGGCCGCCCGATCGTCGTGGCCGGACATAGCCAGGGTGCCTTCCTGCTGCGCCGCGTGCTGCGGGACCGGGCAGCCGGGAAGCCGCTCGGCAAGCGCATCGTCGCCGCCTACGTGATCGGCTGGCCGGTCTCGCTGGCGCATGACCTGCCCCGGATGGGCCTGCCCGCGTGCCTCCGCTCCGACCAGACCGGCTGCGTGATAAGCTGGCTTTCGGTGGCCGATCCCGCCGAGACGCAGATGCTAACAAACGCCTACGCCCGCCGCACCGGCCTCGACGGGCAGAGCGTGGCCACCAGCCCATTCCTCTGCACCAATCCGCTGACCGGCACCGAAGGCGGAAGCGCCGATGCTGCCGCCAATCTCGGCACGCTGGTGCCCGATTTCCGCACCGGGACCGGCACTCTGGCCAAGGCGACCGTCCCGGCCAGCTGCGGATCCGACCATTTTCTCCACATCGGACCGCCACCAGCGCTGGATCTGGGGCCTTACGTGCTTCCCGGAAACAACTACCACCTCTATGACGTGACGCTGTTCTGGGCGAACCTTCGCGCGGATTTCGAAGGACGCGTCGCGGCATGGCAGAAGGCACATTGATCACCACCAACGCGCTGGACTACCGCGCCGCACTGGCGGAAAACCGGGGCGCGCTGATGGGCCTCGACCTGGGCACCCAGACCATCGGCACGGCCTTCTGCGATGCCGGCTGGCGCATCGCCTCCCCCGGCAAGACGCTGAAGCGCAGCAAGTTCGGCGCCGACAAGGCGCTGATGGAGGAACTGATCCGCGAACGCGGCATCAAGGGGATCGTCATCGGCCTGCCGCTCAACATGGACGGCTCCGAAGGCCCCCGCGCGCAATCGAGCCGCGCCTATGCCCGCAACCTCTCGGTGGTGGGCCTGCCGATCCTGCTCTGGGACGAGCGCTGGTCCACCACCAGCGCCGAGCGCGGCCTGATCGACCAGGACATGAGCCGCGCCAAGCGCGCCACGCGGATCGATTCCGCGGCCGCCGCGGTGATCCTGCAAGGCGCCGTCGACGCCCTGGTCGGCGGGATGTTCTGACAAGGCCGTCATTCCGAACGCCGGCGCCTGAAGACTGCCGGCGCCAAGGCGGCGCCTGCCGACGGTCCGCGACAGGCGCCGCCCTAGCCGTCGCCTCCCCGCCGCCGCAGCGCCTCGGCGGCAACCAGGCGGCTTCCGCAGCCTTCCGCCTCTCGCCAGACGGCGTCGCGCGCTTCGGCGCCCGCGGCTGCGCCAGCCAGCGCTTCCCAAGCGGCCAAGCGCATGCGGTCGCTGGGATGGGACTGGCCGAACCGGCTCGCAAGATCCTGCGCCTCCCCGCCGCCGAGCGCGACGGCGATCCGCAGGAAGCTCTCGCTCGGCCCATGGCCATGGAGCCGCGTGACGGTGCCGCGCGCCACATCGAAATCGTAGCTGTCCATCCAGCCTTGCACGGCCTGCGTATGCACGAGGTTCAGCGCCACCGACAGCGAGGCCGGGGGTTGCTGGACATGAACGTCGCGGTGCGCGCGGTAATGGACCATGCTGCCCGGTGCCAGCACGAACCGGCCGGCCGGGCGCAGCGCCACCGGCTCGCCTTCGTATCCCACCACCGCCCCATAGTCGTATTCGAATTCGTCCGCCGCGTAGCCCGGCCCGAAATAGCCCAGCGCCAGCATGTCGAAGTTGTGGTCGTGCGCCTGACCGTAGCCTAGCGCCTCGGGGCCGCTGGCGCGGTAGAGCGCGTCCTGCTCGGCCGGCCAGATGCGGGCGTTGAGGAAGAAATTGCCCTGGCCCGGCGTCACCAGCATGATCGAATGCGCGCCGATCCCTTCCAGCGCGTCCGCCCCGTCCGGCACAGGCGCCAGACCGGAGATCAGGTCGATCAGCATGTCGCCCAGGAACGTCCGGTCATTGCCGAGCCGCTGCAACCAGTTCGCCGCGTGGGACAGGCTCACGTCATCGCGCGGATCGAAGCCCCAGCTCGACAGCGCATCGACGAACTCCGCGAGCGAGGCGCTCGTCGGGTCGCGCATGGTCATCATCCGCGCCATTGCGCCACTTTCTCCAGCTCCGGCCATTGGGCGACCAAAGTGCGGTGCAAGTCGCGCGCGGGCCCGGACAAGGCCGGATCATCGCTCGACGCAACCGTTCTCAGGAGCACCAGCCCGGCGCGGGTATCGAGCGCCAGGATCGCCCGCAGCGCCTGCCAGCGCAGGGCGGCGGGGCCTTGGCCATGGACCAGGCGCGAGAGCGCCGGAACCGCGTCCTGCCGCCCGAGCGCCGCCAGAGCGGCCATGGCCATGTCCATTCGGCTATATTCCGCCGTCAGCGCTGCTTGCGACCGCAAGTCGCCGTCTCCCAGCGCCACCTCGCGCACGGGATCGTGGAGCGACGTGAGCCGTTGCAGCCGCAAGACGACGAGGCTGCCTGAAACCTCCCGCAATTGCAGGGCCTGCCGCGCGCCATGCCGGTGGAATGTCATGCTGGGCACCAGATCGAGCGCTTTGGTGCGCAAGGCGGCGCTTTCCGGATCGCGCGTGGTGAGATCGCCCCGCCCGCTTCCCGCCAGCACGCGAAACCACGTCTCGACAGGCGCGAATTCCGCTGTTCTGGGCGCGGGCTGCCGCGCGAGCGCCGCACCGTCGAACACCGCGAGCCCCAGCGTGGCAGTGCCCGAATGGGCCAGGAGCAGCGTATCGGCCGCCTGCCTGTGCGCATGGCGAAACGGCATCTGGCCAAGCGGATGGGCCGCCAGCGCCGCCAATCCTCGGCGCATCAGCCCACTCACCAGCGCGCGTGCAGGATCGGGGGGCGTATCGGCCGCCGGATCGGGGGCAACGTCGCCGACTTTCGCGAAGAGCGCCGCCAGCGCAGCGCAGGAATCGAGAGGTTCCTTCCGCCCGAACCTGTCGAGAGCGGCCAGTACCGACGCGGCCTCCGGCGCAGTCCGCCACGCCGTGATCGTCCGGGCGAGCGTCCGTTGGCCCTGTTCCCAAGCGGCAGCGTCGCGCGAAAGCGCCTTCAGGTCGTCATGCACCTGCATCCCGGTTCACGTTCCCGGATGCAGTTCGTACAGGCAGGGAAGCAGCAGGGCGCGGTTGTCGTCCAGGCTTTGCAGGCGGGGTCGGTCCGTCAGCGCGCCGTGCAGCGCGGTGGGACGATCGCAGTCGGAAAAACTGGCGAGATCGGGAAGGCTGGCAAAGTCGATCTGCGGCAATTTGATAGTCGTCACATCGGATATTTGCAAAACCGGTTCCTTCGGCCATTCCTGCGCCGCAGTAGTCTCAAGTCACACTGGGCAAAGTCTGCCGCACACCGCGCCTTTGAATGAGTTAATTCCTTGAAATTGTAAACTTGTTTTTAACCGCGCAAATTGTTCGACACTATTGTCGAACAAGAGCTGTCACCGCGATCAATCCCGGTTCGCGGCGGGGAAGCGGAGGGTTACGACCAGTCCGCGATGCATTTCGAAAGATTGCTCGTCGGCCCCGGCCAGCTGCCGGGCCGCATCGGCGCGCGCGCGGTCTAGAATGGCCGGTGGCACTTCCGACTCGTGCACGATCAGATCGGCCGAACCGAGCAGGCGCGCTTCCCGCAAGGTCAGGTCTTCGGGATCGGCGCTGCGCAGGGTGATTTCCACCGGCGCGCGCGGCGCCTGCGGGGCATGGGCCAGCCACTCGGCCACCCGCTCCGCGCCCGCGTCCTCCAGAGGGTCCAGCGCGCCGCCCTGCCCCAGCGCCGCATCCAGCGCCCGCCGGCGCTCGCCTGCCTCTGGAAAGCGTGCGCGCAGCGCCGGACGCGCCGCCAGCAAGGCGCTGGCCAGAATGCCCAGCGACTGCGGCAACAGCGCCTCAAGCCGCAGGCGCAGCTGCTTGGCCAGCCCTGCGGAAGCCCCGCCCGTGCCGATCGCCAGCAGGACCGGCGTGCGGTCGAGAATCGAGGGGACGGTGAAATCGCAGAGCGCGGGGCGATCCGGGGCGTTGACCAGCATCCCGGCCGCGCGCGCGCGGCCGACATCGGCCTGGGCGGCCGCCTCGTCCTCCTGGGCGATGAAGGCGATGCGGGCGCCCGCCGCCATGCCCTCGGCCAGGTCACGAACCACCCGGCCGCCCGCCCGCTCCACCAGGCGCCGCTTGGCATCGGCCGCCTCGCCATCCCCGGTGACCACGACCGGACGCCCCGAAAGGCGATGAAACAGGGGCAGGCTTTCGATCATGGAAACAGGGCCTCGAAACGAAAAGGAACGGCAAACCGTGCCGTTCCTATCCGTTCGATCCGCGCTTGTCGAAGCCGGCGCTCAGGCGAGCCAGTCGGGCACGGTTTCGGCCGCCAGGATCGTCTCGGGCTCGATGCGGGCGGCCACCACCGCCCACTTTTCGCCATCCACCATGACTTCCGGCACCAGCGCGCGGCTGTTGTAGGTGTTCGCCATCGTCGCGCCATAAGCACCGGCCGTGCGGAAGATCGCCAGATCGCCCGCGGCGACTTCGTCGATCTCGCGGCCCATGGCGAAGGTGTCCGAGCTTTCGCAGATCGGACCGACGATGTTCGCGGTCATCGTGGCGCCGTTGGGCTTCACGGCCGCAAAGTCGTGCCAGGCGTCGTACATGGCCGGGCGGGCAAGGTCGTTCATCGCCGCATCGACGACGACGAAGGGGTTCACCACGCCCTCCTTCACGCGCACCACTTCGGTGACGAGCACGCCGGAATTGCCGGTAATCACGCGGCCCGGTTCGAACATCAGGGTAACGCCCCAGTCCTTGGCGACCGAAGCGACCATCGCGCCGTAGTCCTGCGGGGTCGGCAGCGAATCGCTGGCCTTGTAAGGCACGCCAAGGCCGCCGCCGAGATCCATGTGAGTCACCGAATGACCTTCGGCGCGAATCGCCTCCATCAGCTCGCCCATCTTGAGGAAGGCGAGGCGCGAGGGTTCGAGGTCGGAAATCTGGCTGCCGATGTGGACGGCAAGGCCCTTCATCTCCAGCCCGGGCAGAGCCGAGAGACGGGCGTAGATCCCGCCCGCGCGGTCGTAGGCGACGCCGAACTTATTGTCCGCCTTGCCAGTGGAGATCTTCGCATGGGTGCGGGCGTCCACGTCGGGATTGACGCGAAGCGCGCAAGCGGCGCGCAAGCCGAGTTCAGCGGCGATTTCCGCCAGTTCGACGCCCTCTTCCTCGCTTTCGAGGTTGAACTGGCCGATCCCTGCCTTGACGGCCGCGGTCAGTTCGCGGCGGGTCTTGCCGACGCCCGAGAAGACGATGTCACCGGCCGGGATACCGGCGGCCAACGCGCGGTTCATCTCGCCTTCCGAGACGACATCGGCACCGTAGCCCTCGCTCGCCAGCAGGCGCAGCACGGCAAGGTTGGGGTTGGACTTCACGGCAAAGGCGATGTGGACGCTGGGCAATTCGGCCAGCGCCTCGCGGAACACGCGGGCGTGGCGGCTCAGGGTCGCACGGGAATAGACGTAGACGGGCGTGCCGACTTCGCGGGCGATGACGGCCAGCGGCACGTCTTCGGCGAAAAGCTCGCCGTTGGTCAGGGCAAAATGGTCCATGGGTGTCTCGGTATCTGGAAGGCCTGATCGGCCTGGAAGTGTATCCGGCCTAAAGCGATTTGGCCTGAAAACTACTCAGGCGGCGGGAGATCGAAGGGATCGTCGTCCCGTGGTTCCGAGCGGGTGCGCAGCTCGACGCTGCGTTCGGGGATCGCCAACGTCGGCGTCTGGAGCAGCTCGGCGCTGCCCGGTTTCTGCTCGCGGCCGTATGGTGCGGGCGGAAGCTGCTGCCCCGGTTTCAATGCCAGCGCCGCCCTCTGGCCGCAGGCCGAGAGCGCGAGAAGCAGGATCAGGGCGGCAGTCTTGCGCATCAGGCTTACTCCAGACCGAGCGCGAGCCGGGCTTCGGCCACGCGCAGGCGTACTTGCTCAGGCGCGGTGCCGCCGTGCGACCGACGCGCGGCGACCGATGCCTCGACCGAGAGCGCCTTGAATACGCGCTCGTCGATGCGGCTGTCGATGGCCTTGAGGTCTTCCAGCGGCAATTGATCGAGCGCGACGCCGCGCTGCTCGGCCAGCTTCACCGCAGAACCGGTGATGTGGTGCGCCTCGCGGAAGGGAATGTTGCCTTCGCGCACCAGCCAGTCGGCCAGATCGGTGGCGGTGGCGAAGCCCAGTTCGGCGGCGCCGCGCATGCGATCGGTGCGGAAGCGGGTTTCGGCGACCATGCCGGTCATCGCCGCGATCGACAGCGCCAGGAGGCTGGCGGCCTCGAACACCGGCGGCTTGTCGTCCTGCATGTCCTTCGAATAGGCGAGCGGCAGCCCCTTCATGGTGATCATCAGGCTGGTGAGGCAGCCGACGATCCGGCCCGAATGGCCGCGCACCAGCTCGGCCGCGTCGGGGTTCTTCTTCTGCGGCATGATGGAGCTGCCGGTGGACAGCGAATCGGGCAGCGCCACGAAACCGAAGGGCTGGCTGGCCCAGATGATGAATTCTTCCGCCAGCCGCGAAAGGTGCAGCGAGCACTGCGCGGCGGCCATCAGGTAATCGAGCGCGAAGTCACGGTCCGACACCGAATCGAGGCTGTTGTCGGTCGGCGCATCGAAACCGAGCGCCTGCGCCGTCATCATGCGATCGATCGGGAAGCCGGTGCCGGCCAGCGCCGCCGCGCCCAGCGGGCTGCGGTTCATGCGCTTGCGGGCGTCGGCGAACCGCGAACGGTCGCGGCCGATCATCTCGTAATAGGCCATCAGGTGATGGCCCAGCGTCACCGGCTGCGCGGTCTGGAGATGGGTGAAGCCGGGCATGATCGAATCGGCATGCTCGCCGGCGCGGGAAACGAGCGCCTTCTGCAGCGCTTCAAGGCCGGCGTCGGCCTGATCGACGGCATCGCGCACCCAGAGGCGAAAATCGGTTGCGACCTGATCGTTGCGCGAACGCGCGGTGTGCAGACGGCCGGCGACGGGGCCGATCAGTTCGGCAAGGCGGCCCTCGGTGGTCATGTGAATGTCCTCAAGGTCCCAGTTTTCCGGGACTCCCGAGACTTCGTACTCGGCCGCGACCTGGTCCAGGCCGTCGCGAATGGTGATCGCGTCCTCGCCCGAAACGACCCCGCAGGCACCCAGCATAGCGACGTGCGCCTTGCTGGCCGCGATATCCTGTCTCCACAGCGCCTTGTCGAAGGGGATCGAGGCATTTATCTCGCGCATGATCGCAGACGGTCCACCTTCGAACCGTCCACCCCACATCTGGTTGGAGCTTCCACCCTTGCTGTCTTCGAAATCGCTCAAGTCGCTCGTCCTGTGTTCCATCGCGGGGGCCGGCGCCCTCCTGGCCGCGGGCTGCGATAGGCAAAGCAAGAAGGACGCGCAACAAGAGGCTTCGCAAAGCCCCGCACCGACGGCCCAGCCCGCCGCGACCGGCAAAGTCGACCGTTCGCACAAGGGCGATCCGCTGCCCGACGTGACGCTGGTCGACAACACCGGCGAGAGCCTCGATCTCATGTCGCTCAAGGGCAAGCCGCTGCTGATCAATCTCTGGGCCACCTGGTGCGCGCCCTGCATCGCCGAGATGCCCACCCTGGAGGCCCTGGCCAAGGATCCCAACGGACGCGTGCAGATCCTGCCGATCTCCGAGGACACCGGCGATACCTACAAGGTCGTGGAGATCCTTCGCCGCCGCAAGCTCGACAACATCCAGCCCTGGGTCGACGAGAACGGCGACCTGGGCTTCCAGTACGGCGGCAACCTGCCGGTCACCGTCCTGTTCGACAGCCAGGGCCGCGAAGTCTGGCGCTATACCGGCGGCAACGACTGGTCCTCGCCGGAAGCGGCCAAGCTGCTGGCGGAAGCGAAGTAATCCTCAGGGGGCAGGGGCCTGGCGCCTCTCCCCCGAAGGCATTCGCGATACATGCCGGGCTGCCCGTTCAGCCGGGAACCGTGGTTCGATGGAGCCGCGATCCCGGCACGGGGTAGCCCTGCGGCGTCGTTTCAGTCAGCCAGATCAACCGCCCCTGCGCCGCTTCGGGGGCGATGGCGAAGCGGTCCGCGACTCGGCCGATCAGCGGCAGGCCCCTGCCGCGAAGATATTGCGCCGCGCGGCCGGCATCGCGAACCTTGAAGACGAGGTGGAAGATGCCCTTCACCTCGCGCGCGTGGACGGCAACGGCATCGCCCTCTTCTCTACCCTCCAGCGCTTCCATCACGGTGTCGGCCATCGCGAAGGCGGCGCAGTCGGCCTCCGGCAAGGCGCGCGTGCCGAGTTCGGGCCAGTCAAGTTTCCCGTGGAACAATTCGCGCGCCTCGGCCAACGATGGCGCGGAAATGCCGATGGCCTGAAGGCCCTCGATTCCCAGCGGATCCTCGCAGTCCGGGCGCCAGGCCGAATCGCGGCGCGGATCGCCCGGCATGTCCTGCTTCACGATTTCCAGCCGCAGGCCCATCGCCTGCCCGCGCGGAACGAGGAAGTAGAAGGCTTCCATGCCGGGATCATAGTGCCGCTTGAACCCGCGCTGGCCGAACCAGGCGTCGGCCACGGCCAGATCGCCGACCTTGAGGGCAATGCCGATCCAGCGATTCGGTGCCGCCGAGCGGCGCAGCATGTCGCCCAGCGGATTGCCCTCCTGCGCACCGCAACCGGCCGGAGCGATCGGGATCACCATGGTGTCGCCGATCATGAGCAGACTTTCCTCGCGGTCGAGCCCCAGCTTCTCGGTCTCGGGCGTAATCAGGATCTCGTGCGCGGTTCGCGCGCCGAACACCTCGCGAAAGAAGGCATCGCACGCCGGGCGCGCAGCGTTGTCGGCCAGCGCCCAGCTGACATGCACCAGGGGCATCGGATCCAAGGCAGAGACCTCAGTAGGTTTCGGGCGCGCCCGAGCCCATGAACCGGGCGAGGTTCATGTGCAGCGACGCTACCGAGCGCTCCATGTAGGGATTGGGCTGGGCACCCCGGAAGCCGACGTTCTTCATGCCCTGCTGGACGGCGGCCATATTGGCGAAGTCCTGCTGGAGCACCGGCGGCCAGTCGGTGGGGGCGGTATATTCCCACTCCGTCTCGGGCGCCTCGCCCTCGGGCCAGAGTTCGTAGACGGCGGCTTCGAAAATGCACTTGTCCGGATCGGTGCCGTAAGGCCGCGCCTGATAGCAGAGCATGTTGTTGACCGCGTGGCCGATCTGGAAGTTCGGGAAGATCTGCCAGGCCGTGCCCGCCTGCGCGGTGTGCTGCGGGTCGACTTGCGCCCAAACCACGCCGCGTTCCGCATCTTCCTTGCGCGCGGTACCGATCCAATAGGCGGAGACTTCCGCCGCCGGGGTGCCTTCGGGCAGTTCGTCCTTCAGGCGGTTGGCCACGCCGACCAGCGTCATCGTCGTGTTGGTATTGGCGTTCGCCCAAGTGAAGTTCTGCATGTCCGCCGTGGTCAGGCGCGGATCCTCACCGGCGCCGAGGCGCAGCTTGCCCGAGTCTTCCTCCTGCCCCTTCGGCGCGTCATAGCCGATGTTCGAATGGAGGCCCTGGTTGCGCGCCCAGCCGCGAAACTGGCCGAATTCCATGAATTCCGGGTGCGTGGTGGAGACGTGGTAAGTCTCGCAAAAGGCCTCCATCGCGACCTTCCAGTTGCACTCGAACACCACCCACTTGCGCCAGCGCGGACGCATGTTCTGGAGGCCGTAGGGATCGAGCATGCCCGCCGCCGGGTGCAGATAATCGGCCAGCGGCATGGCGTCGGGGTCCAGATTGATCCAGATCCAGCCGCCCCAGGTATCGACCTTGACAACACCCAGGTCGGCCTTGCCGGCACAGAGATGGCCCTGCCAGTCCTCCGGATGCTCCAGATAGGTGTTCGCGCCGTCCAGGGCGAAGGTCCAGCCGTGATAGCCGCAGATGAAGCTGCGACGCGTGCCGCGCGCATTGCGTTTTCCGGCCGGGGTATCGACCAGCTTGCGGCCGCGATGGGGGCAGACGTTGTAGAAAGCATGGATCTCGGTTTCGGAGGCGCGGACCACGATCACCGAATCGTCGATGATGTCGAACGTGATGAAATCGCCCACTTCCGGAATGTCTTCCAGCCGCCCGGCCTGGAGCCAGACCTTGCGCCAGAGCTTGTCGCGTTCCGCCCTGGCGTATTCCGGGGAGATGTAAGCTTCCGCCGGGACGCGGACCGGGACGGTCAGATCCTCGGGAGCCTGTACGATCTTACCCTGCTCACCCATTGCTCTCTTCCCAATTTCGTATCGCGCCGATTTGCGGCCGTTATCCCATTATTCGCACGCGAGGCCAATCGCCGAGGCGCTACATCGGTTACGCTGGCGCAAATTTGAGGCGGCCGCGCGGCAGCGAGCCGATCGCGAGGCTGCTGGCCGCCATCGTGGCAATCGCCAGATAGAGGAACATTGCGTAGCTGCCCGTGCGGTCGTGAATCAGCGCCGCCACTAGCGGGCCGACTGCCGTGCCGATCGACAGCGCGGCCAGCACGCCGCCGTAGAGCCCGCCGAAGTTCCTGAGGCCGAAATGCCGGGTGATCAGGTAGACCACCACGTCGATTTCCGCCCCCAAAGTCAGCCCGATCAGCCCCGAGGCGAGCGCCAGCGCGGCGAGCGACGTGCCCGATCCCAGCAGCAGCAGACAGCCCATCACCGGCAGCATGAACACCGCCGCGCCGACCAGCGAGGCCGGGAATCGGTCCAGCAGCACGCCCGTCCCCAGCCGCCCGGCCAGCGAGAACCAGCCGACGAACGAGGCGATCGCCGCCGCTGTCATCGGGTCAGCGCCGCGATCGCCGAGGATCGAGACGAAGTGGACGACGATGGCGATGATCGTGAAAGTGAACAGCAGGCTCGCCATGAAAAGCCGGTGGTAGACGCTGGAGCGAAGCCCCTCGCCCAGCGAAACGCCGGGCAAGTCGCGCTTCGCCGGGGCGGGTTCCTTGCGCCGACCCCGGTCATGCGCGCCGCGAAAGAACAGGAAGATCACCGGCGCCGCCATCACGAACCACAGCCCGCCATGCACCGCGAAGGCCAGCCGCCAGCCGAAGGTCTTGATCGCCCAGGTGCCGATGATCGGGAACAGCCCTGCCGCGATCGAGGCGCCGCAGAGCGTAACCGCCAGCGCCATCCCGCGCGAAAGCTCGAACCGGGACGCCACCGCGCTGGTCCAGACCGAAGCCTGCACCGGCAGCGAAACCATCGCGATCAGCCCCCAGAGCAAGTACCATTGCGACAGGCTGGCCCCGGTCGTGCCGAGCAGCGCGAAGGCCAGAGTCAGCAGCACGATGCCGGTCACCCCGAACCGGCGGGGGCCGAAGCGGTCGACCGCAAGGCCGATGAACACGCCGCCGATGGCCTGTACGAGAGTCGCGATGGTGAGCCCAAAGGTCACTTCGGTGCGGCTCCAGCCCATGGCTTCGGCCACCGGGCCGATGTAGGGGCCGATGCCGTAGATATGGATCACGCTGGTCGCGTAGCCGAGCCCGGCCGCCACCGGCACCAGCCCGAACTGCCGCCACTCCTGCCGGGCCGTCAGTTCAGTCACCGTAGCGCAGCTCAACTTGCGTCGCTTCGCCATTCGGACCCATCGGCGAATCGTATTCGATGCAGGTGCAGACCGGGTTGGCGTGGCTGGCGAACAGCTTTTCCTCATCCGCCTTGGTCATCGGCAGGCGCGCGGGATCGCTGATGATCGCCTGCGAGCGTTCGAAGTCGGCGCGGCTGTTCCACCAGATTTCCATCACGCAGTCGAAGCCCGGATCGTGGACTTCGCCGGTGATCGGGTTCTTCTCCGGCACCAGATAGCGCCGCACATACCGCACCGCACCGGGGATCGCCGGCTGCGCGCCCATCTTCTTCGACAGCTGCGAGTGCTGGTTCTCGTAGTAGTCCATGAACTCGTCCATGGTCATATCCGGGCGTTTCCGGAAAAAGCAGATTTGCTTGAGCATGTTACGCTCTCCTGAGTGCGAGAACGGTACCTTCGAGGTCACCGCAGATCCACACCGTGCCGTCCGGCCCCACGTCGAGCCCGGTCATGTTGCCCATCGGCCCGCACATGTCGCCCACGCCGCCCAGAGGCTTGGGATCGGTGCCCTCGGGCGCGCCGACTGGCAAGCCGGCCGCGATCACTGCGCGCGCGCCGCCGGACAAGTCGCACTGGATCGCTTCGCGGCGCTTCACATCGAGCACGGTCACGGTGCCGTTGCGGATCGCGAGACCTTCGGGGCGGACGAGATCGTCCAGCACCGTCTCGGTCCGTCCGCCGACCAGCTTCACCACCCGGCCCGCGCCGCTTTCGGCCACGTAGACGGTGCCGTCCCCGGCCACCGCCACGCCCTTGGGCCGGTCGAGCCCGGAGGCCAGTTCCTCTACTTTACCATTGTGCACCGAGTGGACCTTGCCGGGGCCGTATTCCGCGAAGACCACCGCCCCGGAAGGAGCCAGCGCCACGCCCATCAACTGGTCGTAGCCGCTCGCCAAAACCTCACTGGAAGGACCGGCAGGATGGAATTTCGCGACTTCGCCATTGGCGGTGGTGACGATCATCGTCCCCGCGCCCGCCGCCGCGACGCCGCGCGAGTAACCGGGGAAGCTGGGGCTGAACAGCATGCCTTCCAGCTTCACCGCCTCCCCCGCGCGGAGCGAGAACACGAAGCCGCCATCGGCGATCCACAGCACGCCGTCCTCGCCCATGGCGACGTCCAGCGGCCATTGCAGGCCCTTCTCGATCAGCGGCTTCACCAGACCGCCCGCTGCCTTGGGTGTGGTGATTTCGTGGATGGAGCCGAGGATGTGCGAGATGAACAGACGGTCGCCTACGAACGTACAGTTGTCGAGGCCCGCGCCGATATCGGCCAGCACGGTCTTCGCGCCGGTGCGCGGATCGATGCGCAGCACCTGCCCGCTGGCGACCTGGGTGGAGACGATCATCCCCTCGCTATCGAACTTCACCGAGTCCGGCACGCCAAGATCGCCGCAGACCACTTCGGGCTCGCCGCTGCCGTCGAGATCGATGCGCCAGATCGCGTTGGCGCCCATCACCGGGATATAGAGCTTGCCGTCCGGGCCGACTTCGAAGGCGTTGGGCATCGGCACATCGCCCGCGATCACGCGCGGCGCGCCGCCGTTCCGATCGAGTTCGAGGATCTGCGCCCCCATGTGGCAACCCGCCGCGATCAGGCGCCCTTGCGAATAGGTGATCGGGTTGGCCACCGGCAGGTCGCCGCAGACCACGGCGCTGGTGCCGTCCGGGCGCAGCATGGTGACGCGGCCCTCGGTAATCTCGGTGGCGTAGAGGTTGCCTGCCTCGTCAAAGGCCAGATCGTCCGGTGCGGTGATCGCGCCGCCCATCGGGCTGATGATCTCCACCGCGCCGCTATCGGGATCGACCGCGCTGATCTGGCTGCCGCCCACTTGCGCGACATAGATGCGCCCGTCCGCGCCGGTACGCAGGCCGTTGGCGCTGTAGAGGCGCGTGGGCGGGGTCAGCCGGTGCAGCATCCAGCCTTCCGAGGCGCGGGCGGAAACGACGCCGTGATTACGTCCTGCGGGTTCGAGCATTGGTGAAATTGTCCTCTCGTCCGGCGCTCTTGCGGCCGTTCTTTTCCCGCCGAGCCTATCCAGCGTGTCGGGGGCAGGCAACGTGAGGACCGGGACGAAGACCTTGCCGCGACGCACTATCGCCCCGGCGACGTTCGCAGGGCTTTGTTCGATTGCCCCCGCTCGCCCCGTGCGCATATTCGACCGTCAGACGGAAAAGAGACTGCCCGGCCGAGAACGGGCAAGCCGGAGAGCTTACCATGGAAGAGATGCGTTTCGCCCCCCTGCGCTTTGCCCCGTTGCGCTTTGAGGGCCGGGTGGCCGTGATTACCGGGGCCGGCCGCGGACTGGGACGGGCCTATGCCTTGCTGCTGGCCGAACGCGGCGCGAAAGTGGTGGTCAACGATCTCGGCGGCGCGATCCGGGGCGATCTCGATGCGCCGGGCGCGGACGTCAGCGTCGCCCAGCAGGTGGTGGATGAGATCGTGGCGGCGGGCGGCGAGGCGATCGCCAACACCGATTCCGTTTCCACCCCCGAAGGCGGCAAGGCGATCATCCAGGCCGCGCTCGACCAGTGGGGCCGGATCGACGTACTGGTCCACAACGCCGGCAACGTCCGCTACGGATCGATCCGCGATCTTTCCGGTGCCGACCTCCATTCCGTGCTCGACGTCCATCTGCTGGGCGCGTTCCATGTAGTGCAGGCCGCATTCGGGCCGATGTGCGACGCGGGATATGGCCGCATCGTGCTGACCAGTTCGGTCGGCGGGCTCTACGGCAATCTCAACTGCGTGAACTACGGCATGTCTAAGTCGGCCATGCTGGGTCTGAACAATATCGCCGCGCTGGAGGGCGAAGCGCACGACGTGAAGTGCAACGTCATCGTGCCCGGCGCGGTGACGCGCATGGCCGAAGGCATCGACATCTCGCAATATCCGCCGATGGAGCCCGAACTGGTCGCCCCGGTCGTCGGCTGGCTGGCGCATGAGAGCTGCCCTGTCACCGGCGAAATGTTCGCCTCCATGGCGGGCCGCGTGGCGCGGATGTTCGTGGCGGAAACGCGCGGAGTCTATCGTCCGGAATGGACGATCGAGGATGTCGCCGCGGCTTCGGACGCGTTTCATGACAAGGCCGAAGTGCTCGATTTCGGCCTGCACGGGCACGTCGATCATATCGGCTATTCGTTCAGGATGGCCACGGCGGGTGCGGATGCCTGACACGCTTAATGAACAACAGTGTTGACAACTAGCACTGCAATTCGCAACTCTGGAATCAAAGGGCGGCCTCAGCAGAGACGCCGCGAAGAGGATGCCACGCGATGGAAATGACCTGCCTCAAGTCCGACGTGCCTTCGCCCGAGGAACTCGATATCCCGGCGCTCAAGGCCAAGTATCTTCAGGAGCGTGACAAGCGCCTGCGCCGTGAGGGCGGCGAGCAGTACGTGCGGCCGACCGACGACTTTTCGGACAACTATGCCCACGATCCGTTCACCCCGGTGGCGAAGCGTGAAGCGCTGGTCGAGGATATCGACGTTGCCATCCTGGGCGCCGGTTTTTCGGGCATCCTGGCCGGCTATCACCTGCACAAGCAGGGCGTTTCCAACGTCCGTAACATCGACCATGCCGGCGGTTTCGGCGGCGTCTGGTACTGGAACCGCTATCCCGGCGTG
This sequence comes from Novosphingobium sp. PhB55, assembly GCF_004368805.1. NCBI lineage: Bacteria > Pseudomonadati > Pseudomonadota > Alphaproteobacteria > Sphingomonadales > Sphingomonadaceae > Novosphingobium > Novosphingobium sp. PhB55. Next base: position 81,252 of record NZ_SODQ01000003.1, on the reverse strand, counting down.
CAGTGCGACAACGACGCCTACTGCTACCTGCCGCTTCTGGAAGAAACGGGCTTCATGCCCAGCAAGAAGTTCTCCGACGGCTGGGAAATCCAGCAGTATTGCCAGGACATGGCCGAGCGCTTCGAGCTGGCCGACAAGGCGCTGTTCCACACGCTGGTCACCGGCATCCGCTGGGATGAGAGCATCAAGCGCTGGCATGTGACGACCAATCGCGGCGACGACATCCGCGCCCGCTTCGTGGTTATGGCGGGCGGCGTGATGAACATGCCCAAGCTGCCCGGCATCCCCGGCATTCACGACTTCAAGGGCAAGATGTTCCACACCAGCCGGTGGGAGCATGACTATACCGGCGGTTCGTGGACCGCGCCGGAACTGGAAAAGCTGCGCGACAAGCGCGTCGCCATCATCGGCACCGGGGCCACCTCGGTCCAGGCGGTGCCGCACCTCGCCAAGTATGCCAAGCACCTCTACGTGCTGCAGCGCACGCCATCGAACATCGACGAGCGGCCCAATCCGCCGACGAATCCCGAATGGGCCGCCTCGCTCCAGCCCGGCTGGCAGCAGGAGCGCATGGCCAACTTCCACCGCGCCGCGCAGCAGTTCTTCATCCCCGGCGAGCCCGATCTGATCTGCGACATCTGGACCGAGATCAGCCGCAACCTCGCCATCGAACTGGGCGAGGAAGGCTGGCCCGCGCTCGAACCGCTGGAGTTCATGGACCGCCGCGAAGTCGTGGACTTCCAGGTGATGGAACGCCTGCGCCGCCGCGTGGATTCGATCGTCGAGGACAAGGACACGGCGGAGAAGCTGAAGCCGTACTTCCGCTTCATGTGCAAGCGGCCGCTGTCCAACAACGATTACTACCCCGCGTTCAACCAGCCCAACGTCACGCTGATCGACGTTTCGGCGACGCAGGGCGTGGAGCGGATGACCGAGAAGGGCTTCATCGCCGACGGCGTCGAGCACGAAGTCGATCTGGTGATCTTCGCCAGCGGCTTCGAGGTGACCAGCGACCTCAAGCGCCGCTGGGGCATCGACACGGTGGAAGGGCGCGGCGGCAAATCGATCTACGAACACTGGACCAATGGCGCGAGCACGTTCCACGGCGTGATCACCGACGAGTTCCCGGCGATGTTCTACATGGGCTACATCCAGGGCGCGACGAACTCGTCCACCACCGAGCAGTTCGGGCGCCAGGCGGAACACATCGCCTTCATGATCGGCGAGACCAAGCGCCGGGGCGCCAGCACTGTCTCGGCCACGAAAGAAGGCGTCGAAGGCTACTGCGCGCACTGCAAGGAAAATGAAGTCGACATGTCCGGCTTCCAGAACGATTGCACGCCCAGCTACTTCAATAACGAGGGCGACAAGGAACTGAAGTGGGCGCTGTTCCGCGGCTATCTGCCCGGCTGGGACGCCTTCCGCGACATGCTGGGCGACTGGCGCAAGGGCGACGGGCATCCTGGCGTGAAGTTCGAGGACGCTTCCCCCGACGAGGCGAGAGCAACCGCGGAAAGCCTGGTGGAAGAGCGCTGAGGCGTCACACGGTGGACCAAACCTCTCCCCGGCATCCTGGCCGGGAGAGGTAGCCCGCCTAGCGCCCCTTCCACTCCGGCTTGCGCTTCTCGGCAAAGGCGCGCGGGCCTTCCTGCGCGTCGCCGCTGTTGTAGGTAAGCTCATGCGCCGCCCGCGCCGCCTGTAGCGCGGCGGAGCGGCCCATCTCGGTCGAGAGCATCACGGTCTCGCGCGCGGCCTTTACCGATAGCGGGGCGCCTTCCAGCACTTCCAGCGCCAGTTCAATCGCCGCATTGAGCACTGCGCCGGGCTCGGCCAAGCGGTTGATGAGGCCGATCTCGTAGGCGCGCTGGGCGGTAATCGGCTTTCCGGTCAGCATGATCTCCATCATGATCCGCTGCGGGATCATGTGAATCAGCGGCGAGGCCCAGGGGCTGCCACGTCCGACTTTCACCTCCGTAATCGCGAACTTCGCATTGGTACTGGCGACGCAGAGATCGCAGGCCTGCGCGATCATCCAGCCGCCCGCGAAGGCATGGCCGTTGACGGCGGCGATGGTGGGCTTGGTCAGTTCGATGGTGTCGTAAGGCAGCGCATAGAGATCGCGCGGCGGCACGGCCATGCCGGTTTCCACCATCTCCTTCAGGTCGCCGCCGGCGCAGAAGGCCTTGTCGCCGCTGCCGGTGAGGATGGCGATGCGGGCGGAGGCGTCGTTCTCGAAAGTCGCCCATGCCTCACGCAGCCCCTCGCGCACTTCGCGGCTCAGGCAGTTGCGCTGTTCGGGGCGGTTGATGGTGATGACCGCGATGCCGTCGTCATGGGCATCGTAGAGGACGGCCCGACTTTCTTGCGAACTCGACACTTCAAAAGCCCCTTTTCTCGATCTCATGGGCGGTGCGCGACAGGTCTTCGCGGAAGTCGGGATGGGCGATGGCGACCAGCCGCTTCGCGCGTTCGGCCAAGGTCTGGCCCTTGAGCTGCGCCGCGCCGTATTCGGTGACGATCACATCCACCTCGGTCCGCGCAGTGGTAACCGGGCCGGAGAGTGCGGTCACGATCTTGGAGAGACTGCCGCCCTTGGCGGTCGAGGCCAGCACCATCAGCGAAGCCCCGCCCGGCGAGCGCGCGCCGGCGCGCACGAAATCGACCTGCCCTCCGGTGCCCCCCAGGTAGCTGGCACCGGACTGTTCGGCATTGACCTGCCCGGTGAGGTCCACTTCCAGCGCCGAATTGATCGTGACGAGGCGGGATAACCGCGAAAGCGTGCCCGCGTCGTGAGTGTAGCTGGTGGGCGTCATGCGGATCGCCGGATTGTGCGCGGCCCACTCGTAGAGCCGCCGCGTGCCGATCAGCGCGCCGTTGATCGAGACGCCGCGGTCGATTGCCTTGCGGGCATTGGTCAGCACCCCGGCCTCGGCAAGGTCGACCAGACCGTCGCCCAGCATGCCGGAATGGACGCCCAGGTCCTTGCGGTCGTGCAGCAGGCGCAGGATCGCATCGGGCACCGCGCCGACGCCGGTTTGCAGCACGGCGCCGTCGCCGATGAATTCGGCGCAATGGCGGGCGATGGCCTCGTCCGTAGGCCCGATCTTCGCCGGGGCCACTTCCACCGGCGCGCGGCTGACATGTACGGCAACGTCGATCGACGCGCCGGGGATCGTCTCGCCGGGAACGTAAGGCACTTGCTCGTTGACTTCAGCGATCACGACGCGCGCCTTGTCCACTGCCGCGCGCACGTAGTCGGAGATCAGGCCGCAGCTGTGGTTGCCTTGCGCGTCGGCCGGGCTGACCTGAATCATCGCCACGTCGCAGGGCATGATGCCCGCTTCGATCAGGCAGGCGATCTGGCTGACGTGAACGGGGATGACGTCCAGCGCGTTTGCCTTGGTCATGCCGCGCAGCGCACCGATCGCGCCCATGCTGGAGAGGCGGAAGGACCGTGCGCTCTCGGGCGTGAACAGGCCGGAGAAGCTGGTGGCGATGAACGCGTGGAGGCCGCCGATGGCCTCCCCCTGTTCGATCAGCGCTTCGACCAAGGTGGTCGGCTCGCCGCAGGCTTGGCCGAAGACGATGCGGTCTCCCGGTTTCAGGAACCGGGAGAGGTCGAGTTCGGATGCGGCGAGCTTGATGGTCACAGCTTCCCAGCCTGCCGCAGCAGACGTTCGGCGCGGGCGAGGTAGGGGCGGTCGAGCATGCCGCCCTTCCAGCCGATGGCGCCGACGCCGGGGTTGGCGGCGAACACGTCGACGATCTCCTGCGCTTCGGCGATTTCGGCCTCGGTGGGGGTGAAGGCTTCGTTGATCACCGGGATTTGCGCCGGGTGGATCGCCATCATCCCGCGATAGCCGTCGCGGCGCACCTTCTCGGCGCGGGCCTTGAGCGCTTCGAGGTCCTTGAAGTCGGCAGAGATCGTCTCGATCGCGGTCACGCCCGCCGTCGCCGCGCCCAGCACGGTAAGGCTGCGCGCCAGTTCGTAGGTGAAGGAGTAGGAGCCGTCCGCATTCTTGTTGGACGAAGCGCCGATGGAGTCGGCCAGATCTTCCGCGCCCCAGGTCAGCGCCACCACGCGCGGTGCGCCCTTGTAGTCGCCGGTGTGGAACATCGCTTCGGCGGTCTCGGTGATCAGCACGATCACCGGGGTCGATCCCTGCTCGATGCCGTTCGCCACTTCCAGCGCTTCGAGGTAGCGGTCCAGCGTCTCCACGTCCTGCCGGCCATAGACCTTGGGCAGCATGATCCCGCCGGGACGCGCGGGCATGATCGCCACAAGGTCGTCCAGCGTGTGCGGGCCGTCGAGCGGGTTGATCCGCACCCAGAGGCGGCCGCGCTGATCGGGGTTGGCGGCAATGAAGTCATGCACCATCGGGCGCGCGGCGGCCTTGGAATCGGGCGCGACGGCGTCTTCCAGGTCGATCAGGACGATGTCCGCCTCGCCCTCCATCGCCTTGGTCATCTTCTTCTCGCTGTCGCCCGGCGCGAAAAGCCAGGAGCGGGCGGCGATTGCTTCGTGCTTGGGCATGTTCTCTCCAGTCGTCATCCCAGCGGAAGCCGGGATCGCGGGCAGCCAGACCCCGCGCTTCCGATTACGATCCCAGCTTTCGCCGGGATGACGGGCTTTCTCAAGTGGAGCGGCCTCAATAACTCTTGGGCAGTTCCAAAACCCTCTCGGCGATGAAGTTCATGATCTGGTGCGGGCTGACCGGGGCGATGCGCGGGATCATCACTTCGCGCAGATAGCGCTCGACATGGTATTCCTGCGCATAGCCCATGCCGCCCATCGACATCACGGCGGTCTGGCACGCCTCGAACCCGGCTTCGGCGGCAAGGTACTTGGCGGAGTTCGCCTCCACGCCGCAGTCCAGCCCCTTGTCGAACAGGGTCGCGGCCTTGAAGACCATCAGGCTGGCCGCCTCCACTTGCATCCATGCCTTAGCGAGCGGGTGCTGGATGCCCTGATTCTGGCCGATCGGCCGCCCGAACACCACGCGTTCCCGTGCATAGCGAGAGGCTCGCTGGATCGCGACGCGGCCCAACCCGGTCGCCTCCGCGCCCAGCAGCACGCGTTCGGGATTGAGGCCCTTGAGCAGGATGCGGAAGCCCTGTCCTTCCTCGCCGATCAGATCCTCGTCCGGAATGAACAGGTCGGTGATGAACATCATGTTGGAGCCGACGGCGTGGCGGCCCATCTTGGGGATGATCCGCGTCTCGATATGTTCACGGTCCAGCTTGGTGTAGAAAAGGCTGAGGCCGTCGGTCTTCTTCTTCACCTGTTCCAGCGGCGTGGTGCGGGCGATGATCAGCATCCGATCGGCGATGTGGGCCTGCGTGATCCACACCTTCTCGCCATTGACGCGGTAGCCGCCCGGCACCTTCTCAGCGCGGGTCTTGAGGCTGGTGGTGTCGAGCCCGGTGTTCGGCTCGGTCACGGCGAAGCACATCTTCTCCTCGCCCGAAAGGATCGGCGGGATCATCCGCTGCTGCTGTTCCTCGGTGCCGAACAGCATCACCGGCTCCAGCCCGAAGACGGGCAGGTGGATGGAGGATGCCGCCGTCATGCCGCCGCCGCTCTCGGCCACGGCCTGCATCATCACCGCCGCCTCGGTAATGCCCAGCCCCGCGCCGCCCACGCTTTCGGGCATGGCCACGCCCAGCCAGCCGGCATCGGCCATCGACTTGTGGAACTCATACGGGAATTCGCCGCTGCGATCCTTTTCCAGCCAGTACTCGTCAGAGAACTGCGAACAGTGCTTGAGAACGGCCTCGCGGATATTCTGCTGGTCGTCGGTCAGGGCGAAATCCATGGCGTTCCTCTTGTCTTCCCGCTCCCCGAACTAGCAGCGGGCCCTTTGCCTCACAACCATCATCGTGCCGATATGCGCCCATCAAACGCAAATACGAATGGTTTTCGCTCGGGCGTTGCGTTACCCATAGGCCAACGAGAAGGAGAGGGCCTTGACCGCGAGCAAGGATTCGAAAGGTGGCGGACCATTAGCCGGCCTGCGCGTGGTGGACCTCACCAGCGTGGTCTTCGGCCCTTATGCCACGCAGATCATGGCGGACATGGGCGCCGAAGTGATCAAGGTGGAACCGCCGGAGGGCGACAACACCCGCTGGATCACCCAGGGCCCGGTGCCCGGCATGGGCGGCATCTACGTCAACGTGAATCGCGGCAAGCGTGGCATCGTTCTGGACTTGCGCGCCGAGCAGGATCGCGAGAGCCTGCGCGCGCTGATCGCCACGGCGGACGTCTTCATCCATTCGATGCGCGGCAGCGCGATCCGCAAGCTGGGCTTCGATTACGAGGCGGTGCGGGCGATCCGGCCGGACATCGTCTACACCAATTGCTACGGCTATTCGCGGCGCGGTCCGGAGGGCGACAAGCCCGCCTATGACGATACCATCCAGGCCGAATGCGGCATCCCGCATGTGCAGGGCCTGATGAACGGCGAGCCCGGCTATGTCGCCACGATCATGGCGGACAAGGTGGCCGGCCTCCACGCGCTCTACGCGACGATGATGGCGCTCTATCACCGCGAGCGCACGGGTGAGGGCCAGGAAGTCGAAGTCACCATGTTCGAGGCGATGACCTCGTTCATGCTGGTGGAGCATGCCAACGGCGCGATGTTCACGCCGCCGACCACGCCTGCGCACTACCACCGCGCGGTCGAGCCGAACCGGCGGCCTTACAAGACGCAGGACGGCTACGTCGCGGCGCTGGTCTACAACGACAAGCACTGGAACGCCTTCGTCGAATCGGTGCAGCCGGAATGGGCAACTGACGAGTTCTCCACCTTGGAAAAGCGCGCCCGCCAGATCGGCCGCGTCTACGGTCTGCTGGGGGAGACGTTCCTGACGCGCACCACGCAGGAATGGCTCGATACCTTGCGGGGTCTGCACATCCCCTGCGCGCCGCTGCGCTCCACCGACGAATTGTTCGACAACGCGCACCTGAACGCCATCGGCTTCTTCGAAGAGGTCGAGACCGAGCAGGGCCCGGTGCGATTCCCCGGCGTGCCCACGTGGTTTTCCTCCACGCCGGGCCGGGTACGCGGGCCGGCGCCGACGCTGGGGCAGGACAACGACGCGGTGCTCGCAGAACTGGCCGAAGAGGCCCCCAGCGTCGCCCCGGCGATAGCAGTCGATTCCAAGTGAACAGTACTGTTGATTTCACCTGACAGTGTCCCGAGGCTTGGGCTAACCACATGTTCAAGCCGTGCCTTGGGAAAAAGAACGGCAACCTGATTCCCCCCGCATCGCGGGCAGAAAACGGATCGAGAGGAAGGCAAGACGATGTACGACGATCAACCCCAGGCCGAAGCGCCTGTTTCGGCACGCAAGGGCACCCCGGTTTTCAAGCGCATTCTCGACCTGTTCGAGGCTGAGGGCATCAAGACCCTGTTCGGCATTCCCGATCCCAACTTCGTCCACTTGTTCCTCGAAGCCGAATCGCGCGGCTGGACCGTCGTTTCGCCGCACCACGAAGCATCCGCCGGCCACATGGCCGCCGCCGCCGCCCGCATCACCGGCAAGCCCGCGCTCTGCATCGGTACCCTCGGGCCGGGCATGGCGAACATGATGCCGGCCATCCAGTGCGCCAAGGTCGAGAACGATCCGGTGATCTTCATGGGCGGCCAGCGCGCCCGCATCACCGAGCGCCGCGTGCGCCGTGGCCGCATCCAGTTCGTCCGCCAGGAGCCGATGATCGAGGATTCGGTGAAGTTCTCCAGCTCGATCGAATATGCCGACCAGACCGATGAGATCGTGCGCGAAGCCATCCGCGTCGCCATGTCGGGCACGCCGGGACCGGCCTATATCGAGTATCCCGCACACGTCATTCTGGAAGAGTTGGACCTGCCGCCAGTGCTGCCGCCACACCGCTATCGCCTGACCATGCAGGGCGCCGACGGCGACCGCATTGCCGAAGCGGCCGAAATCATCCGCAATGCCAAGAACCCGGTGCTGCTGGTGGGCCACGGCGTCTACACCGCCAAGGCCGGCGCCTCGGTCAAGGAACTGGCCGAACTGATGCAGTGCCCGGTCATCCAGACCTCGGGCGGAACCTCGTTCATCGAGGGGCTTGAGGACCGTACGTTCCCCTACGGCTTCTCGGAAGCCTCGATCGACGCGGTGGTCGAAAGCGATTGCTGCGTGGCACTCGCCACCGAACTGGGCGAGCCCAGCCACTATGGCCGCTGGCGTCACTGGGTGGACAACGAAGCCAACCGCAAGTGGATCTACGTCCAGCAGGACCCGACCGCGATCGGCGTCAACCGCCCGATCGACGTGCCGCTGGTGGGCGACGTGCGCGCCGTCGTGCCGCAGCTTGTCCGCGCCCTCAAGGATACGCCGCGCAAGGCGGCAGCTTCGCTGGCCGAATATATCCAGCGCGATGCTGACCAGCTTGTCGAACTGGCCGAGGAAGCCGCCGGCAAGCCCGATGGCTCAACCGCGAAGATGCACACCAGCCAGTTCGTCACCGAAGCGACCAAGGCCTTCCCGAAGGACGGCATCCTGATCCGCGACGGCGGCGCCACGGTGATCTTCCAGTGGACCTACTCGCAGGCCAAGCCGCACGACGTGATCTGGAACCAGAACTACGGCCACATCGGCACCGGCCTGCCCTATGCCACCGGCGCCATGCTCGCCGACCAGGCCGAGACCGGCAAGCAGCGCCCGGGCATGCTGATTACCTCGGACTCCTCGTTCCTGTTCCACGTGGGCGAACTGGAAGTGGCGGTGCGCAAGAACCTGCCGCTGGTGGTGATCGTCGGCGTCGACTTCCAGTGGGGCCTCGAAGTGGGCGTCTACAAGCGCACTTTCGGCAAGGGTACCAAGGAAACCGGCGTGCACTGGTCCGACAAGGTCCGCTTCGACAAGATCGCCGAAGGCTTCGGCGCGGCAGGCGAATACGTCGAGAAGGCCGAAGACATCGGCCCGGCCATCCAGCGCGCCTATGAGCGTGGCGGCTGCACCGTGATCCACGTGCCGATCGACCCGGCCGCGAACTCGGAAGAAATGCCGAACTATTCCGAATTCCGCACCTGGTATGCTGAGGGCACCCAGTAAGCCGGAAACCGGAAAACCAATGCAGACCTGAAGCGAAGCCGCTCCCTCTCGATCCGAGTGCGGGGCGGTTTTGCTTTAGGAACGGGAGAGAACGATGCGCAATTACACCCAGTTCTACATCGACGGGCAGTGGGTCGATCCCATCGCGCCGCGCACCGCACAAGTCGTCAATCCGGCCACCGAGGAAGTCTCCGGCACGATCTCGCTGGGTTCGGCTGCCGATGTCGACAAGGCCGTGGCTGCCGCCCGCCGCGCCTTCGCCACTTTCGGCGAGACGAGCGCGAAGGAGCGCCTCGACCTGCTCGAAACGATCCTGGCCGAATACCTGAAGCGCGAAACCGAACTGGGTGAGGCCGTCAGCGAGGAAATGGGCGCGCCGATGTCGCTCGCCTGCGGGTTCCACACGCTGTTGGGCAAGGGTCACCTCTCCACCGCGATCGAAGTGCTGAAGGACTTCAAGTTCGAGGAACAGCGCGGCGTCACCATGATCCGCAAGGAGCCGATCGGCGTCTGCGGTCTGATCACGCCGTGGAACTGGCCGATGAACCAGACCTGCGTGAAGATCTTCCCGGCGCTCGCCGCCGGCTGCACGATGATCCTGAAGCCGCCGCAACTGGCGCCGTATTCGGCCCAGGTCCTGGCCGAAATCCTGCATGACGCGGGTGTTCCCGCCGGCGTGTTCAACATGGTGCAGGGCAAGGGCAGCGAGATCGGCACCGCGCTGTCCACGCATGAGGACGTGGACATGATCTCCTTCACCGGATCGGAGCCGGTGGGCGTGCAGATCCAGAAGGACGCGGCCGATACCGTGAAGCGCGTGGGCCTCGAACTCGGCGGCAAGTCTGCATGGATCGTCCTCGACGATGCCTCACTCGCTGCCAACGTCGCTGCCGCTACCGGCGGGATGATGGGCAATTCCGGCCAGACCTGCTCGGCCGGTTCGCGCCTCCTGGTGCCGAACGCGCGCATGGACGATGCCGTGGCCGCCGCCACCGAGGCCGCCAACGGCGTGACCGTCGGCGATCCCAAGGGCAACTTCGCGATGGGCCCGGTCGTCTCCAAGAGCCAGTACGAGATCATCCAGGGCTACATCGAAAAGGGCATCGAGGAGGGCGCCAAGCTGATCGCCGGCGGTCCCGGCAAGCCCGAAGGGCTCGACAAGGGCTACTATGTGAAGCCCACCGTATTCGTCGGCACCAATGACATGGGGATCGCGCGCGAGGAAATCTTCGGCCCGGTGCTGGTCATCATCGGCTACGACGACGTCGATCACGCGGTGAAAATCGCCAACGATTCCAACTTCGGCCTGGGTGGTTACGTTTCGGGCGAGGATCTCGACGCGGCGCGGGCGGTTTCGCGGCGGATGCGCACCGGGGCGATCTGGGTCAACGGCGGGTTCGACTTCCACGCGCCCTTCGGAGGCTACAAGCGTTCCGGCAACGGACGCGAATGGGGCGAGCACGGATTTGCCGAATATCTCGAAACAAAATCGGTAGTTGGCTGGAACCAGGCCTGATTGCGGCGGGGGATCGGAGCGGCACCTGGCCGTGCCCTCCGACTCGCCCCCGCATTAAACTGTTGCAATCCTACAACGGACATCCGTGATAATTCCGCCAATGCGTCGTTACATTTCTTGTTAATCGCTACGTAAATCTCTTCGCGTACCGCCGCCGTGTTCCCTTCTGACCACTTCTCGGTCCGATGGGCCGATGCGACTGTCTAAGGAACGCGAAAAATGATGACCCGCAAGGACAAGGTCCTTCTCGGCGGAACGCTTGTGCCGACCCTCGCCTTGCTCTTCCCGCAGCCCATTCTGGCGCAGGAAGCCGGCGATGCCGCAGGCGAAGCGATCGTCGTTACCGGATCGCGGATCGCGCAGGCCTCGTCCGACGCGCCCAATCCGGTGACCGTGGTAACGGCGAAGGACGTGCTCGAATCAGGCACGACCAACCTGACCGACTTTCTCAGGACCATTCCGGCCCTGCAGAACTCGGTCGGGTCCTATGACACCAGCGGGAGCCGCGCGGGCATCGGCTTCACCGGGCTCAACCTGCTGAACTTGCGCAATCTCGGCACCCAGCGCACTCTGGTGCTGATCGACGGCCGCCGCCAGGTCGCTTCGGTCCCCGGCGTGCAGTCGGTGGATATCAACACCATCCCGCTCGATCTGGTCGAGCGCGTCGAAGTGCTCACCGGCGGCGCTTCGGCGGTCTACGGTGCGGACGGGGTATCCGGCGTCGTCAACTTCATCCAGAAGCAGGACTTCGAAGGCCTGACCGCCCGTGTCCAGACGGGCATTTCGGGCCACGGCGATGCCGGCCAGCGCCTGATCGCCCTCACCGCGGGTCACAATTTCGCCGGCGGCCGCGGCAACTTCGCCCTGGCCTGGGAGCACGGCGAGGAAGACCGCCTCAGCGCCCATTCGCGCCGCTATCTCGACGGCGAGAACAAGGTCGACTTCTACCTCAACCCTGCCGATACCGAGGCCGGGCTGACCAATGACGACGGTATCCCCGACTACGTGCCGATGCGGAATATCCGCTATTTCGACACCTCGCGCGCGGGCGGAATCGACGTCAATTTCGACGGTGTGCCCGATTTCGTCGGCGCCGACGGACAGCCCTTCGACCACGGTACCCTCGTGGCCCCGGCCTACCAGCAAGGCGGCTCGGGCACGCTCGTTTCCGACTATGGAAACGACCTCCTGCCGCAGATCAAGCGCGACGTGGTGAGCGCCTCGGCCCATTTCGACGTCAACAGTGCGCTGACGCTCTACGCCGAGGGCAAGTATGCCAGCAGCCGCTCCTTCTCGCTGGGGCAGCCGACTTTCGACTATTACCTCTTCATCCCCCAGGACAATCCGTACATCCCCGCGGCCGTCCAGCCCTATATCGATCCGGCGATGGGCGGCGTGCTCGTCAACCGCGACAACTTCGATTTCGGCCGCCGCGGCGAGGACGTGACGCGCGAGACGATCCGCAGCGTGGTCGGCGCGCGCGGGCAGATCAGCCCCAACTTGCGCTACGATTTGTCCTACGTCTTCGGCCAGACCAAAGTGAAATCGCGCTACGTCAACAACATGCTGACCGACCGCTACCTCGCCGCGATCGACGCGGTGAGCGACGGCGCGAACAACAGTGGGGGCGGCGTGACCTGCCGCGTCAACACCCAGGCCGGATGGACGCCGTTCCAGCCCTACAACCGCAACCGCGCGCCGATCCCGCCCGTGACTTTCGCGCCGGGCGACTGCCTGCCGCTCAACCTCTTCGGTGAGAACAACGCCGCGAACCAGGCCGCGCTGGACTGGATCATGGCCGATACGACCGACCGCACGACGATGACCCAGCATGTCGTCAGCGGCACCCTGACCGGCGACAGCCAGGGCCTGCTGGAGCTTCCCGGCGGTCCGATCTCCTTCGCGCTGGGCGGCGAATATCGCAAGGAAACCAGCCGGTTCGTGGCAGACGAACTCGTCTCGCAGGGCCTGACCTTCACCAGCGCCCTGGGCGACACCCGCGGCGCGTTCGACGTGTGGGAGGTCTTCGGCGAAGTGAACCTGCCGATCCTGGCGGACATGCCCTTCGCCCATCGCCTGTCCGCCAACGGCGCTGTCCGCTATTCGGACTATTCCACCGTCGGTTCGACCGGCGCCTGGAAGCTGGGCGGCGAGTGGGCCCCGGTGCAGGACGTGACGTTCCGCGGCTCCTACTCGAAGTCGGTCCGCGCACCGAACATCAGCGAACTCTACACCGGCGCCACGCAGACCTATCAGGCGATCAACGATCCCTGCGGCTCCGCCTATCTGCAGAACGGTACGCAGTACCGTGCAGCGAACTGCAGCGCCCTGCTCACCTCGCTGGGCGCCGACCCTTCCGGCTTCAACGGTGTAACCGGGCAGGTCATTCCCGGCTACGGCGCCGGCAATCCCGACCTGAAGGAGGAAACCGCGAAGACCTGGACCGCAGGAGTGGTGCTCCAGCCCACCTTCCTGCCGCGCCTGACGCTCTCGGCCGACTGGTACGACATCCGCATCCGCAATGCGATCAACGTCACCACCGCCCAGAACCTGGCCAATCTCTGCGTGGATCAGTCCAGCCTCGACAATCCCTATTGCGGCGTGGTCACGCGGCAGAACGGCGGCACCGGCGCGGGCAATATCACCGGCTTCCAGCTTACCCCGTTCAACGTGGCGCAGATCCGCACTTCCGGGCTCGACCTGGCGCTCGCCTATGCGGTCCCGACGGCGAGCGCCGGCACCTTCGGCGCGCGCGTCATGGCCAATTACCTGCACCGCCTGGATTCGGTGCCGATCCCCGGCGCGGCCACGGTGAACAACGCCTATGTGGCCGGCGCACCGAAGTACCAGGTCACGGCCGACCTCACCTGGCAGAGCGGCGCCTTCGGCCTCGACTGGCAGATCAACTACGCCTCGGCCGTCTATCGCTACGACCGCCAGACGATCGCCGCCAATCCGGACATCGTCGCGCCCGAATATCTCAAGTTCAAGGCGCGCTTCTCGCACGACCTGAGCCTGACTTACGATGTGGGCGACCAGTTCACGCTCTATGGCGGCGTGACTAACCTGTTCAACCAGAAGCCCGACCTCGGCAGCCTGAACACGCCGATCAGCGCGGTGGGCCGCTATCTCTTCCTGGGCGCCCGGGTCAAGCTGGCCGACCTGTTCGGCGGCGCCAGCTAAGCGGGGAGTCCCGAGGGAACGAAAAAAGGGGCCGCGTCGCTGCGGCCCCTTTTTTCATGCCCGGCCCCCGGCGCTCAATCCTGTCCCAGGGCGCCCGCGATCATGAAGCGCCAGGTGTTCGCAGCGTCGTTGCGATAAGCCTCCTCGCTCTCGTTGCTGCCGACATGACGCACGATTTCCGCGCCCGATTCCGTCATGTACAGGTCCGGCTCCCGGATCGCTTCGAGCACCGCCCGCGCGGCGGCCTTCAGCTTGTCGCGCGAAAGCGCGTCCACTGCATCCCAATCGCCGTAGCCCAGCGTCTCCGCCAGAGCCCGCATTCCCCGTTCGACAGGCGTCATTTCGCATCCCTCATAGCCCCAAGGCCCGTCCAGACACACCATGCGCCCGGATTTGTCCAGCCGGGACGCCAGAATCCGGCAGCGAGATCGGATCTAAATGGGAAGTTTGGAGCGGGTGAAGGGAATCGAACCCTCGTATTCAGCTTGGGAAGCTGCTGCTCTACCATTGAGCTACACCCGCGGATCGGCGGCGATGCAGCGCATCGGCGATCGGTAAGCCCGCGCTCTGACACAGCGGGCCGGGACGGTCAATGGGGATGGCGCCGCCCTTTCCCTGCAGGAAGAGCGACCGGAAGAGGCACCGACCCACCGGCCGGCGCCTCTTCCTGGAAATCACGCGCGGCCGATGGCCAGGAAGCGTTCCTCGCGGCGGGCCAGCAAGTCGCTGGCCGGAAGTGCGTTCAGCGTGTCCAGTTCCTCTTCGATCGCGGCGAACAGCGACCGGGCGGTGGCCGGGGCATCGCGGTGAGCGCCGCCGACGGGTTCGGAAACGACGCGCTCGATCACGTTCAGCGACAGCAGATCCTGGGCGGTAACTTTCATGGCCTCCGCTGCGTCGGGAGCCTTGTCCGGCGTGCGCCACAGGATCGAGGAGGCACCTTCCGGCGAGATCACCGAGTAGATCGAGTGTTCCAGCATGAGCACGCGGTCGGCCGCGGCCAGCGCCACGGCGCCGCCCGAACCGCCCTCGCCCACGATTGCCGAGACGATCGGCACCGGCACGGCGAGGCAGGCCTCGATCGAACGCGCGATCGCTTCGGCCTGGCCGCGCTCCTCGGCTTCGATGCCCGGGAATGCACCGGCCGTATCGACCAGCGTGACGACCGGCAGGCCGAACTTGCCCGCCATTTCCATCAGGCGGATCGCCTTGCGATAGCCCTCTGGCTTGGCGGAGCCGAAGTTGTGCTTGATGCGGCTGGGCGTGTCGTGGCCCTTTTCATGGCCGAGCACCATGACCTTGCGGCCATTGAGCCGGGCCAGGCCGCCGATGATCGCCGCATCCTCGCCATAGACGCGGTCGCCCGCGAGCGGAACGAAGTCGGTGAAGCCGAGACGCAGGTAGTCGAGGAAGTGGGGCCGCTGCGGATGGCGGGCCACTTGCGTCTTCTGCCAGGGCGTCAGCTTGCCGTAAGTCGCCGCCAGCATGCCGGCGCTCTTCTTCTCCAGCCGGGCGATCTCGCCCGCGATGTCGAGGTCGCTGTCGCTGGCGGTCGTGCGCAGTTCCGCGATGCGCGCCTCGAGCGCGGCGATCGGCTTTTCGAATTCAAGGAACGAGATCATGCTCTTTTCCGTCTACCTGCCTGGTCCAGCGCGCCTCAACCGGCGCGCTTGGCCAGCCATTCTTCCAGCCACTTGATCGTATATTCGCCGCTCTGGAACTCGGGGTCCTCGAGCAGGGCCTGGTGCATCGGGATCGAGGTCTTCACCCCGTCGATCACCATTTCCTCCAGCGCGCGCTTCAGGCGCATGATCGCACCCTGGCGGGTACGGCCGGAGACGATCAGCTTGCCGATCATCGAATCGTAGTACGGCGGAATCCGGTAGCCCGAATAGAGCCCCGAATCGACGCGCACGTTCATGCCGCCGGCCGCGTGGTAGTTGGTGACCTGGCCGGGCGAGGGCGTGAAGTTCCACGGGTCTTCCGCATTGATGCGGCACTCGATGGCGTGGCCCTTGAACTCAATGGCGTCCTGCGTGAAGGTCAGCGGCTTGCCGTCGGCAACGCGGATCTGTTCGCGCACGAGATCGACGCCGGTGATGGCCTCGGTCACCGGATGCTCCACCTGCAGGCGGGTGTTCATCTCGATGAAGTAGAACTCACCGTTTTCCCAGAGGAACTCGATGGTGCCGGCGCCGCGATAGGCCATGTCGGCCATCGCCTTGGAGACGATGCCGCCCATGCGATCGCGCTCTTCGGGGGTGATGACCGGCGAAGGCGCTTCTTCCAGCACCTTCTGGTGGCGGCGCTGGAGCGAGCAGTCACGCTCGCCAAGATGCACGGCCGCACCGTTGCCGTCGCCGAACACCTGAAACTCGATGTGGCGCGGGTTGCCGAGGTACTTTTCCATGTAGACCGTGGCGTCGCCGAAGGCCGCCTTGGCCTCCGAGCGGGCCTGGCCCATCTGGCTTTCCAGTTCCTCGGCCGAATTCACGACCTTCATACCGCGGCCACCGCCGCCGGAAGCGGCCTTGATGATGACCGGATAGCCGATGGTCTCGGCCAGTGCGCGCGCCTCGTCGAAGTCCTCGATCGCACCATCGGAGCCCGGAACCAGCGGCAGGCCGAGCGCACCGGCGGTGCGCTTGGCTTCCACCTTGTCGCCCATCGTGCGGATGTGCTCGGGCTTGGGACCGACCCAGACCAGACCATGCGCCTCGACGATCTCCGCGAACTGGGCGTTCTCGGAAAGGAAACCATAGCCGGGGTGGATCGCGTCGGCCTGGGTGATCTCGGCCGCGGCGATGATCGCCGCGACGTTCAGATACGAGTCCTTGGCCGCCGGCGGGCCGATGCAGACGGCATGGTCGGCCAGCCGCACATGCATGGCGTCAGCGTCGGCGGTCGAGTGGACCGCCACGGTCTCGATGCCCATCTCGCGCGCCGCGCGGTGGATGCGCAGCGCGATCTCGCCGCGGTTGGCAATCAGGAGGCGCTTGATACTCATGAAGCGTCCGGTCCTCAGGCGATAACGACGAGCGGCTGGTCGAATTCGACCGGCTGCTGGTTGTCGACGAGGATGGCCTGGATCGTGCCGCTCTTGGGAGCGTTGATCTGGTTCATGACCTTCATGGCCTCGACGATCAGCAGCACGTCACCCGCCTTGACCTGCTGGCCGACGCTGATGAAGTTCGGCGCGCTGGGCTCGGGCGCGAGGTAGACGGTGCCGACCATGGGCGACTTGACCGCATCGACCGGAGCGGCCGGAGCCGCTTCGGCGACCGGCGCGGCAGCAGCGGCAACCGGCGCGGCGGCCAGGGCCGGGGCGGCAGCGGCAACGATCTGCTGTGCGACCTGACGCACGACCTTGATCTTGCGTTCGCCGTCCTCGACCTCGATTTCGGTCAGGCCGGTTTCAGCAAGGAGCTCGGCGAGCTCGCGTACCAGCGCGCTGTCGATGTTCACGCAACTTCCTTTCGTTCAAGATATTCGAGCAGCGAGGCCAGCGTGTCTTTGAGGTCCTTGCGTTGGACCACCATGTCCACCATGCCGTGGGCATGGAGGTACTCGGCGCGCTGGAAGCCGTCGGGGAGCTTTTCGCGGATGGTGTCCTGGATCACGCGCTGGCCGGCAAAGCCGATGAGCGCGCCCGGCTCGGCGATCTGGACGTCGCCCAGCATCGCGTAGCTGGCAGTGACGCCGCCGGTGGTGGGATCCGTCAGGACGACGATATAGGGAAGCCCGGCCCGCGCCAGGCGGCGGATGGCCACGGTGGCCTTGGGCATCTGCATGAGCGAGAGGATGCCCTCCTGCATGCGGGCGCCGCCTGCTGCCGTGCAGATCACGTAGCCGCAATCTTCGGCAATGGCGCGTTCGACGGCCTCGACGAAGGCCTCGCCCACGGCCATGCCCATCGACCCGCCCATGAAGGCGAAGTCCTGCACGCCTAGCACGACCTTGCGGCCATCGATCGCGCCGAGCGCATTGGTGAGCGCATCGGGGAACGGATTGGCGGCGCGAGCGGCCTTGAGACGGTCGGAATACTTCTTGCTGTCGCGGAAGTTCAGCGGGTTCTCGGGGACCCGGGCCGCGGGCAGCACGGAATAACCGGCATCGAGCAGCTGGTCGAAGCGGGTCTGCGCACCGATGCGGCCATGGAACTGGCAACGCGGGCAGACCGACAGATTGTCCTCGAACTCCTTGGTGAAGAGCATCTCGCCACACCCGCGACACTTGGTCCACAGGTTGTCGGGCGTATCCCGCTTCTTCAGGCTCCCGAGGGAATTGCGTACCTTGCTAAGCCAACTCATGACGAACCCTTGCGTGAATCTCATGCGGCCCGGTGAGTCCGGGCTCGCCTGCTGGATCGACCGGGCGCAATGCCTGGGGCTGGTATTCCTGCGCCCCTTGCGACCGAACGATCTCTATGTGCGACGTGCTCCGCGCTGGCCTGTCGGGCCCGCCGCCGAGCGCGGCAATACGCGGGGACAATGGGTTGATCAATCGCCAGAACGCGTCGGTATGCGCAAAAAGTGCCGCACGCCCTGCCGAAGGGAGGGTGAAAGGCGCAGAAATCCGCGAATCCGGCAGGCCATCGGGCACCCCCTCAAAAGATCCATGGAAACGGCGAAAACAGGGTTTTTTCACCCCTTTACCAATAGGTCAAGCGGCAAATGCGTGACCTTTCGAACACGGCTTGGCCATTCCGCCCCCTCCCCGCGCCGGCCTGGCAGCACACGATTGATGCCGCGGGCGGAGCGGTTCAGGGTGGCGGGCGATGAAACAGGCGACCACGATCCTCGCGTTCGAGACACCCGGCCGGGGCCTCACCGATATCACCCGCACGATAGCCCGATGGCAGCAGGAGAGCGGCATCGGCGAAGGGCTGCTGACCATGCTCTGCCGCCACACCTCGGCCTCGCTGCTGATCCAGGAAAACGCGGCGCCGGAAGTGCGCGGTGACCTGATGGCATGGCTCGACCGCGTCGCGCCCGAAGGCGGGCACTACGCCCATGACGACGAGGGACCGGACGACATGCCCGCGCACCTCAAGGCCGTGCTCACCGGCGTGAATCTCGCGGTTCCGGTGATCGGCGGCCGGCTGGCGCTGGGCACCTGGCAGGGGATCTACCTGGCCGAGCATCGGCGCAGGCCGCATCGGCGGGAACTGGCGCTGCACCTGATCGGCACCTGACCCATGCACCCTCCCGGCGGCCGGGCGGACTGTTCCGCCCGGATCGCGCTCGCGGCTCTTGCATCCGCCCCCGCGATGCCTATCCACGCTGGCTACCTGGATTTCGGAGACTGTGCCGTGTTCTTCCCCCTTTTCCTGCATGAGTCTCTCTCTTGATCTCGGCACTCGACCTTTTCCGCATCGGTCTTGGCCCTTCCAGTTCGCACACGGTCGGCCCGATGCGAATCGCCGCCCGGTTCCTCCAGACGCTGGATGACGCCGGACAATTCGCCGCGATCGCGCGGGTGCTGGTGGAATTGCAGGGCTCGCTGGCGCTGACGGGCGAAGGCCACGGCACGCCGGACGCCTGCCTGATGGGGCTGATCGGCTTCCAGCCCGAGACCGCCGAACCCGAGGAAGCCCAGGCCGCCGCCGCCGCCGTGCGCGAGACACACCGGATCGCGCTGCTCGGCCGGCGCGAGATCGCCTTCGATCCCGCCACCGATCTCGTGCTCGATTTCGAGCACATTCCCGACCTTCATCCCAATGGCATGGTGCTGACCGCCTTCGACGAAACCGGCGCGGAACTCGCCCGGCACGATTATTTCTCGACGGGCGGCGGCTTCTTTTCCAGCCGCCACCAGCTGGAACAACCCGCGCCGGACGATCAGGTGACGCACGGCCCGCCGGTCGCCTGGCCCTTCGGCTCGGGCGCGCAGCTTCTGGAAGTCTGCGAGACCAGCGGGCTCGACATCGCCGGCGTCATGCTGGCCAACGAGGCCGCGCGGCGCGAAGAGGCGGAGACCCTCGCCGGGCTGGACGCCATCGCCGATGCCATGAATGCCTGCATAGACCGCGGCCTCGAACGCGAGGGCCTGCTGCCCGGCGCGCTCAAGGTCCGCCGCCGCGCCCGCGCGATCCACCAGAACCTGATCTCGCGCCCGCAGGACAACCAGGCCGAGACGCTGATGGACTGGCTGAACCTCTATGCCATGGCGGTGAACGAGGAAAATGCCAGCGGCGGCCGGGTCGTCACAGCCCCCACCAACGGCGCGGCCGGCATCATCCCCTCGCTTCTGCGGCAATATTGCAGCGAAGGACGCAAGGCCGTCCCCGGCAAGGCGCGCCGCTATCTGCTCACCGCTGCCGGGATCGGCCTGCTCTACAAGCAGCGCGCCTCGATCTCGGGGGCCGAAATGGGTTGCCAGGGCGAAGTGGGCGTCGCCTGCTCGATGGCGGCAGCGGGGCTGGCGGCGGTCTGGGGCGGCACGCCCGAACAGGTCTGTGCGGCGGCCGAGATCGGCATGGAGCACAACCTCGGCCTCACCTGCGATCCCGTCGGCGGTCTGGTGCAGATCCCCTGCATCGAACGCAATGCGATCGCCTCGGTCAAGGCGGTCAATGCCGCCAAGCTCGCGCTCCATGCGGGCGAGACCCCGCGGGTGTCGCTTGACCAGGTGATCGAGACGATGCGCCAGACCGGGCTCGACATGTCCAGCAAGTACAAGGAAACCAGCCAGGGCGGGCTGGCGATCAACGTGGTGGCCTGCTGACGGCAAGCCTCGCGCGCGGCTTCACTCAGGACCTCGCACGGGGCCGCGCATCAGGGGCGAGCCGGCCCGTTCCCACGCCTCATCCTTTCCGATGTTCACCGCAACTTCAGGCACTCTCGTGCTTTGCACCTCCCGCGCGGCGGGTGCGACGCTGCGATCGCCAGAAAAGTCAGGCGAATGTTTGAATTTCAGAAGGATACCAACAATGACGAAGACCGGCGCCACTCTCCTTGCCGCCCTCGCACTGGGCGCGCTCGTTCCTGCCGGTGCCGCCATGGCCCAGCCTGAGCGTCATCCCACGCCGCATCACCAGACCGTGGTGAAGAAGACGACGGTGAAGAAAACCGCCGTCCGCAAGCCCGTGCACAAGAAGGTCACCTGCCGCTACGTCGTGCAGCACGGCCGCAAGGTAAAGGTCTGCCGCTGACGCCTTCCCGGCCCTCGTTCACGCGGGGGCCGGACCTGATGGAAGGGCGCTGGCCTCAGGCCGTCAGCGCCAGCCGCGCCTCTTCCTCGCGCACGACGCGGGGCTGGTCCGGCCAGATGCCGCGCGTATCGTAGACCAGCTTTTCCGCACGCTCGGCCAGCGGCACCACGCGGAACACGTCATGGTCGACCAGGACGATCAGGATTTCGCAAGTCTCCAGCGCATCGTCGATGTCGATCTGGACAGCGCCCGTATCGGTGAACTCGATGGGCAACTGCGCCGCGTAAGGTTCCACCACATGGATGCGGCTGCCGAATTTGCGGGCCAGACGGCTCGTGACGAAGCGGGCCGGGCTCTCGCGGAAATCGTCGATATTGGCCTTGAAGGCGAGCCCCAGGCAGGCGACCTTCGCCTCGGGATTGGCCTCTACCAGCGCTTCGGCCTTGGCGATGACATGGCTCATCTTGTGGTCGTTGACGCCGCGCGCAGTGCGAATCAGCGGCGTTTCCTCAGGCGCACCGTGGACGATGAACCAGGGATCGACGGCGATGCAGTGCCCGCCCACGCCCGGTCCCGGCGTCAGGATGTTGACGCGCGGATGGCGGTTGGCGAGGCGGATGACTTCCCACACGTCCAGCCCCATGCGGTCCGCCACCATCGACAGCTCGTTGGCGAAAGCGATGTTGACGTCGCGATAGGCGTTTTCGACCAGCTTGGTCATCTCGGCCGATCGGGCATCGGTGGTCACGCACTCGCCGCGCACGAAGCGCTTGTAGAACGCCAGCGCCTTGCGCGCGCAGCGCGGGGTGATGCCGCCGATCGAGCGATCGTTGTTGGTCAGTTCCTCAAGAATGCGGCCGGGCAGCACGCGCTCGGGGCAATAGGCGATCGAGACATCCGGGATGTCGCGCGTCTTGCCCGGAATCTTCAGGTCCGGCCGCAGCTCGGCGATCAGGTCGCGCAGTTGATCGGTCGTGCCGACCGGCGACGTCGATTCGAGAATCACCACGTCCCCCGCCTTGAGCACCGCGGCGACCGAGCGGCCGGCGGCGAGGACATAGGAGATGTCCGGCGCGTGGTCCTTGTCGAACGGCGTGGGCACCGCAATCACGAAGACATCGGCAGGCGCGATCTCGGTGGCGGCCGAAAGCAGCCCGCGCGACACGACGCCTTGCACAAGGCCGTCGAGATCGACTTCCTCGATATGAATCTCGCCGCGGTTGATGGTGTCCACGACGTTCTGCGAGACGTCGAGGCCAAGCACCTTGCACCCGGCGCGGGCGATCACGGCAGCGGTGGGAAGGCCGATATAGCCAAGACCCACGACACAGACGTCAGGCTTCGAATCCGATTTCATGCGCAAGCAGCTCCACGATTCGGCGCGAAGTCTGCCCATCTCCGAAAGGATTGTGAGCGCGCGCCATGGTCTCGTAGGCTCCCCTATCATCCAACAAGGTTGATATTTCGGTAACGATCGTCTCGGCCGAGGTTCCCACCAGCTTCGCGGTGCCGGCCGCGACGCCTTCCGGCCGTTCGGTGGTCTCGCGCATGACCAGCACCGGCTTGCCCAGCGCCGGCGCTTCTTCCTGCACCCCGCCCGAATCGGTCAGCATGATCTCGGAGATCGCCAGCAGCCGTGCAAAGTGCGGATAGTCCAGCGGCTCGATCAGGGCGACGTTGTCCAGCCCGGAAAGCCGCTCGTTCATGACCTTGCGCACATTGGGATTGAGGTGGACCGGGAAGATCACGGCCGTATCGCTCCGTTCGGCGATGCGGCGAATGGCCTGGGCGATCTGCTCCATGCCCTCTCCGAAATTCTCGCGCCGATGGCTGGTGACGCCGATGATCCGCTTGCCCGCAAAGCGCGTCTCAAGATCGGCCAGCCCCGCGGCCAGCGCCGGTTCGCGCGCGATTTCGGCCGTCACCCATTCCAGCGCATCGATCACGGTATTGCCCGTGACATGGACGCGCGAGGGATCGACGTTCTCGTTGACCAGCGCGTTCCGCGAC
The DNA here is from genome assembly GCF_004368805.1 of Novosphingobium sp. PhB55. Classification (NCBI taxonomy): domain Bacteria; kingdom Pseudomonadati; phylum Pseudomonadota; class Alphaproteobacteria; order Sphingomonadales; family Sphingomonadaceae; genus Novosphingobium; species Novosphingobium sp. PhB55. Next base: position 58,309 of record NZ_SODQ01000003.1, on the reverse strand, counting down.
GTTTCGGTGGGCGCGAAGTGCAGGCTGGCCATGCCGCCGATGATCTTGCGGTTCACCTCCTCGGGCCAGGGATGGTAGATATTGCCCGAGCGCAACCCCGCCTCGACATGGTCGACCGGCAGCTTGCGATAATAGGCCGCCAGCGCCCCGGCCATCGCCGTGGCCGTATCGCCCTGCACGATGACGCGGTCCGGCCGGGCCGCGTCCATCACTTTGCCCAGCCCTGTCAGCAGGTTCGCCGTGAGCGCATCCAGCGTCTGGTCCGGCTGCATCACGTCGAGATCGTGATCGGGCACGATCCCGGCAATCTCCAGCACCTGGTCCAGCATCTGGCGATGCTGCGCCGAGACGCAGACCACGCATTCGAAACGCGGATCGGCCTTGAGCGCGTGGATCACGGGAAACAGCTTGATCGCTTCCGGGCGCGTGCCGAAGACGACGAGGATACGGGCCGGGGTCATGCGGGTCTGGGCGGTCATGCGGCGGACATAGCAGCGGAGGGGTAAGGGTGAAGTTAAAAGACCGAACGCCGCTCCATTTCCGGGCGTGGACAAGGTGGCCGGGGGGCTTGCCCCCGCCCCGCCCATCGGCAATCACGCTTTCATGTCTATCCTGAGCGACAAATGGATCCGCAGCCAAGCGCTGGAAAACGGCATGATCGAGCCTTTCGTCGAGGCTCAGCGCCGCGACGGCTGCATCTCCTACGGGCTGTCCTCCTACGGCTACGACGCCCGCGTCGCGCCGGAGTTCAAGATCTTCACCAATGTCGATTCGGCGGTGGTCGATCCCAAGAACTTCGACAACAATTCCTTCGTGAACCGCGAAACCGACGTCTGCGTGATCCCGCCGAATTCCTTCGCGCTGGCCCGCACGGTCGAATATTTCCGCGTGCCGCGTGACGTCCTGGTCATCTGCCTGGGCAAGAGCACTTATGCCCGCTGCGGCATCATCGTGAACGTCACCCCGCTGGAACCGGGCTGGGAGGGCCACGTCACGCTGGAATTCTCGAACACGACGCCGCTACCCGCCAAGATCTATGCAAACGAAGGCGCCTGCCAGTTCCTCTTCCTCAAGGGCAACGAACCCTGCGAGACGAGCTATGCCGACCGCGCCGGCAAGTACATGGGCCAGCTCGGCGTAACCCTTCCCAAGCTCTAGGCCCGGGCGCCAGGGAACAATCCCCCGATACGTCCGCTTCTCCCGGCATGAACGCCATGTCGGGAGAGAAGACATGTCCAAGATCGCTGCCATAATCGGGCGCTTCCTGATCGCCCTGATCTTCGTGATTTCCGGTGCCTCCAAGCTGATGGACATCAGCTCTACCGAGACCATGATCGTTGCTGCCGGCCTGCCGGGAGGGCTCGCCGTTCCGGTCGGCCTGTTCGAACTTCTGGCCGGGCTGTGCCTTGCCGCGGGGTTCATGGTGCGCCTGGTATCTGTCCTGCTGGCGGTCTTCGTCGCCGCGACGATCCTGTTCTTCCACAACAAGTTCACCGACCCCATGCAGCAGGTCATGGCCCTGAAGAACGTGGCCATCATCGGCGGCCTCGCGCTGGCCTTCGCACATAGCCAGATGTGGAGCCACTATTACGCCATCGCCCGCGAGCGTCACGGTGAACTGGCGGCCCGCAGCGCCGAGGAACGCATTCGCGACGCCGAACTGCGCGCCGCCCGCGCCGAAGCCCGCGCCGACGCCATCGCCGAAAACCAGACCGCACCGACTTACGTGGAAACCACCCCGCGCACCGTCGTGACCGACTACAACCACGACGGCATCCCCGAAGTCCGCGCCCGCCATCGCCGCTGGTTCGACTGGTAACCCCTCCACGAAGACCGAATCGCCTTCCCGTCCCGCGCATCTGGTGGAACGGGAAGGCGATCCGCTGCCTGAATCCACCGACAACCGCCTTTTTTCCGCGGCGTATGCGCCCGCGCGATCGGGCCCTGTAGGACAGTCCTTCCCCGGAAACCTGCGGAAACGACGAAAACTGCCCAGCTCCCAGTTGACCCGGTGAGGATTTCTCGTAAAGCGGCCTCCGAGCCACCCCACGCGGGTCGCTTCGGGCGGTTAGCTCAGTTGGTAGAGCATCTCGTTTACACCGAGAGGGTCGGGGGTTCGAGCCCCTCACCGCCCACCATTCCATATCGCTGGCAATGCGTCTCAGACCGGATTTCCGGTCCGATGCGGCGCATCGCGTTGGCACGCTGACCACTCCTGCCGTCGATTCGGCAGGCGCCCCTTTCCCCTTTCAAGCTCCCTGCATCGTCTTTTCGGCGCGGCCTCGATTCGGCCGTCCCGCGGGCAGATTCGCCCGCTTGTTGCGCATGAATTAACCCAATTTCACCGCGATACGATATTTCGTATACGATATTTGACAATGTCGGATTTGTGACGCAAGGTTGGCGCAATCAAAAGGGAGTTACGACCATGAGGGGTCACAGAAGGAAACTTTATTGCGCGGCCGCACTGACAGCGATCATCGCTGGCACGGCCCAGGCCCAAGAAGCGGCGCCGGCCGATGCCGGCGTTGCCAACGACATCGTCGTCACCGGCACCCGCATCAAGCGCGCCGACCTTGAGAGCAACAGCCCGCAGACCGTCGTGGGCGCCGACGAGTTCCGCTACCAGGGCGCAACCACGGTAGAGCAGGTGCTGAACCGCCTGCCGCAGTTCACCGCCGACGCCAACGAGAACGTCTCGAACGGTTCGGACGGCACGTCCAAGATCAACTTGCGCAACCTCGGCTCGAACCGCGTGCTTACGCTGCTCGACGGTCAGCGCCTGATGCCTTCGCAGGCCATCAACCTCTCCTTCATCCCCAGCGCCCTCGTCGAGCGCGTCGACGTGATGTCGGGCGGCGCCTCGGCAGTCTACGGTTCGGACGCGCTGTCGGGCGTCGTCAACTTCGTCCTCAAGAAGGACCTCGACGGCGTTCGCATCGACGCGCAGACCGGCTTCTCGCAGCACAATAACAACAACAGTTCGCTCCGCGCGCTGCAGAGCGGCTCGGGCTACGAAACGGCCCCGTCCTCGGTCATCGATGGCGGCAAGCAGGATGTCACCATCGCGGCGGGCAAGAACTTCGCCGATGGCCGCGGCAACATCACCGTCTATGGCGGCTACCGCAAGTTCAGCCCGGTCCGCCAGTCGAGCCGCGACGTCTCCGCCTGCGCCCTGCAGGACCGTGAATCCGTTGCCGGCTCCGGCAGCTTCGATCAGCTGTTCTGCGGCGGTTCCAGCAACACCCCTTACGGCTCGTTCATTCCGCTCTCGGACCTGAGCCCGTACAAGGGCCAGACCCTCATCAACAACCGCGACGGCAGCGGCACGCTGGTGCCCTACGATCCTTCGTATGCCTACAACACCTCGCCGGACAACTACTTCCAGCGCTCCGACGAGCGCATCACGGCGGGCGGCTTCGCACGGTACGAATTCAGCAAGGCGGCCGAAGTCTACGGCAGCTTCATGTACATGAACGACCAGACGTTCTCTCAGGTCGCGCCTTCGGCGGTCTGGTTCGGGACGGCGTTCGACGTATCCTGCAACAACCCTTACGCCAACGCATCCCAGCTTGCCGCGATCTGCGGTTCGGCTGCCGGCACCGACGCGACCGCTCCGACCAACGTGGGCTACCGCGTCGTCGGCCAGCCGCGCCGCGACAACCTGCGCTTCAACGACTACCGCTATTCGGCGGGCCTGCGCGGCGACATCGGCAGCGGCTTCAGCTACGACGTCAACTACATGTACTCGCTGGTGAAGTTCAAGGAAACGTACCTGAACGACGTGAACCAGGCGAAGGCGGGCCTCGCCCTCAACGCCGTCAGCGTCAACGGCGTGCCGACCTGCCGCTCGGTCATCGACGGTACCGATCCGAACTGCATTCCGATCAACGTCTTCACGCCCAGCGGCGTGACGGCAGACCAGGCCGCCTACATCTTCGGCGAAAGCAACACCGCCTCGCGCAATTCGCTGGGTGTGATCTCCGGATCGCTGAGCGGCGACCTCGGCCAGATGGGCGTGACCCTGCCCTGGGCGGAATCGGGCGTCGGCATCGCGCTTGGCGTCGAACGCCGCCGCGAAACACTGAACTTCACGGCCGACGAAGTGGCGCAGCAGAACGGCGTGTTGCCCTCCGACGGTATCATCGCCGTGACCGAGGCCTTCGGCGAAATCGAAATCCCGCTGATCGAGAACAAGCCGTTCTTCCGCTCGCTCACGATCAACGGCGGCCTGCGCTACTCGTCTTACGACAACAAGCAGAACTCGACCGGCATCAAGTCGGGTTACAACGTCTGGACCTACAAGGGCGAAATCTCGTGGGCGCCGGTCGACGACTTGCGCGTGCGCGCCAGCTACAACCGCGCCATCCGCGCGCCGAACGTGGCTGAACTCTTCGCCTCGCAGGCGGTTGGCAACGTCAACGGCACCGACCCTTGCGCCGGTGCCAATCCGAGCGCCTCGTTCGAGATCTGCCAGGCCACCGGCGTGACCCAGGCCATGTACGGCAGCATCCCCGGATGCCCGTCCGACCAGTGCTCCGGTCTTGGCGGCGGCAACGTCGCACTCAAGCCCGAAACCGCAGACACCTATACCCTTGGCGTCGTCATCACACCGCAGGCGCTGCGCCGCTTCTCGCTGTCGATCGACTACTACAACATCAAGGTGAAGGACTACATCGGTTCGATCGCGCCGTCGCTGATCATGGGTCAGTGCGCCGCCACGGGTGATCCGTACTTCTGCGGCCTGTTCGTTCGCGATCCGCGCTCGGGCCAGGTCTTCGGCCAGAATTCGGGCTACATCATCTCCACCACGATGAACACGGGCTACCTCAAGACCTCTGGTCTCGACGTGAATGCGGATTACACCTTCGACGTCGGCAATCTGGGCAGCGTCAATCTGGGTCTCGTGGGCACCTACCTCATCGAGCAGGTTTCGCAGCCGGTGCCCGATGGTGGCTCCTACGACTGCAAGGGCCTGTTCGGCTATACTTGCGGCCAGCCCACCCCCGAATGGCGCCATGTCGCGCGTCTTTCGTGGATGACCCCCACCGACACGACCGTCTCGCTGTCCTGGCGCCACATCGGCGGCACCAAGCTGTCGAGCCTGACCGACAATCCGCTGCTTTCGGCAGACAAGACCGTCGTGAACCGCAAGATCAGCGCCTACAACTACTTCGACCTGTCGCTGACCCAGGCGATCGACAAGCGGTTCACCCTGCGCGCAGGCGTGAACAACATGTTCGACAAGGATCCGCCGGCTCTCGACTCGGGCCTGCTGCAGAACTTCGGCAACGGCAATACCTACCCCGGTGTCTACGACGCCTTGGGCCGTACGATCTTCGTCGGCTTCACGGCCAACTTCTGATCCAGGAGGAACAGCGACCCCTTCCACCCACCCGGGGGTCGTTTTTCAGGAAAGCCCGTCCGGTCGCGAGACCGGGCGGGCTTTTCCGTTCTGGCGGTCAGGCCGTGGCGGCGCGGATCATGCCGAAGCCATAGAGCAGATGTTCGAGCTGCCCGTCCGGCACTGGCGGAAATGCCAGCGTCTCGCCGCCATCGCGGATCGCGCCGATCTCGGCGGCGACTTGTTCCAGGCTCCAGTCCTTGCGGAAGGCGCCCTCGTTCTCGACGATCTTGGCGCGCGCCAGACGGCCGCCCATGGCGACGAACATCTCGCCCGAAGCCTCGCAGCTTTCGTGGCAGAGGTAGCCGACCATCGGCGCCACTTGCTCCGGCTCCATCGGCGGGAACTGGCTCGTGTCGATCCCTTCCGACATGCGGGTGACGGCGGCCGGGACGATCAGGTTGGACTTCACATTGGCGTGCTGGCCCTCGATCGCGGCGGTGTTGGACAGGCCCATGAAACCGGCCTTGCACATCGCGTAAGTCACATTGTCCGACTTGCCGTAGAGGCCGTTGATCGAACTGGTCAGCACGATGCGGCCGTAGCCCTGCGCCATCATGTGCGGAAACGCCGCCCGCACGACGTGGTAGGCGCCCTTCAGGTGGACATCGAGGACGGCGGTGAAATCCTCGTAGGCGAGTTCGCTGAGGCTGCCGCGCCGCACGTTGCCAGCCGAGTGGATCAGAATATCGATCCGCCCGAAAGCATCGAGCGCCGACTGGACGATCGCCTTGCCGCCCTCCGGCGTGGCGACGCTGTCGGTGTTTGCCACGGCCTCTCCGCCCAAGGCGCGAATCTCGGCGGCGAGCGCTTCGGCGGGGCCTTCTTCGGTGGCGTCGCCCGCCATCGACACGCCGGGGTCGTTGACCACGATCTTGCAGCCTCGGCTCGCCAGCAGCAGCGCATGGGCTCGGCCCAGCCCGCGCCCGCCGCCGGTGATCACGGCGACTCTATTGTCGAAGCGCAAGTCTGGCATAGTCATCTCCACTCATCGTCATTGCGAGCGGCAAAGCCGCGCGGCAATCCAGGGCCGCCCCAACCGCCCTGAATTGCTTCACTGCGTTCGCAATGACGAAGGTTCGGGCCTCACGCAACGATGCCCGACGCCCTGAGCGCCGCGATCCGCTCGGGCGATAGATCGAGCACGTCTTCCAGAATGGAATCGGTGTGCTCGCCCAGCACCGGCGGCGCGGTCGGCACCGGCTGCGGGGCATCGGTGAAGCGGATCGGGCGGCCCACGATGGGGATCGGTCCCAGGGTCTTGTGCTGCGTTTCCACGACCATCTCGCGCTCCACCGCCTGCGGCTGCGCCAGCGCTTCGGACACGCCCAGGATCGGCGCATGCGGCACTTCGTGCGCGGTGAAGATCGCCACCAGTTCGTCCACGCTGTGCCGCTCGGTGAAGGCGCTGACGATCGCATTCACGTCAGCCCGCGCATCGCGGCGCTTTTCCAGCGTGTCGTAACGCGGATCCTCGATCAGCTCGGGCCGATCGATGGAGCGGCAGATGCGGCTCCAGAACCCCGGCGTCAGGCAGGCGACGACGATCGAACCCTCGCGCGCCGGGAAGATGCCGTAGGGGACGAGATTGGGATGCTGCGACCCCACGCGGCTCGGGTCGGTGCCGTTGAAGAAGGCCAGTTGCGCAATGTAGCCAAGCATGCCGATCAGCCCGTCCATCAGGCTGACGTCGATATGCCGCCCCACGCCGGTCCGCTCGCGCTCGTAGAGGGCCGAGAGGATGCCGATCGGCCCGTTGATCCCGCCAACCAGATCGCCCAGCGGAATGCCCAGCTTGGTCGGCAGTCCGTCCGGCTCGCCGTTCATGGACAGCGCGCCGGACATGGCCTGGAGCACGATATCGAAGCTGGGCCGGTCCTTCAGCGGCCCAGTCTGGCCATAGCCGGAGATCGAGCAGTAGATCAGGCGCGGATTGATCGCCTTCATCGCTTCGTAACCGAGGCCCAGCCGGTCCATCACACCGGGGCGGTAGTTCTCCACCAGCACGTCGCACTTGGCCGCCAGATCGCGGACGAGCGCCAGCCCCTCCTCGCTCTTGAGGTCGACGACGATGGACTTCTTCCCGCGATTGACCGCGAGGTAATAGTGGCTCTCGCCGTCCCGCGTGGGCGGAAACGTGCGCGTCTCATCGCCAGTGCCGGGCGGTTCGATCTTGAACACTTCGGCGCCCATGTCGGCCAGCGCCAGCGAGGCGGCGGGGCCTGCGAGCACGCGGGTGAAATCGATCACCTGCACCCCGGCGAGCGGGCCGGCCCAAGGTTCTTTTGCAGACATCAGGCCAGGTTCTCGCGAAAGAAGGAGAGGATCGCCGCCACGGCATCACGCCCCTCGGGAATGCCGATATTGTAGTGGTAGCAGTGGCCCATTCCCTCGCCCACGATCAGCGTCGAGCGCACGCCTGCCTTGAGCAATTGCGAGTTGGTGAAGATCGCCGGGCTGAGGTCCATGGCGCGCGTGCCGGTGATGACGAGCGTGGGCGGGAACGTGGCCAGCACATCGAGATGATAGCCCGGCCAGGCGCTGGGATCGCGCGGGTCGCAGCCGTCAAAATAGCCACGGGTGATGTCGATGGCCGTGCTGCCGTCAGCGGGCGGCGGTGGGAATGAGCCGTCGATATAGCCTGCGACGTAGGCCGACTCTCCGGCCCCGAACGGCACGCCGCCCGCGCCGAAAATGCCGACCGCGCCCGCCTGCGGCAGCCCATGTGCGGGAAGCCATGCCGCCGCCTGCGCAGTGAGAGCACCGCCTGCCGATCCGCCGTAGATGCCGATCCGGCCGGGGGCATAGTCCGTCAGCAGCGCAGCATAGACCGCCGCGACATCCTCCACACCGGCCGGATGGCGATGCTCGGGCGCCATGAGATAGTTGACGCTGACGACGCGGAACTTGCCGAGCGCGGCGATGGGGATCGCCTCCATCAGCGCGATGCCGTCCCACCCCACGGTGAAGGCGCCGCCGTGCAGGTTGATCAGCACGCGCTGCGGATCGTGGCCACTATCGGCGGGGGTGACGTCCAGCACCTCCACGCCGCCGATCACCCTGGGCACGATCTCGACCGCGAAGTTCTCTCGCAGCCGCGCGACACCTTGCGCGGCATAGGCATTGATCTGCTCACGCCGCACCGCGACATCGGCTTCCTGCTCACCCGCCGCGTCGAACGCCGGTGTGTCTGCGCGGGCGCGTTGCATCGCCGCGGCCTCTTCGCTCAGCAGGGTGGAGACGGGCAGGACAAAAGCCGGAACGCGCACGTCGCCATTGGCATCGAACTGCGGCCTTGCCGCGTGATCCTGTCCCATTTCCACTCCGTTCTCTTTTCCGGGCCAGCATACGACACGGCCCGAACCTTCTGCAAAGGTCCGGGCCGAAATCGCTCCCCCGTTATGCGGGACGGCCGACGATCAGCCCTTGCTGGGCAGTTCCGCGACGGCGGTGCCGAAGGCCGAAAGTTCACCGCGATGGGTGGTGGCCTTCTGCGCCACTTCGACGAACTTCTTGCCGCCTTCCTCGAACTTGCGCGTCACTTCGCCGGTGATGATGATGGCATCGCCGTCCGGGTTGTGGCGGCGGATCTGGCAGTCGGACTTGGTGAGGAAGCCGTCGTCGCCGATCCAGTTGGTCATGTGGTGCGTCAGCCACGAGCAACGCTCCGGGCCGTAATCGTATGCGCCCGGCGCGCCCACTTCGAGAGCGAAAGCTTCGTCCCAGTGCACGCGCTCGGGGCAGTCCGGCACGTTGAAGCGGTTGCGGATGCCCAGGCCCGGGTGCGCCTTCTGCATCTTGTAGGCCAGCTTGTTGGCACGGATGTAGAGGCCGCCCCAGCCCTGCGCGTAGCAGATGAAGCCGGTGACGGTCATCGGGCCCTTCATCATCGGCGGCAGCTTGTCGCCGACGTTCACGTCCTCGAAGTAGCGCGGGGTGGCGCCGCGGATCTCTTCCTGGTCGTAGATGTCGTAGAATTCGTCCAGCTGTTCCTGCGTGAACGGCTCCACGCGGCCGCGTGCCTCGGTGTACTTGGTGCCGCGCTCGCGCGCCTCGTCACGGTCGGTGCGGAACACCCACGAATCCGCGCCGGCAACCTGTTCGCCGTTCTGGTTGAAGAAGTCGACGTGGTAGATCTGCTGGAACGAGCGGCCGGCGAACTTGGTCTGATGCTCGACCAGATCCTTCAGATAGGCGACCGTAGTGATTGTGTCGTTGCGCAGCACCGGTTTCTGCCAGGTCCAGTCGGCACCCGCCCACATGGCGTGCACGCCCGAAAGACCGCCGCAGTAGCCCGAGACGATGCGGCTGGTGGTGAACAGGAACGAAGGCAGCGCGACGATCGAGCCGTACTTGGTCTTCGCCGCATATTCCGGGTCGCACCACAGCGGATTGTCGTCGCCAATGCCGTGGGCATAGTGGCGGATCGCGTCGCGGGTGGCTTCATAGTTCCACGGCTCGACGGTGTTCTCGATCTTCACGCCGATGCGGGCGCGCAGGTCATCGAGACCGGCCTCGGTGATCTTGGGGAACTTGGATTGGGGCTCTGCTGTGGTTGCCATTTCGGTACTCTCCTAAATTCTCGAGATTGGTTTTCAGCCGACCGCTTCAGCGGCCTTCGCCGCCTCCCGGTCGCGCAGCATTTTGCGGTGGACCTTGCCGGCCGGGTTCTTGGGAAGCTCTTCCACGAACTCCACCACGCGCGGGAATTCGTGCTGGGCCAGACGCTCGCGGGTGAAGTCCTGAAGCTCCTTGACGAAGCCATCATCGCCCGCGCGGTTGGCGACGACGAAGGCCTTCACCACTTGCCCGCGCTGTTCGTCCGGCACGCCGATCACGCCGCATTCGAGCACGTTCTCATGCCGCAGCATGGTGTTCTCGATCTCGACGGCAGACATCGTCCAGCCCGCCGAGATGATCACGTCATCGGCGCGGCCGCAGTGATAAAAGTAGCCTTCCTCGTCGATCTTCGCGCGGTCCTTGGTGGTCATCCAATTGCCGCCCCGCCAGAGCATCAGCTCGCCGATCTCGCCGGGAGCTGTGGGCGTGCCATCGGGGCGCTGCACTTCCAGCTTCTGCCCGGGAACCGCCTTGCCCAGCGATCCGGGCTTCACCGTGAAGTCGCTCGCGCCTGGATAGTTCACCAGCACCACGCCGATCTCGGTGGTGCCGTACATCGAGCAGACCGGAACCTTGAACGCGCCGTCGATGAACTCCAGCGTCGCCGGGTCGATCGGCTCGCCGGTGTAGGACAGCTTGCGGAAGTGGAACGCGAAGTTCCCCGCCGCGCCGCTGTTCTTCATCATCCGGTAGTGCGTGGCCGCCGCCGACATATTGGTAATGCCGTAATCGTCCAGCGCCTGCATCAGCCGCACCGGATCGAAGCGCCCGGCGAAGGTGCCCGTGGTGACACCGAGGCCCAGCGGCGCCAGCGTGCCGTGCCACAGGCCATGCCCCCATGCGGGCGAAGACGGGCAGAAGAACTCGTCGCCCGGACGGATTCCCGTGCCATAGAGCGCCGCGAACATGAGGGTGACGAGCGCCTTGTGCGTATGCTTCACCGCCTCCGGCAGCTCACGCGTGGTGCCGCTGGTATACTGGAACACGGCGAGGTCGCCGGCCTTGGTCCTGGGCTCGTAAGTCGCCGGGAACTTCGCGATCTCGTCCAGCAGGCCATCGTCGGCGACGATCACGCGCAGCCCATTCTCGGCCGTCACCGCGCCGCGCGCGAGGTCGGCCTTCTCGGCATTGGTGATGAGGATGGCGGGCTTGCAGTCGTCAATGCGCAGCTTCAGCGCGTCCGGCCCGAATAGTGTGAACAGCGGCACCGAGATCGCACCCGTCTGCATCGCGCCGAACAGGCAGACGTAGAACGGCAGCGAGGGTTCGAGCATGAAAGCGATGCGCTCGCCCGGCTTCACGCCTTCCGCGTCCAGCCAATGCGCGAACCGCGCGGCACCGGCAGCGATCTTGTCGAAGCTCAGGATCTCGTCACGACCATCTGCATGCGCGATGCGCACCGCGGGACGGCCCGAACCGTCGGCATGACGGGTGATGCATTCGTGAGCGATGTTGAGCACGTCGCGGTCGCCGTCGAACAGGTCCCACAGCGCGGCCGACGAGGCCTGCGCCTGCGCATCGGCATAGCTTGTCAGTTCCGTCAGCCTAACCATCGCTCATCCCACTCCGCACCGACACGACTCAGCGGCCGGCCATTTGTCCTTGTGTTCAACAAATGTGCGGAAGCAGGCTTGTTTTGTAAATATTGAATGTTATTCTGTATATTGAACGATGAGCAGACCAGACCCTCTCGAAGACGCCGTGCGCGCCAGCAAGGCCCCCGCCATCGCCCGGGCGGCGGCGATACTGCGTCTGCTGGGCAAGCGCGGCACGCCGATGGGGGTGCAGGCCATCGCCCGCGAGCTGAACCTCGTGCCCAGCACCTGCCTCTATGTCTTGCGGGCGCTCGTTACCGAGGATCTCGTGGCTTTCGATGCCGATACCAAGCGCTATGCCCTCGATGCCGGCGTGCTGACGCTCGCCCGTGCCTGGCTGCGGCGGGACCAGTTCAACGACCTTGCCCAACCGATCCTCGACCGGGTGGCGCGCGAATTCGGGCTGACCACGCTCGGCGTCCAGATCTTCGGGCTGGACCACATCATCGTCACCGCGATGTCGCAGTCTGGCCAGAATTTTCAGCTCTCGACGCAAGTCGGCAGCCGCTTCCCCGCGCTGGTTTCCGCCACGGGGCGCTGCATCGCCGCTTTCGGCGATCATGAGATTGCAGACCTCAAGCCCCGTTTCGAGGCCCTGCGCTGGGATGAGGCGCCGTCATGGGAGGATTGGTGCGCCCAGGTGACCGAGGCGCGGGAGAGCGGCGTGGCTGTCGATGCCGGGCACTATATCGCCGGGGTCACGGTCATCGCCGCCCCGGTGTGGAAGACGGGGCAAGAACGGCGAGTCGCGCCCAGCCACGCCCTCGTCGCCATCGGCATCGGCGCGGCCCTGCGCAGCGATCTGACAAGCCTGAAAACCGCGCTCGCCACTTCCGCCCGATCGCTGAGCGAGCAACTCGCAACCTAGGCTGTCTCTGCTCGCTTCGTCGCCAGGCCAAGTTGCCGGCGCAGGCTGTCCAGGAATGCGCTTTCCCGCGGAGCCGCGGCATGGAGCAACCCCACTTCGCGCACCAATTCGAAATCGCGCACCGGAACGAAGCGCAGCGAACCATCGGCGAAACCTTCCGGCATCATTCCGATCCCGGCACCGCTGCGAATTACCGAGAGGACGCGCTCGTCGCTGGTGGTCTTGAGCACGAAGCGCGGGCGCACGCCGCGCTGGGTGAAGAAGCGGTTGATCTCGGGCAGCGCCTCGCAGTGGCGGCGCAGGGCCATGCGATCCTGCGCGAGTTGTTCGGCAAGCACCTCGCGCTCTCCGGCCAGGGGATGATCGGGCGGAAGCACCATCATGTAGCGTTCGCGGGACAGGACTTCGGGCTGGTAACGGGCGTGGTGCGGCCGCACGGCGGTCAGCGCCACGTCGATCCGGCCGCGTTCGAGGCGCTCGGCAAGATCGCGCTCACTGCCGTCGAGCAGTTCCAGCGCTTCGCCCGAACGCGCGTGATGCGCCGCCAGGGCACGGCCGATCAGGGGGGTGGGGATGGTGTTCAGCACGCCCACGCGCAGCAGGCTGGGCTCGGCAGGCTCGGCCAGTTCGACCAGGGCGTGCTCGTATTCGGCGGCGATGCGGCGCGCGCGGATGAGGAAGCGGCTGCCCGCCGGAGTCAGGGCAACGCGCTGGCGATTCCTGTCGAACAGGCGCGCGCCCAGTTCGCGTTCCAGCTTGGCGATTCCCGCCGAAAGCGTCGGCTGGGTAACGCTGACCGCCCGCGCCGCGCGGCTGAAATTGCCGGTTTCCGCCACGGCGAGGAAATAGCGCAGGAGATATTGGTCGATCATAGACACGATCTATTACGAAGCGCGGAAACTTTCAATTTCCGCTGAGGCTTGGGCTTGTCTACATAGGTGAGACAAATCATCCGAACTTGGGAAGAGGCTGAAATGGCCGGACCGGAGAAACAAGCATGAGCGCACCGGTGCTCCAGACGAGCCTGAATCTCGACAGTCCCGAGGCGCAGGCGCGCGATTCCCATAACCGCGCGCTGGTTGCCGAATTGCGAGCCAAGGTCGCCGCGGCGGCGCTGGGCGGGAACGCAAAATCGCGGGAACGCCATGTCGCGCGCGGCAAGCTGCTGCCGCGCGAACGGGTGGAGCGCTTGCTCGACCCCGGCTCTCCGCTGCTGGAGCTGGGCCAGCTCGCGGCCGAGGGTCTCTACGAGGACGACATTCCCGGCGCGGGGCTGATTACCGCCATCGGTACCGTCTCAGGGCGCCAGTGCATGATCGTCTGCAACGATGCCACCGTGAAAGGCGGCACCTATTACCCGATCACGGTGAAGAAGCACGTTCGCGCGCAGGAGATCGCCCAGGAGAACAACCTGCCGTGCATCTACCTGGTCGACAGCGGCGGCGCCAACCTGCCGCACCAGGCGGAAGTCTTCCCGGACCGCGACCATTTCGGCCGCATCTTCTTCAACCAGGCGCAGATGTCCGCAAAGGGCATTCCGCAAGTCGCCTGCGTGATGGGAAGTTGCACAGCGGGCGGCGCCTATGTGCCGGCGATGAGCGACGAATCGGTGATCGTGAAGGAGCAGGGCACGATCTTCCTGGCCGGTCCGCCGCTGGTTCAGGCGGCGACGGGTGAGGTGATCTCGGCCGAGGACCTTGGCGGCGGCGATCTGCACAGCCGCAAGTCGGGTGTGACCGATCACCTCGCCGACAGCGACGAACATGCGCTGACCATCGTGCGCGATATCGTCAGCCACCTTGGCCCGCTGCATCACCACGACCAGCCGCTGCGGACCCCGCGCCCGCCCAAGTACGACCCCGAGGAACTCTACGCGATCGTGCCGGAAGACGTGCGCGCGCCCTATGACGTGCACGAAGTGATCGCCCGCATTGTCGACGGCAGCGAATTCCACGAGTTCAAGGCGCTCTACGGCAGCACGCTGGTCTGCGGTTTCGCGCATATCCATGGCCAGCCGGTGGCCATCCTCGCCAACAACGGCGTGCTGTTCTCCGAATCCGCGCAGAAGGGCGCACACTTCATCGAACTGGCCTGCCAGCGCCGCATTCCGCTGCTGTTCCTCCAGAACATCTCCGGCTTCATGGTCGGCGGCAAGTACGAGGCGGAGGGCATCGCCAAGCACGGCGCCAAGCTCGTTACGGCCGTCGCCACCGCCACGGTGCCGAAGATCACGGTGCTGATCGGTGGCTCGTTCGGTGCGGGCAACTACGGCATGTGCGGACGCGCTTACGATCCGCGCTTCCTGTTCACCTGGCCCAATGCCCGAATCTCGGTGATGGGCGGCGAGCAGGCGGCCTCGGTCCTGGCCACCGTCCACCGCGACGCGGCCAAGTGGTCGCCCGAGGAGGCCGAGGCGTTCAAGGCTCCGATCCGCCAGAAGTACGAGGATGAGGGCAATCCCTACTACGCGACCGCGCGTCTCTGGGACGACGGCGTGATCGATCCGGCGCAGACCCGCGATGTGCTGGGGCTGGCGCTGGCCGCCTGCCTTGAGGCTCCGATCCCCGAAAAGCCGCAGTTCGGCGTGTTCAGGATGTGATGGCGATGGCCAAGGATACTCTCTTCGTCCTCGACACCGACTATGCCGATCCGGCGTTCGGCGGCGAGCGGCGCTTCTACTGCAAGGACTGCGTGACGGTGGAGGGCCTGCTGGCGCTGTTCCCTGAACGCGGGGGCAATATCGAGGTCGTCCGCGTCGGCTGGCCGCGTCCGCGTGCGGCGGTGGTCGCGGCGCTGGGTGAGGAAAACCAGAACCTTCCCGCGCTCGCCTTTGCCGAGGGCGGCTTCGCCAACGATATCGAGGGCGTCCTTGCGGCGCTGCACACCCGTCACGGTTTCCCGGAGCGTCACCCATGATCCAGTCGCTGCTGATCGCCAATCGCGGCGAAATCGCCTGCCGCGTCATCCGCACGGCGCGGGAACTCGGCATCCGTACCGTCGCGGTCTATTCCGACGCCGATGCCGACGCGCTGCATGTGCGCGAGGCGGACGAGGCCGTGCATATCGGCCCCTCGGCCGTGCGCGAATCCTACCTTGTCGGCGAAAAGATCATCGCCGCCGCGAAGCAGACCGGGGCCGAGGCGATCCACCCCGGCTACGGCTTCCTCTCGGAGAACGCCGCGTTCGCACAGGCGGTGAAGGACGCGGGGCTGATCTGGGTCGGCCCGAACCCGTCCTCGATCACCGCGATGGGCCTCAAGGATGCGGCCAAGACGCTGATGGCCGCGGCCGGAGTGCCGGTGACCCCCGGCTACATGGGCGCCAACCAGGAGCCGGCTTTCCTGGCCGAAGAGGCCGCCAAGATCGGGTATCCGGTGCTCATCAAGGCTGTTGCCGGCGGCGGCGGCAAGGGCATGCGGCTGGTCGAGGCGCCAGCGGATTTCGTCGACGCCCTGGCATCGTGCAAGCGCGAGGCGGCGTCCTCGTTCGGCAACGACCATGTGCTGATCGAGAAGTACATCGCCAGCCCGCGCCACATCGAAGTGCAGGTCTTCGGTGACAGCCACGGCAACGTCGTCCACTTGTTCGAGCGCGATTGCTCGCTCCAGCGCCGTCACCAGAAGGTGATCGAGGAAGCCCCCGCGCCGGGCATGGATTCGGCAACGCGCGAGGCGCTCTGCGCGGCGGCGGTGCGTGCGGCCAGGGCGGTCGACTATGTCGGCGCTGGCACCATCGAGTTCATCGCTGACGGTTCGGGCAAGCTTTCCGCCGATCGCATCTGGTTCATGGAAATGAACACCCGCCTTCAAGTCGAGCATCCGGTGACCGAGGAAATCACCGGTGTCGATCTGGTCGAATGGCAGCTTCGCGTTGCCAGCGGCGAAGCGCTGCCGATGTCGCAGGAAGACCTCACCATCGACGGCTGGGCGATGGAAGCGCGCCTCTATGCCGAAGACCCGGCGAAGGGCTTCCTCCCCAGCATCGGCAAGCTGGAACTGCTGGAATTCGGCGAGGCTGAAGGGGGCCGTATCGATACCGGCGTCTATCAGGGCGCCGAAGTCTCCCCGTTCTACGACCCGATGATCGCCAAGGTCATCGCCTGGGGCGAGGACCGCGAAGAGGCGCGCGAACGGCTGGGCGAAATGCTGGAAGACAGCGCCGTCTGGCCGGTGCGCACCAATGCCTCCTTCCTCGTGAAAGCGCTGCAACATCCCGACTTCGCCGCGGGCAAGGTCGACACCGGCCTGATCGGCCGCGACGGCGAGGCCATGGCAGAAGCGCCCCGGCCTTCGGACGAAGTGCTGGAGGCGGCCGCCAATTCGCTGGTTCCGGTGCGCGCGCTTCCCGGCTTCCGCCTCAATGCCGCGCCTGCGCAGTCGGCATGGTTCTCGCTCGACGGTGAGAAAGTCGAGATCGCGCTGACCGGAGAAGGCAGCGAGGAGCCTGACGACGCCGTTCTGGTGACCGAGCAGGGGCAGGCCTGGCTGCTTACCCCCTGGCGGCGCGACGGCGTGCATGGCGGGGCCGATGGCTCCGGCGCGATCCTGGCGCCGATGCCGGGCAAGGTGATCGCGGTAGCCGTTGCCGAAGGGCAGGCCGTCACCAAGGGACAGAAGCTGCTGACCCTGGAAGCGATGAAGATGGAGCACACGCTCACCGCGCCGTTCGACGGCGTGGTGGCGGAGCTGAACGCCGTAACGGGCGCACAGATCCAGGTGGATGCGCTTCTCGCGCGGGTCGAACCGACGGAGGCTTGAGGCAGGTTACGGGCTGGGCCGAAGAATCCGCATTTTCAGTTCATCCGGATCGGCCTAGCCCTTTTGCATCCGCGCCTTCGCGCGGACTCGATACGAGGAGACTTCCCGTGAAATTTTCGTATCTTCCTGCCTGCTCATTCGCCTGTTTCGCTGCCGCGCTTGTTGGCACCTTTGCCGTTTCCCTCGCCCCTGCCGATGCCGCGCCGCCCTCCAACTGGCGGGTACTGGCCTCGCAGACCGTGGCCACCGGCAGCAGCCGCACCACGATCCGCATTCCCGGCAGCAATCGCTATCGGCAGATCCAGCTCTGCACGCGCAATGCCCCGATCCGCCTGTCGAACTACACCTTCCGTTTCGACAACGGCCGCCAGCAGAGCGTGCGCGTGAATACCCGCATCAACACCGGCGGCTGCAGCCGGGCCATCAACCTGACCAATCCGCCGCGCCGGATCGACCGCGTGGACCTGGCCTACCAGCCGATCCCGCGCGGTACACGCGCTCCGCAAATCCGGGTGGTCGGACGCTGAACACTGTTTCCGGCCGGAGCGCTGCCGCGGTCCGGCCGGACATCATGAAAAGGAGAGAGGATCGTGCCGGGGCGCTTTTTCGACGAATGGACCGTGGGTGACCGGATCACTCACCAGCCGAGCCGTACGGTCACCGAGACCGACAACCTGATGTTCTCGGCCATGACGCACAATATGCAGCCGCTGCACCTCGATGCGGAATTCGCAAAGAAGAGCGAATTCGGCCAGATTCTCGTCAATTCGACTTTCACCTTCAGCCTGGCGGTAGGTCTGTCGATCGCGGATACCACCGTGGGGACGCTCGTCGCCAACCTCGGCTTCGACAAAGTGGTGACGCCCAAGCCGACCTTCATCGGCGATACGCTGACCTGCACGAGCGAAGTCATGGAAATGCGCGAAAGCAAGTCGCGGCCCACGCAGGGCATCGTCGTGTTCAAGCACGAGCTGACCAACCAGCGCGGCGAAGTGGCGCTGTCCTGCCTGCGTTCGGTGCTGCTGAAAAAGAAGGACGCCTGAAAGCCCGCTGAAAATTCGCGGTAGACGAATTTTGCAGGGGCGGCTCAGGCCGCCACGGCTTCCTTCAGGCGCGGCATCGTCCGCTCCAGCAACCTGAGGCTCTTCCAGCCCTCTTCCGGCGACAATCCGCCGAGCAGAGGCTGGAAGCCGACTTGCCCGCCCGGCCCCAGGGCCCGCACTCTTTCCACCAGCTGGTCCGGCGTCCAGGCCGCGAACATGCCGGCATGGCGCAGCGCGGCCGGATCGGTCAGGCCCTTGAAAGGCGAGTTCGAACCATCGCCCTCCTGCTCGGCCCACTTGGCATATTCGGTGATGACGTGGACGGCGTGAGGCGCGATGGCTTCCCAGCCCGCCTCCGGGTCCTCGCATAGATGCACGGCCAGTGGCATCCCCGGAACCGGGCGGAAATAGGTCCGGGGGGCATGGCCGAGCCGCTCGCATTCGGACAGGTAGAGATCGATCAGGTCCGGCTTCATCGGCCCGAAGCCCACGCCGAATTTGGCCGCGCGCCGCGCCGAGGCAGGTACGCCCCCGCCGACCATGACGATGTCCTCGGGTGCCTGCACCGGCAGCGGGCGAACGAAGATCGGGCGGCCGTCGAACTCGAACTTCTCACCCTTCAGCGCGCGCAGGATGATCTCCAGTCCCTCGTCCATCAGCCGCGCACGGTCCTTGAGCGATTTGCGGAACATGGCGAATTCGAACGGGACGTAGCCGGCGCCGAAAATGACGTTGAGCCGCCCGTTGGACATCTGGTCCACGATGGCGATCTGCTCGGCCAGTTCCACCGGATCGTGCAGCGGCAGCACCACCGCGCCCAGCATGAACCGGATCCGGCTGGTGACCGCGGCCATGCCCCCGGCCAGGGTGAAAGGCTGCGGCAGATAGCCGTCGTCCGACCCGTGGTGCTGCATCAGCCCGATCTGGTCGGCGCCGATACCGTCCACGAAAGCCGCCATCTCGATCGCGGCCCGGTAGAGCTGCGGCGTCGGCGTCGCCCAATCCGGCGAGCGCATGTCGAACGAGACATTGATGCGGATATTGTTCACGGCCTCACTCCCCTGCGGCAAACCTGCCCGGGTGGTGCGCCAATCGGTTGTCCGCCGCAAATCCGCCGCGGGAGATACCGCCGGGGCGGTCTGCCTGCGAACCGGCCGTCGCGCCCGGTCACCTTGTCCCGATCACGCCGGCTGGCGCAATTGCTCGACCAGCCGCGGCACATCGGCCAGCGCGCGCAGTGCATCGTTGAGATGGGTGCAGCCTTCCGGCCCGCGCAGCATCTCCAGCACGTCCTCCCGCACCTGGCCCAGATTGCGACCGACCAGCCGCGCCACATTGTGCACGGCCCCCGGACACTCGCGAAACGGCAGGATGTGTGCCTTCGGTTCGAGGGCGATCACTTCGAGCGTGCCAGCGTCCACCGTCGCGCCCAGGCTATATTCGTGAATGGCGACACGTCCGCCCTCGCGCAGCCTGGCGCTGTCCTGGAACGCGGAATCGATGTGGATGGTCCCGCGATCGGCGCCGTGCGTCACGTCGATCCGGCGGGCACGGCGGAAGCCCGGACCATCGTGATCGAGGAACGCGTGCCAGCCCGCCGGGTCCGCCGGATTGCGCAAGTGGCCCGCATCGGCATCGGCGACGTTCTCCAGCGCGGCGCCGCCGGTAACGCCGCTGTTGCCGTCCTGCAGGCCCCAGCAGACATTGGCGCGCTGGGCCAGCACCGAGCCGTCCTCATTCCCGCCGCTCAGCCGTTTGCGCAGCACTTCCATGCGCTCTGGGAACCACTGCCCCCACGCGAAGGCGGAGACCAGCGCGGTGCCGGACAAGTCGTCGAGCACGAGATAGAGCGGGTCCGCGCGCGCGATCAGTTCGGGCACGACCTCGCGCAGCAGCATGCGCAAGTGGCCGCCCGCGCGGGCGCCGACAAGCCGGCCGATTTCCGCGGGGGCGGGATCGGCCGCGATCCGGGTGATCGTCTTGTCCTCGCTCATCCGCAGGGTGAATTCGCCCTCGGCAAGCGTGCGGCCCTGTCCGTCCGCGCCGGTGAGGAAATCGCGCGCGCGGCCAACGAAGAGGCGCTCGCCATCGACACCCTCGGGCCAAGCCACGTCGATACTGGACGTGCGGCGCAGCGAATTCGCCGGGCGCGGAGGCGCCGGGTTCGCCGTTTTGCGCGGCGGCGGCGGGTAGGACGCGGAAGGGGTATGCATGGTCATGGCGGCATCCTGCGATTTTATCGTTATCGCGAGTCAGCCTGACACCTTCACCAGCAACTTGCCTAGATGGCTGTTGCCAGAAAACACCCCGGCGAAGGCTTCGGGTGCGGCTTCCAACCCCTCGACCACCGATTCGGGGCAGCGGATCCGCCCCTCGGCGATCCAGCCGGCGATGTCGTCGAGCGCTTGCTGACCGCCGATAAGGAAGCCGCCGAAGCCCTTGATTTCCAGCCCCTTGGACATGATCGTGCGGAAGAAACCGGGGAGCTTGTCGGGGCCCGGACCCTCCATGCCCATGCCGTAATAGGCTATGAAACCGCAGACCGGCATGCGCGCGCCGCGCTTCAGGTGCGGCAGCACGGCGAGCATCACGTCACCGCCGACATTGTCGATGAAAACGTCCGCGCCTTCGGGCAGCGCCTTGGCGAGCTGTTCGGCAAAATCCGGCGCCTTGTAGTCGGCTGCGGCATCGAAGCCGAGGTCGAGCAGGCCCCGGCACTTGTCCGGCCCGCCGGCGATGCCGACGACTCGCGCACCGCGAATCCCGGCGATCTGCCCGGCAAGGCTGCCCACCGCGCCTGCTGCGGCCGAGATCACCACCGTCTCGCCCGCCGCGACGCGGCCGATGCCGATGACGCAGGCATGGGCGGTCTGCCCCGGCATGCCGAGCGCCCCGAGCGCAGTGGAGACCGGCGCCAGTGCGGGATCGAGCTTTCTCGGCGGGCCGCGCCAGTCGGCCTTGTCCGGCGCGACCACGACATATTCGCGCCAGCCGGTGCGGTCCTCCACTAGGTCGCCCACCGCGTAGCCGGGGTGGTTGGAGGCGACCACCGCGCTGACGGTCGGCCCGTACATCACCTCTCCCGGATGAACCTGGGTGACACCGGAGAGCCGCTTCTCGTCGATGGCGAAGCGGATCAGCGGGTCCAGCCCAAGCCACAGCGTTCGCAGCAGCACCTCGCCCTCGCCCGGCTGCGGGATCGGAGCGTCCTCCACGCGGAAGTCCGATGGTTTCGGATTGCCGCTGGCATAGCTGGCCAGCACGACTTGCTTCATCGTGCCGCTCACCGCAGCGAGACCGTCACCGCCGACATGCCGCGATGGTCGAGGCCCCGGTATTCCGGCTTCGGCTTGGCGGGATCGAGCGTCATGTTCGGGAAGCGGTCGAGCAGGCCGTTGATCGCCACCACCATCTCCTGCCGGGCGACATCCATGCCGAGGCAACGGTGCGGGCCGAAGCCGAAGCCCATATGATGCTCCTTGCGGCGGAAGATGTCGTATTCCTCCGGCTTGTCGAACACGTCTGGATCGTGGTTGGCAGCGCCGAGGCACAAGTGGATGCGGGTGCCGGCGGGGACTTTCACGCCCTCCATCTCGGTATCTTCCATGCAGAGGCGCATGAACACCGGGTCGGTCGCGCGCCAGCGCAGACCCTCTTCCACGGCGAGGTCGATCAGGCTGCGGTCGGCGCGACAGGCTTCCCAGAAGTGGCGGTGGTTCATCAGCGCGTCGATGGTGATGCCGAGTTGCCGCCAGGTGGTGCCGCCGCCCGCGAAGATCGCGAGCTTGCAGTAGCCGAACAGTTCATCTTCGGTGAGCGGTCGCTTGGTGCCGTCCTCGTGCGTGATCTCGCAGCCGATCAACCCGGCGATCAGGTTGTCGCCCGGCTCGCGCTGGTTCTCCGCGATCAAGCGGCGCAGCGTGCCGTCCACCCAGGCGCGCGCCTCGGCGGCTTCCTCCGGCTTCAAGTATCGGGCGCCGAAGGTTGCGCGGTTGAGCTGGTAGCGGAACTCGATCACGTCCTCGCCCTCCAGCCCGATGGCGCGAGTGACGGTGGCCATCGGCAGGCGGGCGCAAAGTTCGGTATTGAGATCGGCGGTCTCACGGTCGAGCAGCTGATCGAGCAGGACGTCCACCGTCTCCTCGATCCAGCGCTTGTTCCACCAGTCCAGCACCTTGGGCCGCTTGAACAACGGCTGCGCAGCAGAGCGCAGGCGCTTGTGCGGCTTGCCCACCATCGAGAGGATCGTGGTGCCCAGCGTCCGCACACCCGCGCTCTCGTTATAGCCTTCCGAGGAATAGAGCTGGTTCTCGCGAAAACCGATCTCGCAGGCGCGGTAGGAGAAGAACGTCATGCTCTCGCGAGGCGCACCTAGCATCGAGACCATCTCCGGCACGCCGAGCAGTTCGCGCAGGGTGCCCTTGTGCACCGCGCCTGCCGCCCGCAGGCGGTTCATATCCTCCGTATAGTCGCGGCTGGGATCGACGCCGGAATTGGCGTCCACTTTGTCGACATCGAACATCTCGGCATAGCGCGGATTGTCCGAGAGCAGCGATGCCAGCGCGTTCGAGCGCGAATCGCTTCCGGAATAGGGACAAGTCGCCATGGTCAGCCTCCTACCTTGCGTCCGGCCGAGAGCCCCCCGTCCACGGGAAGGTTCACGCCGGTCACGTTGCTTGCGAGATCGGAACAGAGGAACAGCGCCGCCGAAGCGGTGTCGCGCGGGTCGATCGCGCGGCCGAGCGGGTGGACGCGGCCCATGCCTTCGAGGATGCGGCCCCGGTGTTCGCTGTCGGGGTCCATCCCGGCATAGTGGGTGAGCATCCCCGCCGGGCAGACTGCATTTACGCGAATGCCCTTGTCCGCCACTTCGATGGCGAGCGCGCGGGTCAACTGGACCACCGCACCCTTGGTAGCGCCGTAGAACACGCCGCCATAGCCGATCAGCCCGGCGACCGAGGCAGTGGAGACGATGGCGCCGCCTCCCCCTTGCTTTTCGAACTGGCGAATGGCGGACTGGCAGCCGTGAACCACGCCCATCAGGTTGACTTCGGCCACGCGGCGCATGTCCTCCCCATCGCATTCGGTGAGGGTGCGCAAGCCCTTGCCGGGGATCGGGCTGATGGTCACGCCGGCATTGTTGTAGATGCAGTCGAGCCGGCCGTAAGCTTCGACGCCCGCCGCCACGGCAGCATCGACGGAGGCCGGATCGGCAACGTCGCACGCGGCGGCGATGGCCTCACCGTTCTGGGCGCGGACCAACTCTGCCGTTTCCGCCGCATTGTCGGCATTCACATCCGCCGCGATCACTTTCGCGCCGTGTTCGGCAAAGAGCAGGCAGGCCGCGCGGCCGACTCCCGATCCGGCCCCGGTTATCAATGCGACTTTGCCTTCGAGCAGTCCTTTCATCCCGGTCCTCCCCCTACCCGCCGATATTGAGCGTGGTCATGATCTGGAATTCGCGCAGGCCTTCGACGCCGCGCTCGCGGCCGAGGCCGCTCATCTTGATGCCGCCGCCGCTGGCATGGCTGGAGGCGAGCGCGCCGTTGACGTTCACCGCGCCGCTGCGGATTTTCAGGCCCACTTCCAGCGCCTTGACCTTGTCCTTGCCGTGGACCCAGCCGGAGAGGCCGAAACGGCTGTCATTGGCCATGTCCACCGCGTGATCGAGATCGCGGTAGCCGATCACCGAAACGACCGGACCGAAGATCTCCTCCTGCGCGGCGGGATTGGCGTTGTCGGGCAGGTCGAGCACGGTGGGTTCGAAGAAATAGCCCTTCTCCAGCCCCTCGGGCCGCTTGCCGCCGCAGACGACGCGGCCGCCAGCCTCCACGGCGGCGGCAACGAAATGCTCGCACCGGGCGCGCTGGGCGGCGCTGACCACGGGGCCAAGCTGCGTTTCCGGATCGCGGGCGGGACCGATCTTCACGCCGGCGAGAAGCTTCGCCATCGCCTCCAGCACATCGGCCTTGCTTTCCTGCGGCACGAAGACCCGGGTGCCGAGCACGCAGCCCTGCCCCGCATGCGAGGTGCAGACCGAAAGCGCCGCCATGGCCGCGCGCTCCACCGAATCCGGCAGATAGATCTGCGCCGACTTGCCGCCGAGTTCGAGCACCAGCCGTTTGAGCGTGGGCGCGGCCTGCTTCGCGACCTCCACACCCACGGAGGAGGATCCGGTGAAGCTCACCATGTCCACACGGCGGTCGCTGGTCAGCGCCTGCGCGCCCTCGACGCCCGCCTCGATCACGAGGTTGAACACACCCTTGGGCAGCCCCGCTTCCTCGGCCGCTTCGGCGAAGACCAGCGAAGACAGCGGCGTCAGCGGGTTGGGCCGCAGGATCACCGTGTTGCCCGCCATCAGCGCCGGCACGACTTTCCAGAGCGCGGTGTAGAACGGCACGTTGTAGGCCGAGATCGCCGTCACCACCCCGATCGGCGACCAGCGCTTGACGCTCTGCACCGCGAAGTGCGCGTTGACCCGCTCGTGCAGCGGCAGGGCATTGTCCTCGATTTCGGGCAGGCGCAGGAACATCTCGACGATCTCGCGCGCCATGCGCAGCGGCGCGGCGACTTGCGCGCCCATGACCGTGGAGGACACCGGACAGCCCGCTTCGCGCACGGCCAGGTCCTTCAGCCGATCCGCGCGGGCGGCCATGGCATCGGCGAAGCGCAACATCGCCGCGCCGCGCTCGTGCATGGAAAGGCCGGGCCACATACCCGAGTCGAAAGACCGCCGCGCCGCCGCTATCGCCGCCTCCACTTGCGCGCCCGACAGCCCGGAAAGCTGCGCCACCGCGCTCTCGTCCGAGGGATCGAGCACCGTGAACGAAGCGCCCGCCCCGGCCACGAAAGCGCCATCGACATAGCCAGCCTGATCCAGCGACTCTCTCCCGATTAATTCGTTATTGTGAACTTATGTTCGCAAATGAGACTATCGAAGCAATATGCTCCCGTCAATCGCAGGCGCGGTGCCCGCTCTCCGATCACCTGTCACAGTTGCCTCTCCTTCGGGCTGACCCTATTTCATGCCCGCAAAGCGAGGCGATGCGCACGGCATGGCCGCAACGAGCGAGGATCAGCACGAAATGGCTTTCACCGACTTCCTCCGGCAGCAGTGTTACATCGATGGCAAATGGTGCGACGCCGACAGCGGCGCCACGCTGGACGTGACCGACCCAGGCACCGGCGAAACCCTGGGCACCGTGCCGAAGATGGGCGCCGACGAGACTTCGCGCGCCATCGATGCCGCCGAAAAGGCCCTCCCTGCGTGGCGCGCCAAGACGGCGGGCGAACGCGCGAAGCTGATGCGCAAGCTGTTCGAACTGATGCTTCAGCACCAGGACGACCTGGGCGAGCTGCTCACCCGCGAACAGGGCAAGCCGCTGGCCGAGGGGCGCGGCGAGATCGCCTATGGCGCCAGTTTCATCGAGTGGTTCGCCGAAGAGGGCAAGCGCGCCTATGGCGACGTGATCCCCGGCCATGCGCCGGATCGCCGCATCGTCTGCATCAAGCAGGGCGTGGGCGTGGTCGCGGCGATCACGCCCTGGAACTTCCCCAATGCGATGATTACCCGCAAGCTCGGCCCGGCGCTGGCGGCGGGCTGCACCGTGGTCATCAAGCCGGCCTCGGCCACCCCGTTCTCGGCGCTGGCCATCGCGCAGCTTTGCGAGATGGCGGGCATCCCGGCAGGCGTGGTCAATGTCGTCACCGGCAGCGCCGGGCAGATCGGCGGCACCCTGACCGCCAGCCCCAAGGTCGCCAAGCTGACGTTCACGGGCTCCACCGAGATCGGCCGCGACCTGCTGCGCGAATGTGCTGAGACGATCAAGAAGACCTCGATGGAACTGGGCGGCAATGCGCCGTTCCTGGTGTTCGACGATGCCGATGTCGATGCCGCGATCGACGGCGCGATGATCTCCAAGTTCCGCAACGGCGGCCAGACCTGCGTCTGCACCAACAGGTTCTACGTGCAGGACGGCGTCTATGACGAATTCGTCGAGAAGCTGGCCAAGCGCGTCTCGGGGATGAAAGTGGGCTACGGCATGGATGCCGGCACCGAAGTCGGCCCGCTGATAGACGAGAAGGCGGTCGAGAAGGTCGAGGAACACCTCAAGGATGCGGTGGACGGCGGCGCGAAAGTCCTCGCCGGCGGGCAGCGCAACGAACGCGGCGGTTCGTTCTTCAACCCCACCGTCGTCGCCGGGGTGAAGCCCGGCATGAAACTGGCGAAGGAGGAGACCTTCGGGCCGCTGGCCGGGGTGATCCGCTTCACCGACGAGGCCGAGGCGATCCGCATGGCCAATGACACCGAGTTCGGCCTCGCCAGCTATTTCTACGCATCGGACATCAGCCGCGTCTGGCGCGTGGCCGAGGCGCTGGAGGCCGGCATGGTGGGCATCAACACCGGGCTGATCTCCACCGAAGTGGCGCCGTTCGGCGGTGTGAAGCAGTCCGGCCTGGGCCGCGAAGGCTCGCACTACGGCCTCGATGACTACATGGAGGTGAAGTACCTCTGCATGGGTATCAAACCCGCCTGAGACGCAGCCTGAAACAACGAAAAGGGCAGGAGGCCATCGGCCCCCTGCCCTTTTTCATGCTCGGTCCACTCGATCAGTCGAGCACCGTCTTCTCATCCGACGGGTCTGTGTGGAACTCATGCCACACGCCGTTGATGATGCCGAAGCCGACAGCCAGGCCGACGCCGAGGACCCAGGAAAAATACCACATCGTCGTTTCCTCAGTAGAAATCGGGGTTGAGGTTCACTTCCCGCTCGGTGATCCGGCCGAACATGACCTTGTAGGCCCAGGCGGTGTAGGCAAGGACGATCGGCAGCAGCACCGCGGTCACCAGCAGCATGATGAAGAGCGTGGTGTGGCTGGACGAGGCGTTCCAGGCCAGCAGGCTGGAGCGGGCATCGATCGAGCTGGGCAGGATGAAGGGGAACATCGACAGGCCTACCGAGGCGATGATGCCCAGGTTCGCCATCGAGGATCCCGCGAAAACCACCGCGTCCTTGCGCCCGCGAATGCCGACGAGCGCCACCAGCGGACCGGCCAGGCCAAGCAGCGGGGCCAGGATCATCCAGGGATGCGCGCCGTAGTTGGCCAGCCAGGCACCGGCGGCATGGACCGTCTCGGTCATGCGCGGGTTGGAGGGACCGCCCGCCTCGGCCACGCCGGCTACCCGGTAGCCGATGTCTCCCATCGCCAGCCAGACGCCGCCGAGGGCATAGAGCACGAAAGCCGCCAGTGCCGCCACTTGCCCATAGCGCTGGGCGCGGTCGCGAACCGGGCCGTCCTCCAGCTTGAGCGTCAGCCAGCCCGCACCGTGCAGGACCAGCATCGCCACGGAGACGAGGCCCGCCAGGAGCGCGAAGGGGCTGAACAGGCCGAGCAGCGAGCCTTCGTAGAAACTGCGCAAGTCGCTATCGAGCCGGAAGGGAACGCCCTGGAGGACATTGCCCACCGCCACGCCGAAGACCAGCGCCGGCACGAAGCCGCCGACGAAGAGCGCCCAGTCCCAGCGCGCGCGCCAGGCGGGATCGGGGCGCTTGGACCGGTACTTGAAGCCGACCGGGCGCAGGATGAAGGCGCAGAGCACCAGGAACATCGCGAGGTAGAAGCCCGAGAAGCTCACGGCATAGACGAAAGGCCAGGCCGCGAAGATCGCGCCGCCGCCCAGGATGAACCACACCTGGTTGCCTTCCCAGGTCGGGCCGATGGCGTTGATGACCATGCGGCGCTCGGCGTCGGTGCGGCCGACGAAGGGCAGGAGGGCGGCCGAACCGAGGTCGAAACCGTCGGTCAGGGCGAAGCCGATGAGCAGGACGCCCATGAGCGCCCACCAGATCAGCCGCATCGTTTCGTAGTCGAAGGGAATGGACATTGTTGCCTCCGTCTTACTCGGCCGGGATGGCGGTGAAAGTGCTGGCCGAAGATTGCCGGCTTGCGTGTTCGAGCGCAGGCCCGCCTTCGTAGGGCTCGTAACGGTCGGGGCCGTGGCGGATCGCCGAGAGCATGAGCTTCACTTCGATCACCGCCATGACGCTGTAGAGCGCGGTGAAGCCGAAGATCGTCGCCCAGATCTGGGTGGTCGTCAGGCTGGATGCGCCCAGGAACGTGGGCAGAACCCCTTCCACCGCCCAGGGCTGGCGGCCGAACTCGGCCACGGCCCAACCCACTTCGATCGCGATCCACGGCGCGGGCATGGCGATCACGGCCAGGCGCAGGAACCACTTGCGGTCGAAACGGCGGCGGACCGAAAAGGCGAAGGCGGTGGCGAAGAACACGATCAGGAAGAAGCCCAGCCCCGCCATGATGCGGAACATGAAGAACAGCGCCGGTACGTTGGGCACGGTGCTCCAGGCGGCCTTGTCGATGGTCGCGTCGTCCGCCAGGCGCGGATCGGCCACGAAGCGCTTGAGCAGCAGGGCATAGCCGAGGTCGTTCTTGTTCCGCTCCCAGGCTTCGCGCGCGACCAGGTCCCGCGGGTTCACCTTGAGCTTTTCCACCGCGTCATAGGCTAGGATGCCGGTGCGGATGCGATGGTCCGCGCGTTCCACCAGCGGGATGATGCCGGTGACTTCGCCCGAAAGGCTGCGCGTCGCGATCAGGCCCAGAACGTAGGGGATCTTGATCTCGTAAGCGGTCTCGTGCGCCGAGTTGGAAGGGATGCCGAACAGGGCCAGCCCGGCGGGCGCCTTGTCGGTTTCCCACATGGCTTCCATCGCCGCCAGCTTCATTTGCTGGTTGTCGGTAAGCGCGTAACCGCTCTCGTCACCCAGCACGACGACCGAGAGCGAGGACGCCAGGCCGAAGGCCGCGGCCACCGTGAAGCTGCGCTTGGCCAGTTCGATATGGCGACCGCGCAACAGGTAGAAGCAGGACACGCCCAGCACGAAGACGCTGGCGCAGACGTAGCCGGCGCTGACGGTGTGGACGAACTTCGCCTGCGCCACCGGGTTGAAGATCACGTCCTTGAAGTTCGAGACTTCCATGCGCATCGTCTCGGGATTGAATACCGCGCCCGTGGGGTGCTGCATCCAGCCGTTAGCGATGAGAATCCACAGCGCCGAAAGGTTCGAGCCGACCGCGACCATGATCGTCGTCAGCAAGTGGCCGCGCTTGGACAGCCGGTCCCAGCCGAAGAACATCAAGCCCACGAACGTCGCTTCGAGGAAGAAGGCCATCAGGCCCTCGATCGCCAGCGGGGCACCGAAAATGTCCCCCACGTAGTGCGAGTAATAGGCCCAGTTGGTGCCGAACTCGAACTCCATGGTGAGGCCGGTGGCCACGCCCAGCACGAAGTTGATTCCGAACAGCTTGCCCCAGAACCGCGTGACGTCCCGCCAGATGGGACGGTCGGTTATGACATATACACTTTCGGTAATTACTAGAATGAAAGAAAGCCCCAATGTCAGGGGCACGAAGAGAAAATGGTACAGCGCCGTCAAGGCGAACTGCAGCCGCGATAGTTCCACCACTGCCATGTCGATCATGTCGAATCCCGCTGTTTTTAGCGGCTTGAGGCGGAGAGAAAGCGATTGCCTCAAGCTGGTTGGTTTCGTAGGGTCGCGTTAGGCCTGCATCTGAAAGCTGTCAAACTTTACTTACATGGTTTACTTAATTTGATCTATGTCAAATTTGCCCGGGCCTTGATACCCGGAGCCTGGCTTGTCGATATTGCGGGCGCCGCGCTCTTTGCGTGGGGCGTGGCGAGCGGCGTGGGCGCGGTTGCCGGCCATGCGGCGCTCGCGCTGCCTGCGGCATGGATCCTGTGCGGGGTGATGTTGCGCGCGGTGGCGACCTGCACGGTCGACCGGATCGCAGTGGCGTCGGCACAGGCCGCAAGCCGCACAAGGCGGGCCGGCCTGTGGCACAGACTTCTGGGCGGACGACTGGCGAGACTGATCTCCTCAGGCGAAAGCGCAAACCTTGCCCTCGATCATAACACCGCGATCGAGAATCGGGACCAGCGGTTTTCCCCTATAAGGATCAACGCCGTAGTCGGCCCCCTCGTGGTCGCCTTGGTCGTCGCCCCTGCAAGCTGGGTGGCGGCGGCAATCATGCTGGGCACCCTGGTGCCTTTCACGCTCGGCATGATCCTGGCAGGCACCGCATCGCGCCGCGCCGCGGAGCGCCAGCTCGCGGCGCTGGGAGCGCTCTCGGGCCTTTTCGTGGACCGCGTGACTCACCTGCCGCTGATCCGCCATTTCGGCGCGGAAGCCCGGATCGGCCGGCAAGTCCGCACCGCCACCGGCGAAGTGGCCCACCGCACGGTCGCGGTCCTGCGCACGGCCTTCCTTTCGAACGCGGTGCTGGAGTTCTTCTCGGCCCTGTCGATCGCGCTGGTCGCGGTCTATTGCGGCTTCTCGCTGCTCGGCCTCCTGCCCTTCCCGGCGCCCGAGAAGCTGACGCTGGTCCCCGCCTTCTTCGTCCTTGCGATGGCCCCGGAATTCTACCTGCCTATGCGCCGCCTGGCCGCGGCCTATCACGAGAAACAGCTGGGCGAAGCGGCAGAGCAGGCCCTTGCCCCCTTCGCAGCGGAGCCTGAAACCTATGGCCGAGATGGCGGTCCCGATGGCGCCGCCGGTGGCAGCGCCGTCAGCGACAACGCCAGCCCAGCGCCATTCGACGGCCTCCATGTCGAGCGCCTCGTGCTCGCCTTCCCCGGCCTCGCCGTGGGCCCGCTCGATTTCGACCTCGAATCCAGCGACCTTGCCGCCCTGTCCGGCCCCACCGGCAGCGGCAAGACGAGCACCCTGGCCGCCATTGCCGGCCAGCTTGCCCCCTCTTCCGGCAGCATCTCCAGCCGCGCGGGCACACCGCTCGCCGGAGACGCCGCCGCCTGGGCGGCGCAGCGCCCACTGTTGATGACGGGCAACCTTGGCCACAATCTGGCGCTCGCCGCACCCCAGGCCACCGAAGCCGAGATTCTCGCCGTCGCGCAGCGAGTCGGCCTCGGCCCTGTGCTCGCGCGGCGCGGCGGGCTCGCCATGCCCATCGATCATGCGGGTTCCGGCCTTTCCGGCGGCGAACGTCGGCGCATCGGCCTGGCCCGCGCGATTCTCTCCGCGCGCCCGCTGATCCTCTGCGACGAGCCCACCGCGGACCTCGACGAAGACTCCGCCACCGGCATCATCGCCCTGCTGCGCGAACTCGCGGCGGAGCGCTGCATCCTCGTCGCCACCCACGACCCTGCGCTGATTCGCGCCGCCCGCCAGGAGATCGCGCTTTGATTCCGACCCAGGCCGCCACGCTCCCCGCCGCCGCCCGGCCCGCGCTTCTCGCCACGGCCGGCCTCGCCCGCCGCCGCCTGGCCTACGCCAGCCTCTGCGCCGGCCTTGCCGCCATCGCCGCGATCGGGCTGCTGGCGCTCTCCGGCTGGTTCCTCACGGCTGCCGCGCTGGCAGGCTCGGCCGGTGTCGCCACCGCCATGGGCTTCAACTACCTGATCCCGAGCGCCGCCATCCGCCTGCTCGCCATCGTCCGCACCCTGTCCCGCTATGGCGAACGCCTGCTCTCCCATAAAGTCGCTCTGGAGGGCATGGCGGACTTGCGCGGCTCGCTGTTCGACAAGCTGGCGGCGCAGGACAGCCGCACCGCACCCGATACCTCGCCCGGAGAGGCCAGCAACCGGCTGATCGACGATGTCGAAGCGCTCGAAGACCTCGTCATCCGCCAACCCGCACGCCACGCCGCGGCGGTCTCGGCATTGGTGAGCCTGGTGCTCGTCGCTTTCGGCGGATGGCGCGCGCTGCTCTTCCTCGCCGCGATGATGGCAGGCCTGCCCTTCCTGTTCCGCCGCATTTCCGAGCGCCTCACCCGCGCGCCGGCCGAAGCCGCCGCTGCCGCGCTGGGGGATTTGCGCAAGGGCTATGTCGAACTGGCCAGCGCGCGCGCGGAAATCGCCGCCTATGGCCTGGCCGACCAAGCCATCGCCCAACTGGAGCCGTCCGCCAGCGCCTTCGACAAGGCCCGCGCCGACCTGTTCCGTGCCGAGGCGCTGCAAGGCGCCCTGCTCTCCATCTACGGCGGCCTTTGCGTCGCCGGAGTCCTGTTGCTCGCCCGCGAATCGGCGCCGATGGTCGCCCTGGCCATGCTGGCGACGGCATCGGCGGTTGAAGCCATGGGCGGCCTTTCGCGCAGCTTGCTGCGCCGCGCCGCACTGGAGGCCGGGCTGCGCCGCATCGCCTCGCTCAATGCCCTCGACGCCGCTCTGCAGGAGCCCGTCTCCGCCGCAGCCGCGCCGCTGGCTTTCGGCACTCGCCACGTCCCGACCGGCGCCCGTCTTGCGATCACGGGGCCCTCGGGCTCAGGCAAGACCCGCGTGCTGCTGGCCCTTGCCGGCATGCAGCAACCCGTCGCGGATCTGAGCATGGACGCGACGCCGCTCGCCTCGCTTCCGGCATGGCGCCTGAACAGCCAGTTCGCGCTGTCTCCCCAGGACGCGCCCATGCTGATCGGCACCGTCGCGGACAACTTGCGGCTTGCACGATCCGGCGTGACCGAGGCGCAAATGTGGGAGGTCCTGAAGGTCGCCCAGCTCGACCAGCGAATCGCGCGCAGCGAAGCGGGGCTCGACACGCCCGTCTCCGAGGGCGGCGGCGTGCTGTCGGGCGGCGAACGCAAGCGCCTCTCGCTGGCCCGTGCTTTGCTGGCCGAGCGGCCCTGGCTGCTCCTGGATGAGCCGAGCGAAGGTCTGGACGCCGCCACCGAAGCGGCCCTGGTGGAAAGCTTGCGCCGCTGGCTGGATCGCACCGGCACCGGCCTGGTGCTGGTCTCTCACCGCAAGGCGCCGCTGACGCTATGCAGCGAAACGATCGACGTGACCGACCTGGCCTGATCCGCTCAGCGAAACACGCGTGCGAATCGGGCCGCGCCGCCCGGCGGCGTCGGGCCGGCGCCCCTCGTGCCGCGTGCTGCGCCTAGGCCGGCTGCCGCCGCCGAAGCGTGCCGAGACGCGGCCTCCCCCGCACCGGTACCGCTCAAGGCCGCGAGCGCCTCGGCCACTTCGGCCATCCGCTCGCCATCGACCTGATAGAAAACCTGCTTTCCGCTCCGCTCCGAACGCACCAGCTCCGCCTTGCGGAGGATCGAGAGCTGCTGCGACAGGCCTGGCTGGCCGATGCCGGTCGCCTCCTCGATCTCGCCGACTGCCAATGGCCCGGCCCTCACCGCATGGAGGATCTGCAGCCGCACCGGATGGGCAAGCGCACGCAGCAATTCCGCGGTCCCATCGAGTTCGGCGGCGATATCCGGGTCCATCATCTCAGGCTCCGTCGCCCAGCGGCGCATGGAACCATCCAGCCGCATCTTCCGACCCCAGCGCCGCCTCGGCCGTTTCGCCCGGCAACCGCAACAGCGGCGCGCCCGGCTGCCAGTCCGCCGGCGCCAGCCCGGCCTGCGCCCGCACTGCCTGAAGCGCTTTCAGCACCCGCAACATCTCGGGAATCGAGCGCCCGACCGTGAGCGGATAAGCGCTGGTCGCCTGGATCACGCCCTCGGGATCGATGAAATAGGTCATCCGCACCGTGCCGCTATCCCGCGCATCGCTGCCGACCATGCCGTAGCCCCGCGCGATCTCCATCGTCGGGTCCTCGATGATGGGAAAGGAAACGGTCACCCCGGTCGCATCGCGAATCAGCCTTATCCACGCGAGATGCGAATAGAGACTGTCCACCGAGAGCCCGACCAGCCGGCACCCCAACCCCGCAAACTCATCCGCCGCCCGCGCCAGAGCAATGACCTCGCTCGTGCAGACCGGCGTGAAATCCGCCGGATGGGAAAACAGGACCAACCAGCCCCCCCGATAGTCTTCGAGATCGAAAGACCCCAAAGTACTCCGCGCCAGAAACCGCGGCGCCTGATCGCCAATCTGGAGCGGCAGGATAGCGCTCTCGCGCCTGATGTCGTCCAATTGGCCTGTCATGGGGCCATCAGTTACAGATTTGCCCGCTACGGTAAAGTGAACGCTGCAAGCGCCGCCTGCATATCGGAAATGCCACGGCCATTCCCCGTCTGATAATTCTTTTTCCGACCCCTATGCACCCCGGTAAAGGCGCCATCTCCCACCCATTTACCGAAACGCCGTATCCGTCCGGACCACACTCAGCCCACTGGCCCTGAATTCATGCCTGTTGTGACAGTACGATTGGTATGAATATATTGGTTGACATATAAGCGTCCATCGGACCAAGTATGCGGTATATAAAAAAGGCGAGGAGAGTCTGAGTGGCTATGGGGCAGCAATCGGCTGGCGTTGGTTTTGCACGCTTGCGAGCAACACTTCTCGTTGGTGGCTCTTTGATGGCATGTGCGGCCGGGCCGGCATTCGGGCAGGTTGCGCAAGCTGGCGCCGCGCCGCCTCCTGCGCAGGAGCCCGCCTCCGGGGACATCCTCGTCACCGGCGTGCGCGAGACGATGCAGAATTCGATCGAGACCAAGCGCAGCGCGGATGCGATCGTCGATGCCATCTCATCGAAGGAAATCGGCGAACTTCCTGGCCAGTCGGTGGGCGAGGTGATCGCCACGATAACCGGCGCCTCCATCGACCGCGCCAATTACGGTCCTACCGAAGTCTCGATCCGCGGCCTGGGTTCAGGCCTGAGCATGACCACCTTCAACGGGCGTGAAGCGACCAACGGCTCGGGTGACCGCGCGGTCAATTTCGGGCAGTTTCCCGCCGAACTCTTCAATGCGATCAAGATCTACAAGACCCAGCAGGCCGATCTCATCGAAGGCGGCGTGGCCGGCCTGATAGAGTTGGAAACCCGCAAGCCGCTCGATCACAAGCGGCGCCAGATCCAGGCCGAGATCAAGGGGAACATGAACCCCTATCAGGACCGGATCGACGGAGAGAGCCCCTATGGCTATCGAATTACGGCCAGTTATATAGACCAATTCAATCTCGGCGCTCTGGGCGACGTGGGAATATCCCTCGGCTTCCAGCGCAACAAGGTAAGCGATCCGGTAGAGCGCTTCTACACCAGCTCGACCTGGTTCACCTGCAACGCCGCAATCGTCTCCACCGGCAATTGCACCGAAGTGAGCCGAGAACAGGGCAATTCCGGCACGCCTTTCTACCACGCCTCGAATTCCTATGCCTTCCGACAGATGACCACCTCGGACTTGCGTAACGCACTGTTCGGAGCCCTGCAGTGGAAGCCCAGCCCCACGCTCGACATCAATTTCGACGTTCAGTACTCGCGCCGCCAATATAGCGAGGAGCGCCACGATTTCGGCACGGCGGAAGGCCGCTACAATCTTCACAACGTCGTCATCGGCGATAACCACCAGTTGCTCGCTGCCGATGGCTCGGCGACGATGCAATCGGTTTCCGGCTTGTTCCAGCGTGACGAGAAATACCTCGGGCTCGGCGGCAACCTGGCCTGGGAAGCAACCGATCGCCTGACGCTGAGCGCCGATGCGGGCTATTCCCATACCAAGCGGGTCGACATCACCCGCCAGGTTCGCCTGCGCACCGATCCCTTCGACATCTACGGGCAGCGCACCGCGATCAACAACCAGCGCATCCCCTACCATGTCGACCTGAGCCAGAGCTTCCTGCCGGTCTTCACATTCGACCAGCGCTTCGACCCGACCAATGCCGACCTCTTCAGCGACGATGCCCGCCTCACCCGCTCGCAGGACGGCCGTGACGACGAGATCTATTCCGCTCGCCTCGACGGGCGGTACAAAATGGACGGTTTCCTTGAGGAAGTGGCGATCGGCGGCCGCTGGTCGCAGCGCACGTTCTTCGGTTACAGCAACGACGTCAATATCGACCAGACCGACCCGGCGGTGGACCGCGACGTCAACCTCGCCTGCCGAACGCCATTCGCGCAGAAGAATTTCTTCGCAGATGGCCCCGCCGGCGCAATCACCAATTTCGCCACCTTCGACGTGCTTTGCCAGTTCCGCAATTACCTTGGCACCGAAGACCCGGGCAACACCGGCGACTTGCGGGCGGTCGAAAACTCGGACGTCACCGAAAAGACCCTCGCCGGCTACGTCATGGCGACCTACTCGGGCGACCTCGGCGGCATACCGGTGCGGGGCAACTTCGGCTTACGCGGCGTGCACACCCGCGTCACCGCGCGCGGCCTGCGCAGCGGACTCGACGTCATCAACAATGCCGACGGCTCGATCTCGCTGCGGGAAAACGGCGACTTCACCGAGACGAAGATCGGCTCCAGCTCGATGCGCTGGCTGCCCAGCCTCAATGCGATCTTCGACATTTCGGACAAGGCGCGCCTGCGCACCGGGCTCTACCGCGCCATGTCGCGCCCGGCGCCCAGCGCGCTTGGCGCCGGGCGGCAGATCACGCTGGAGACCGGCACCGGCTTCACCTCGGTAACGGACGCCATCAATACCATCATCGCCACCGGCAGCCCGGCCCTGAAGCCGACGATGTCGTGGAACGCGGACCTCAGTCTCGAATACTACGCGAACAAGGACACACTGCTGGCCGCGGCGGTCTATTACAAGCGCTTCACCGGCGGACGCATCCCGATCGAGGAGGACGAGGACTTCACCATCGGCGGCACCAGCTATTCGGTGCCCGTCACCCAGACCACCAACAGCGACGAGCAGAGCGACCTGTACGGGCTCGAACTGACGGCCAGCAACCAGTTCACCTGGCTGCCCCACCCGCTTGATGGGCTGGGCGCAAAGCTGAGCTACAACTACGCCTGGACCAACTTCAAGACCCAGGACATCCGCTACGGCGACGTGATCGACAGCGCGACCGGAGACGTCACGCCCGGCCTGATCCCGGCCGCCAGCCTCAGCGGCTATTCCAAGCACGTCTTCTCGGCGCAGGCTTTCTACGAGATCGGCAAGTTCTCGATCCAGGGCATCTATCGCTACCGCTCGCGCTACTACCAGGCCTTCACCAGCGACAATACCCAACTGCGCTACGTGAAGGGCAACGACACGTTCGATGTCAACGTGCGTTACACGATCAACAAGGCCGCCGACATCCGCTTCCAGGCCCTCAATATCTTCAACGAGCCTCGGGTCGAATACATGCCGGTCATCGGCAGCACGCGGAACGTGGAATACTACGGCCCGCAATATTTCCTCAGTCTGCGCCTGCGTCTGCGCTGATCTCGGAAAACCGCGTGGGAGCGTAGCCAAGCAGCCCGCTCCACAAAAGGAAGCAGCCTTGTTCAAACCAAACTTGTCAATTTGTCATGATATTTGGTATGGACAATGATTGCCCAATCTGCCGCGCGGCATTATGCCAATTTCAAGGGCCTCCCCAAGGGCCGGTCTGAACTGGAAGAGAGCAGCCTGATGGCACGATCTACCACACTCGCCTTCAGCGGCCTGCTTCTCGCCGCGGCGCCTGCCTCGGCGCTGGCCCGCGATTACCTGGTGCACGACCAGAAAGAGTATCGGGCAGCGGCTGGCGCGGTGAAGGCAGGCGATGTCATCCGGCTTGCGGAGGGCGAGTGGAAGGACTTCCCGATCCTGCTGGAGGGCCAGGGTACCGCCAAGCAGCCGATCACGCTCACCGTGCAAACCAAGGGCAAGGTCATCCTGACCGGCGCCTCCAGCCTGCGCATGGCGGGAAGCCACCTGCTCGTCTCCGGCCTCGTCTTCCGGGACGGCAGTGCGCCGGGCGCCGAGGTCATCAGTTTTCGACGCGACCCGCGCAGCTACGCCCGCCATTCGCGGCTCACCGAAGTGGTGATCGATCGCTACAACAAGGCCGACCGCCGTACCGAAGACCGCTGGGTCTCGATCTATGGCAGCGACAATCGCGTCGATCACAGCTGGTTCGCCGGCAAAGGCAATCTGGGCGTCACGCTCGCGGTGATCCGGCCCAAGGGCCAGCCGGAAGCCAACCGCCACCGGATCGACCATAACTACTTCGGCCCGCGCCCACCGCTCGGCTCCAACGGGGGCGAGACCATCCGCCTCGGCACCAGCGACGAATCGCTGTCCGATTCCGCCAACCTGGTGGAGGCCAACGTCTTCGATCGCTGCGACGGCGAGGTGGAGATCGTCTCGGTGAAGTCCGGCGCGAACGTCGTGCGCAGCAACCTGATCCTGGAATCGCAGGGCGCGATCGTGCTGCGACACGGCAATGGCAACCGCGTCGAGCGCAACGTCTTCCTCGGCAAGGCCAAGCCCCATACCGGCGGGGTGCGCGTGATCAACGAAGGCCAGATCGTGCGGGACAACTACATGGAAGGGCTCGCGGGCACCGATTTCACCAGTGCGCTGGCGGTGATGAACGGCGTTCCGGGGTCCGCGATCAACCGTTACCACGCGGTCTCCGGGGCGGAGATCGCCAACAATTCAATGTTCGAGGTCGCCCGGGTGACGCTGGGAGCAGGCGCCGATGCCGAGCGCACGGCGGCGCCGACCGGCAGCCGGCTCACGAACAACCTGATCACCGGACAGGACGGCAAGCCCTTCCGGGTCGAAGCCGACATGGTGGGCGTCACGTTCACGGATAACGTGACCGATGGCGAAGTGCCGGGCGCGATCCCTTCCGGCCTGCGGAAGACCGGGATCGCGACGAAGCGCGCGGCGAACGGGCTGCTCTATCCCACCGACCCGGCTCTTGCCGCACAGGGTGCGCCGCGCGACCTCAGGCCGGTCATGGTCGCGGAGGTCGGCCCGGCCTGGTATCCGAAGGCGACCGGCATCGCCGCATTCGGATCGGGCCGCGCCGTTCCGGTAAAGGCCGGCGGTCTCGAAGCCGCCGTGGCCGCTGCGAGGCCGGGCGACACGCTGAAACTGGCGGCCGGCCACTATACCGCCGAAGCGCCGCTGCGCATCTCCGTGCCGCTGACGGTGTCCGGCCCCAGGGATGCCGATATCGCCTTCTCCGCTCCGACGCTCTTTCAACTGGAAGAAGGCGCAGCGCTGCGCCTGGAAGGCCTGAGCATCACCGGCGACAAGGCCCCGCGCCAGAGCGGCAATGCCGTCATCCGCACCTCCGCCCTGTCGACCGTCGCCAACTATGCGCTGGAAATCGACGGTACAGCCTTCTCCCGCCTCGACAGCGCCCCGGCCTTCGACCTGATCGCCACCACGCCCGGCACTTTCGCCGACCGGATCGCCATCACGAAGGCCGCAGTGAACGGTCTTTCAGGCGCGGTGCTCGCGGCTGCGGCCGAGACGGAAGGCAAGGGACGCTATGCCGCCGAGCACATCGCCATCGCCGATTCCCGTTTCGAAAAAATCGGCAGCCTGGCCCAGATCCTGCGCGCGGGCACCGACGAGAGCACGTTCGGCCCCGAGCTGATCCTGCGCGGCAACACGGTCGTGCAGAGCGGCCCGGTTATGCTCGGCCTGTCCGGCGTGCAGTCGATCCTCATCGAGGGCAATACCTTCCGCAGCAGCGGCAGGATCGCCGTGGCCAACAGTGTCGGCACGCCGGAAACCCGGATCATCGACAACCACTTCATCCAGACCCCGGAGCCGACCGTGACCAAGCTCTACCCGCAAGGTTCGCCGCGCGTCCTGGTCTCCGGCAACAGTATCGGCGGAGACGCATCATGATCGCCAGGCCCCTCCTTCCCAGGCCCTTCGCTCTCGGACCTCTCCTTCTCGGCACAGCGCTGCTTGCGCTGACGCCGGTTCCCGTCTTCGCCGCCCCGTCCAGCGCCGCTCCGGCGTCCCCGGTGAAGGCGGACGATGCCCATCCGGTCTTGATGAATGCCGCGGTGCTCTCCGGCCTCGGCGCAGAGGCCCAGCGCTATCCGCTGTTCGCGGCGGAACTTGCGCGGGTGCGCAAGGATGTCGACGCCGCGATCCATGCGGGGGTCAACGTACCCGTGCCCAAGGACGCGGGCGGCGGCGCCAGTCACGAACAGCACAAGCGCAACTACACTGCGCTCTACGGCGCCGGCCTGCTCTATCGTGTCACCGGCGATCGCCGCTATGCCGACTTTGCGCGCGACCTTCTGCTTGCCTATGCCAAGCTCTACCCCACGCTCGGCCCGCACCCGGCCGCCAAGAACGAAGCGGCGGGACGCCTGTTCTGGCAAAGCCTCAACGACAGCGTCTGGCTGGTCTACGGCATTCAGGGCTACGACGCGGTGCGCGATGCACTCACCCCTCGGGATCGCAAGACCATCGACGATCAGGTCTTCCGCAAGATGGCCGAGTTCCTTTCGACCGGATCGCCCAAGGTCTTCGACCGCATTCACAACCACGCCACCTGGGCCAATGCCGGCGTCGGCATGACGGGCTATGTCCTGCGCGATCCCGATCTCGTGGAGCAGGCGCTGAAGGGCCTCGACAAGAGCGGCAAGGCGGGCTTCCTGCGCCAACTCGACCTGTTGTTCTCGCCGGACGGCTATTATGCCGAAGGACCCTACTACCAGCGTTACGCGCTCCAGCCCTTCGTGATCTTCGCGGCCGCCGTCGACGCCAACGAGCCGCAGCGCCGCATCTTCGAATATCGCGACGGCATCGTGCTGAAGGCGATCCGCACCGCGATCCAGCTCACGTCTGACGGCTATTTCCTGCCCTTCAACGATGCCATGCCCGACAAGAGCCTCAAGACCGAGGAACTCTACCAGGCCGTGGCCATCGGATACGGCAAAACCCACGACCCGGCGCTGCTTTCGATCGCACAGTGGCAGGACCGCACCGTGCTCACCCCGCAGGGCCTGGAAGTCGCGCGCGACCTGGCCGCGGGCAAGGCCAAGCCCTTCCCTTTCGCCTCGATGCTGCTGCGCGATGGACCGGACGGCGACCATGGCGGGATCGCCGTCCTGCGCGATGGCCCGGGCAGCAAGGACCAGTTGCTGGCCGTCAAGAACACCGCGCAAGGCATGGGCCACGGCCATTTCGACAAGCTGAACTGGATCCTATACGACAACGGCCAGCCCATCGTCACGGATTACGGCGCCGCGCGCTTCCTCAATATCGAGGCCAAGGACGGCGGCCGCTATCTTCCCGAAAACGAGACCTGGGCCAAGCAGACGGTCGCTCACAACACCCTGGTGGTGGATGAAACCAGCCACTTTGGCGGCGACTGGAAGCGCGGGGAGACCCTCTCACCGCGCCAGCTCTACTTCTCGGCCGACGGCCAGACCCGCGCTTCGATAGCCGAGATGACGGATGCCTATCCCGGCGTCACCTTCCGCCGCGCGCTGCTCCAGGTGAAAGTGGACGGACTCAAGAGCCCGCTCATCGTCGACCTGCTGAAGGTGAACGGCGGCAAGCCCGCTCGCTACGACCTGCCGCTGCACTATACCGGTCAGCTGATCGACACGAACTTCCCGCTTCAGTCGAACGTCGCGGCCCGGCCGGTGCTGGGCAAGGCGAACGGCTACCAGCACCTCTGGGTGGATGCCACCAGCCAGCCGAACCCGGCATCGCAAGCGCGGAACGGGCACGCATCGGGGAATGTCGTCACCTGGATCGAGGACGGGCGCTTCTACAGCTATCGCGTCGCCACGCCCGGCGTAACGATGATCCTGGGCGAAAGCGGCGCCAACGACCCGCGCTTCAACTTGCGGCGCGAACCTTTCATTCTCCAGCGGCTGGACGGCGCCACCGATGCCGCCTTCGTCAGCCTGCTGGAGCCCCACGGCCGGTATGACGCCTCCGCCGAAACGACCATCGGCAGCGACAGTGCCGTGCAAGCGCTCACCCATGAGCGAAAGGGCGACTTCGACCTCGTGACGATCACCTTCCGCAAGGGCGGCAGCCTGGTGCTGGCGATCGCCGACGACACCGATCCCGCCAAGAACCACACGCTCCAGATCGGCGGCAGGTCCCAGACCTGGGCGGGCCCGGTCGGCCGCTTCGACATGACGCAGGAGGCATCCCGGTGAAGAACCTGCGCTGGATGGTCATCAGCCTGATCGGGCTGGCCACGGTCATCAATTACATCGACCGCAATGCGCTGGCCGTGATGTGGCCCGCCGTCTCCAAGGAGATCGGCGCCGACAAGTCCGATTACGCGCTACTGGTGACCGTGTTCATGCTGGCCTATGCTTTCGGCCAGTCGGTCTTCGGCAGGATTTTCGACGTAATCGGCACCCGGCTGGGCTTTGCCGTCTCGATCCTGTTCTGGTCGCTGTCGATCGGGCTGCACTCGGTGGTCCGCTCGCTCGGCATCCTGGCCGTGCTGCGCGTGACCCTGGGCGTGAGCGAGGCAGGCAACTGGCCCGGCGCAGCCAAGGCGAATGCCTTGTGGTTCCCCCAAAAAGAACGCGCTCTGGCGCAAGGCATCTTCAACGCCGGCGCATCGCTCGGCGCCATCGTTTCGGCCCCGCTGGTGGCGCTGCTGTTCACCGCCTTCGGCTGGCGCATGACCTTCCTGTTCATCGGCGTGCTGGGATTCCTCTGGCTGGTGCCCTGGCTGTTTCTCTACCGCGCGGATCCCGAGACCAACCCCTGGCTCACTCCGGGCGAGCGCAACCACATCCTCGGCACCGCCGAAGCGCAGAGCCGCAAGGCCGATGGCTATGCGCCCGGCTGGACCGAGATGCTGCGCCATCGCCAGAGCTGGGCCATCATCCTCAGCCGCTTTTTCCTCGATCCCGTCTGGTGGCTGTTCGTTTCCTGGCTGCCGATCTATCTGGCCGAGACGTTCGGCTTCGATGTCCAGCAGATCGGCCTCTTCGCCTGGGTGCCTTTCGTCGGCGCCATGGCGGGCAGCCTGATCGGCGGTTGGCTGTCGGGCGCGCTGATCGCCCGCGGCAAGACGGTGAACTTCGCGCGCAAGACTGCCATCACCCTGGGCTGCGCGATCATGTTGCCACCGCTGCTGCTGACCATGCATGCGGGCAGCCCCCTCTATGCCGTGCTGCTGATCGCCGTGATCCTGTTCGGTTTCCAGATGGCGATCAACAATATCCAGACCCTGCCGGCGGACTACTTCGCGGGCGGTACCGTCGGCTCGCTCGCCGGCCTGGGCGGCACTGCGGCCGTCGCCGGAACCCTGGTCACCA
Source organism: Novosphingobium sp. PhB55 (assembly GCF_004368805.1). NCBI lineage: Bacteria > Pseudomonadati > Pseudomonadota > Alphaproteobacteria > Sphingomonadales > Sphingomonadaceae > Novosphingobium > Novosphingobium sp. PhB55. Next base: position 15,090 of record NZ_SODQ01000003.1, on the reverse strand, counting down.
CCTGGCTCGTGCCGGCCATGACCAAGGCGAGCTATGCCCCCATCTTCGCGCTGGCCGCCGCACTGGTGCCGGCATCGCTTCTTTGCATCTGGCTGCTCGGCGGCCGGATCGCGCCTCTCTCCTCCCCCCACAGATAACAAGGGCAAACCCATGCGTTTCAAGGACAAGATCGCCATCGTCACCGGCGGCGGCCGCGACATCGGCAAGTCGGTATCGCAATACCTCGCGCGCGAAGGCGCCAAGGTCGTCATCAACTATCGCAGCAACCACGAGGAAGCGGCCAGGACCCTTTCCGAGATCGAGGCCGAGGGCGGCACCGCAATCCTCCACCAGGCCGACGTCAGCAATGCCGAGGATGTCGCGGGCCTGATCGCCGCCTCGGTCGCCGCCTTCGGCGAACGGATCGACTTCCTCGTCAACCTTGCGGGCGGCATGGTCGCGCGCAAAACGCTGGCGGAAATGGACGAAGCCTTCTTCGACCATGTGATGGACCTCAATCTCAAGTCCGCCTTCCTCGTCACCAAGGCCGCGCTGCCGCAGCTCGCCAAGGGCAGCGCCATCGTCAACGTCGCCTCACTGGCCGGCCGCGACGGCGGCGGCCCGGGCGCAACCGTCTATGCCACGTCGAAGGGTGCGCTCATGACGCTGACGCGCGGCTGGGCCAAGGAACTGGGGCCGCAGGGCATCCGCGTGAATGCCGTCTGCCCGGGCCTCATCGGCACGAGCTTCCACGACGTGTTCTCCAAGCCCGAGGGCCGCGCCGCTACCGCGAACAACACCCCCCTGCGCCGCGAAGGCCACCCGGACGAGGTCGCCACCACCATCGGCTTCCTGCTCTCCGAAGAGGCGGCGTTCCTGACGGGCGTCAATCTCGACATCAACGGCGGCCTGTTCTTCTCGTAGGCCGTAGCATTCGCAAGGGAGACTAGAGGATGACCCGAAAGGCAAGGATTGCAGCGGCTGTAATGGCAGCGCTGCTCGCGCAGGTCGCAGGGACTGGTGCGGCTACGGCCCAGGTAAAGACCTTGGGAATGCCCACCGGCGCCCCGGCATCGCGGGAAGGCGACACCAGCAAGGGCCGCACGGTGCGCACCGATGCAAAGCCGCTCAGCCCCTACAAGATCATCCTGGTCGGGGATTCCACGATGGCGCCGACCAGCGGCTGGGCCTCGATCTTCTGCGCACATCATGTCAAGTCTTCGGTCGCCTGCCTCAATCTGGGGCGCGGCGGCCGCTCGACCCGCAGCTACCGGCAGGAAGGCTCGTGGGACGGCGCCTTGGCCGAGGCGAAAGTGCCCGGCTACCACGCCACTTACGTGCTGATCCAGTTCGGCCACAACGATCAGTCTTCCGCCTCGGAACGCTGGACCGAAATGGACAAGGAATTCCCTGACAACCTGCGGCGCATGGTCGAGGAAGTCCGCGCCGTTAAGGCCGTGCCCGTCTTGGTCACTCCGCTCACCCGGCGCGAATTCGTGGGCGGCAAGCTCAACAATACGCTGGAGCCCTGGGCCGAGAAGGTCCGCGGCGTGGCCCGCGCGCTGAAAGTGCCGCTGGTCGATCTCAACGCCTCCAGCGCGGCCGCCGTGCAGCAGATGGGCGCGGAACCCGCGATGGCGCTGGCCCAGACCGCTCCCAACGAGGCCGAACGGGCGGCTGCACGCAGCGGCACCACCCTCAAGCCCCGCACGGCCGAGGAAGCCCGCCTGCCGCCGGTCCCCACCATGCCGGACGGCCCGCACGGGCAGTTCACGCGCAAGTTCGACTATACCCATATCGGCGATGCGGGCGCGGAAGTCTTCGCTGCCCTGGTGGCGCGTGACCTTGCCCGCGCGGTTCCCGACTTGCGCAGCCAGATCGCGCCCTGACTTTCGGCGCTTCGTTCAGCGCACCATTAAGTGCGCTGCATAACTGGTCGGACAATTGCTTCGTTTTGGCATGGAAGCTATTAGGTCTCAAACCTCATGCAGGCGTGATGGAAAGAAAGAAGACACACCATGGCTGACAGGCTGTTCCAGGGCATTGCCGACCAGATCGTTGCCTTGATCAATGAAGGCGCGTTTCCGCCAGGAACGCGGCTGCCGGGCGAGCGCGAACTGGCGGAGCGGTTCAACGTCAGCCGGGTCACGATCCGCGAGGCCGCAATCGCGCTTCAGGCCGTGGGTGTGCTCAAGATCAAGACCGGCTCGGGCATTTACGTTTCGGAACTCAGCGATCGCACCGACGATGCCCTGCCCAAGGTCAGCGCGCTCGAACTGACCGAGGCCCGCTCGCTGTTCGAATCCGAGGCCGCGGCGCTGGCCGCGCCGGTCATTTCGGATGCCACGCTGGCCAAGCTCGACACACTGCTGGAAGCCATGGCGGCCGAGGGCGACGACGAAAAGTCGACCGAGATCGACCGCGAGTTCCACATGACGATCGCTTCCGCCTCGGGCAATGCGGCGATCACCCATGTCATCCACACGCTCTGGCGGTTGCGCACCGAACTGCCGGAAGTGAAGTACACCCACGAAAGCGTCTGTCACCATGACGGCAGGACGCGGCAGGACGAACACGCAGCGGTCGTTGAAGCGCTTCGCAAGCACGACCCGCAAGGCGCGCGCCTTGCCATGCGTCAGCACTTCCAGCGCCTGCTCGCCTCCATGCTGGACGCCACCGAAGAGCACGCCATCTCGGAACTGCGACGCAAGTCGCAGGAAAGCCGCGAGCGTTTCCTGATCAGCGCGAAGATCTGACCCGCACCCGTAATCCGGCACCGCCGTCTCTAACGCGGGCGCCGAAGGCTTCCCGCCATGTCCCGGCGGGTCGGGCGCCGGATGGACCGGCGCCCTGCACTCAGAACCGGTAGCCCAACGTAACCTGCAACACCGGGTAGACCTTGTAGTCGTTGATATCGTCGTTGACGCTCTGCCGCTCCGCTTCGAGATCGGCGGCGAGGGTGGAGCAGGGACCAAGGGTGATATCGGCGCAGAGACCGGTGACGGTCAGCGGCTTCACCTTGACGCTGCCCTGGAACAGGGCGCCCGCCTCGATGCCCACGGTCAGCCCCTTCGACAAGCCGCCGCCGTAACCCAGCGTCAGGGCCGGGGCGAGCTTGTCGATATCCGTTTCGGCGTGGAGCGTGCCGATCTCGGCTGCGGTGTAAGTCGTGCCGTCGATGGTATAGCTGGTGCCGTCGTTCGGTACGCCGACGCCGCGACCCTTGTTGCCGTTGACGCGCAGACCGCCGGAAATGCGGAAACCGCCGCCGAACGGATAGACATCGACCATGGCACCGCCCGAGCGGAGCTTCAGCTTCGCATCGTATCGGATGTCGTCCGAATGGATGTTGTGGCTGAACGAAAAGAACGTGGCGTTCGCGCGGACGCCGATGTTTTCCGACACCCGGTACCCGACCTCTGGCCCGATCCCGAGCGTGCCGGCGGTGACACCCAGGCTGACGCGCGCGTCATCGCCTTGAGCAAGGGCGGGAGCGGCGCCCAGGCTGGCGGCTGCAAGAAGGGCTGCTCCGAAATAGGCTCGCACGTAATCTTTCCTTTTCCATTCCGGCGGAATTTGCCGGGCATCGCACCGCGATCTTCGATCACGTCCCTATTGTAGATGGTCGGACCCCTAGGGGAGCAGACGCGATGCGTCCGATCTGGAAAAGATCCCGCCATCAGCCGGCCTAAGCCTGGCTGGTGGCCTTGATCGCGGCCGGTGAAAATGCCGGAAATCGGGGCTTTTGACCGGGCTTCGCGGCTGATGTGGCGAAAGCCGAAGGGGATCAATCGAGTGTGGTGCGCGAACGGGCGACCGTCAGAACGGCAACCACCACCAGGAATCCGCCGAGGGCGAGCAGATCGGTGCCCATGTCCGCGAGCACCTGCCCTTTCAGCAGCGATCCGCGGATGATGCGCAGGAAATGAGTGATGGGGATGATCTCACCCAGGACCCGCGCCCAGCCCGGCAGCCCCGCGAAGGGAAACATGAAGCCGGACAGGAACAGCGAAGGCATCATGTAGAACATCGAGATCTGCATGGCCTGAAGCTGGCTGCGCACCACGGTGGAGATCAGATATCCCAGCGCGAGATTGCCGGTGATGAACAGCACGATCCCCACCGTCAGCGCGATCCAGCCGGCAAGAGTCTGCGCCATCGGCACCGAGAACAGCAACCGGGCCAGAGCCAGCACGATCACGGTTTGGACCAGGCCGACCGCGATATAAGGCAGCAACTTGCCGATCATCACCTCGAACGCCGTGGCCGGGGTGGACAGCAGGCTCTCCATCGTGCCCCGCTCCACCTCGCGGGTGACGGCCATGGCGGTCATCATCACCAGCGTCATCGAAAGGATGATCGCCAGCAGGCCCGGCACGATGTTGTACGAGGTGATGCCCTCTGGATTGTAGAGCCGGTGCACCACGACTTCGAAGGGCGCGGGGGACACGGGCTTTGCGGCCGGGCCTCTCAGTTCGGCCCGGAAGGCATTCGACGGCAGAGTCGCGACCGCCGCGGCAACGCCGCCCGCAGCCGTGGGGTCCGTGGCATTGACTTCGGCCAGGATCTGCGCCCGGTCTCCTTTCAGGACGCGCTCGCTGAAGTCGGGCGGGATCGTCAGGGCGAGAGTGATCTCTCCCCGCCGCATCAGCCGGTCCATCTCGGCTTCGGAACCCGGCACATGCTTCACATCGACATACGTCGTGCGCTCCAGCGTCGCGACCACGGCATTGGCAAGGCGGCCATGGTCATGGGAGAGCACCGCGGCCGGCATGTGCCGGGGGTCGGTGTTGATCGCATAGCCGAACAGCAGGAGCTGCATCAGCGGCATCACCAAGATCATGGCGTAAGTGATGCGGTCGCGCCGGAGCTGGGTGAACTCCTTGACCATCACGGCCGCGATCCGCGCGAACGAGAGGCCGCTCACGATGCGTACCTGTCATCGCTGGTCTTGCCCATCAGCTGGATGAACACGTCCTCCAGCGAGGGTTCGACCTCGTCCCACCGGAACGGCGGCTTGCGCCAGGGCGCGATGGCCCGCTCCAGCGCCGCCCTGTCCGTGCCCGAGACATGGACGGCGGCGCCGAAAGCCGAGGCGCTCAGCACGCCGTCCTGATGCTCCAGCTCATGGGCGGCCTTGCCGATATCCGCTCCCTGGCCGTTGAAGGTAACGAGACCCGACCCCGCAATGATCTCAGCCGCCGTCCCGCGCGCGATGAGGCGCCCATAGAGGATGTAACCGATGTCGTGGCAGCGCTCGGCTTCGTCCATGTAGTGCGTGGAGACCAGCACGGTCAGCCCGCCGTCGGCCAGGGTGTGGATCTCGTCCCAGAATTCGCGCCGGGCCTTGGGATCGACGCCGGCGGTCGGCTCGTCGAGCAGCAGGAGCCGGGGCTCGTGCAGGGTTGCGGCGGCGAGCGCGAGGCGTTGCTTCCAGCCTCCGGACAACGCGCCCGCCAGCTGACCACGCCGGTCCTGGAGGCCCAGCCGCTCCAGGGCCTGGCCGACCCGGCCCCTGCGGTCGCCGAGTTCATAGACCCGGGCGATGAAGCTCAGGTTCTCCTCGATCGTCATGTCTTCGTAGAGCGAGAAGCGCTGGGTCATGTACCCGGTCTGGCGCTTGATGGCGTCGGTCTGCGAGCGAAAGTCCAGGCCGAGCACTTCGCCTTCGCCGCTGTCGGGCGTCAGCAGGCCGCAAAGCAGGCGCAGCGTCGTGGTCTTGCCCGCACCGTTCGGCCCCAGGAAGCCGGTGATCCGGCCCTCCTCCACCCTGATCGAGACGTCCTGCACGACGTGCTTGTCTCCGAAGCTCTTGTTGAGCCCCTTGACGTCGATGGCAGCCTGCGAGTCCGTCATCGGCGCGGCAGGGCCGCGGCATCCGGCGCCACGTCCATCGGCTGGCCGGGGGTGAGCGCGCGCGGGTTGGAGGGCAGAGCCTCCACCAGGAACACCAGCTTCTCGCGGGCATCGACGCTGTAGATGACGGGCGGCGTATACTCGGGCCGGTTGGCGACGAATTCCACGGTCGCCGTCATCCCGCCCGCGCAGCCATCGCAGCCGATCGCCACCTTGCGGCCCGGGCGGTAGGCGTTGACCCTGCTCTGCGGCACGTAGAACCGCACTTTCACCTCGCCGTCGGGCACGATCGACACGATCGGCGTGTTGGCGGGGACGCTCTCGCCGGGTTTGAACATCACATCCTCGATCCGGCCCGCGGCGGGCGCCGGCGGGGAAAGGTCGCTCAATTCCCGCTTTGCCGAGGTAAGGCCCGCCTCGGCCTGCCGCACTTGCGCTTCTGCTGCCGAAATCGCGGCCGAGGCGGACTGAAGCTGGGTTCGTGCGGCGTCGCGCTTGCGCAGGGCGCCTTCATAGGAAGCGCGCGCCTGGTCGAGATCGAGCTGAGCGATCGCCCCCTGCTTCTCCCGCTGCGCCGCCGTCAGGCGGCGCACTTCCGTGCCATAGCGATCGGCATCGGCCTGGGCGGCGGCAAGATCGGCGCGGGCATGGCCAAGGCCGGCTCTCTGCTGTTCGACCTGGGCGCGGTTGGCCGCGATGGTCGCGCGCGCCTGCTCGGTCTGGGCTTCGCGCACGGTCGGATCGACCCGGAACAGCGCGGCACCGGCGTTCACCCGCTGGCCGCGCCGCACCGAAACGCGCGTCAGCGTGCCGCCGACGGGAGAGGACATGTAGATGTCGTCGCTCACGACATAGCCGGTGAACTGCTCGTCACCGGCATGCCGTCCCGGTTTGAGCAGCAGCCAGAGCACGAGGCCCGCCACCACCACGATGGCGGCGATAAGCAACCGGCGGACAGGAAATCGCCCCCCTCTGCGCGGGGAATTTCCAGGTGCGTCAACCACGCGTTCGCTCCACTTCCTGCTGTTCGCGGCGCTCGTCCCAGCCGCCGCCCAATGCCTTGTAGAGCGCGATGGCGTCCTGCGCCGCGGCGGCTTCCGCCTGCGCCAGCCCGTCCTGCACCGAAAGCGCGGTCTGCCGCGCGGTCAGCACATCGGTATAGGCGACAAGGCCGTGCCGATATCGCACTTGCATCGTCTCAGAGGCATCGCGCGCCGCCTGCAGCGACGTCCGCAGGCTCTCCGCCCGGCGGCGGTCGGCGGCCAGCCGGGTCAGGGCATCCTCGACATCGCGCAAGGCGCCAAGGACGGTCGACTGATAGGCGAGCAGCGCCTCGTTCGCCTGCGCTTCCCGCAGCCGGACCGTCGCGCGCGAGGCCCCGCCCCCGATCAGCGGCAACGAAAGCCTCCCGGCGCCATTGGCCGTGATGCTGTCGGTTTCCAGCAGGTGAGTCAGCGACCGCGACGCCAGCTGCAAAGCGCCGGTGAGACTGAACTTGGGATAGAGGTCCGCCGTCGCCACGCCAATATCGGCCGTCGCCGCAGCCAGCTGCCGCTCCGAGGCGCGGATATCGGGCCGTCTCTGCAGGAGATCGGAGGGAAGACCCGCGGGCACGGCGACCGGGTCGGGCGGCGCGGCGGGCGCGGCCGCAAGCTGCGCGGCCAGTCCTGTCGGAGCCAGTCCCGTCGGCGCCAGTCCGAGCAGTGTGCCCAGCGCGTGGACATGGACCTCTGCCTGCGCCGCCAGATCATCGCGCTGGGCGATCTGGCTCTGGATGTCCTGCTGCTGGCGGCGCGCGTCGAGCGTCGTGACGAGCCCCTTGGCCGAACGCACCTCGATGAAACCGAGCAGGTCACGCGCGGCGGCGATGCTTTCGTCAGCCACGGCGATGCGCCGCTGCAAGGCGCGCAGCTGCTGGTAGGTATTTGCCACTTCGCTGGCGAGCAGCACTTGCGCATCACGCTGCGACCAGACCGCCGCGGCCACCCGCGCGCCTGCCGCCTCGTTCGCGCGGCGCTGGCCGCCGAACAGATCGAGTTCCCAGGCGGCGTCGAACCCGGTCTGGAACGTGGCGAAGTCCTCGCCCGCAAGGCCGATGCCCGGGCCACCAGAGCCCGACCCCGTGTTACCCGTGCCGAAATTGGCCAGCGCAGATGGCAGGGCATTGCTGCTGAGGCGGGTGTAGCCGGCTTGCGCGCTGGCATTGACGGATGGCCCGCCGGCCGCGCGCGTCGCCTGTTCCTGGGCGCGGGCCTGCTTCACCCGCGAGGCCGCCTGCTGGATATCGAGATTGCCGGCCATGGCGCGGGCCACCAGATCGTCGAGCACGGGATCGCGGAACGCCTGCCACCAGACGGCGGGGTCGTCCGCCGTTGGCGTGGCGGGCTCGGCCGAACTATAGGCGGTGGGCATCTCTACGACAGGAGCGTGATAATCTGGACCGACCGTACAGCCTCCCAGAAGGAGCACTGTAGCGACAACGGCGATTCGAGCGGATGCCATGCCGCAATTCAATCCTACCTATTGACCAACAGGTCAATAATTATATCGTTTTCTGCCTGGGCACGGGATCGGTAGAATCAGGGACCAGACGTGAAGAAGACCACCGAACCGAAACAGGATTCCATGCAGCTTCCCGCCAAGGGCGCGGCGCAAGGGCGGCGTCGGCGCAAGGATGCCCGGCCCAGCGAGATCATCGACGCCGCGCTGGAGGTCTTTGCCGAACATGGCTTCGGGGCCGCCAGGGTGGAAGAAGTCGCGCGCCGGGCCGGGGTCTCGAAAGGCACGGTCTTCGTCTACTTCGCCAACAAGGAGGAATTGTTCAGGGCCGTGGCGCGCAGCATTCTCGCGACTCACCTGAGCCTGCTTCCGGCGCCTTCCGCCGAATTCGCACCGCCCCTGGCCGAATTCGTCCCGGCGCTCCTGCGCAAGGTTGCGGCAACGGCAGGCAGCCAGGCTCCGGCCATGGTCCGCCTGCTGATCGCGGAAGGCTCGCGTTTCCCGGATCTCGCGCAAGTCTGGCACGACGAGGTGGTGTCCAAGGTGCTCGCCCTCGTGACACGGGCTATCGAGCAGGGGCAGCAACGCGGCGAAGTGCGCGCCGGCGATCCGCTGCTCTATGCCATGTCGATCATCGGCCCGATGCTGGCCGGAACCTTGTTCCGCGAAGTCCTGGGTAACACGGGCGCCCGAATGCCCGACCTGCACGAACTCGCGGTGCAGCACGCAGGCGTGGTCCTGAAGGGCATGCTGACCGAGACGGGCGGCTGACCGGCGCCGGAGCGGGTTCCGCGAACCTCGGAGCGCGAACCTCGGAGCGCGAATCGCGACCCGGTCGCCGGGGCCTGGCCTGCGCCGTCTCCAAAGCCACGAAAATCGGCTTCGTCCTTCTAAATGAAGGCAAAAAAGAAGCCTTCCATCACCCTTTTTAGAATGCCCATTGTGGTTCCATGCGGGATAATGTGCCGCCGGGACGCTCAGATAGGGAGTACGCTGCGATGCCGCCAGGTCGCAAGATCCTGGGACTTGATATAGCTCGGACCGTGGCGATCACCCTGGCGATGCTCAACCACTCCTTCATCGCTACGAACGTTTGGGAAGATTTCTTCGAGCAGAAGCCGCATTTTGCATTCGTCGTAAGACTGGCGACTCCCATGTTCATCATTCTGTTCGGCGCCCTGCTGGAGGTCGTCTACAGGAATCGCGCCGATCGCGACGGCATCCAGTCGGTGACGGCCAGATTGTTCGAACGGGCCTTTCTCTGCTGGCTTTTGTACGCCCTGACCTTGATTCCCGTGCTCTGGATGGGAAGACTGAGCCTGAAAAGCGCGTTTTTCGGCGCATTGCTCGCGGGGAAAATTCCGCTGAGCGACATCCTTCGATACTACGCCATTCTCTTCTTCCTCGCCCCGCTGATCCTCGTGGCCCGGCTGCGCTGGGGCCTGGCGCCGCTGCTGATCGCCTCGACCGCGATCCTGCTCCTGCACCCCCTGTTCGTGTTGCTGCCCGCCCCGCCCCCCAATTTCGCCCACTATGTGCCGGCGCGACTGGCTGACCTGCTTCTGGGCATAGGCGATGCCGTCGCCGGTCCCTCCGTGCTGCACAGCCTGTTTTTCGTCGCCGTGGGCATGCTGATCGGCTGGCTGCTCAGCGAGGATCGGTCGGCGGACGCCGAAGTGAGAAAATCCGTGACCCGGCGCTTCCTCCTCCTTTGCGGGGCACTTGGCGTCGGCGCGCTCGCAACCTATTTCATGGGGCCGGAGAAAGTGACTGCCGAAACCGCAGCGGGAATGGTCCTCAGGAACGCCAACCATCCCTTCTATTTCTTCTGCGGCGCGCTCGGCACCGCGATGATCGTCGCGCTCTGCCGTTCCGTCAGACAAGGCGGCCCCGGCTTTGAACGCGCGACGATGCTGGGTCGGCGCAGCCTGTTCACTTTCTCGGCGGGCAATGCATTCCTGATCTTCGTCACGCGGGATTACGATCAGTCGATCCCGGAAAGACTGTTGCTGAGCGGGTTGTTCTTCGTGGTCGTGGTCGGCCTTGCCGCGCTTTATGACATCGTCATGCAGCCGGACGCTCTCACGTCGCCAAATCCGGTCGTGAGAGTGTCGTCGCGATGGTGGCGCGCGATCACCGATCCGGTGAACCGCCTGCTGCGCACGGCCGCCCTGCGGCTGACGTCCCTGCTCTCATGGGTTCCCCTCTTCTCGCAGCGGGAAGTGCAGAGCAGCCAGCGATGAGGGACCATCGGCCGGCTGCTCCCGCCGATCAGCGGCGCTTGGTATGAATGGAAGTGCGCGTCTCGATAATCGGTCAAGTCTTGATCAGGAGAAGACTGGTGCCTTTGTTGAAGCACAGACTGGATCACCGCCCGAGATCTCTGGGGGCGCGAAGCCATTGCTCCGGCCTCGATGCATTCCCCGCTTCCGGTGTTGAAGGATGAACCCGGTGATGCAGCCGAAACTGTCCGTGATCCTGGCGGCCTACAATTGCGCCGACTTCGTGGAGCGCTCGATCGGTTCGGCTCTCGATCAGCAGGGGCTCTCGGTGGAAATCGTCGCGGTGAACGACTGCTCGACCGACGCGACACTGGACGTCCTGCAGGCGATCGCGCGCAAGGACCCGCGATTGCGCGTCATCGACAGCAAGGAAAACCTTGGCCCATCCGGCGCCCGAAATCTCGCGTTCGACCATGCCGCCGGTGAATGGGGCGCCGTTCTCGACGCGGACGACGCGCTGGAACCCGGCGCTCTGAGCCGTCTCGTGCAGATTGCCGAAGATCGCGATGCCGACATCGTCGCCGGATCCATCCGCTTTTTCTCGCATCAGCGTCAGGAGGTCTCGGGGCCGGTCTTCCAGGAGAACGCCCCGATAACGACCCTCAGCCTCGGCGATTTCGTGGAAGCGGCCCGGCCGGCCAACAGGGAGCCGGACTACGGCTTGTTGAAACCTCTGTTCCGGATCGCCTTCCTGAATGACAACGGCCTTCGCTACCGGACCGACATCCGGCACGGAGAAGATTTTCATTTCATCATCGATGCGCTGTCGAAAGGCGCAAAATACGTGCTCGCCCGCGAGGTGCTGAGCTATATCTATACCACGCGGGACTCCGGCCTCAGCCGCACGCGGGTGGACTACAGCCGGATGATCTCGGAGACGGAAAAACTCTCCCGCCGCGCCCCCTTTGCCAGCAATCCAGCGGTCGCAGGCGCACTAACCCGCCGCGCGGACGCGCTCAGGACGCATGAACTGAACGTGCTCTACGGGGATGCACCGAATCTCTCATCGAAGCTGGGAGTCCTGGCGAAATCGCTCACGAGTTCCGCAGGACAGCACTGGCTGAAAACCAAGATTGTGAAATACGTTGGCCGGTAATCCCTCAGCCCTGGACTCCGGTTTGACGCCGGGCGACCACTCCTCGATGCGCCGCAAGTCGGCGCAGGGCATCGCCATCAACATGAGCGCCCAGGCGGTGCGCTTCGGGCTGCAATTCGTCGTGTCGATCGTCATGGCTCGCCTGCTGGGCCCGACCGAGTTCGGCATTCTGGCAATGGCGGCGCCCCTGTTGGCGTTCGTGGCGCTGTTCGCCGACCTGGGTTTGAGCCAGGCCACCGTTCAGAGGCCGCAGATCACGCAGGCACAGCTCAGCCTCATCTTCTGGACGAGCGCGCTGGTAAGCGTCACGTCCGGCATAATCGTGATGCTGGGCGCGCCGCTTGCATCGATCTTCTACCACGACGCCCGCGTTGCGCCCGTGCTGGTCGCGCTTGGCGCGATCCTGATGCTCACCGGCTTCTACAACCAGCATGTCGCCATCCTCAACCGGCGACTGGCATTCGGTTCACTGGTGGCCGTCGACCTCGGCTCTTACGTCCTCAGTTCGATAGCGGGCATTTCGGCGGCCTTGCTGGGGTTTTCCTACTGGTCGCTCGTGATCAGCCAGGCCACGCTGACGACCACCGCGCTCGTGCTGGCCTGGTCGCTGGCCCGCTGGGTCCCTTCCAGGCCGGGAAAAGCGCCGGAAGCGCGAGAGATCCTGGGCTTTGGAGGCAACGTCACCTCGTTCAACATCTTCAACTATTTTGCCCGCAACCTCGACAACATTCTCATCGGCCGGCACCTCGGCGAGGTCCAGCTCGGCATATACGACCGCGCCTACAAACTGCTGCTGCTGCCGCTCAGCCAGATCACCGGCCCGATCGCCAAAGTGGCGACCCCCCTGCTCTCCCGATTGAACGACGACCGCGAGAAATACTCCAAGTCGTACCTGATGCTCCTGGAGACGATCATACTCCTCACTTATCCCAGCATCGCCGTTACCGGCGTGGGGAGCAAGCTGGTCATCTACACCGTGCTCGGGTCGAAATGGCACGCGGTAGCGCCCATCTTCCAGGTCTTGGCGATAGGAGCGCTCTTCGCACCCGTCAGCAACAGCACGGGCTGGCTGTTCACCACGCAGAACCGCACGCGCGAGATGAGGAATTTCGGGCTCTTCAGCTCGCTGGCCTTCGTCGGTTCATTCATCGTGGGATTGCCGTGGGGGATACAGGGCGTGGCGAACGCCTACATCGCCACGGGCTGCGTCCAGGGCCCGCTGATCTGGTACGCCGCAACCCGGAAGGGGCCAGTCAGCTTCGGCACCCTGCTGCGAGCCCTCTCCCCTTACGCCTTTTCCATAGCGATAACCTCGCTGATGGTGTGGATCTGGACCCAATACCTGAGCGTGGGGTGGGTAAACGTCTTCATGCTCCTGGCGGCAGGATACCTTCTCTTCTGGTCCCTCGTCGCCGCCACCCCCCGCGGCCGCGCAACCCTTCTCACCCTGTTAAGCGAAGCCCGGAGACTGATAAAGCGCTCCTGACGGGCGGAATTTGCGCGGCGAACGCAGCAGGTGTGAGGCTCCCATGACCTAACTCGAGCGATTCGCTTTGAGCTGCTCCAAATGCTGAAGCCGGTACGGCAAGTGACCCTGTCCCAGTTCTGCCACCGGCCAGAACGAGAGATCCGGCTTTTCATCGGCCGGGGTGAACCCCAGAGATGTGTGAGGTCGGGTCTCATTGAAGTCCGTCCGCCACGCCTCGATCGTGCTCCTGGCGTCGTTCGAAGACAAGAACCAGTGCGTGTTCAGACATTCGTCGCGAAACCGGCCGTTGAAGCTTTCAACGAAGGCATTATCCGTCGGCTTTCCAGGCCTGCTGAAGTCCAGCGTTACGCGGTTGACATAGGCCCAATGATCGAGCGCCCGAGATATAAATTCCGGGCCGTTGTCCACCCTGATCTTCTCAGGCGCGCCGCCGCGCTCGAACAGCAGGCGATCCATCACAGCGACGACCTGCACACCCTTGATCCCCTGATCGACATGGATTGCCAGGCACTCGCGAGTGTAGGCATCAACGACGGTCAAGGCGCGGAAGCGCTTACCATCGAACAGGGCATCGGACACGAAGTCCTTTGCCCAGATCTCGTTCCTGTGCGAGGGCAGCGGCCGTTCCACTCGCCGCGCGGCCATGACGTGCCGGCGGGGCCTTTTGGCCCGTAAATTAAGGCCTTCCAGGCGATAGAGGCGGTGTACCCGCTTCACATTCACCGTCCAACCTTCGCCGAAGCAGGACGTGGATGCGACGATAGCCATAGCGGACGCGGGTCGCGGCGATCTCCTTGATCCTGTTCCTGAGCGGCGCCTGGTCGCTTCGGATCGACCGGTAACGGTGCGTCTTGCGATCGAACCGGAGAACCGCGCAGCTACGCTGCTCGCTCACCCGATAACGATCCTGCACCCAATGGACGATCTCGCGCAGTCGACCAGGCGCTACATTTTTTTGCCAGAACCTCCTGGAGCATGGCCTTGTCCAGCGAGAAATCGGCCACGAGCCGCTTCAGCTTCTGGTTCTCTTCTTCAAGCTGCCGCATCTTGCGCAGCTCCGAAGGCCCCAGGCCCCCGTATAGCTGCTTCCATCGCTAATACGTCGCCTCCGAGACGCCCATCTTCCGGCACACCTCGGCGACTGGCGTGCCAACCTCCGCCTGACGCAGCGCAAACGCAATCTGCTCGCCTGTGAACTTCGACTTCTTCATGCAAAATCTCCAGCTCAAATCCGCTTCGATTTTTGCCAGATTCCTCTCATTCCCGCTGGAGGCATTATCCGGGACAGGGTCACAAGCGCTTTGGCAGATTGGCAAAGGCCCCGACAGCGTGCCCTCGCCATTCACAGCAGCGGTGTGAACCGATACCGCTGTGATCTGAGAATTTTTTGAAAATGTAGCGGTAGCGGGAGTATAATTTTTAAAACAAGCCCTTGTTTATTCCAGAAATATCCGATTTTATTTTCGATTTCGGTCCATTTAACATACCCCTGTCAAGCAAGAATTACTTGGTTCGATTCTTCTAGCCTCGAACGTTTCATGGCAACCGCTGATCACGTTGCGATATCGAATCGGAACCCAATCGGACACCCTGATTTACCCGGCTTGTGTATTGGACTGAGGGTATCAGACGCAGTCTTGGGCATCGCGCGTGCGGCTACGGGGTGTTTTCTGCCCACCGGGGGCGCCCTGTGGAGGCATCAGCGCGGTGGCGGCGTGCATCATGCCGAGTTCGGCCGACATTCCCAGCATAGGAAGCGTTTGAAGTTGAACGCGATGTTGGCGAGACCGATCTGTAAGCGCCGACGGAACCCGGCCTTGTACAGAGCGGCATTGGTGTGAATTTCGCGGGGCACATGGAGGCCTTGCGAGTGGATATCGAGCAGTCAA